>NZ_CP011853.1:3163376-3796051 GCF_001305675.1 Gordonia phthalatica
CGCGGAGTCGAGCTCCCCGGGGCTGCCGAGGCGGCCGAACAGGGTGCGCGGGACCACGTACTGCTCGAGGACGCCTTCGGCGAACTCGCCGGTCATCTCCGATTCGAAGTAGCCGGGTGCGAGGGCGTTGACGCGGATGCCCTTGCGCGGCGTCCACTGCTGGGCGAGGTCGCGGGTGAGGCCGATGACGGCCGACTTGCTGGCCGAGTACGCGGCCTGCGGCATCAGCACACTGGTGATGCCGAGAATGCTGGCGAGATTGATGATGGAGCTGCCGGGCTGCATCACGCGGGCGCAGGCCTGCGCCATCCAGTACGAGCCGTTGACGTTGATATCCATCACCTTGCGGAACTCGTCCGGCGACTCGCGCAGGGCGGGCACCGACGCGGCGACACCCGCGTTGTTGACGAGGACGTCGAGGCGACCGAACTCGGCCATCGCGGCCTCGGCGGCCGCGGTGCACTGGTCGGGGTCGGCGACGTCGGTGGTCACGGCGATCGCGCGACGCCCCATCGCCTCGATCGCCGCCTTGGTGTCGGCGAGGCGGTCGGCGCGGCGGGCGGCGAGGACCACATCGGCGCCGACATCGGCGAGGGCTTTGGCGAAGCCGACACCGAGGCCGCTGGATGCGCCCGTGACGAGCGCGACTTTTCCGTCGAGCCGGAAGTTGTCGAGGATGGCAGACATCGGAGGTCTCCTGATCGGGTGGGAGGGTTCAGGGGGGTGAGGGGATGGAACAGGAATCAGCCGAGGGCGTCGACGACACCGATGGCGTCGAGGGTCTCGAGGCCCTCCTGCGCGAAGTGCGCGAGCACGATGAGGTCGTGGAGCTCGCCGTCGCGGTCGCGGATGTGGTCGCGCAGGAGCGCTTCGCCGGTGAAGCCGAAGCGGGAGAACATCTCGATCACCGGTTCCTGGTCGGTCGCGAGCTCGATGACGATCTTGCCCAGCCCGGCGCCGAATCCGCTGCGCAGCGCCTGCTTGGTGAGGTCACGCCCCAGGCCGGTGCCGCGGGCGTCCGGATCGACGACGATCCGCAGCTCGCCGACGTGGTCGGACCAACCGGGCAGTCGCTGCACGGCGGCCCAGCCGACCACCGCGCCGTCGTCGACGGCCACCCACCGCAGATCCGGGGAATCGGCGAGGGAGACGACGTGCTCGGGGTCGTTGAGGTCCTCGCGGATCAGGGTGAGGTCGAGGTCCGAGAGCTTGGCGAACATCGCGGCCAGGCCGGTGACGTCGTCTCGGGTGAGATTGCGAATCTCAGCAGTCATGGTCAACGCGCCTCGCTCTGCTTCTGGAGGAATTCGATGATGGTGGGGATGGTGGTCTTGGCCGCGGTACGGCCGACGACCAGGCCGATGTGTCCGCCCTTGAGCCGCAGCTCGGTCTTCTGCTCGGACCCGACCAGGTCCATGACCGGCGCCGCCGCCGCGGCGGGCACGATGTGGTCCTTCTCCCCCAGCACCGCCATGAACGGCACGGTGATGGATTTGAGACTGACGTGATCGCCGCCGATGACCAGCTTGTCCTCGACGAAGGCGTTGTCGCGCATCAGCATGGTCGACATCTGGCGCGCGAGCTCACCGGCGAGCGGCACGTGGTCGCTCGCCCAGCCGTTCATCGACTGGTAGGCCTTCACGTAGTCGTCGCTCCACAGCTTCTCGAGCAGGTCCACGTAACCGTTGATGTCGGCGGTCGGCTTCAACGAACGGAAGGCCGAGAAGACAACGTCCGCGGGCACGTTCCCGTCGTCGCCGAGGACCGCGTCGACGTCGTCGCCGATGGACCCCAGCGACGGCGGCATCTGTGTGAAGTCCACCGGGCACGCGGTGACGGTGTGCGAGCGGACCGGTGCGTCCGGGTGGTGAGCGCCGTGCAGCAGGGTCAGGACTCCGCCGAAGCAGTAGCCGAGCAGGCTCACCTCGTCGGCCTCCGACCGCTTGCACACCTCGCGGATCGCGGCGGGGATGGCGCCGTCGACGTAGTACTCGAAGCCGTTGCGCGCGTCGCGCTCGTCGGCCTCGCCCCACTCCAGCATGTAGACGTCGAAGCCGCCCGCGAGCAGGTGCTCGATGAAGCTGTTGCCCGGCGTCAGATCGAGGATGTAGGCGCGGGAGACGACGCTGAACACGATGAGCAGCGGTGGTCGGTAGCGGATGTCGTCGTTCCGATAGCGGTACAGCTCGGCGCGGCCGTTGCGCCACACCAGGTCGCGCGGGGTGACGCCGTTTTTGACGCTCGAGACGCCCGCGGCCATCTTGATGCCGTTGCGGGCGCGGAGCGCGTTGCGTTCCACCTCTTTGCGGATGCTGTCGACGATGCTCACTTCTCGTCCTTCCGCTGGGCGTCGCGCTCGGCGAGCTCCATCCGAAGTTGGCGAACCTCGTAGTCGAGTTCACCGATCTGCCTGCGCAGCTTTTTCACGTCAGTGCCCGCGGGCAGGTTGGCCAGGTGCAGGGCCGAGGCGACGACGCCGCCGACCTTCCGGCCCGCGGCCCGACGCAGCCCGCCGACCACCTGATTCGCGGTGCGGAACTCGTCGGAATGCACCACGTCCTCGACCACCGGCGTCACCCGCTTCTCGACGGCGTCGTAGACCGATCGCAGAGAGAATCCCATCAGCTCGCCTTTCGGAATCCAGTGCCGCCGGTCGGGGCGCCGAGCATGGCGGCACAGGCCTGACGAACCTTCACCGCATCGGGTTCTTCACCCGTGATCAGATTCGCATACACGAAGGTCTCGGTGATGCGAACCAGGATCAACGCGAGGTCGTCGATCGGCAGGGACGGCGCGAGCTCGCCCGCATCCACACGCTCGTCGAGGAATTCACTCACCTTCCCGACGATCCGCGGCTGCACACCGCCACCCCAGGTGGTCATCACCTTGAACGCGCGTTCGGGTTCGCGGGCCAGGAATCCTCGGAACGACGCGTCGCGGTTGGCGATGGCGGCGAACTCGCCGAGGGTGTTCGCGATCTTCGTCGGCCCCGCGCCCGCCGCCCTGCGGTGGGCGGTGTCGAGAGCGAGTTCGGCCATCGCCCAGATCACCTCGGCCAGGAGTCCGTCACGGCCGTTGAACCTGCGGTAGATGGTGCTGCGATTGACGCCGACAGTCTGCGCGAGCTCGCCGACCTCGATGCGCCCCTTGGTGACGAAGGCCTCGCGCGCAGCGGCCAGGACGGTGCTCTGATCGATCATGCGAACCACTCCTCCTCGCGCGACACACTCGGCTGTTTGTGCACCATTTCGGGAAAATGATGCAAATTCGGGCGTAATCAGGAACACTATCCCGATGGGTCCATTAGGTGACCCACGTTGAGAAATCCGGTGGCACTTCACACGTGCGACGGCTTCCGAAGGAGAAACATGATCGAAACGACAATGCAGCACGGAGATCTGCTGATCTCCGACGTACTCGAGTACAGCCGCCGTGTATTCCCCGAGGCCAAGGTCATCACCTGGACCGGCGAAGGCACCCGCGAGGCGTCGTTCTCGGAGATCGGCGACCAGGCTGCACAGCTCGCCAACGCGCTCGTCAAGCTGGGCGTTGAGCAGGGCGATCGTGTCGCGACGTTCATGTGGAACAACAACGAGCACCAGGCGCTCTACGCCGGCGTCCCGTCCATGGGCGCCATCCTGCACACCCTGAACCTGCGCCTGACACCGGAACAGGCCGTGTTCATCATCAACCACGCCGACGACAAGGTGATCTTCGTCGACGCCACCGTCGCACCGCTGCTGTCGCCGTACCTGGCGAGCACCCCGAACGTGCAGCACGTGGTCGTCGCCAACGGCCCGGTCGAGTCGCTCACCGCCCCCGACCACATCACCGTCCACGCCTACAACGACCTCATCGCGGGCGAGGCCACCACGTACGACTGGCCGAAGATCGACGAGAACACCGCCGCCGTCATGTGCTACACCTCGGGCACCACCGGCGACCCGAAGGGCGTCGTCTACTCGCACCGCAGCATCTACCTGCACTCGATGCTCGCGACCACCACCATGGCGATGCAGCTGTCGAACCAGGACAGCATGCTGGCGATCGTCCCGATGTTCCACGTCATGTCGTGGGGACTCCCCTACGCCGCGATGATGGCCGGCTCGACCCTCGTCATGCCCGACCGCTTCCTGCAGCCCGAGCCGCTGCTGGCGATGATGGCCGCGACCAAGCCGACCCTCGCCGCCGCCGTCCCCACCATCTGGCAGGGCGTCGCCGCCCAGCTCGACGCCAAGCCGCAGGACATCACGCACCTGCGCGAGGTGGTCGTCGGCGGTGCCGCCGTCCCGCCGTCCATGATCAAGAAGTTCGACGGCTACGGCGTCACCATCATCCACGCCTGGGGCATGACCGAGACCTCGCCGCTCGGCAGCGTCGCGCGTCCGCCCGCCGGTCTGACCGACCCGGACGAGATCTTCTCCTACCGCGTCACCCAGGGCCGTTTCCCGGCCCCGGTCAAGGCCCGCATCGTCGGCGACAACGGCGAGGAGCAGCCGTGGGACGGTGAGGCACGCGGCGAGCTCGAGGTGGCCGGCCCGTGGATCACCGGCGCCTACTACCAGCCGGAGGGCAACGTCACCGACCCGAGCAAGTTCGACGACGGCTGGCTGCGCACCGGCGACGTCGCGACCGTCACGCCGAACGGCTTCATGACGATCGTCGACCGCGCCAAGGACATCATCAAGACCGGCGGCGAGTGGATCTCGTCGGTCGAACTCGAGAACGTCATCGCCTCCAACCCGGCGGTCGTCGAGGCCACCGTCATCGGCGTCCCCGACGCCAAGTGGGACGAGCGTCCGTTCGTGCTCGCCGTGGTTCGCAGCGAGGCCGACACCGACGTCGACGCCCACAAGGCGTACCTGGCCGAGCGGCTGCCGAAGTGGCAGATCCCGGAGCGCTGGTCGTTCGTCACCGAGGTCCCGAAGACCTCGGTCGGCAAGTTCGACAAGAAGCGCGTCCGCCAGGCCTACGCCGACGGCGACTACACGGTCCTCGGCGGACCGGAGGCCTGAGCCTCGGCCGCGTCGAATCGACTGCACTGACCGGAGGCCCGGTCGCCCTCGACGGGCGACCGGGCCTTCCCCGTCGACGTGGTCCGCGCGGTCTACACTCGCTGCGTGAGCCGCACCAAGAAATTGACGCTGGCCGCGGTGGGGGTGATCGTCGCGCTGGGTCTCGGCACCGCGGCGTGGGTGCTGGCGGTCCACGACTTCGGACTTCACCAGGAGCGGGTCACCATCGAGGGACCTCGCGGCGAACTGTCCGCGGTCCTCGACACCCCGGCGAAGCGAGACGGCCCGTTCGGCTTGATCGTCGTCGTCCACGACGCGGGGCCGGCGCAGGCCCGCACCGACCGCGACAAGCCGCTGTGGAACGCCTACGCGAAGGCCGGTTTCGCCATCCTCTCGTGGGACAAGCCCGGTGTCGACGGCGCCTCGGGGAACTGGCTGGATCAGTCGATGCACGATCGCGCTGCCGAGGTGGAGGCGGCGATCTCGTGGGCGTACACCCGTCCCGACCTGGACACCACGCGTCTGGGTGTGTGGGGCATCGGGGAGGCCGGCTGGGTGGTGCCGCAGGTGCTCGCCGCTCGCAACGACATCGGTTTCGCAGTCCTCGTCGGACCGGCGATCAACTGGTTGCGGCAGGACGAGTTCGCGTTGCGCGCCGACCTCGCAGCCCGGCAGGCGAAGCCCGCCGAGGCGGCCGTCGAACTCGATCGTCGCGCTCGCCGGGTGGCACTGCTGAAGGACGGAGCCGACTATCGGCGCTACGTCGCATCGCGCATCGACCCGACGCCGATGTCCGCGGCGCAGTGGGGTTTCGCCGCACGCAATTTCCGCGCCGACGCGACGGCATCGCTGAGCCGGATCTCGGTGCCGTTGCTGTTGGTTCTCGGCGGCGAGGATCGCTACGCCGACGTGAACGAGACCGAGGCGGTGTACCGCCGGAAGGTGCAGCCCTCGGTGCTGACGATCAAGCGGTTCAGCGAGGCCACGCACGCCATCACGCGCAAGGGCATCGAGTACCGGAGCGACTTCCGCGTGTCCGCACGTGAAATCTTCGCTCCGTCGACCGTGTACGCGCCCGGATACCTCGACGCGTTGCGAATCTTCGCCCAGCGCAACACCAAGTGACTCCGATTCGCGCGCACCGGACGTTCAGCGAATCGCTGACGCACCGGGTACGGTGGTTCTCGTACCTCCCGTTCACTACAGAAAGGCACGGTTCCGATGGACTCCGCACTGTGGGCAACCCTGACTGACCACCCTCAGCTTCTCGAGCTTCTGAAGTCCGTTTTCTCGGGCGTTCAGTAAGAGTTCGGCATCGAGAGCGCCTCGCCCGGTTTCGGGCGAGGCGCTCTCTGTCGTTGTCGGGGTTCAGACCAGGTCGAGGCGTCGCGCCATGTCGGAGACGAAGACCCCGTCCGGATCCACCGCGCGACGGACCCGCCGCCATTCATCGATCCGCGGGTACATCGTATGAAAGGTCTCGGCAGAGGTGACCGAGTCCTTCGCCGAGTAGAGGCGTCCGCCGGCGTCGAGGACCATCCTGTCGAGCCGGGTGGTGAGGCGGTGCAGGTCGGGACCGATCGCGAAATCGAAGGTCGCCGTCACACCGGGCATCGGGAACGACAGCGGTGCCCGGTTGCCGTCGCCGAACATCTTGAGGACGTTGACGAAACTGGCGTGACCCGACTCCTTGACGGTTCGCAGGATCGGAGCGAACTCGTCGAGTGATTCGTGGGGCAGCACGAACTGGTACTGCAGGAAGCCGTTCGGTCCGTAGAAGCGGTTCCACTCGCCCATGAAGTCGAGCGGATGCAGGAACTGGGAGATGTTGAGGATCTTCCCGTCGAACGTCGATCCGGTGCGGAAGTAGCCCTTGGACATCAGCCCGAAGGTCAGCCGATTGCCGAGCCCGCTGGGGAAGACGTCCGGGACCGTCAGGTACTGCGGGGCGTCGAACTTCAGCGGGTGACGCCGCAGTCGCGCGGGCAGTTCGTCGCGGGTGGCGAGTCGGCCGCGGGTGAAGTAGCCGCGACCCAGCGTGTCACCGCCGGAGACGGCGTCGAACCAGCCCGCGCTGTAGTCGGCGTCGGCGTTCCATTCGTCGCGGTGCAGGTCGATGGTCTCCCGCAGTCCCCCGGTGACGACGCCGTCGGCCAGGAAGTAGGCCGTCTCGGTCCGTTGCAGGCGGAGCCGGGCGCGCAGCACGATCCCGGTGAGGCCCATCCCGCCGACCGTCGCCCAGAACAGTTCACCGCCGGGATCCTGGGCATCTCCGTCGGGGGTCAATTCGCGGATCCGGCCGTCCGCGGTGAGCAGTCGGAGACCGAGGACCTGATTGCCGAAGCTGCCCGTGCTGTGGTGGCTCTTGCCGTGGATGTCGTGGGCGATGGCGCCGCCGATCGTCACCTGCCGGGTGCCGGGCAGGACCGGCAGCCACAGCCCCAGCGGCAGAATCATCCGCATTAGCGCGTCGAGGGACACCCCGGCGTCGACGTCGGCGACGAGTTCGTCCGCGTCCACACTGTGCACCCGCTGCAGCGGTGTCATGTCGACGGTGAGACCGCCGCTGTTCTGTGCCGACTCGTTGTATGAGCGTCCCAGGCCGCGGGCGATGACGCCGCGCCCGTCGGACTCACGCACCGCGCGGGCGATGACGTCGACGTCCGGGGTCGAGAGCACCGACGCGGCGGTCGTGTTGGTCCGCGACCAACCGCTGATCGATCGGGTCCGAATGGGCAGTTCCAGTTATTCAGTCACTCGCCGCAACCTATTCGGGTGGGCTGAGCCGGGATTCAGACCCGCCTGTGTGTCGCCTGTGCGTCAGCGGGCTCCCACCGACTGGCGCCGGTAGTCGTCGGTAGAGAGTGCCTCGACGGCCGATCGATGCCATTCGCCGCGGTCATGGGCCTTGGTGGCCAGCACCGCGGGTCCGTGGACGGCGACCGCGTAGGCGCGGTCGCGCGCCGTCGTCACGCTGCCCGCCGGATACTTCTGCGCCATCGTCCGCAGGTAGTCGTCCCCGGCTCGGGTGCGCCCGAAGCGCGCTCGGAGGACTCCGGCGGCCAGCAGCACGCCGACCATCAACACGAGCGGCACGATGACGTCCACCCCGCCTCCGTCGACGAGGATGAGGATCGCCACCACCGCCAGCAGGACCAGCACGGCGCCGAGCGGTGCCAGCACGAGCCGCCGATCGTGTTTGCTCGCGAGGAGGTCGCGGCCGATGAGGTAGTCGGTCATCTGTCCCAGGTGGTCGTGCGTCGCGGCGCTGACGGCCTCGACGGTCGGGCTGGTCAGGACGCGTCCGCGCTGTGCCACGTAGGCCGTATAGGCGTCGCCGCCCACCGCTTCGGCGGACCGGTGGCCGTGTTCGTCGGCCGACTCGTCGAGCCAGAGGAGTGCGACGGCGACGGCATAGCGGTGCCCGTACAGGCAGCCGACCTCGGTGGGCGTGAGGTCTCGGCCCGGGGACGGCACCCGCTTGCGCCACAGGAGGAACTGCCGCCACGCGAAGGTCGCACAGACGATCAGAAGCACGGCGACATAGAGACGAGTCAACGCTTCAGGGTTCCCGACAAAGCCCATCGCACCAGGGTGTCACATCCTTCGATCGTGCGACAGTGATCCGTGCACCCGCGGCACGAATCAGGGGAGGTCGCGGCCCGCCGAACGCAGGAAGTCGCCGCTGACCTGCACGGCCGGGGCGGAGCTGTCACCGCCGACGACGAGGGTCGCGAACGCGACGTCGCCGATGATTCCGGTGAACCAGCCGTGCGCGTGCTTGTTGTCCCCGAACTCCGCCGTTCCGGTCTTGCCGCCGAGCCCGGCGATGTCGCGCAGCGCGGTCGCGGTGCCTGCCGTGACGGTCTCCCGCATCATCGAGCGCAGGGCGTCGGCGACGTTCGGGGGAACGTCCTGCGGCTTGGTGTTCTCTCCGGTGCCGAGGCCCTGGATCAGGGTGGGCGTCACGGTGCGGCGGGCGGCGAGGCTCGCCTCCACCATCGCCATGCCGAACGGAGAGGCGGTGACGGCTCCCTGCCCGATGCCGCTCTCGACCTTCTGCGCGTCGTTCTTCGCGGCAGGCACCGAGCCGGTGATGGTCGTGAGCCCGGGAATCGTGTAGTCGACGCCGAGCCCGAACATCCTCGCGGTGTCGGTGAGCGCGGTGTCACCGAGCTTCGTCGACAACCCCGCCATCGTGGTGTTGCACGAGCGCGCGAAGGCCGTGTGCAGCGGGACTGTCCCGAGGTCGAACTCGTCCTCGTTGGGGATCACGCGATCGCCGAACCGCTGTCTGCCCGGGCACTTCAGCATCGAGTCCGGCTTCACGATGCCCGCGCGGAGCGCCGCGGCCGTGGTGATGGTCTTGAACGTGGACCCCGGCGGGTAGAGACCGGTGAGCGCCACCGGTCCCTGTTTGTCGGCGGCGGCGTTCTGCGCGACCGCCAGGATGCCGCCGGTCGACGGCCGGATCGCCACCAGCATCGTGGGACGCTTCTCCTTCGTGACCGCCGCGGCCGCCGCCCGCATCAGCGCCACGTCGAGGGTGGTCTCGACCGGAGTCGGGGTACGGCCGTCGAAGGTCCGCACCTGGCCGGTCGGCTTCCCCTTCGCGTCGACCAGGAGCACAGTGGCGCCGGCGGCGTCGTCGATGGACGCGCGCCATTTCTCCTCGAGACCCGACACGACCGGGGAGTTCAAGTCTTTGGTCGCGGTGAGCAGGCGCCCCTCGGTACGCGTGGTGACGCCGGCGATGCGGTCGAGCCGGCCCACCTTCTTCGCGTCAGCCGCCCGCAGCGAGACGACCGTGACGGGCGTCTTCGCCTTCGCCAGATCGGCGCGGATCGACGCGGAGGTGATCGACGGGGCCACCGGCTTCAGTCTGGTCGCCAGCTCCCCCGCCGAGTCCGCGCGACTCGGATCCAGGGAGACGACGGTGACCTCCTGCCAGGTCATGACCGGCTTGTTCTTGCGATCGACGACGGGGACGTCGTAGGTCTTGTCATCGCTGTAGAGCAGTCGTCCGCCGACGGTGAGTTTCGGGTGGATGAGCTGCGGGTTCCACCGCACGGCCCCATCGGATTCGGTGACGGAGGTGGTGTATTCGACGGTCCGGTTGTGCGGCAGCAGCCACTTCCACGACAGCTGGTTGTCGTCGTCCCCCGCCACGCCGACTTCGACCTTCGCGTCGCCCATGCCGTCGAAGGTGTCGGTGAAGGCCTTCTTCGCCGCAGTCGGATCGGAGGTGAGCTCCGCTGCCGCACCGGCGTCCTTGCTCGTCAAGACGTCGGCCAGGCGCTGCGCGGGCGACGGGTCGGAACCACAAGCGACGGCGACCGCCGCGATCAGGACCAATACAACGGCAAGAACGAGACGGCGCATGTCCTCCAGTCAAGCGATCACCCGTCGACCGGGCAACCTCCCCGGTAGCGTGTTGCCATGGCACGGATCGAGAACGCTGCGGACGACGACGTCGCGACCTGGCTGTCCCACTCTCCGACCTTGGCCGCGGGCCTCGGCGCGTACACGGACGCGGTCTACAACAAGTCGCGCCTTCCCCTTCGGGTCCGAGAGATCGCGCGAATGAACATCGCGCTCGCCAACGAATGCATGGTCTGCCAGAACACTCGCGAGACCGCCGACGCCACGCTCGACGAGGACTTCTACGAACACGTGGGACTCTGGGCCACTTGGCCCGGATACAGCGACGCCGAACGGGTGGCGGCGGAGTTCGCGGAGCGGTTCGCCGCCGATCACACCGGTCTGCGCGACGACGAAGACTTCTGGTTGCGCTGCAAGGTCCACTTCGACGACGACCTGCTGGTCGAGCTGACCCTGTCGTGCGGCCTGTGGCTGGCGGCCGGTCGTGCGATGCGGGTCCTCGACGTCGGGCAGTCGTGCAGGCTGACGCTGCACACCGAGTCCGGGCCCGCGTGAGCTCCACGGAGCCGACCACCGCGGTCGAGGCGATCATCGACTCCGCCCGGTTCGCCACACTGCTGTTCCGACCGACGGCCCGGGCGGTCGTCGACATCGACGGTGTCGAGCACGTCGTCGGATGGCGGAGCTCGAAGGTCATCCCGGTCGTGCCCGGCGTTCACCGGGTCGGTGTCACCTGCCGCTGGTTTCACCGGTTCGACAGCCGTCGTGTCTGGCTCGAGGTCGATGTCCCTCGCGGCCGGACCACACCGGTGTGGATGCGCGTCGGCAACTACGGCGGCGAACAGTTCACGATCAGCACCGCCCCGCGCGGAACCTATCTGTGGGGATCGTGATTCCACCCCTCAGCGTTCGGTGATCAGCCACTGCGACCGAAGGGTGTCGACATCGGCGGCCGCGGTGAAGACGGCGGGCTCGAACGGATCCGCCGTGATCCGCTGAGAGGCGGGTGGGTTCTCGACGATCATCTGTGCGACGTCCGTTCCGAGCATCGGTGCCGCCGCGACCTCGCGCGCGACCGCAGACGCCGCATCCCTGGTCTCGTCCACGCTCGCGTCCGGCGCACAGAGGTGGACCTCGACGATGAGCGAGTCCGAGTCGGCGACCCGCTTCACTCGCGCGTCGCCCGTGCTGAACCGGACCGGCAGCGCGGCCAACGCAGGCACCGCGGCGTGCACGGCGTTGCCCAGCCCGAAATCCGAGGTGGCGACGCCGTCGCAGGGAGGTGCCGTCGCAGACTGATCCGCCGAGGAGTCCGCACAACCGACGAGGCCGACGCTCAGCGCGATGGCACCCGCGGCCGAAAGTGCGCGCACCCGAACAGACATCATGTCCCCCCGTTCCCGGCGGTCGGGTTCCCGACCGCCCATATGTATCAATCAATTGATACACTAACACGCACCGCTTACAGTTCCGCGTATCAATCAGTTGATACACCGATACACGGAGGCTCCATGGGAATCCTGCTCTTCCTACCCGTCATTCTCGGCATCGCTGCCGCTTTCGGCCTCGCGGCGCTCGCTCGCTCGCGATCAGCCGTGTCCGGCGATCACCTGATCATCACGAAGGTCTTCCGGCGACTGCTCGGGTGGCGTGTCGGCGGCTTCGTCCTCGGCATCGCCTCCGCCGTTGCCGTGCCGTTCATCGCGGTGGGACTCTTCGATGTCGATTCGCCCGTGGTGATCCTGATCTGGGTTCCCGCGGTGCTCGCCCTGGTGTACCTGGTCAGCCTGTCCATCGGCGAACGTCTCGCCTACCGGCCCGCGTCGGAACGGCGAAGCGCGACGTTGACTGCGCGAGCCGCCGGCCGCTACCTCTCCGTGCGTGACGCAGTGGTCCCATTGATCGCGACACTGGGTTTCGCGACACTCGCCGCCGCGACGCTGGCCGTGACCAACGACCAGGGCAACGTGGAGATCGTCTGTGCGAGTCCCTACCCCGGCGACTCCGGTTCCAGCGCCCATTCCTCGATCGACGACGCGTCGACCTGGGCAGCCCTCGGGCTCGTCGTCGTTGCCGCGGCGCTCGCCGCGCTTGTTGCGCGCACAGCGACCAACCGTGCCCGCCCGGATCAGGGCGTCTTCGCCGCCGCGGAGGACGACGCCCTTCGCCGCTCGACGATCCGCGCCGGTCTCGGCATCTACACCGCGTTCGCCGCCATCATGGGCGCCGTCTTCACGCTCGCGCTCGCCGACATCCTCACCTCAGACTTCGCGCCGTGCACCGCACCGAGCTGGTGGCACCCGGTCGGCGTCGCCCTGGGCTGGTCGCTGATCGGCTGGCTCGGGGTGTACACCTGGAGCGTGGTTCAGATCGTCGCGCGACCGGTTGCGACTCGCACGTTCGCGAGCATCGGATGAGTACCTCCATCACCGTCGACACGACCGACCCGACGCCACCGTATGAGCAGATCCGCAGGCAGATCGCGGACGCCATCGAACGCGGAGCCTTCGATGTCGGTGCCAAGCTCCCGTCCGTGCGGCAGTTGGCCAACGACCTCGGCATCGCCACCGGTACCGTCGCGCGCGCCTATCGCGAACTCGAACACGGCGGCCTGATCCAGTCCCGGCGTGGGCTGGGGACCACCGTGCGGGCGGCACCGCGACCGGTCGCCGACCTGCTGGATGAGAAGTCGCGCCTGTTCATCGCCGAGGCACGGGCGCTGGGAGTCGACGACGCCGCCATCGTCGCCGCGGTGACACGGAACCTGACACCGCCGAGCCGATGACTCGTGAAGAGAAGAGGACCCCTACCGGAATCGGTAGGGGTCCTCGTCGGTGGAGCCGCCGGGAATTGAACCCGGGTCCTCCGTCACTTCGGTGGGGCTTCTCCGTGTGCAGTCCGCTGTGTCTCTACTTGGATCTCTCGGTCTCACGAACAAGCCGAGATGACGATCCCAGTCGCTGTTTGATGTCCTGCCGTCGTCCGCGACCGGCGACGGCAGTGAGTTCCCTAGCTGATGCCGGCATCCGGTTCCGGGAGCTTAGATCCGGGCCGACAGACTAGCCTCGCTGATTAGGCAGCGAGAGCGTAGTCGCGCTGATTGGTATCGGCGCTTAATTGTTTGCTGCGACGCTTACGGTGGTCTCTAGCCTGCACCGACACGCTTCCCCCACCTCGATGCACGTAGTCGAAACCGATCGGCCCCGAGGGGGTTGCCCACCGATTTCTCGGTGGACATCTAATACTAACGAACACCGGCGACAGAATCATCCCGATATACGGCGGAACCTTCGTCGATGGTCTCTGTGGCGGATCAGCCGATCCGCAGCAGGGCCGTGTCGTCGGCCGGAACCCGGATCGTGAGCGCTCCGTCGCTCGCCTTGATCCGCTGGCCGGTCCAGACGTTGCGTGCGGGAACGAGATCGTCGCCCGCCAGGTTGAGGTCGGTGACCTGTACCGACATGTCTCGGGCGACAGAGGTGCGATTGACGAGGGAGATCAGCAGTCCTTTCTCCCCGATCGCCCGCGAAAAGATGTCGGGCGCGTCGAGGACGGGGGCGCCCGGCGCGTTCCTCGAGTCACGGACGAAGTCGACGACCTCCCGGGTGCTGAGCGCGGCGAGGGTCGGCGGGGAGACTGCCGCGAGGTCTGCGGAGGCGACGAGCGGCTCGGCGCGGATCACCCGTTCGGTGACGGCGGTCCGGACCTGCGCGGTACTGCCGCGCTCGACGTCGATCGCCGCCGAGCGTTCGGTGCGGTCGGGGAAGGCGACGTCGAGTCCACGCGCTGCCAGGTCGCGGGTCAGCTGGGCGTCGCCGGTGTAGCGCTTCCGCTCACCGCCGTCGCAGTCGACGAAGACGGTGCGGAAGCCGACGTCGCGCAGGCCGGTGCGGACCAGCTCATCGGCCTGGGTGCGGATCTGGTCCGCGCTCGCCCGGCAGGGCGGAGCCGCGACCAGCCAGCCCACCTCGGGCGGTGGACCCGACCGGTCGGGCTCGGTCCGAACACAGCCGGTCAGCAGTGCCGCGCCGGCGACGACGGCCGACGCCGCCGCGGTCAGTCTCCGCAGTGCCGCCAAACCGTCGCTACATTCCCTTGACGCGCCGACCGACGATCCGCTCCACCTCACGCTTGGCGGTGCGTTCGGCGATGTCACGTCGCTTGTCGTGCGCCTGCTTGCCCTTGGCGAGCGCGAGCTCCACCTTGGCGTAGCCGTCGGAGAAGTACATCGACAGCGGCACCAGGGTCAGGTTGCCGTCTCGCAGTTTGCCGATGAGCCCGTCGATCTCGCGACGATGCATCAGCAGTTTGCGCTTCCGGCGCGGCGGGTGATTGGTCCAGGTGCCGCTGCCGTATTCGGCGATGTGCACGGCGTTGAGCCACACCTCGCCGTCGTCGACCGTCGCGAAGGCATCGACCAGGGACGCCTTGCCCTCGCGGAGCGCTTTGACCTCGGTCCCCTGCAGGACCATGCCCGCCTCGTAGGTGTCGAGAATCGTGTAGTTGTGCCGAGCCTTGCGGTTCGTCGCAATCACCGACTTACCTTTTTCCCTGGGCACGGCCGACCTCCGAATCTGTCAAGTGTTGATGGTCATTCACGAACGTAGACGCGCAGGGTCCCGTACGCGGTGACGCCGGCGAGCACGATGCCCGACAGAACCAGCCACGGCGAGACGAACCACACGTCCGCGGACGTGATGCGCGCCAAGATGTTCACACCGTAGAGCTCTTCGAGCGCTTTGTCGAAGAAGAATAGCTTCGCGAGGAACAGGCCGCCGATCGCCAGCAGCGCACCGACAACCGCGGCGATCACCGCCTCCAGCAGGAACGGCAGCTGCGTATACCAGCGGGTGGCGCCGACCAGTCGCATGATCGACACCTCCGTCCGTCTCGTGTAAGCGGCGATCTGAACGGTGTTGACGATCAGCAGGATCGCGGCGATCGCCAGGATCGCGGCGATCGTGAACGCCGCGTTCCGCGCACCGTCGAGCACGCTGAAGATCCGCTTCACCAGTTCGCGTTGGTCGAGGACCCCGTCGACGCCCTCGGCGCGCGAGAACTTGTCCAGCACCGCGCCGAAGCGCTCCGGATCGGCCATGCGGACCCGCAGCGCACCCTGGTACGCCTCCTTGCGGATGAAGTCGGCGAGTTCGGGCGACTCCTTCTCCCACGACTGCTTCGCCGTCTCGAAGGCCTGCTCCTGGCTGATGAAGGTGACCGACGCGACGCCCTGCTCTGCTTCCAGGTCGCCGCGCAGCGTGGTGCACGGTGCCTCGAGGCAGTTCGGATCCTTCGCCGTGACGGCGTCGTTGATGAAGAACTGCATCTCGACGCGGTCGAGGAAGATCTTCTGACTCTGATTAGCCATCTGGATGACGAGCAGGCCGCCGCCGAGCATGCCGAGGGTGATGGCCGTGGTGAGGACCATGGCGATGGTCATCGTGATGTTGCGACGGAATCCGTTGAGGACCTCGCCGAGGATGAAATTCAAACGCATGAGGTGCTTTCAGCCGATTCCGTAGACGCCGTGCTCGTCGTTGCGGACGAGCTTCCCGTTGTCGAATTCCAGGACGCGTCGCCGCATCGCGTCGACGATGTGGCGGTCGTGGGTGGCCATGACGACCGTGGTGCCCCCGCGATTCACTCGATCGAGGACTTCGACGATCTCCTCGCTGGTCTCCGGGTCCAGGTTGCCGGTCGGCTCGTCGGCCAGGAGCAGCGCGGGCCGGTTGACCACGGCGCGGGCGATGGCGACACGCTGCATCTCGCCGCCGGACAGCTCGTGCGGCATGCGATCGGCCTTGCCCGCCAGTCCCACGTATTCGAGGGTCTGCGGGACGGCCTCGCGGATCGTGGAGGCGGGCTTCCCGATCACCTCGAGGGCGAACGCCACGTTGGCGGCGACCGTCTTCTGCTGGAGCAGCCGGAAGTCCTGGAACACGCACCCGATGGACTGCCGAAGCTTCGGGACCTCGCGATTGCGGAGCTTGTTGACGTGGAAGTCGCCCACGTAGACGTCCCCGGCCGTCGGCCGGTCCTCCTTCAACAGCAGGCGGAAGAACGTCGACTTGCCCGAACCCGAGGGCCCGATCAGGAAGGCGAACTCCTCCTTCTCTACCTCGAGGGACAGATCGTCCAGCGCGGGTCGCGAAGACGCAGCGTATTGCATCGTCACGTTCGTCAGCTTGATCACGACAGCCAAGTGTACTGACGAGTCGGGGTCACGGGCGGCCGCTGCCGGTGGGTGTCGTCGTCGGTGCGACGCTCGTCTCGTCCGTCGGCGTCTGCGGTTGGAACGGGTTCGGGAACAACGGGCGGTTCGTCTCCGACGTCGTCGTCGGCGACGATCCCTCGGTTGCTGTCGGGGTCGACGACGTGGTCTCCGGGGTGCTGGTCGGCGTCTCGGAGACGGTCGGGGTCGGCTCATCCGTCGTGGTCTGGCTCTGCTGCACGTTCCGGACGGGCTGCTTCACCGTCTCCGGGTAGTAGTGCTGCGAACTGAACGCGTAGAACACCGACAGTGCGATGAAGGCGACCACCAGCACCACCGTCGTCGTCCGCACACGGGTCTTGTAGACGTGTCGCATCCGGCGAGCCAGCTGCCGCAGCGCCGTCGGCTCGGGCTGCCGGTCGTCCTGCGGAGTCTCCTCGTCGCTCATCCGTCGCTCCGTTCACCCTGCTCGGCCGCGGCCTCGGCGACGGTCTTGCCGACCTGATGCGGCACCGCCTGGACGAAGATGCCGTGCCGGGCGAGCCCGTAGACGACGTCGCCGCGCAGGGCGCGACCGACCTCGAACTGCTGGCCGGGCAGCGTCCGCGCCACCATGCGGACGGTCGCCGAGTCGAGCTCCAGGTTGGTGATGCCCAGCGGGGTGGGCGCGTCGAGCAGCAGGCGCCGCCACTTGTCGTTCTCGAAGAAGGTCTGTCCCACTTCGCGCAGGGTCGCGTTGACCTCGTTGATGTCGGCGTCGAGCGGGATCGGGATGTCGACGACGGCGCGCGCCCAGTCCTTCGACAGGTTGGTGGCCTTGATCATCTGCCCGTTCGGCACGATGATCAGCTCGCCGTCCGTGTTGCGCAGGCGGGTCACGCGGAGGGTGACGTCCTCGACGGTGCCCTCCGCGGCCAGGCCGCCGGTGACCGACAGGTTCACCACGTCGCCGTAGCCGTACTGGTGCTCGGCGATGATGAAGAAGCCGGCCAGCAGATCCTGCACGACGCGCTGCGCACCGAAGCCGAGCGCGGCGCCGACGACAGCCGACAGGCCCACCAGGCTGCCGCCGGTGATCCAGTTGCCGAGCACGTTGATCAGCACGACCACCGCGGTGAGCGCCACCAGCGTCCAGGTCACGACCTCCACCAGCGCCCGCCGATGCTTCATGTCCTCGGATTGGACGATCGCGTCGCTCGACTCGAACTGCCGCACGACGTGCGTCCCGTACCGGGACGCCACCCACCGCAGGAACCGGACGACGAGGACGCCGCCGATGATCCACAGAACGATGCTGACGAATTCGACGGCCAGCCACCGCTCGAACTGCCGCAGAAAGACGGGGAGGCCGAGTTCGTCGACCAGGTACGTCACGTTCATCGCGACACGATCACTGATGGTCCTCGTCCATGCGCCATCGGATGCCGGCCTCGATGAACTGGTCGAGGTCGCCGTCGAGCACCGAGGACGGGTTGTTGCTCTCGACGTTGGTCCGCAGGTCCTTGACCATCTGGTACGGGTGCAGCACGTACGACCGCATCTGATTGCCCCAGCTGGCGCCGGTGTCGCTCTTGAGGGCGTCCATCTGGGCGCGCTCCTCGAGGCGCTTGCGCTCCAGCAGCTTGGCCTGCAGGACGCGCATCGCGGAGACCTTGTTCTGCAGCTGACTCTTCTCGTTCTGACAGGTCACGACGATGCCCGTCGGGATGTGCGTCAGGCGAACCGCGGAGTCGGTGGTGTTGACCGACTGTCCGCCGGGGCCGGACGAGCGGTAGACGTCCACCTTGAGGTCGTTCTCGTCGATGTCGATGTGGTCGGTGGTCTCGACGACGGGCAGGACCTCGACCTCGGCGAACGACGTCTGGCGCCGGCCCTGGTTGTCGAAGGGACTGATCCGCACCAGGCGATGCGTGCCCTGCTCCACCGAGAGGGTGCCGTACATGTAGGGCGCCTTGACGGCGAAGGTCGCCGATTTGAGGCCTGCCTCTTCGGCGTAGGAGGTGTCGTAGACCTCCACCTTGTGGTCGTGCTGCTCGGCCCAGCGGATGTACATGCGCATCAGCATCTGCGCCCAGTCCGCGGCGTCAACGCCGCCGGCGCCGGAGCGGATGTTGACGAGGGCCTCGCGCTGGTCGTACTCGCCGGCCAGCATCGTCTTGACCTCCATGGCCTCGATGTCGCGGCGGAGCTCCTCGCGCTCGGCGTCGGCGTCGGCCGCAGCGGCGACGGCGGCGTCGCCCTCCTCGGCGTCGACGAGCTCGTACAGCACGGGCAGGTCGTCGAGGCGCGACCGCAGCGACGTGACCTTGCGGAGTTCGGACTGCGCGTGCGAGAGGTCGGATGTCACCTTCTGCGCGTGGTCCTGGTCGTTCCACAGGTCGGGGTCGGACGCCTGCATCTCGAGCTCGTCGATCCGACGACGGAGCTCCTCGAGGTCCATCACCTTCTCCACGGTCGTCAGAGTGGCGTCGAGCGATTCGAGGTCGGAGGAAACATCAGGCTGCACGGAATACGAGGTTACCCGAGGGCGCCGAACCGCCAGGAGGACTCCACCTTGCCGGGGCGGTAGACGACGGGCAGATCCGCTCCGATGCCAGGCGACGGTTCGGTCGAGCCGAGAACGAGTCGACCGTAGACGTCGGTCGGCGCGGTCTGCGGACCGAGGATGGTGCCCGAGATGGTGCAGTAGCGGTGACCGTTCTTGTCGGGTGCCCCCTCGGAGCCGACTCCGGTGACCGTGAGGGTCCCGCCGACGAAGCCCGACGCTGCGTCCGCGCTGCCGCCGAATCCGCGACCGCCGTTGCGTCGCATCACGATTGCGACGATCGTGGTCGCCACCAGCAAGATGAAGACCACGGAGATCCAGAGAGGCATGCGCAGGAGTGTACCGCGTCGATCAGGTGCTCACGCTTGGACTTTCGACGCGCACCACGGTGGGCGGTAATCTCGTCTTCCGTGGCTATGAACTCCGACGCCGGACGCGGCGCTGATCTCCAGTTGGCGCTGGCCTTGGCCGACGCCGCCGACCGTCTGACGTCGAGCCGATTCGGCGCGGTGGACCTGGTCGTCGATTCGAAGCCCGATCTGACTCCCGTCTCCGACGCCGACCTCGCGTGCGAACGCCTCCTGCGCGACACCATCGCGCAGGCCCGGCCGGGCGACGCCGTCCTCGGCGAGGAGTTCGGCGGCGATCCCCTCCTCGAGGGACGGCAGTGGGTCGTCGATCCGATCGACGGCACCAAGAACTTCGTCCGCGGCGTCCCGGTCTGGGCCACGCTCATCGCCCTGCTGGAGGACGGCGTCCCGGTGGTCGGCGTGGTCAGCGCCCCGGCCCTGGACCGTCGCTGGTGGGCTGCCGAGGACCTCGGCGCCTTCGCGTCGCATCGCGGCGGCGCCGAGCGACCGATCCGTGTCTCGAAGGTCGACGAGACGGCCTCGGCCTCCCTCGCCTTCTCCAGTCTGTCCGGGTGGGCCGACCGCGGTATCCGCGAGAACTTCATCACTCTGACCGACGAGGTCTGGCGCGTCCGCGGGTACGGCGACTTCTACAACTACTGCCTCCTCGCCGAGGGCGCGGTCGACATCGCGGCCGAGCCCGAGGTGTCGCTGTGGGACCTCGCCGCCCTCGACATCGTCGTCCGCGAGGCCGGCGGCCGGTTCACCGGACTCGACGGCGAACCCGGCCCCGGTCGCGGCAGCGCGGTCGCGACCAACGGGTTGCTGCACGACCGCGTGCTCTCCGCACTGCAGGGCTGATCGGCAGTCCCGGGACCTTCGACGGGATTCCGCGCACGTCACACCGTCCGCGAGTAACGTCCGAATCGGAGCGACCACTCGGGCCGCGAGCCGAACATGCGGAGGCGTCATGAGCAACGAAGTGAAGATGATCGTCCTGTCGACGGACAACCTCGACGAGTCGATCGAGTTCTACAGCGGGACGTTGGGCATGGCCCTGAAGTTCCGCGACGGCGCCCACTTCGCGGCCCTCGACGGCGGCGGCATCACCGTCGCACTGGCCACCTCCGTCGACCATCCGATCCACGGCCAGGTGGTCGTCGGCATCAAGACCGACGACGTCGACGCCGCGGCGAAGGCGGTCGAGGCCAGCGGCGGCGGCATCGTCACCCAGGCGTACAACGATGCGCACGAACGTCGCGCCGTCGTCTACGACAACAAGGGCAACGGTCTGGTGTTCTACAGCCCGCTGCCGAAGCAGTAGCCGGCCCCACTCTTATGCCGTATTCCTGTCCCCCATTCGGGGACAGGAATACGGCATAAGCATTTCTGCGACCTACAGATCGGTCGGTACGCCCTCCTCCAGGACCGTGAACTCGGTGCCCGCGGGCTTCATGTCGTCCAGTCGCGCGTTGTGGATGGCGCGGCCGGGATCGGACTGGATGCCCTGGTGGATCGGGAAGGCGACGCGGGGCGCGACGGCACGCAGGTAGTCGACGGGCTCGCTGAGTTTGAGCCACGGCGCCGCGGCGGGCAGCGCCAGGACGTCGATCCTCTCGAACGGGATGTAGAGACTGTCGCCGGGGTGCATGAACGCCCCGACGCGGTCTGCGGTGTCGACCACGTACGAGATGTTGTCGACCACCGGCAGCTCCGGATGGATCACCGCGTGCCTGCCACCGGTGCCGCGCACCGTCAGGGCGCCGATCGTCACGGTCTCGCCCGGCCCCATCACCGCCCATTGCCCCGCGTCGCCGCGCTCGGCGCGCTGCGCTGCCGTCTGCGGATCGGCGTAGCGGACGGCGTCCGGATTGGCCGCGACCAGGCCGGGCAGCGCGGCCGGGTCGGCGTGATCCGGGTGCTGATGGGTGATCAGGACGGCATCCAGGCCGGTCAATTCATCGAAGCCCGACGAGAGGTTGCCGGGGTCGAAGAGCACGCGGGTGCCGTCGTGCTCGAGCAGTACGCAGGAGTGTCCGAAGTGTGTGACGCGCATGCCATCCAACGTAGCCACGGGTCAGTTCGGCCACATGCGTGACAAGGTTCTTACCGAGGAGTAAGGTTTGGACTTACTAAGGAGTAAGAAACTGAGCTCCACGGATCCCTTCCGCTTCGAGAATCTGGTGAGGAAATGACCACGAAAACCGAACCCCGCGACACATCCTCCGTCGGTGCACAGCCGCACAAGCTGAGCCCGATCGGCGCCGCCATGCGCGTGCTGACCACGATCACCGGCTCCGAGCTCGCTGAGAAGTACAAGCTGCGCGAGCCGATCAACCGCGTCGCCTACGAGGCCACCAAGACCGGCTTCAAGACGCTCGGCGCCGCGAACCGCGCGTTCTCCCAGGTCGCAGGAAGCGGAAAGCCGCAGCGCCCCGCCACCGGATCCAAGGGCTTCTTCAATCTGAACCCCGACGAGGAGCAGGAGATGATCGCGGAGACCGTCCGCGACTTCTCCACCGAGATCCTCCGTCCGGCCGCCTACGACGCCGACCACGCGGCGACGACGCCCGAGGACATCATCAAGCGCTCGGCCGAGCTCGGCATCACGATGATCAACGTGCCCGAGGCCTTCGACGGTGCCGCCTCCGAGCGCGGCGTCGTCACCAACGCGCTGGTCGCCGAGGCGATGGCCTACGGCGACATGGGCCTGGCGCTGCCGCTGCTCGCTCCGAGTGGCGTGGCGACCACCCTGACCAACTTCGGCAGCGACGGCCAGCAGAAGACCTACCTCCCCGACTTCGCCGGCGAGAACGTCCCGACCTCGGCGGTCGTCATCGCCGAGCCGCGACCGCTGTTCGACGCCTTCGACCTGCAGACCAAGGCCACCCGGGTGCCGAGCGGCTACCGCCTGACCGGCGTGAAGTCGTTCGTCCCGGCCGCGGGCAGCTCCGAGCTGTTCATCGTCGGCGCCCAGCTCGACGGCCGGCCCGCGCTGTTCATCGTCGAGTCCGACACCCGGGGCCTGTCCGTGGAGGCCGACCCCGGCATGGGTCTGCGCGCGGCGGGCATGGGCCGACTGGTCCTCGACGACGTCTCGGTCAACGCATCGGCGCTGCTGGGCGAGGTCGACGGCGACGAGGCCGCGGACGCGTACCGCGATGTGGTGCGTCTGTCGCGCCTGGGCTGGGCCGCTCTCGCTGCGGGCACCGGCAAGGCGATGCTCGACTACGTCATCCCCTACGTCAACGAGCGCGAAGCGTTCGGCGAGCCGATCTCGAACCGCCAGGCCGTGGCCTTCATGGTCGCGAACATGGCCACCGAGCTCGACGGCCTCCGCCTGGTGACCCTGCGCGGCGCCTCGCGCGCCGAGCAGGGCCTGTCGTTCGCCCGCGAGTCCGCCCTGGCCCGCAAGCTCACCATCGACAAGGGCCTGCAGATCGGTCTCGACGGCGTTCAGCTGCTCGGCGGGCACGGCTTCACCAAGGAGCACCCGGTGGAGCGCTGGTACCGCGACCTGCGCGGTGCGGGCATCGGCGAGGGCATCGTCGTCCTGTAGACGGTCGACGAATCAGAGGAGAACCAGACATGGCCATCAATCTCGAACTGCCCAAGAAGCTGCACACGACGATCGACCAGGCGCGCGACGCCGCCCTGCAGATCTTCCGCCCCATCTCGCGCAAGTACGACCTCGCCGAGCACGAGTACCCGGTGGAGCTCGATACCCTCGCCCACCTCTACAACGGTCTCGCGGCCGCAGGCCAGGCAGGCGCCGGCGCCGCCGGTGGTCGCGGGGACGCGAACAAGGAGCGCCCGGAGGGCTACAACGCCAACGGCGGCAACATGCAGTCCGTCCTCAACGCGATGTGGGCGTCGTACGGCGACGTGGGCCTGATGCTGTCGATCCCGTACCAGGGCCTCGGCAACGCCGCGATCGCCGCCGTCGCCTCCGACGAGCAGATCGAGGCGATGGGCGGCGAAGTGTGGGCGTCGATGGCGATCACCGAACCGAGCTTCGGCTCCGACTCGGCCGCCGTCACCACCACCGCGACCCGCGACGGCGACGAGTACGTCATCAACGGCGAGAAGATCTTCGTGACCGCGGGCTCGCGCGCCACGCACATCGTCGTCTGGGCGTCGGTGGACCGCAGCCTCGGCCGCGCCGCCATCAAGAGCTTCGTGGTCCCCCGCGAGCACCCGGGCGTGACGATCGTGCGGCTGGAGCACAAGCTCGGCATCAAGGCCTCCGACACCGCGGTGATCCGCTTCGAGGACTGCCGCATCCCGGCGACGTTCCTGCTCGGTTCACCGGAGGTGGACGTCAAGAAGGGCTTCGGCGGGGTCATGCAGACCTTCGACAACACGCGTCCGATGGTGGCCGCGATGGCCGTCGGCGTCTCGCGTGCCGCCCTCGAGGAGCTGCGCACCC
This sequence comes from Gordonia phthalatica, assembly GCF_001305675.1. NCBI lineage: Bacteria > Bacillati > Actinomycetota > Actinomycetes > Mycobacteriales > Gordoniaceae > Gordonia > Gordonia phthalatica. The sequence goes on from NZ_CP011853.1 coordinate 3,187,309, forward strand.
TGCTCGAGGACGCCGGCTTGGAGATCGACTACGACCGTCCCGCCGCCGATCAGCCGGCCGCCGTCGCCGAGTTCATCCGCATGGAGGCCGACTACGAGGCCGCATATCTGCTCGCGATCCGTGCCGCCTGGATGGCCGACAACAAGATGCCGAACTCGCTCGAGGCGTCGATGTCGAAGGCCAAAGCCGGTCGTACGGGAACCGACATCACCAACAAGGCCGTCGAGCTGGCGTCGACCTTCGGCTACTCGGAGCGCTCGCTGCTCGAGAAGTGGGCACGCGACTCCAAGATCCTGGACATCTTCGAAGGCACCCAGCAGATCCAGCAGCTGATCATCGCCCGCCGCGTGCTGGGCAAGAGCAGCTCGGAACTGAAGTAGGCCCCGACCTCGATCAGGCAAGGCCTCCCGCTCACCCGGGAGCAGACGTCGACCCCGGTCCGCACCCGCGCGGACCGGGGTCGAACTGTGTCTGGCGCGTCTCCCGCGCTATCCGTTGTGATTCACGGAACCGTCGGTGTACTCTCAACGAACATTGTGAAATGAGATCGTTTCAACAAGGGGAACCGCATGAGAATCCACACCCGCATCGTCGTCGCGCTGGCCGCGACGGCCATGCTCGCCGCACCGCTCACCGCCGTGGGCGACGCCTCCGCCGCACCGTCGGTCTCGGTGGCACCCGCGCCGCTGCTACCGCTCCCCCAAGAACTCGATCCGTCCTTCTACCGGCCGTCACCGTCGAAGCTAGCCGCCGCGGAGCCCGGCGAGATCCTCGGTGCCCGCCGGATCACGCCCGCGAACCTCGGGCTGGTTCCGATCAACGTCGACGCCTGGCAGCTGTCGTTCCGCTCCACCGACACCAGCGGTCGTGCCATTCCGGCGGTCACCACCGTCCTCAAGCCGCGCGGCACCGCGAAGGGCCCGCGCAAGGTGATCTCGATGCAGATCGCCGAGGACTCCACCGCGGGATACTGCGCGACGTCGTACGCGGTGCAGCAGTTCAACGCCAGCTCGCTGCTCGGACAGGTGGTCGCACCGGCCGAGCTGCTCATCGCGCAGGGATTCCTCAGCCAGGGCTACGCCGTCGTCCTCCCCGATCATGAGGGCCCGAACCACGCCTACGGCGCAGGACCCCTCGGCGCGCGGATCACGCTCGACAGCCTCCGCGCCGTCAAGAACTTCACGCCGTCGACCATCACCGACGCCTCACCGATCGGCCTCTACGGTTACTCGGGCGGAGCCATCGTCACCGGCCACACCGCCGAGCTGAAGAAGTCGTACGCGCCGGAGCTCAACATCGTCGGTGCCGCGGAGGGCGGCGTTCCCGCGGACTTGAAGGTGGTCCTGCAGGCCGCCCAGAACAACGTCACCAGCGGCCTGGTCCTCGGCGCGGTACTCGGCCTCTCCCGCGAGTACGACTACTTCCGCACCTTCTTGAACCGCCACATGAATCCGGTCGGCAAAGCGGTGCTCGCGCTCAAGGGCCCGCTGTGCGTCCAGCACCAGGCCATGACCTTCCCGTTCCTGAACAACATCGGCTTCCTCGAGTATCCGGGCGGCGCTCTGCGCGCGCCGGCGGTCAAGCGCGTCTTCGACGACACTCGGATGGGCAAGACCGTCCCGGACATGCCGATGTACATCTGGAACTCGGCGCTCGACGAGATCATCCCGGTCAGCCAGGTGAACACCCTGGTGTCGAAGTACTGCCGAGACCCGCAGGCACGGGTCACCTACACGCGCGATCATCTGTCCGAACACGGCATCGCCGAGGCATCGGGAGCCCCGATGGCACTGCTCTGGCTCAAGGACCGGCTCGACGGGAAGCCCGCGACCGCCGGCTGTCGTACCAGCGATCAACTGACCATGGCGTCGGACAGCCGCTGGTGGCCCACCTTCTCGCGCGTCGTCGGAGACGATCTGGCCGGTCTGTTCGGGAAGGCGCTCGGCGCGGGCCGGTGAGTCGGGCACCCGGATCCACCGATCCAAAGCAGTGAACTGTCGTAAGACGGCCTAGCCTGGATGCGTGACAGAACCGAGGACGTATCGAGGCCGATCGATGGAGGATCGTCGACGCGACCGCCGCCGCCGGTTCTGCGAGTCCGCGGTCGAGCTCTTCGGGACGCGCGGTTACGCCGCGACCTCCGTCGCCACGGTCTGCAAGCACGCGTCGCTGTCGTCTCGACAGTTCTATGAGGAGTTCGACGACCGCGAGCATCTGCTGCGTACGGTCTACGACAACGCCGAGGACGCAGCCAGTTCCGCCGTAGTGCAGGCGGTCGGTGAAGCGCTGGCGGTGGCGACCAGCATCGACTCGGTTCTCGAGTCCGGGATCAAGGCCTTCGTCGACTACTTCAGCATCGATCCGCGCCTCACCCGGATCTGTTTCGTCGAGGCGGTCGGCGTGAGCCCGGCTTTCGAGGAGCATCGCGCTCAGCGCCGGGTCCGCTGGGGTGAGTCGCTGGCCGGGATCGCGAACGCAGGCGTCGAGCGGGGCCTGATCTCGAACGGCACCGACCCGCTCCTGTGGACCGGATTCATCGGCGCGGTGAACGCGGTGATCGTCGCCCAGGTGAATTCCGACGACCTCACCCCCGACGACACCCTCCGGGTGATGCGCGCCCTGCTGCGCCACGGCGTTCTCGGCTGATCGAATCCGGCGCCGCGACCGTCGCACTCTTCCTAAACTGGGCGGGTGACCACCTCCCAGCGAGTCTGGCGCGGCGCGCTCGCCGTCGTCACCGTCGCACTCGGCGTCCTGCTGATCCTCCGCCCGTTCTCGAGCGTGCCGTGGGCGGCCGCGGCCCTGGCCGTCGGACTGATCGTGGCGGGTGCCGTCGACCTCGCCGACGCCGAGGTCCGTCGCAGCCCGCTGCGCCTGGCCGCCGCGATCGCGATGCCGATCGTCGGCATCGTGCTGCTGGCGTGGCGGGGACTGTCGGTCTTCGCCGTGGCAGTCGCGGCGGCGGTGGCCCTGGTCGCCTGGGCGATCGGCCGGTGGGGACGAGCGCTGAAACGCGGGCCCGGCTGGTGGGCGGATGCACTGCTCGGCGTCGCAGCGATCGCCGCCGCCGTCCTCGCGATCTCCTGGCCCGGCGTCAGCATCTTCCTCGTGATGGGAGCCCTCGGCATCGCCTTGATCTGGCGCGGCGTCGGCGCCCTCATCGGACTGTTCCGCAGCCCCGACCGCACGCCCCGCGCCCACGTCGCCCTCCGAACGATCGGTGCGGTGGTCGCGGTCGTGGTCACCGTGCCGCTCACCGTCGCGACTTTCTACGTGCGCGGCACCGCTCCCGAACCCGGCGCCTTCTACTCGGCGACGCTCCCTTCGAACGCGAAACCGGGGACCCTGCTGAAGTTCGAACCGACGACGCAGGGCGTCCCCGACGGCGCCCGAGCATGGAAGATCCTCTACACCACCACCCGCGGCGACCGACCCGCACTCGCCAGTGGCACCGTCCTGGTTCCCACGGCGCCCTCGACGACGCCCCGACCGGTGATCGCCTGGGCGCACGGCACCAGCGGGATCGCCGAGAACTGCGCCCCCTCGATGATGGCGGCGCCGTTCGCCCACATCCCAGGCCTCGCGCAGGTGGTTCAGAACGGTTGGGTGCTCGTCGCCACCGACTACATCGGCATGGGGACACCCGGCCCGTCGCCGTACGTGATCGGCGACGGGGAAGCACGGTCGACGCTCGACTCGGTCCGCGCCGCACGAGCGCTGCCCGGCATCGCGATGGCGCCGCAGACCGTCGTCTGGGGCCACTCGCAGGGCGGTCACGCCGCACTGTGGACCGAACTGCTGGCGCCGTCGTACGCACCGGACGTCGGCGTCGTGGCGACCGCCGCACTCGCTCCGGCCTCCGACCTGAGCGCGTTGGCCGTCGGCATGGAGTCCATGGCCGGCGGTGCACTGCTGGCGTCCTACGTCCTGGCCGCCTACGACGCCGCGTACCCCGACGTGCATTTCAACGACTACCTGAAGGTCCAGGCACGACTGCCGATCCGCGGCATGGCGGAGCGCTGCCTGTCGTCGCTCGCCATGCCCGTCTCACTCGCCGAGGCGCTGATCCTCGGCACGGACTTCTACTCCCAGGATCCGACGTCGGGACCGCTGGGCGCACGACTGCTCGCGAACACCCCGAGCGCCCGTCTCCCCCACCCCACGTTCATCGCGCAGGGTTTGGCCGACGAGGTCATCTCGCCGTCGTCCCAGAACACGTTCGCCACGCAGCAGTGCCGGACCGGAAGCGATCTCGTCTACCAGACATATCCGGGGCTGGGACACATGACGCTGATCGACGACGAGTCGCCCGCCGTGGCCGCTCTGCTGTCGTGGACGCAGGCGCGGTTCGCCGGTCAGCCGCAGAGTCCCGCGTGCCCGACCTGACTGTCACCTGATCGAACCACCCTCGCGGCATGTCGTCGCCCCACCGTCCACCCGCTCCGTAAAATCGACGAATGTCGCTTTTCCGCTTCAGCCGCGCAATCCTCGCAGCTGGCGCACTCATCGTTGGCGTGATCCTGATCGTCCGCCCCTTCTCGACCCTCACCGCGCTCGCCGCAACGGCGGGGATCGCCCTGGTGATCGTCGGCGCCGCCGAGATCCTCCGCGGCCGTGACTACGCGAGTGCCACGGCGGCACCGGCCGGATTCCTGATCATCGCGACCGGCATGGTGACCGCCGCATGGCCGGGACTGTCGATCTCGACGGTGAGCATCATGCTCGGTGCCGGGCTCGCGATCTTCGGCCTGGCTCGTCTCGTCGACGCGATCCGCGGCACCGGCGCCGCCCGCGTCGCCGACGGGCTCATCGGCGTCAGCGGCGTGTGTCTGGCCGTCGTCGCAGCCCTGCCGGGTCTCACCCTCTTCGCGGTGTGCCTCGCGCTGGGCGGCGCGCTGGTGTGGTCAGGTGTCGCGGGACTGTTCTACAGCTTCGGACGGAGTGCCGGAGTGGTGCGACCCCAGGCCCCGCGCGTCGTCGCGGCGTCTCTCGCACTGGTCGTGACGGCCCCGCTGGTGGGCTTCGCCGTCGGCGGGTACTCGTCGCCACCGGTCCCCGGCGGGTTCTACCACGCAGCCGCCGACGGCGCACCCGGCACACTGCTGCGCGTGGAGCCGTTCAACGGAGACACCCCGCAGCACTCACGCGCCTGGCAGATCCTGTACACCACGCAGAACGAGGCCGGACGGCCCGCGGTCGCGAGCGGTCTCGTCATCGCTCCGGCACAACCGCCGACGACACCGTCAGCCGTGATCGCGTGGGCGCACACGACCACCGGCGTCGCACAGGACTGCGCACCGTCCCTGCGCGACGACCTGTTCACCGCAGGGCCGCGACCGGCGTTGGCCGGGGCGTTGGCTCAGGGGTGGACGGTGGTCGCGACCGACTACATCGGTCTCGGCACCCAGGGCCCGCACCCGTATCTGATCGGCCGCGCCGAAGCGCGGTCGGTGCTCGACGCCGTCCGGGCCGCACGATCGATCGACGCCCTGATCCTCGCGGACCGGACCGTCGTGTGGGGCGTCTCGCAGGGCGGGCACGCAGCGTTGTGGGCCGACGTGGTGCGGCCCGAGTATGCACCCGACGTTCCGCTCGCCGGCGTCGCCGCAGTCTCTCCGATGGCTGATCTGCGGGCCCTCGCGCAGACCCTCGACTCGTCATCCGGCGACCCGTCGATCGGCGCGTACCTGCTCAGCGCCTACGCCTCCGCCTACAGCGACGTCGACGCCGACGATCACCTGCGCGTGCAGGCACGACTGCCGATGCGCGAACTCGCCAAACGATGCCTGACGGCCGACCGCCGCGGCACCGGGCTGATGGTGGCGTTGGCCGTCGGCGCCGACCCGTACTCGGAGCCGCTCGATCACGGAGCCCTGGGACGGCGCTTGTCGGAGAACACTCCCGTCGGAGCCACCGGCACACCGCTGCTGGTGCTGCAGGGCGACGAGGATCGCATCGTCACACCAGCCGCGCAGGCGGGCTATGTGGAACGCCGCCGGGCGATGGGCGCCGCCGTCGACTACCGCACGTACCCCGGCCGCGGCCACGACGACGTCCTCACGTCCGGCCCCGCCGGCGTCGACGACCTGATCGCCTGGACCCGCGACCGCCTCGGCTGATCGCGGATCCGGGCGGCCGTCACCGACCGAGCTGCTCCACGAGCGCCTCCAGCACCGACATGTCCTCGATGGTCGACGGCACCGTGTACTCCTCGCCGTCGACGATCTGCCGCATCGTCTTGCGAAGGATCTTGCCCGACCGGGTCTTCGGCAGCGCCTCGACGACGGTGACGTCGCGGAACGTCGCGACGGCGCCGATCGCCTCGCGCACCAGCGCCACCAGTTCGGCCCGCAGGTCGTCCGCGCTGATCGTCGCACCCGACTTCAAGACCACGTAGCCGCTGGGCCGCTGCCCCTTCAAATCGTCGTGGATGCCCACCACAGCGCACTCGGCGACGGCCGGATGGGCCGCGACCACCGCCTCGATGCTGCCGGTCGAGAGCCGGTGCCCCGCGACGTTGATGACGTCGTCCGAGCGGCCGAGGACGAAGACGTAGCCGTCGCCGTCGATGTAGCCGGAGTCGCCCGTGAGGTAGTAGCCGGGGAACGCCTCCAGATAGGAGGAGCGGAACCGCGCCTCGTCCCGCCAGAGGCCGGCGAGCGTACCGGGCGGCATCGGGAGCTTGACCACGATGTTGCCCTCGGCGTCGGCACCCAGCCGGTTGCCCTCGGCGTCCACCACCTGGACGTCGTAGCCGGGAACGGCGACGGTCGCGGTGCCGGGCTTGAGCGGCATCGGCTCCAGGCCGCGCAGGTTGGCGACGATCGCCCAGCCGGTCTCGGTCTGCCACCAGTGGTCCACGACGGGGACGCCGAGCGTCTCGGTGCCCCACGCGAAGGTGTCCGGGTCCAGCCGCTCGCCGGCGGCGAAGAGCGTGCGGAAGCTCGACATGTCGTACTTCGCGAGCTCGGCGGCCTCCGGGTCCGCCTTCCGAATGGCGCGGATGGCGGTCGGCGCCGTGAAGAGCGCCGACGCGCGATGCTCGGAGATGACCCGCCAGAAGGCACCTGCGTCGGGCGTTCCGACCGGCTTGCCCTCGTACATGATCGTGGTGGCGCCCAGGAGCAGCGGCCCGTAGACGATGTAGGAGTGCCCGACCACCCAGCCGACATCGGAGGCGGTCCACCAGACGTCGTCCGGGCCGACGCCGTAGACGTACTTCATGGACCAGACCAGCGCGACGGCGTGCCCACCGTTGTCCCGGACCACGCCCTTCGGCTTCCCGGTGGTGCCGGACGTGTAGAGAATGTAGAGCGGATCGGTGGCCGCGACCTCCACCGGCCCGACGGCGTCGGCCGACGCCATCTGCTCGTCCCAATCCAACCAGCCGTGGTCGACGGCCGAACCCGGCACCTGCGCTCGGTCCTTGACGATCACGGTGGCCGGTGCCGACGCAGAGAGCGCGAGCGCGTCGCGCACCATCGGCAGGTATTCGATGACGCGTCCGGGCTCCAGACCGCCCGACGCGGTGACGACGGCGACCGGCTGCGCGTCGTCGATCCGCGTCGCGAGTTCGGGGGCGGCGAATCCGCCGAAGACCACCGAGTGGACCGCGCCGATCCGAGCACACGCGAGCATCGCGATCGCCGCCTCGGGGATCATCGGCATGTAGATGATGACGCGATCCCCCTTCGTGACGCCCTGCGCGGCGAGCACGCCGGCGAATCGCGCGACCTCGTCGAGCAGTTGCGCATAGGTGTAGGTGCGCTTCTCACCGACCATCGCCGAATCCCAGATCAGCGCGTCGCGGTCGCCGCGCCCGGCGGCCACGTGACGGTCCAGTGCGTTGGCCGAGGTGTTCAACGACGCGTCCGGGTACCAGCGGTAGATGGGCGGATTGGAGTCGTCGAGCGCACGGGTCGGCGGGGTGATCCAGTCGATCGCCTCTGCGGCATCCAGCCAGAAGCCGTCGGGATCGTCGATACTGCGCGAAAACGCGTCTGCATAGGTGGCCATACCGGTAACGCTAGCCACCGGGACCGTGACGGACACCACTTTTTCGACGTGGGTCCGCTCACAAACGCCGTCGTTTTGATTACGGAAAGATAACGGGAATATTCGCACTCTTACCTGCATATTTGCCGGCAAATCAGCGCTTGCAGGAGTTAGCACTTTGTGTCGGCGACCACATTTTCCGGCGTGACCTTTGCTTTTCCGACCCGTAGTGTCGCTTCAGTCCACGAACGCAGCCCGCTTAGGAGGGTCTGCGCCCAAGGAGGAAATCGCTCTATGAGCATCAAGAAGCTCGCTACCCGTACCGCCATCATCGGTGCCCTGTCCATCGCTCCCCTGACCCTGGCCGCCGGCGTCGCCTCGGCTGACAACGGTCACAACTGGGACGCTGTCGCACAGTGCGAGAGCGGCGGCAACTGGGCCATCAACACCGGCAATGGCTACTACGGCGGCCTGCAGTTCTCGCAGTCCACCTGGGAGGCCAACGGCGGCAGCGGCATCGCTTCGAACGCCACCCGCGAAGAGCAGATCCGCGTCGCCGAGAACGTGCTCGCCACCCAGGGCCCCGGCGCGTGGCCGACCTGCGGCGCGTACCTGTAAGACGTTCCGCGTGTAGAACGCTCCGCACCTCCCGCGAGGGAGTCGTGCTCCGGTGAGGCCGGTCGCTCTCGCAGCGACCGGCCTCACTGCATTCGACGCCCCGCCATCCCCGTCCGTCCTACTGTCGGAGATGAGACATGAGGAGGCGGAGAAGGATGTCGACCCTTTCATTCACCAGTCTCGGCGCCGCGGGCACCGTCACCGGTTCCAAGCATCTGCTGGAGCGCGACGGCCGCACCCTGCTGATCGACTGCGGGCTGTTCCAGGGGATCAAGAATCTCCGTGAGGCCAACTGGCGGCCGCTGCCGATCGACGCCGCCGCGCTCGACGGCGTCATCATCACTCACGCTCACCTCGACCACACCGGGTACCTCCCGCGGCTGATCCGCTCCGGTTTCCGCGGCCCGATCTACGCCACCCCCGCGACGCGCGATGTCGCCGAGATCATCCTTCGCGACTCCGCCCATCTGCAGGAGCGCGAGGCGTCACTGGCCAACAAGCACCGTTCGTCCCGTCACGACCCGGCACGGCCCCTCTACGACGTGGACGACGTCGAGCAGACCATGGATCAGTTCCACCCGTGCCGCACGGGCAAGTGGTTCAGTCCGGTGCGCGGTGCGCGGGCCATGTTCCGCGGCGCCGGCCACATCCTGGGCGCGGCGACCGTCGAGATCGACTGGGACGGCACCACCGTCGCCTTCAGCGGCGACCTCGGGCGCTACGACGATCCGCTGATGCGCGACCCGGAACCGATCCGCCGTGCCGACTACCTGGTGTCCGAGTCGACGTACGGCGACCGCGTGCGCGACGACGCCGATCCGGCCGCTGAACTTCTGCGGATCATCACCGACACTGTCGGTCGCGGCGGCACCGTCGTGATTCCGGCGTTCGCGGTGGGGCGCACCCAGGCGATCCTGTACCACCTGTGGATGCTCAAGAGCGACGGCCTACTCCCCGATGTTCCCGTCTACGTCGACAGCCCGATGGCGATCAACGCCGGTGAACTGATGCGGACGCACCCGTCCGCACACCGTCTCGATGCCGCTCGCACCGATGAGATGTTCGCGATCGCCGAGTACGTCCGCGATCCGGAGGCGTCGAAGGCGGTCTCCGCCGACCGGCGGCCGAAGATCGTGCTGTCGGCGAGCGGGATGGCGACCGGAGGCCGGATCCTGCATCACCTCCAGGCCTTCGCCCCCGGTGCGCAGAACACCATCGTGCTGGTCGGCTATCAGGCGGTCGGGACGCGCGGGCGGTCGTTGGGCGACGGCGCGCAGCATCTCAAGTTGTTCGGCGACTGGGTGCCGGTGCGTGCCCGCGTGGAGAACCTGCACATGCTGTCGGCTCACGCCGACTCCGACGAGTTGATCCGCTGGATGCGCGGTTTCGAGGAGGCTCCGCGACGCACCTTCCTGGTGCACGGTGAGCCGAATGCCTGCGAGTCGCTCCGCCACCGCCTCGACCACGATCTCGGCTGGCGCGCGTCCATCCCCAAGCAGAACCAGACGTTCGACCTGAGCTGAAGCTGCGACGCCTTCGGGTCAGCCCCAGGTCCCCGCCTGCTCGACGATGAAGCCGGCGACGATCACCGCACTGCCTCCGACCTCACCGACGATCAGCGCGACCATCGCCGCGGTCAGCACCGCGGGTGCCGGGTGGAACTGGTTGGTGGTGTCCTGCAGGGCGCCGTGCAGGCAGTACGACGCGATCGCGCCGACGAAGAAGACGATCACCACGGTCAACGCGATCACGTTCACCGCGGTCGACCAGGCACTGAACTGGACGAACGCCGCGAGCATCGCCGTCGCGAACGAGTACATCAGCGCCGCGCGGTGCGCGATGTCGACGTAGACGTGCGCCTGACCGTTCTCGCTGCGCATGATCTGGACGTACTTCCACACGCCGAGCAGCAGCGCCCACAGGAAGATGACGCCGGCTGCGATCAGGGCCAGTTGAGCGGCGACGGTGAGGTTCATGCCTCAATTCTGGCAGACCGACCACTCCGGCAGACCGGCCGCCACCTCATCGGCCGGGTCGTCGTGCGATCACCGATTCCAACGGTGACCGGGTCGCCACCCACGCACCGGCGTCCGGATGCACCCACGTCGCGAGCTCCACCGCGGCGCGCAGATCCGCGCGGAGGTCGCGACGATGGATCGGCTCGTGGTGCGCCGCGCGGTTCCGGACGATCGTCAGCGCCGTCAACCGCCGTTCGACGCCGCGTCGTCGTTCCCGCAGATCCCGGTATCCGTGTGGGAACGCCTTCCCGAGCGCCGGCACCCACAGCGAGGTGAGGTAGCGCTGCGCGGTGAGATACCGCCAGAAGCCGAAGCCCAGTTCGGCCACCACGTGGTCGTGGAAGCTGGTCGAGACGCCCCGTGCTTCCACCGCCCGCTCGGCTCGCTCCAGATCGGCGAGCCCGCGCGGTTCCAGCGGCACGATCTCCAGCCACGACGCCTCGCCCCGCAACCGAGCCCACCTGCCGAGTTGCACGTCCATGGCGTTGCGCACCACCACCTCCACCATTGCAACGGTCGCCATCGCCGCTGCAGAGACGACGGTGTTCCAGTCGTACAGTCGCAGTGCCGCCGGAAGATCACCCTGCGTCGCCTCCAGGTACGACCTCAGCCGCACCGTCGTCAGCAGCCTGCCCATCACGGCAGGGTCGGTCGACGTTGACATCCCCCATCACCCCCGTATCCTCGACAGAGGAAGACCCCGGAACGATCCCTGGCGCGAGCCACATCGCCGGGGTTACGTCCTCTCCGGGCACCTGCCCTTCGGCACCCGCCTCCTCGATCTGATGGCGCCAAGCTAGCAGCCACCTACGACATTTCCGGCGTACCGTCACCGTGAACTCCGTTCCGAAAGCTGCTCAGCCCCGAGGTCCGCGGCGTCGAGAGCGACCTCCGTCGATTCGATGGCGCGGAGGTAACAGTATTCACGGACATCTCCGAACCGGTTCCCCTCCGCCGACGGATGGCCCACCATGGAGACATGACTGGGCAGGACACTGATTTGGCGGCAGTGATCGACCTCGAGCGGGAACTCCTGACTTCGAGCACTCGGTCCAACGGCGACCGTCTACGCGAGTTGCTGCATGAGGACTTCGTCGAGATCAACTGCGGCGGCGTGGTGCGCAATCGCGCGCAGTCCATCGAGGCACTGCTGCGGGAGGACTCCTCGGAGCGCCTCATCATGCACGACGCGGTGGCCGCGCGCGTCGGCGACGGCCTGATCGCGTTGCGGTGGCGTTCCGAGCGCGCGGGCCAAGGTGCGGTCCGGACGTCGCTCTGGCGACGCGACGAGGTCGGGTGGCAGCTCCTTCGGCACCAGGGCACACCGATCAAGTAGCTTACGACTCCTGAACTCGACCGCGGAGCAACGGCGGAGGCGATGACGCGGCCACCCGGGAAAGCAGAAAGACCCGGACCGAAGTCCGGGTCTTTCCTCTTTGTAGCGGGGGCAGGATTCGAACCTACGACCTCTGGGTTATGAGCCCAGCGAGCTACCGAGCTGCTCCACCCCGCGTTGCACCGATAACGTTACACAGCGGTGAACCCGCGTGCAAATCGATTCGCCTGCACCGTGATCGAGGACACGATGAGTGGCGCGGAGTGACTGTCCGCGTTGCTGATTCGGCCTCTGACAGCACAGCCCACCCAGCTATCGCGGCCGCACGCCCATCAATGTCGCCAGCTGAGCGGCGAGAGGGTTCAGGTTCAGTCTGTCGGCGTCCTTCTTGGGCGTGCCGTCCCACGGCTGGGCGACGGTGGGATTGCCGAGCGGGGCACGAGCGGCACCGCGGACGTCGGTCGGGTTGCCGACCGGCACGTCGCAGCGAGCCTTCGTGTTGAACGGGAATTCGTCGTTATTGATGTCGAAGTCCGGGTTCTTGCGCTTGATGGCGGCGATCATCGCCTGCGTCGACTCGTAGCCGCGGGTGCAGCTGGGCGGGTTCCCGGTCTCGAGGACGACGCCGAAGCGGATGGTGCCGTCGGACGAGGTGTTGGTGTGGCTGCTGGCCGACAGCATGGACAGCAGAGCGAAGGTCATGCCGGTCGCGTATGCGGCGGGCTCTGCGACGTGGACAGTCTTCCCCAGCTGCCCGATGAGCGTCGTCGCGTCGGCCCCGTTGTCGTTCAGGAACGCGGACAGGGCGGAGGCGGCGCGGGGGCCGTCGGTCAGGATGCGGCGGATCGACGGGTCCGAGGCAGCGAGCTGCGCGGCCACCGCGTCGAGGCTCCGCGACCAGTCGAGGATCGCGTCGGACTGCTCCGCCTGGGTGTCGAGCACGACGTGTGCGTCGGTGATCAGGCCGATCGTGTCGTCGAGGCTGCGCAAACCCTTGTCCGACAGCTCATCGAGCGAGTCGACGAGACCGGCGAGGTCGTCGCCCTTGCCGTTGAACGCCCGCCCCAGCTCGCCGACCACGGTCCGCAGTGAGTCGACGGGCACCGTTCTCGTCAGGTCGATGGTCGCGGCGACGACGTCCTGGATGGCGGGAGGCAGTTCGACCGCCGAGATCTCCGAACCGTCACGCAGGAAGGGGCCGTCGCCGGACTTCGGCCGGAGGTCGACGAACTGCTCGCCGATCGCCGATCGGTTGGCGATCACCGCGACCGCCGAGTCCGGGATCGCGGCGCGACCGTCCTCCATGGTGAGTTCGACGTCGACGCCGCCCGGCACCAGTCGCATGTCGCTGACTCGGCCGGCCGCCACACCGCGGTAGGTCACCTGCGCGCCGGTGAAGATGCCTCCGGTGTCTCGCATGTGCACGACGACGCGGTAGCCGGAGACGCCGAGCGCCTGATCCATCCGCGCATAGCGGACACCCGCATACATCGCCGACAGCAGGCCGAGGACGACCACGACGACCAGTTGGATCTTCACCATTCGACTGAGCGGTGGCATGAGGCGACTCCCTGCGATGTGATTCGCGAGTCCCCGACGGCCCGCTTACCGCAGAGTAAGTTCCGGCGGGTTCAATTCCCATACCCCAGACCCCAAAAGTGACAAACGGATTAGTCAGATTGACCCTGTGAGATCTGTCACGTTGGGGGTACGGTGGAGTTGCACCGAAAGGTGGCCCTACCAGGCAGGTCGCCCACGATCAGGAGTTCTGAGGAGGAGTCATGGCGAATCACACGGTCAGGCGAGAGAGTCACGGCAACCATTGGATGGGCTTCATCGCGTTCATCCTGTTGCTGGCCGGCGGCGCGTTCTCCGGGCTCTGGCTCATCACCCTCGCCGACCTCCCCGACAACAAGCCGATGAACATCACCTACGGAGTCCTCGCCCTCGGCGGCATCATCGCGGCGTCGATGATCTTCGGAGTTCTCATCAAGGAGCTCCGTCACTCTCCGGTGATGCCCGACAACACGCAGGCGGAGATCAACCGGTACCTCGCGAAGGTGCGCCCGTAGCACCGCCCCGCCCCCCGGGGACGACGAGACCGGCCGAGCAGATCAGCTCGGCCGGTCTCGTCGTCTGTGGGCTCAGCCGCCCGTCGACTCGTACTTCTTCACTGCCTTGTCGAGCTGGTCCAGTGCTTCGCCGTAGGCCTTGAAGTCGCCGCTGGACTGCGCCTTGCGGACGTTCTCCAGGGCCGCGCCGATCTCCTTGACCGCAGCGTCGCGAGCGGCGTTGTCACCGGTCGACGGCTTCTCCGGCTTCTCCACCGGCGGCTTCGGCTGCTCCGGCGTGCCCGGCGTGGACGGAGTGCCACCGTCCTTCTCCGGTGCCGTCGCGGCGGTCGGCGAGATGCCGACCTGGGCGAGCGCCTCGGCGACGGTCGGCGCGTAACCGACGTTGGCCGCATCCGCACCCGACGCCGCGTTGTAGTACGTCAGCACGCGGTACAGCTTCGGAATGGACGAGTTGCCCGCCTTGGCCTCGGTGTACATCGGCTGCACGTAGAGCAGCCCGTTTCCGCCGACGTTCAATGCCAGCAGGTTGCCGTAGGTGACCTTGGTGGTGTCCTCCACCAGCTTGCGGTCACTCGCGACCGTGCCGTTGGAGGTCATGTTCTCCCACGCCTGCTGCGGACCCATGGCCTGCCTGGCGGTCGGCAGCACCTTGACGCTGATCTTGCCGTAGCCGTCCGGATCCGAACCCACCGTCATGTACGCCGCCAGGTTCGGCCGGTTCAGCGCGGTGACGACACTGGTCAGCTGATACTGAGAGCCGGAGTCGAACGGCCGCGCCGCGGTGAAGTAGTACGGCGGCTGCTGCAGCCGGTTCTCGTCGGTGGTCGGATCGTTCGGCACCGTCCAGAAGTTGTTCGACCGGTAGAAGGTCGCCGCGTCCGAGACATGGTACTTCGTCAGCAGCGCGCGCTGCAGCTTGAACAGGTCCTCCGGGTAGCGGACGTGGGCCAGCAGATCGGGCTTCTTGTCGAGCTCCGACCGCGGCTCCACTGTTCCGGGGAACACCTTCATCCACGTCTTGAGGACCGGGTCGCTGGTGTCGAACTGGTACAGGGTGACCTCACCGGTGTACGCGTCGACGGTCGCCTTCACCGAGTTGCGCGCGTAGGAGACCTCCTTGTCCTCCTGCGTCCGACCGGTCTGACCCGCCGTCGTCTCCCGGGAGTCCGCGGTCGCGTCGGCCAGCGACATGCGCTGCGCGTACGGGTAATTCTTCAGCGTGGTGTAGCCGTCGACGATCCACTTGATGGAACCGTCGGCCATCACGGCCGGGTAGGTCTTCGAGTCGACCGTCAGCCACGGAGCGACCTTCTTGACGCGGTCCCGCGGATCGCGGTTGTAGAGCAGCCGCGAGTTGTCGTTGATCTGGTCCGACAGCAGGAAGTTCCGCTCGCCGTACTTCAGCGCGTACAGCAGGCGGGTACCCATGTTGCTGAGCGGAACACCGCTCTTGGCGGTGTAGGTGTAGGTCTTGTCGTCGCCGTCGTACTCGCGGTCCGAGCCGTCGAGCGAGCCGACGATCGAGTAGTCGGGATCCACCTTCGCGATCAGCTCACCGAAGTAGATCCGCGGCTGCTTGACCTGAATCGGCGAGGACTTGTAGCCGTCGGTGCCGATCGTCGTGGAGTCCGACACCAGGAATACCGGCTGACCGCCCTTGTCGGAGCGCGAGTCGTTGCCGCTGGCCTCGTCGACCTTGTTGGCCTGCGCGGCGATGAAGCCGTTGCCGTGCGTGTACACGGTGTGCTTGTTGATCCAGTTGTTCTGGTTGTCGTCGTACTTCGACGGGTCCAGCTCACGGGCCGCCACCACGAAGTCGCGCTGACGCTGCACCGTCTGATCGCTGCCGTCGACCTTCTCGGTCACCGTGTACCGGTCCAGCGCCAGCTGGTTCGGGAATCCGTAGAAGTTCTTCAGCTGCTGCCGCTGCTCGAAGGCCTTCGACAGCACCATCGGATCCAGGATCCGGATGTTGGAGAGGGTGGCCTCGTCGGAGTTCACCTTGTTCGGGTCGGCGGGCTTGCTGGCCCAGTTCTGCTCGTACGTGACGTCGACGCCGTTGCGGATCCGGTAGGCGTCGGTGGTCGCCGCGATGTTCCGCTGGATGTACTCGGCCTCCTTGGTCACGGCGCTCGGCTTCACCGAGAACTGCTCCATGGCGGCCGGCCACACGACGCCGATCGTCAGCGCCGACACCAGCATCAGAACCGCGGCGAGAGCCGGGATCCGCAGATCGCGCAGCACGATCGCGGCGAAGAACGCAAGTGCGCACACGATCGCGATCGCCATCAGGATCAGCTTGGACGGCAGGACGAAGTTGATGTCCGTGTAGCTGGCGCCGGTGAAGATGTCGCCGCGACGGCCGTTGCTGAGGAGGTCGTAGCGGTCGAACCAGTAGCCGACGGCCTTGGCGATCATGAACAGGCCGGCGATCACGGCCAGCTGGATGCGGGCTGCACGGGTGAGTCCCCCGCGGCGTCCGCCGCCGCCCAGCCGCAGGCCGCCGAACACGTAGTGGGTGATCAGGTTGCCGATGAAGGCGATCACCAGGGAGATGAACAGGATGTCGAGAACCATGCGCAGGAACGGCAGCGTGAACGCGTAGAAGCCGATGTCGAGGCCGAACTGCGGATCGGTGGTGCCGAACGATTCACGGTGCAGGAACATTTGGACCGTGGACCAGGAGCCCTGCGCGATGAGCCCGGCCATGATGCCGATGAACGCCGACGGCACCAGCATCGAGACCTTCGGCCGCACGCCGATCGCGGTGCGGTACCGCGACAGCGGATCGTTGGGGCTGGCCAGCATCACGAAGTCCGGCCGCACCCGGTACGCGGCGAACAACGCCCCGAAGACGATGGCGCCCACGATGAGTGCGACCACCGCGAAGATCACCAGTCGAGTGGTGATCATCGTCGACATGACGCTCGTGTAGTCGACGTCGGAGAACCACATCCAGTCGGTCGTCAGCGCCACGACCTGCGGTCCCACCAGCACCAGAATCAAGATTCCGACACCGATTCCGAGGAGGATCTTGGCCCGACGCGACAAGGTCGGCCTGCCGGTCGATCCGGTCATACTCACCACTTGAAAAGCTCCTGATTCATCTCGCACTCACACGATGCGACGGCAATGAGGACCACCTTACCGATTCGTCCGTGTCGACTCCCTGCGCCGTCGCAGCGAACGGCCTGCACAATGGGGCCGTGACGTCATCGCCTGATTCCGCGCCCGCCGCATTCTCGCAAGCCGATCTCGGCAACGCCCTCGCCCAGTGTCTCGCCTACACCGGCGACCTGCCGTGGGGCGCCCGCCCGACACTGTTCGCGCTGGTCCCCACCACTGTCCTGGCCGCGCAGGCTCCCGGCCTCATCGATCCCGACGACGACTCCGCGCTGAGTCCCGTGGTCCAGGAGACCGACTCCGACGACCTCGAAGAACTGCTGACGACCGTCACCTGGCCGTCGTCCGTGGTGGGATGTGCCCTGGTCAGCGAGATCACACTCCTGCCGCCCGATGCGGAGGCCGATCTCGATGCGGCGCTGGAACCGTTGCTCGCCGATCCGGTCGCCGCGGACGAGGCCGCACGTCAGGCGGCGCAGGCCCATCCCGGTCGGCAGACCGCACGACTGGCCGCGGGCGTGCTCCGAAACGGCAAGCGGGTGGCGCTGCTGGCGCTCCGCGACGGCGACGCGCAGTCCGGCGAACTGCAGACGCACCCGAACCTGGCACCGAACCTGCTCGACGCTCTGGCGCAGACCCTGCACGGCTGACCGCAGGAGACCCTGACCGCGGGAAACCTCTGCGTCAGCAGTGCGGGAGCGGCTTGCCCTCGCCGAGCTTCGTGAGTGCGTCCATCGCGCCGGTCAGCGTCTCCACCTTCACCAGCTCGATGCCGTCGGGCGCGCCGTCGACGGCGGCCGCGCAGTTGCCCGCGGGGACCAGGAAGACCGTGGCGCCCGCTGCGCTCGCCGCGTCGATCTTGTGCGGGATCCCGCCGATCTCGCCGACCTTGCCGTTCGGGTCGATGGTTCCGGTGCCTGCGATGAACTTGCCATGCGACAGGTTCCCGGGCGTCATCTCGTCGATCACCGACAGCGTCAGCATCAGCCCGGCCGACGGCCCGCCGATCTGCCCGACGTTGAACGTGATGTTCGTGTTCGGATCCGCGGCCAGCAGCGTCGGCGTGATGCCGAGGAGGGCCCGCCCGGCGTCGTCCTTGCGGGCGGCGAGCGTCACCTGCTGCGTCAGTCGCTGGTCGCCGCGCTGCACCACGATCTCGATCTGATCGCCCGGCTTGTGCTTCTTGAGGACGTCGAGCAGTGCCTGCGGCGTAGTGACCGACACCCCGGCGACGCTGACGATCCGGTCGTTCACCTTCAACTTGCCGGTCGCCGGACCGCCCTTGGCCACGTCTCCGACACCGAGGGCGATCGGCTTGTGGAGGTAGTTGAGCGCGGCGAGGGTCGCATTGAGCTCCGAGCCGGACATCTGGGCGTCGTTCTGCTGCTGCACCTGCTCCACGGTCTGGTCCGGCGGGAAGTACAGTTCGCGCGGCTGCATCTCATTGCTGCCCGACACCCACAGTCCGAGCGCCTGGAACAGGGTGAGTCCGTCGCGCAGCGAAACGGTCGTCAGATTCAGGTTGCCCTTGGGGTTCGGATCGACGGCGTTCGACACCGACACCACCGGTTTCCCATCGACCTCGCCAAGAGTGTTCACCGTGGGACCCGGTCCGAGTGCGACGTACGGCACCCGGAGAGTCATCCCCGCGATGATGAAGGCGATGAGCAGGACCACCCCCACGACGAGCGTGGCGATGCGGCGATGGGCGGGCTTGATGGTCACCCGGCCCAGGGTAATGCAGCGGCCTGCACAGAGCCCGCACGCGCACGCCCGCGACCGGTACCGTTGACGGTATGAATGATCTGCCCTTCGGATTCTCGTCGTCGGACGACCGGGACAAAGACGACCAGAACAGCGGCAAGAACAGCGGCGCAGGCAACAGCGGCGGCAACGACCCGGCGAACCCCTTCGGCTTCGCGCTGGGCGACGGCGGCGCCGTGGACCCCTCCCAGCTCGGTCAGCTGTTCAGCCAGCTCGGCAACATGTTCAGCGGCATGGGCTCCGGGATGGCGAGCGGCGGTTCCGGTCCGGTGAACTACGACGTCGCCGCCAACCTGGCCCGGCAGCAGATCGGCGACTTCACGCCCATGCTCGACAAGGAGCATCAGGCCGTCGCCGACGCGGTCCGCCTCGCCGAGGTGTGGCTGGACGAACAGACGACGCTGCCCGCGGGGATCAGCACCACCGCCGCGTGGACTCCGGTGGACTGGTTGGAGAACACCATGCCCACCTGGCGCACGCTGTGCGATCCGATCGCCGAGCAGATGGCGAAGACCGTCGACATGGGGTTGCCCGAAGAGGCCAAGGCATTCGCCGGTCCGATGATGGCGATGATCGGCCAGCTCAGCGGCACCATGTACGGCACGCAGCTGGGGCAGGGACTCGGCCAGCTGGCCGGCGGCGTCCTGACCTCGACCGACATCGGCCTCCCCCTCGCCGGAGACCGGGTGGGCGTGCTGCTGCCCGAGGCGATCGCGAAGTTCGCGGAGGGCCTCGACCTGCCCGCCCAGGAGATCGTCGTGTTCCTCGCCGCTCGCGAGGCCGCGCACGTCCGACTGTTCACGCATGTGCCGTGGCTCAAGCAGCGCCTGCTCGCGACCGTCGAGGAGTATGCGCGCGGCATCCGCGTCGACCTCGGCGGACTGCAGAACCTGGCGACCGAGATCGACCCGCAGGAACTGTTCACCAATCCCGGCAAGCTCGAGGAGCTGATGGGATCGGCTGCGTCGTTCGAGCCCCAGACCACCCCCGAGCAGCAGGCGGCGCTGAGTCGACTGGAGACCCTCCTCGCCCTGATCGAGGGTTGGGTGGAACAGGTGGTGTCGAATGCTCTCGGCGGCCGCATCCCGAGCACGGCGGCCCTCACCGAGACGATGCGACGTCGCCGTGCGTCCGGAGGTCCGGCCGAGCAGACCTTCGCGACGCTGATCGGCATGGACCTGCGTCCCCGCAAACTCCGCGAGGCCGCCGCACTGTGGCGCGCACTCGTCGAAGCGTCCGACATCACCGTCCGCGACGGTGTGTGGGGTCACCCGGACCTGCTGCCCGACGCCGATGATCTCGACAATCCCGCGCGCTTCGTCGACCGCGTGATCGGCGGCGACACCTCCGGCATCGACGACGCGATCGCCGAACTGGAGCGTCAGTTCGCCGAAAAGGGCGGGACCACCGAGAACCCGAAGTCCGACGACAACCGCGGTGACGACGAAGACAAAGGCTCCGACCAGGCCTGATCGGCGTCGTTCGCAGAACTGTGGATAACTGATTCGCGGTAAATGCCGGACTCTGCAACGGTGACGGCATGGCCGCTCGGGATGCTCTTCCGGTACTCACCGCCGGCACGCCGGTGCTCGCGAGAACCGATCGTCGGATTCACGTGGGCTCCGACCCGCGCACCGCACTCGTCATCGACGTACCGCCTGCGGTGACCATCGCGACGGTCGTCGCGGTGCTGCAGCGACTGCGGACTCCGCAGCGCTTCCTGCACCTGCGGCGGGCGGTGCGCTCCTCCGGGCTCACGGTGACCGGGTTCTGGGCGATCGTCGACCAGTTGGTGTCCGCGGGTAAGGCGGTCCCACCGTCGGCCGTTCGGCAGCTCCCCCTCCGGGTCGGCGTCGTCGGACACGGGGAGCTGGCGGGCCTGCTGCTCACCGAGCTGCCGCACGACGGTTACGCTGCCGTCCCGTACGACCCGGCCATCCTGTTCCGATCCGGCGAGAAGCGCCCGAATCTGGTGGTGATCGCAGACCAGCCGGTACCCGACCCCACCCTGTGGGAGCCGCTCGTCGCAGGCGCCGTCCCGCACCTGAGCACCTACCTGAACGACGACGTCGGGGTGGTGGGACCGCTGGTCCTCCCCGGGCTGTCGAGCTGTCTGCGATGCGTGGACCTGTATCGCGCCGACCTGGACGAGCACTGGCCGATGCTGGCGGCGACCCTGCACGGGGTGGCCGGCGCCGCCGCACCGGCGACCGGTCGGGCGACGGCGGCGATCGCGGCGGCTCAGATCGCCGAGATCGCGGTGCGTCTGCGGAACCGAACCGCGGAT
Source organism: Gordonia phthalatica (assembly GCF_001305675.1). Lineage (NCBI taxonomy): Bacteria > Bacillati > Actinomycetota > Actinomycetes > Mycobacteriales > Gordoniaceae > Gordonia > Gordonia phthalatica. The sequence continues at coordinate 3,208,525 of NZ_CP011853.1, forward strand.
CCCCCGTCGATCACCGGACGGATCCTGGAGTTCCGGTCGTCGCCGAGCACTGTGACGTCGCTTCCGGCGCCGGTGCACCCCCGCTGCGACTGTCAGCTGAACGACAGCGTGAGGCACGGATCGCGGACGTCAACTATTCTCGATCACGCGGCGAAAGGACTGAATTGAGCGAGATCACACGCGGTCAGGGACGGCGAAACGTCAAACTGGCATCTCTCCCGCTCGGCATGGCCGGGCGCGCAGCAGCAGGCCTCGGTCGACGCATCGCGGGCGCCAGCAAGGAAGAGGTCAGCGCCGACCTCATGAACAAGACCGCCGAGCAGCTCTTCGCCGTCCTCGGCGAACTCAAGGGCGGCGCGATGAAGGTCGGCCAGGCCCTCTCGATCATGGAGGCCGCGATCCCCGACGAGTTCGGTGAACCGTTCCGCGAAGCCCTCACCAAACTGCAGGCCGAAGCGCCGCCGCTCTCCGCCTCCGCCGTCCACAACGTCCTCGACCACCAGCTCGGCACCCGCTGGCGCGAGCGGTTCCGCGAGTTCAGCGACGAGCCGGCCGCCTCCGCCAGCATCGGACAGGTTCACAAGGCCGTCTGGTCGGATGGTCGCGAGGTCGCGGTCAAAGTGCAGTACCCGGGCGCCGACCACGCGTTGAAAGCCGACCTGAAGACCCTCAGCCGCATGTCCGGGCTCATTCAGAAGCTCTCCCCCGGCACCGACGTCAAGGGGATGGTCGACGAGTTGATCGACCGCACCGAGGACGAGCTCGACTACCTCGCCGAGGCCGACAACCAGCGTGCATTCGCCCGCGCCTTCGACGGCGACCCCGACTTCCTGGTCCCCAAGGTCGTCGCGAGCTCCCCCAAGGTGATGGTCTCCGAGTGGATCGACGGCATCCGCCTGTCGAAGCTCATCACCGACGGCACGCAGGAACAGCGCAACGACGCCGCCGCCAAGATGACGACCTTCGAGATCAGTTCGCCCGCTCGCGTCGGACTGCTGCACGGCGATCCGCATCCCGGCAACTTCTACGTGCTCGACGACGGCCGGTTCGGCATCCTGGACTTCGGCGCCGTGGGTCACTATCCGGACGGTCTGCCGCCCAAGACCGGGCAGATCCTGGCACTGGCTCGGGACAAGAAGTACGACGAGCTGCGCGAGATGATGGTGGACGCCAACTTCATCCAGGCCTCCCACGCGAACCGCGTGACGCCGGACGATCTGGCCAAGTACCTGCAGCCCTATGTGGATCCGCTGTACAGCGACACGTTCCACTTCACCCGCAAGTGGCTGCAGCACGCCGCGGGCAAGGCCACCGATTTCAACGGCGACGTGTACAAGACGTCGCGGAACCTGAACGTCCCGCGCGAGTACGTGATGGTGTTCCGCGTGCTGATCGGCTGCGTGGGCATCGCCGCCCAGCTCGACGCCGAGGCACCCTACCGCGCCATCCTGCGCGAATGGATGCCCGGCATCGACGGCTGAGCACGCCCGGCCCGCGGCGGTTTCGACACGGCCCGCTTGATGATTGATTCCCGGTGATCAGAAGGGGCTGAAGTCGGTGGTTCGCCGGAAGGGGGCCTTCCCGCACCACGTGTCGGCGAGTCGCACCACTTGTGTTTCTCGCACTCGGTCGCGACTGAGTGCGGGAAACACAAGTGGTGCTCCTGGTCGACAGATGGTGCGGCCATGTCGCTCCGCTCCATCAACCCGCGAGTCCCTCGCGCTTCCGCGGGCGGCCGCGCGGCCGCTTGCGGGCGATGATGACGCCGCGGTCGAGGATCTCCCCGCCCCAGACACCCCAGGGCTCCTCGCGTTCGAGCGCGGCGTCCAGGCAGGCGGTCTGCAGCGGGCACTCGCGGCAGAGGCTCTTGGCCTCTTCCAGCTGGCTCGGCTGATCGGCGAACCACAGGTCCGCGTCGTTGTCGGTGCTCTGACAGGGCAGTTCTATTCGGGGAATGGTCAAGGTAGACAAAGTAAGTCGGCTTTCTCGTCGCAGATGCTTTTCGGGTGAACCCGAACCGCCTGCCGGAAAGCAGAAGGCCACGGGTTCGCTATCGCGATTCGCCGTGGCCTGGAATGTTCCGCTGGGGTCTCTACGGATGAGACCTTGTGAGGGACGTCGTACTGCCGTCCTTGCGGGCCACGGGGAATCGCCGGCGCGCTCGCGCCAGATGTGCTGCGGGTGCAGCGATATGTACGGCCTGCCACTTCATTGGTCGACTCCCTTCCTTCTCGTTTGGCTCGCTGTAACACGTACCGGTCACGGCACAGGAAGATCCCGCGCTGCTCTCAAGTACTCCTCGTACTCTAGGCGGACGACGAAATGTGCACAACTTATTTTCTACCTGCGGTTTTACCCGGCAAGGCGGAATCGACGACGGCGATGACCGCGGCACCGATCTCGTCCGTGCGAGCTCTGCCGAACCCGCGGACCTTCGCGAGGTCCTCGAGCGTGGTCGGCACCGCGGTCGCGATGGTGCGGACCATCGTCTTGCTCATCACGTTCGACTCCATGATCTCGTGCGACTCCGCGAACTCCTTGCGCCACACGGTCAGCGCCTTCAGGACGTCCGGATCCGGTTCGGTGCGCTCGGGCAGCGGTTCCAAGTCCAGGCCGGCCGACGGCGCGGGCACCAGGGCGTCGAGGAATCGGGACCGACGGCGCTTGGTGCCGCGCCCCTCCCCTCGCGAGAGGCTCCACGACAGGTGCAGGTGCTCGCGCGCTCGAGTGATGCCGACGTAGAAGAGCCGACGTTCCTCCTCCACCTCGTCGACGGTCTTCGAGGCGCGGCCCAGCGGCATGGATCCCTCGTGCAGTCCGGTCAGGAAGACCGCATCCCACTCGAGGCCCTTCGCCGCGTGCATCGACGACAGGGTGACGCCGCCGCCGATCGGCGCGTGCCGCATCCGCGAACGTTCGTCGAGCTTGCCGACGACACCGGCGAAGTCCAGTTCCGGCGCTTCGGAGGCGATGGTCTCGACGATCTCGACCAAGCGCAACAACTGCTGCCATCGCGCGCGGGCGTTGGCGCCCTTCGGCTCGGACTCGGTGAGCCCCACCTGGTGCAGCGCGTGCCGGACTGCGTCGACGGGCTGCATGGGCGGCGGCGGACCGCCCGCGAGGGAGGTGAGTCGTCGCATCGCCGCCACGATCTCGGGTCGTTCGAAGAAGCTCTGCGCGCCGCGGACCTGGTAGTCGATGCCTGCCTCCGCCAGCGCCTCCTCGTAGGCCTCGGACTGGGCGTTCACGCGGTACAGCACGGCGATCTCGGAGGCGGGCACCCCTGCGCGGATCCGTTTGCGGATCTCGGCGACCACACCGACCACCTCGGAGATCTCGTCGTCGTAGCCCGCGAACACCGGTTCGGGACCGGCGTCGCGCTGCCCCACCAGCTGCAGTCGGGTGCCTGCGATCCGCCCGCGGGCCTTGCCGATGGCCTCGTTGGCCAGGTTCACCACCTGCGGGGTGGACCGGTAGTCGCGCTGCAGGCGGACGAGCGTCGCGTCCGGGAACCGTCGCGTGAAATCCAGCAGGTACGACGGCGTGGCGCCGGTGAAGCTGTAGATCGTCTGGTTGGCGTCGCCGACGACGGTGAGGTCGTCGCGGCCGCCGAGCCACGCGTCGAGCAGATTCTGCTGGATCGGCGTGACGTCCTGGTACTCGTCCACCACGAAGCTGCGGTAGCGCGACCGGAACTCCTCGCCGATCGACGGATCGGACTGCAGGATCATCGTCGTGTAGATGAGCAGGTCCTCGAAGTCGAGGAGGCGGTCGCCGTTCGGTGCGACCTTCGCGGCCTCGTACGCGGCGAACACCTGCATCACCGTCCGCGGATCGGTCGGCACGTCCCGGTGTGCGCGCTGCGCGGCGTCGGCGTACTGGTCCGGCCCGATCGCCGACGACTTGGCCCACTCGATCTCCGAGGACAGATCGCGCAACAGGTCGCGATCGGACACGTCGATCCCGACCTCGCGCGCCACCCGCGCCACCATCCGGAACTTGTGTTCCAGGAGGTCCCAGCGCAGGTCGCCGAAGGTCATCGGCCAGAAGTAGCGGAGTTGACGCATGGCTGCGGCGTGGAAGGTCTGCGCGGCGACCGAGTTCCCCGGCCCCGAGACACCGAGGGAGGCGAGTCGCTCCCGCATCTCGGCCGCAGCCCTCGAGGTGAAGGTGACGGCCAGGACCTGCTCGGGATTGACCTGCCCCGATTCGACGAGGTGCGCGATCCGCCGCGTGATGGTGCGCGTCTTGCCGGTCCCGGCGCCGGCGAGGACGCAGACCGGCCCCCGGGGTGCGAGGACGGCTTCGAGCTGGTCGGGATCCAGTCCCGCCGTCGCTCCGCCTTCCACCCGCTGTCCCATCGCCGTCGTCATGCTCCTACAGTCTCACGCCCCTGTGACAATCCGCAGATGCGTCTCCCCACGACACCATCCGCGTCTGCCGACGACATCTGCGTCGTCCGGGACGACGCAACGGTCGGTGGGAGACGCGGATACGACGGATGGCCGCAGATGCGTCTCCCGGCGACGCGAAGGAGGCTACGCCCTGCCGATCTTGGTCAGCACGTCGCCGACCGACGGGTTGGTGGCGGTGGAGCCGTCGGCGAACAGGGCCGTCGGGACGACGTGGTTGCCGTTGTTGACGCTGCCGACGAACTCGGCGGCCTCGGGCGTGTCCTCGATGTCGATCTCGGTGTACTCGACGCCCTCGCGCGCGAGACCGGTCTTGAGCCGGATGCAGAACGGGCACCACGAGGTGGTGTACAGGGTCAGTTCCGGGGTTGCTGCCGCATCACTCATACCGCAATTGCAGCACATCGGGCCGTCGTGCGGCGACACGAGTCGGGCACGCCACAGGGAATCGCCTCGCCGTCAGGGCCGCGGGGCGTGCGCCCACGCGGTGATCAGACTGCGGGCGATGGAGATGGACCCCGGCAGCTTCAGCGGGACGTCGTCGTCGCCTGCACCCCAGTCGCCGCCCCGATCGAGCGCCGCCAGCACCTCGTCGCGGTGGAACCAGCGGGCGTCGCCGAGTTCGCCGTCGCGCAGGACCAGCGGCGCGGTCGGGTCGCCGACCGCCTCGAACCCCAGCATCAGCGACCGCGGGAACGGCCAGGGCTGCGAGCCGAGGTAGTTCGGCGAGTGGACGTGGATGCCCGCCTCCTCGAAGACCTCGCGGCGCACGCACTGCTCCAGCGACTCGCCGGGTTCGACGAAGCCGGCGAGCGTGGAGAACCAGCGGTCCGGCCACACGGTCTGCCTGCCGAGCAGCACTTGGTCGGCGCCGTCGTGGATCACCATGATGACGGCCGGGTCGGTGCGCGGATACTCCTCGGCGCCGGTCTCCGGATCGCGTCGCAGCCAGCCGCCCTGGGTCAGCTCCAGTGCCTTGCCGTCGATCGGCGAGTATCCGGTGGTGCGATGCCAGTTCAGCAGACCGAGCGCCGTCGCCAGCAGGCCGGCGCCGTCGGAGGTGAGCTTGTCTGCGCCCGAACGCGGTTCGGCGACCGGTTCGGGGACCTCGTCGACGCGCAGCGCCCACCGGTCACTGCCCGCGACGCCGAGGAAGACCGCACCCGGGACCGGCTCGGCACCCAGATCGGCGGCGGAGACCCAGCGGAGAGTGCCGTCGTCGTTGACCGGGAACTGTCCGCGGTGGTCGACGAGGAGTACCCGGGCGCTCGGCCAGCCCGCGATGAGCCGGTCGGGGTCCTTGCGGACGAGGGCCGCGCGGTCGAACTCGGCGCGGGACAGGATGGGCGGTTCACGGAACTCGAAGGTCGCCATCAGGCCGGTCCGCCCTGGCGCACGTAGAGGAGACGGTCGCCGGCCTCGATCTCTTCGACCTCTTCGTCGCCGACGCGGTACAGCTTGCCCGCCCGGACGACGCCGAGGACGAGGTCCTTGGTGTGCGCGGGCGACCCGCCGGTCTCGGAGGGCTCCACCTCGCGTTCGGCGATGGCGTATCCCTCCTCCGGGCTGAGCAGGTCCTCCACCACCTCCACGACGGACGGCGTGATGGTCGCGATGCCGAGCAGACGGCCCGCGGTCTCCGACGAGACGACCACCGAGTTGGCGCCGGACTGGCGCATCAGGTGGGTGTTCTCGGACTCGTTGATGGAGGCGACGATCTTGGCGTGCCCGTTGATCTCACGGGCCGTCAGGGTCGCGAGGACCGCCGTGTCGTCGCGGTTCGCGGCGACGACGATCGCGGCCGCGTGCTGGACGCCGGCCAGGCGCAGGACGTCGGACTTGGTCGCGTCGCCGCGAACGGTCACCAGACCGTGCGCATTGGCGACGTCGAGCGCCGCCTGGTCCTTGTCGACGATCACGATCTCCGCGGGTTTGCCGCCGTCGGCGATCACCGCGTCGACCGCGGTACGGCCCTTGGTGCCGTAGCCGATCACGATCGTGTGGTTGCGCACCCGGTTCCTCCAGTTCTGGATCTTCATCGCCTGGCGCGAACGCTCGGTCAGCACTTCGAGGGTCGTGCCGATGAGCACGATCAGGAAGAGGACGCGCAGCGGGGTGATGAAGATGATGTTGATCAGTCGCGCCGACTCGGTGATCGGAGTGATGTCGCCGTAGCCGGTGGTCGACAGCGTCACGGACGTGTAATAGAGCGCGTCGATGTAGGACATCTCGCCCTCTTTGGCGTCGATGTACCCGTCGCGGTCGAGGTAGACGATGACCGAGCAGACGAACAGCGCGGCCAGCGCCCACAGCACACGGCGGCCGATGGCGCGCGCCGGACTCTTCTCGCTCTCCGGGATCCGAACGACGCCGACGAGCGCGTAGTCCGGTTCGTCTACCAGCCCGCCGCCTTGTCGACGGCGCAATCGCTTACGCACATCTGGAGGCTACTGCATCCGCTCGGTCAGCATTCGCGCAAGCGCGTCCGGGCCGGGCAGATCCGCGGGTTCGAGAGTGAAGTCGTGTCGGACGTAGACGAATGCCGCGCGAACCCTGTCGAGCGGGATCCCGGACAGCTGCGACCACGCGACCCGATAGGCGGCGAGCTGGATGAACAGCGCTTTCCGCTTGGCGGGTTCGGGGACCGCGCCGGTCTTCCAGTCCACCACCAGCGCGCCGTCGCCGTCGGCGAAGACCGCGTCAATCCGACCGCGGACCACCGTGGAGCCGATGACGGTCTCGAATCCCACCTCCACCTCCTGCGGTGTGCGGTCGGCCCACGGCGACGCCAAGAACTTGCTGCGCAGCAGATCCAGGTCGTCTTCGACGGCGCCGGCCGCCGCGTCGGCGGCACCGGGCAGCTCGTCGACGTCGAGCAGCCGGGTGGCGCCGAACCGGCGTTCCACCCAGGCGTGGAACGCGGTGCCGCGGCGCGCCATCGGGTTGGGGCGATACGGGACGGGTCGACGCAGCCGCGCGGCGAACGCCTCCTCATCGGAGTCGAGTTCCACCAGCTGGCTCACCGACAGGTGCCCGGGGAGCTCCACGTCGACGACGGGGTCGACCGTCTGCGCCTTCTCCTCCAGCAGGACCGTCACCTCCCGCTGCCATTCGCGGGCGTCGAGGTCGGTGGGTTCGGCGTCGGCGACGGCGAACAGCGCGCGTTCGGCGCGGGCCGCGGCGACCAGTTCCGCAGCGGCCACCATCGGCGCCCGCCGATCGCCGAGGAGATCCACCGGCCAGTCGACGCTGATCTGCTGCTCGGTGAGCGGGTTGCTCGCATCCGGCGCGGGCGGCGGCGCGTCGACGTCGATCGACAGGCCGCTCGGATCCGCGCGGTCGCCCGCCGCTCCCGCGGCGCCGTCCGCCACCAGTGCGGCGAGCTCGGTGTAGAACTCGGATCCGCCGCGCGGTTTGTCACCCGTCTCGGACCAGTGGTGCGCCGACACGAGCAACGTGTGCTTGGCACGGGTGAGGGCCACGTACAGCAGGCGCCGGTCCTCTTCCAGGCGCCGCTCCCCGATCGCCGCCTTGTGATCGTCGATCGCCTGCTCCAGCTCCTTGCGATCGGAGACCTCGGTGAGGTCGAGCGGTGGGAAGCCCTCGTCGCCGTCTCGGGAGAGGTCGCCGCGGAGTTCGGCGGGCAACTCCTTCGCCGATCCCAGCCAGGTGGTCTCGGCCTTGCCGCTCGGGAAGATCCGGTCGGCGACGTGCGGCAGCGCCACCACATCCCATTCCAGGCCCTTGGCGGCGTGCACGGTGAGGATCTGCACGCGCTGCGCCGCCACCTCCACCTGCCCGGCTTCGAGGCCCTTCTCCACCACTTCGGCGGTCTCCAGAAACGAGAGCAGGCCCGGCAGGGTGGCGCCGGACCGTTCTGCGTAGTGCGTCACGTATTCGGCGAAGGCGTCGAGGTGCTCGCGACCGGTCACCTCGCCGCGCATCCGACGGGCCCGGATCTGTGCCTCCACCGCGACGCCGATGGTCTGCTCGACGTCGGCGACGAGTTCGGGCAGCGGCTGCCCGATCCGCCGTCGCAGGCTCTCCAACTGGGCGCCGAAGGTGGTGATCCGCTCGTACCCCGCCGCGCTATACCGGCTGGGGTCGCCGGGATCGGCGAGGGCGTCGCACAGGCCCGCGGAGTCGACGGCCTCGCCCGGCAGCGCGGCGTCGAGGGCGTCGTCGAGTGCTTCTCGGCTGGTCACGGCGCCGGTCGTCGGAGCTCCGGTGCCCGCGGTCAGTTCGCGGGCACGGCGCCACAGGGCGGCCAGGTCCGCGGCGCCGAGCTGCCAGCGTGCTCCGGTGAGCAGTCGCACGGCGGCGGTCCCGGCCATCGGATCGGCCATCAGCCGGAGGGTGGCGACGATGTCGGTGATCTCCGGGACGTGGAGCAGCCCGCCGATGCCGACCACTTCGGCGGGGATGCCGCGACGTTCGAGTTCTGCGGCCAGCGGTGCCGAGTCCTCGTTGCGGCGCACCAGGATCGCGGTGGTGGGCGGCGCGGTCTCATCGCGTTCGGCCGCCCGGTAGTAGTCCTCGATGCGGTCGGCGATCCACTCGCGCTCGTCGATCACCGTCTCGGTCAGCGCCAGTCGGACCGTGCCCGCCGGCGCGTCGGGACGCGGGCGCAGGACGCTCACCGGCACGCCGCGGCGGCGCAGCTCCTCGGAGCTCTCGTTCGCGAGGTACAGGGCGTTGACGCAGTTGCGCCAGCTGGTCAGCAGTTCTCGACGCGGGGCGTCGCGGCTGTCCGCGCGGGGGAAGTCGCGGGCGAATCGCGGCAGGTTGGCGGCCGATGCGCCGCGCCAGCCGTAGATGGACTGGATCGGGTCGCCGACCGCGGTCACCGCAATGGGCCTGCGACCGGCGACGGCGTGGCCGCCGAACAGCGACGACAGCAGGATCCGCTGCGAGTGGCCGGTGTCCTGGTACTCGTCCAGGAGCACCGCGCGGATGCTCGCGCGTTCGGCGTCGACCACTTCGGGGTGCGTCGCGACGAGTCGGGCGGCCAGCGACATCTGACTGCCGAAGTCGAGGGCGCCCTGCGCGGCCATCGCCTCCCTCAGGGCGATGACGAGCGGGATCAGCTCCCGGCGCTCGTCCATCACCGCCTGAATCTTCCGCAGGTTCTGGCTCGGTTCCGCCCGCTGCCCCTTCCCCTTGGGGAGGGTGTCGATCATCCGGTACAGGTCCTCGCCCGCGGCCTGCAGCTCCTCGACGTCGACGAGGTGCTCGGCCATCTCCGAGTACAGCCGCAGCACCGCTTCGGTGACCGACGACGGCACTTTGCTGGTGGTCAGTGCTCCCGGCCAGGTGGTGACGACCGAGAACGCGAGCTGCCACAGCTCGGTCTCGGAGAGGAGTGTGGCCGTCGGTTCGACGGGGAGCAGCAGGCCGTAGTCGGCGATCAGGCGTCCGGCGTAGGCGTGATAGGTGCTGACCTCGGCGTCCGCGCTGCGGAGCCGGCTCGCGAGTTCGCCGCCCGGATCCCATTCGAGGAGCGCCGGGCTGCCCGCGAGCATCGACAGGCGGCGACGGATGCGTGCTGCCAGCTCGCTGGCGGCCTTGCGGGTGAAGGTGAGGCCGAGGATCTCCTCCGGGCCGACGAGGCGGTTGGCGACCAGCCACACCACGCGCGACGCCATGGTCTCGGTCTTGCCCGCACCGGCGCCCGCGACCACGAGCATCGGTTCGAGCGGTGCCTCGATGACCTCGATCTGTTCGTCGGTGGGCGGCGGCAGTCCCAGCGCGGCGGCGAGCGAGCGGGCGCCGATCATCGGTCGGCGATCAGCGTGAACCGTGTCAGTCATCGATGACCGCCTTCCCCCGCAGCTGTGCCGGGCACGACTGCTGCAATCCGCAGTGCGAGCATCCGCTGTTGGGCGTCGCCGTGAACACCGGGCCGATGCTGGCCCGTGCCGCACCGCGCACCACCTCGGTCCACTCCTGGACCTGTTCGGCGGTGAGCGGCGACTGGGTCCGCTCGGCGGCTCCCGTCTTCTTGTTCGAGTTCGCGACGTAGACCAGGCGGCCGCCGCCGGGTTCCCGCCCCTGCAACTGCAGCGCCAACTGGTAGGTCGCGAGCTGCGGATGCTCTTCGGCGTCGACCGCGCGGACCGGGTTCTTCCCGGTCTTCACGTCGACGATCACCGGTCGACCCTGCGAGTCCGTCTCCAGGCGGTCGATCCGGCCCACCAGCCGCACCGGCAGCAGGGCGTTGCCGCGGTCGTCGACGCCGGTCGGCAGCGTGGCGTCGACCTCCACCTCCACCCCGGCCTCGGTGAGCTGATCCCGCGAGATCCGGAGCCAGTCGCGGAAATTGGTCAGCATCCCCTCGGCGCGTTCGAGTTCGCGATCGCTGTACCACTGGGCGGGCGAGGCCACCCGCTCCCACACCTCGTGCAGGGCGGCGTTGACCTCGGCGCGGTCGAGCTTGCCCGCGACCGCCTGCACCAGCGTGTGGACGAGGGTTCCGGTGAGCGCCTGCTCGGCGTCGCCGTCGCGGCCGCCGTTGCGTTCCAGCATCCACCGCAGGGAGCAGCGGGTCAGCGCGTCGATGTTCGACGGCGACAGCGTCCGCGGCCCGTTCTCCGGGGTCCACAGCGGAGTCTGGGAACTGGGTCCCATCAGACCGAACCAGTCGGCGGGGGCGGCGCCCGGTACCCCGGCCTGAGCGAGATCGGCCAGCAGCGCCGCCGCCACCCGGGTCCGTTCGTCCGGTCCGCCCTCGGCGTCCGCACCGGCGACCGCGACGGCCCTCAGTTCGGCGACCAGCGACGGCAAGGACAGCACGCGTCGCACACCGGGATCCAGCGGGACCTCGTCGTCGCCGGGCGCCTCGGTGCCGCCGTCCGCGCCGTAGCCGCCGAGGGCGTCGGCGATCTCGGGGACGAAGCGCGACGGGGAGGCGTCACCGCTGCCGTCCTCGATGGCCGTCACCATCAGTCGGCGTCGCGCTCGACTGCACGCCACCAGCAGCAGCCGACGTTCGTCGGCGAGCATCACCGAACCGCGGGCGATGGTGTCGACGGCGTCGGCGCCGACCCCGTCGAGCAGGTCGATCAGGGCCGGGGTGCCGAGGATGCTGCCTCGGCTGCGGAGCGACGGCCACAGTCCGTCGAGGACGCCCGAGACCGCCACCACCTCCCATTCGCGGCCGGACGCCGCGTGCGCGGAGACCACGGCCACCGATTCGGCGTCGGCCACCGCCATCCGCGATTCCCGCGGGATCTGCAGCTGACCGAGGTAGTCGATGAAGCCGAGCGCACCGGCCGCGGGCAGGTTGTCGGCGAAGTTCCCGGCGGCCTCGAACATGGCGAGCATCGCGTCCAGATCGCGGTCGGCCTGATCGCCGCCCCGACCGCCGCGCAGCGACTGCGCCGTCCAGCGTCGTTCCAAGCCGCTGGCCCGCCAGGCGCGCCACAGCATCTCCTCCACGCCGACGTGCGTCGCGTGTGCGACGCGGGCCGCGTCGATCACCTTCCGCAGGTGCTTGAGCGACAGCGACTCGAAGTCGGTGAGCCCGGTGAGGAGTTCGTCCATCCGCTCGGTGTCGGACAGTGCGACGGCGAGCGAGGTCAGCGAGTCGATGTCGCGGTCGTGGCCGTCGTCGACGCGCCGGACACCGCGGCGCAGTCGTCGCAGCATGGTCGGGTCGGCGGTGCCGATCGGGCCGCTGAGGAGGGCCACCACCTCGTCGCCGTCGAGGGGTGCGCCGCCGGCCGCGACGCGCAGCACCAGGGTGAAGGCTTCGACGGCGCGTTGCCGGTGGATCGGAATGTCGCTCGCCGGGGTCGCCATCGGGACGCCGGCGGACGAGAAGGCGCGACGCAGCGCGGGCAGCGCTCGTGGCACCGAACGCACGATCACCGCCATCTGCGACCACGGCACCCCGTCGAACAGGTGCGCGCGGCGCATCATGTCGGCGACCGCCGTCGCCTCCTTGGCACCCGAGGAGAACACCTGCACGCCCGCGCGGCCGGGATCGGACTCGTCGGCGGGCACCGGGTACGGGTGCGGTCGTGCGCCCGGCAGTCGCGACGCGAGCACGCGTCCGACCGCGGTGACCGATGGTCGGCTGCGGAAGCAGACGTCGAGCAGCACATCGCGGTCCGGGTCGTCCTCGGCGATCGAGTCCGCGAACTTGGAGTCGGCACCGCGGAAGCCGAACACCGACTGGTCGGTATCCGACGCGATCACCGCGGAGTCCGCGCCGGTTCCGAGGAGGCGGACGAGGAACGCGGCCTGCGGATCGAGGTGCTGGGCGTCGTCGACCAGCAGGTGTCGGATGCGATCGCGCTGACCGCGCAACACGTCCGGGTCGGTGGCGAACGCCGACAATGCGGATCCGATCAGCTCGGCGGCGTCGACGGCCGTCACGCTGGCCTCGGGCGCGTCGAGGCCGACCGCGCCGCGCAACAGCATCCCCTCCTCGTACTGCCGGAAGGCGTAGCCGGCGGCGACCCATTCGGGACGCTTGTGCCGCTCCCCCAGTTCGGTGAGGTCGGCGGGCCCCAGGCCGCGCTCCGACGCCCGCATCATCAGGTCGCGCAGGGCCTGCGCGAAACCGTCGGTGGTGAGTGCGGGTCGCAGCGACGGCGGCCAGTACGCCGCGCCGTCCTCGACGTCGCCCGCGAGGAGTTCACGCAGGATCACGTCCTGCTCCGACCCGGTGATCAGTCGCGGCGGCGGGTTGCCGTGGGCCTGCGCCTGCAGCCGCAGGACCGCGAACGCGTAGGAGTGAATGGTCCGCACGAGCGGTTCGCGGAGGGCGCCGCCGAGACGACCGCCCGCGGACAGCACCCGCCGGGTGATCTCCGACCGCAGCTGGCCCGCGGCCCGCCGGTTGGCGGCGAGCACCAGTACCGACTCCGGCTCCACCTCCGGATCCAGCAGCCTGGCGACGGCGGCGTCGACGATCAACGCCGTCTTCCCCGTACCCGGACCGCCGTGCACGCGCCACGGCCGCCAGGGGTGCGCCGGGTCGGCCCGATGGCGCCCGTCGATCACAGCGGCCGCAGCCTCCGGCCACCGACGCGCGGCGTCGGCCGGTGCCGGGGCCGCGACGAGTCGGGTGCCGGGTCTGGTCATGACACCTATGCAATCACGCCGCTACGACATTTCCGGCCCGAGGTCCGTTGCCGAAGCCGGGCGTCCGGCCCTGGAGTGCCCAGCGACCTTAACGGCGGCTTAAATCAGGGATTCGAACGCCGTGCCGACTGAGGTCTACTGTCCCTGAAGTGAGCTTCTCAATAGGTTTGCCTAATCTGATCATCGGATTGCGCGAATCGCTCGAAGCGGGTCTGGTGATCACCATCCTGCTGGCCGCGATCCGTCGCGGAACCGGCGATCGTCGCGACATCGCGGCGATCTGGATCGGTGTCGTCGCCGCGCTCTCGGTGTCGATCAGTGCCGCCGTCGTCCTGACCGCGGGTCTCGACGCGCTGCCCGCCACCGGTCAGTCGATCCTGAGCGGCCTCCTGGGCCTCCTCGCGGTGGTCCTGGTGACGCGGATGATCTTCACGATGCGGGCCACCGCGCGCACCATGAAACGAGACATCACAGAGAAGGTGACGGCCGGCGCGCAGCTGGGCACCGCGGCCCTCATGCTGACCGCGTTCACCGCGGTCGCGCGCGAGAGCCTGGAAGCCACCCTGTTCCTCTGGACGGCGTCGCGGCAGACCGGCGACGCGTCCGGTGCCCTGGTCGGCGCCGTCGTCGGCATAGCCCTCGGCCTCGGCCTCGCGTATCTGCTCTACCGTCGCGCGCTGTCGCTGAATCTGGCGACCTTCTTCACCTACACTGCGGTCCTGCTGGCCGTCGTCATCGCGGGCATCCTCGCGTACAGCATCGGCGAGTTGCAGAACGTCGGCTGGATCCCGGGCCGCACCGCCGTCGCGTGGGACGTCTCGGCGTCCATCGACGCGAGCAGTTGGTGGATGGCGATCATTACCGCGCTCACCGGGATCGCCGTCCACATGACGGTGATCCAGGTGACGGCGTGGGTCGCCTATCTGGTGGTGGTGCTGTGGTGTCTGTTCCGGGTGCCCGCGTCCGCGCCCGCCGCAGACGGCGAACCCTCCCGGTTCGACGCCGTCGCCCGCCGGATCGCGGGCGGCGGCAAGGTGGTCGGCGCCCTGATCCTGATCGTCCCGATCGCGATCGCCGCCACCGTCGCGACGCTGCTCCCCAAGTCGGTTAGTACCGAATCCACCGTGACGGTGGCCGACGGTTCATGCGGCGCCGACGCCGCCGTCACCTCGGCGGGCGCGCACACGTTCACCGTCGTCAACAAATCGTCTCGCACCGGAGAGGTCACCTTCGAGGACGTCGCGGGCAACATCCTGGGTGAGATCGAGACGCTCGCGCCGAAGACGTCCGCGCCGATGCACGCATCGATCCCGGCCGGGAACTTCCGATTCCACTGCGCGATGGCGGGAACCGCTCCGGCGTACTCGCCGGTGATCGCGGTCTCCGGGGTCGACGACGCTCCGCTGCCCACCCCGAAGGCACCGGTGAGCGACGCCGATCTGCAGGGGCCGGCCGACGCCCTCCGCGCCGACGTCCTCACCCGCCTGTCCGCACTGCACGACGCCTCGCAGGCCCTGGCCGCCGCTGTCGCGTCGGGTGACACGGCGGCCGCGCAGCAGCGGTGGCGCGACGCGATCTGGATCTGGCAGCAGTCGAGCGCCTCGTACCGCGCGTTCGGCGAACTTGGCGACGCAGTCGGCGGCGAACCCTGGGGCCTCCCCGGCGGCGTCGACGATCCGAGCTTCCGCGGCCTCCGCCGTCTCGAATACGGACTGTGGAACGGCCAGTCGACGGAGGTCCTCGCCCCGATCGCCGCGCGACTGACCACCGACGTCGACGCGCTCCGCGCGGCCGTCGCCGCCCACGACGACCGCGTGGCCCTCGATCCCAAGGACATCCCGCTGCGTGCGCATGAGGTCCTCGAGGAAGCCGAGCGGCATCTGACCAACGGCTTCTCCGATCTCGGGGCGGGCACCGAGTACTTCGAGACCGACGCGATGATCGCCAACACCCGCGTCGTTCTCGCCTGTCTGGAGCCGTTGTTGACAGCGCGGGCCCCGCAGCTCCTCGCGCAGTCGCAGGCCGCACTCGACCACCTGCAGCAGGTCCTCACCGCGACGGCCCGCACCCCGCAGGGCACGTGGCTCTCGCGCCACCAGATCTCCCCCGATCAGCGACTGGCGATCAACGCCGCGCTCTCGTCCACGCTGGAGGTGCTCGCGCAGTTGCCCGGCGTGCTGGAACCCCCGCTCGCTCGTACCCCGGGAGGCAACTGACATGCGCGACATCAACCGGCGTTCACTCCTCAAGGGCGGACTGCTCGGCGCCGCGGGCGCGGCCGCGACCATCGGCGTCGTCGGGCAGGGCGTCGCCGCCGACCGTCGAGCGGCCGAGCCCGCCTCCATTCCGACGTTGGACTCGTATCCGGTCCACGGCGCACGACAGTCCGGGGTCGACGCCCCGCCCGCCGGACGCCAGCAGGCCGCCTCGGAGTTCATGGCGGTCCGCGTCACCGCCACCGACCGAGCGGGCCTCGAAACACTGTTCACCCAGCTCACCGTGATGATCCGCCGGCTCGCGGGCGGCCTCGCCTCCCCCGACACCCCGGTCGCCCGGCCGCCCGCCGACAACGGCGTCCTCGGCGCCGGCCCCGGCATCGACGGACTGACCATCACCGTCGCGGTCGGCGCATCACTGTTCGACGACCGCTTCGGTCTCGCCGACAAACGCCCGGCGGGCCTGACGCCGATGCGCGTCTTCGGCAACGACCGCCCCGAACCGGCGTGGACGGGCGGCGACCTGCTGATCCAGGTGTGCGCAAACCACGCCGACGCCACCCACCGCGCGGTTCGCGAACTTCTACGCGCCACCCGCGAGAACATGCAGGTGCTGTGGCGGATCCGCGGCTTCGGTTCGCCGCCGCGGCCCGAGGGCACCCCGCGCAATCTGCTCGGCTTCAAGGACGGCACCGCCAACCCGCAGGGCGACGACGCCCGGTCCCTCATCTGGGTCGAGGACGATCGCGACCAGCCGTGGACGGTCGGCGGCACCTACGTGGTGGTCCGGCTTATCCGGATGTTCACCGAGTTCTGGGACCGGATCTCGATCAACGAGCAGGAGCGGATCTTCGGCCGCCGCCGCGACAGCGGAGCACCGCTCGACGGCAACGCGGAGTTCGACGTCCCCGACTACCGCGCAGACCCGCACGGCTTCGCAGTGCCCACCGACGCGCACATCCGCCTTGCGAATCCGCGGACCGACGCCACCGCGGGCCAACGGCTGATCCGGCGGTCGTACAACTACGACCTCGGCGTCGACGCCAACGGCAACCTGCAGGCCGGCCACATCTTCGTCTGCTTCCAGAAGAGCATCCAGGAGCAGTTCGAGACCGTGCAGGAACGGCTCGACGGCGAGCCCCTCGAGGACTACGTCCAGCCCTTCGGCGGCGGCTACTTCTTCGTGCTGCCCGGCATCCGCGACTCGCACGACGTGCTCGGCAGCGGCCTGCTGGCACGGTCGTCGAAGCACTGACGGCGCTCCGCTGACGCGACGTTCGGGAGGCACGCCCTAAGCTCGACGTCATGCCCGACATCCCCGCACGCGACCTCCACGTCCACCTGTTCGGGCCCGACGATCCGGACGTCCCCCACGTGCTGGCCGTCCACGGTCTCACCGGTCACGGGCAGCGGTGGGGGCGATTGGCCGACGCGCACCTCCCTGGTGTCCGCGTCGTCGCGCCGGACCTGCTGGGGCACGGGCACAGCCCGTGGGAGCCGCCGTGGGGAATCGCCGACAACGCCGACGCCCTCTCCGCGGCCCTCGACCGGTACATCGCCGAACAGTCGCGTCCGGTCGTGATCCTGGCGCACTCGTTCGGCTGCGCGATCAGCCTGGAGCTCGCCGCGCGACGCCCCGACGACGTCGCCGGACTGGTGCTGCTGGATCCCGCACAGGGCCTCGACGCCGGTTTCGCACGCACCATCGCCGAATCCGCCATG
The DNA here is from genome assembly GCF_001305675.1 of Gordonia phthalatica. Lineage (NCBI taxonomy): Bacteria > Bacillati > Actinomycetota > Actinomycetes > Mycobacteriales > Gordoniaceae > Gordonia > Gordonia phthalatica. The sequence goes on from NZ_CP011853.1 coordinate 3,225,965, forward strand.
GCCCGCTGGGGCAACACCGACGCCGAGGACGCGAAGGCCGCCAAACGCATGGAGGGCTGGGGCGAGGTCCCCGCGGAGATCCTCGACGCCGAGGTGGTCGAGCACCTGATCCCGACCGCGGACGGTCGGGTGTCCTGGCGGGTGTCCGCTCCGGCGGTCGCGACGGCGTGGAGTGAGATGGCCGGACGGTTCCGCCTGCCGCCGGTCGGCGTGCCGACGCACGTGGTGATCGCCGGTCGCGTCGACCCGCCCTTCGTCCGCCCGGCCTTCCTCGCCGCCTGCGCCGACCAGCGAGCCGACTCGGTGACCGTCCACCGCGTCGACACCGAGCACATGGTGCCGTTCCTGGTCCCGGAGCTGTGCGCCGACATCGTCAAGGGACTGCTGAGGTGACGGCGCGATGGCGAAGGTGACCGAGGAGCAGGTGGAGGAGGTCCGCGCCCTGATCGCGGCGATCCCGCGCGGCATGGTCAGCACGTACGGCGACCTCGCAGCCGTCGTCGGACTGTCGAGTCCGAGGATCGTCGGCTGGATCATGCGGACCGACGCCGCCGACCTCCCCTGGCAGCGGGTGGTCCCCGCGTCGGGCCGACCGGCCGTCGGACTCCGCACTCGGCAGTTGGCGAAGCTCCGCGAGGAGGGCGTGCGGATCGTCGACGACCGCATCGACATGACAGCGCACCGGGTGCAGTGGTGAGCGGTGTGCGCAGGCGGTTTCGACTCGCTTCGCTCGCTCAACCAGCGGTGGAGGCGGCCGTTCAACCAGCGGTAACGGCACCCCACGCTGGTTGAGCCGACGCGAGGCGCAAGCCGAGCGGCGTGTCGAAACCCCGTGAGAAGACGCTGGTACGACGCGTCTCGGAGAGAGCCCTACACCATCATCCGAACCAGATCGACGACCCGCAGCAGGCCCGGCAGGGCACCCGCCGTCGACCTCGGATGCAGGCTGTGGACGGCGAGGCGGAACATCAGCGCGCGCAACAGCATCTGCGGCCACTCCGGATGATCCGACCACCGTTCGATCAGGTCCTCGCTGGCACCGCCCCACGCGATGGCGTCGACGACGACCACCGCGGCGGCCCACGACGCGGGACGCCAGTACGGGACGATGTCGGTGATGGCGGGCGCTGCGGCGCCGGCGAACAGCACGGTCCCGAACAGGTCGCCGTGCACCACCTGCGAGGGCAGGTCGACGGGGCGACGAAGCTTCCCGAGGATCTTCATCTCCGCGATGCTCCGCTGACCGTCGTCGCTGGTCGGCTCCCCCATGCCCGCGGCGCGTGCACTGCGGAGCGGCGTCTCCTCCCACGCGGCGCGGTCGGAGGCGACGAAGACGTCGACGTCGTTGAACGGCGGGGCCGGCGGCTGCAGCAGGAACCGCGGGCGCTCGAACTTGGCGGTCGCGGCGTGCAGACGGTCGGCCAGCGCCACCACTTCGTCGTGGCGCGGCTCCGGGCTGCCCGCGACGTAGGTGTCGGCTCGCCAGCCGGAGACGACGTACCGGCCGTCGGAGGCGCGGATCGGCCGCGCGATCCGCATGCCCTCGACGTACAGGTGCTCGCGGGCCGTCGCCGACCAGGCGGCACGGGCGTGATCGGGAACCAGGGTCAGCACCACTTCACCGACGCGCCACGCCGCGACATCCATCGCGATCGGCGGATGCGCGGTGAGGCCGAAGGTGGTCAACACCTGTTCGGGGGGCTCGACAATGCTGGTCACGATCGTCAGATTACCCAGGACACTGCGGGTTTCCCTGCAGCGACACCAACGGGTGAGTCACGACGATCAGTAGACGGCCATCTCCGGGTCCAACTGCGCGGCCCACGCTACGATGCCGCCCTGCATGTGGGTGGCGTCCTCGAAACCGTTCTTCTTCAGTGCGGCGAGCGCCTCCGCGGACCGGACTCCGGTCTTGCAGTAGAGGACGATCGGGCGGTCGTGCGGCAGGTCGCCGAGCGCCTTCCCCGACAGGATGTCGCCCTTCGGGATCAGGGTGGCGCCGTCGATCCGGTTGATCTCGAACTCGACGGGTTCGCGGACGTCGATCAGTGCGGGCGGCGTCGTCGAGTGCAGTCGCTCGTCGACCTCCGCTGGGGTCAGGGTGGAGCCGACGGCTGCGGCGGCCGCCTCGTCGGAGACCACGCCGCAGAACTCCTCGTAGTCGATGAGCTCGGTGACCGCGGCACCGGCGGGATCCTTGCGGACCTTGACGGTGCGGTAGCTCATCTCCAGCGCGTCGTACACCATGAGTCGGCCGAGCAGCGATTCGCCGATGCCGCAGATCAGCTTGATGGCCTCGGTGCCCATGATCGAGCCGATCGACGAGCAGAGGATGCCGAGCACGCCACCCTCCGAGCACGACGGCACCATTCCGGGCGGCGGGGCCTGCGGGTATAGATCGCGATAGTTGATGCCGCGACCGTCCGGCGCGCCCTCCCAGAACACGGACACCTGGCCCTCGAACCGGAAGATGGAGCCCCACACGTACGGCTTGCCCGCCAAGACGGCGGCGTCGTTCACCAGGTACCGGGTGGCGAAGTTGTCGGTGCCGTCGAGGATGAGGTCGTACTGCGAGAACAGTTCGACGGCGTTCTCCGGCTCCAGCCGGAAGTTGTGCAGATGCACGTCGACGAACGGGTTGATCTGAGCGATCGAGTCGCGGGCGCTCTCGGTCTTGAGTCGGCCGACGTCGGCGATCCCGTGGATCACCTGGCGTTGCAGGTTGGAGGTGTCGACGACGTCGAAGTCGACGATGCCGATGGTGCCCACCCCGGCCGCGGCCAGGTACATGAGCGTGGGGGCGCCGAGCCCGCCGGCACCCATCACGAGCACCTTGGCGTTCTTCAACCGTTTCTGACCGGTCATCCCGACGTCCGGGATGATCAGGTGGCGGCTGTAGCGCTCCACCTCGTCACGGGTCAGTTCAGCTGCGGGTTCCACCAGTGGAGGCAGCGGCATCACCGATTGGGGCATCAACGGCTGGGACATCTCAGGACACCTTCCGAGCGCGAATATCTCGTGGAGTGCAACCTGCCGCGGTCCGCCGGTTATTCCCGGCTCGGGTCACTTGGTCGGGTACGGCCACGCGTTCGGCTTGCAGACCAGGCTCCGGTCGACGTCCTTCATCTCCGGATCCAACGCCATGATCTGCGAGTTCGCCGTGCCGAAGGTCTGCTGCATCATGATCGGCGCCAGCGCACCGTTCTGCTTGCACGGCTGATGCTTCTCGTAGCCGATGCCGTGGCCGGTCTCGTGATTGATGAGGTACTGCCGGTAGGTCAGGTCGTCGCCCTCGAACGCCATCGCACCGCGCACCCACCGAGCCTCGTTGAGCACCACCCGCGCGTCCGGAGGGTAGTAGCAGGAGGTCTCCAATTTGATCTGGTAGCCGCACAGTTCGCGAGCGGTGTCGGTCGACGTCAGCGAGATCCGCAGGTCGGGCTCACCGGAGTCGACGCGACGGAACGACACCTTGCCGTCGCCGATCCAGCTCTTCGGGTTGGCGAGCGTCGCGTCGACGAGCTTGGCGAACGCGGCGTCTCCGCCGTACTCCTGCGAGCTGATGCCGCGCTCCACCTCGACGCTGTAGGTGTAGACCTGGCTGCCGGTGCCGATCTTCGGCCCGGTGCCGCGCACCGTCCGGTAGACGCGTTCGCCCGTCTTCGTGAAGGCCCCGCCGTCGGGAAGTGCGCCGCCCGGAAGCGCCGCCTCCTGGATCGGTCCGGTGGGCGCACCGATCGGCGTGGTCTCGTCCTGAACGTGCGTGTTTCGGACGTCATCGCCTGCGGTCGTCGACTCAGCGGGGGCCGCGTCACCGTTCCGGACCGTCATAACGAGCAGGACGACGGTGAGGATCGCGAGCACGGGGATGGCGTAGGCACGCCACCCGTAGGCGCCGATGAATCGGCTGACGGCACTGCGTTCCCGGCGGTCGGCGTTCTCTGGTCCCGACGGCCCGTCGTCGCCCACCGGATCCCACCGAGCACGCAGCGGCTGATCTGGCCGCGGGCGGCGGGGACGCTGCGTCCCTGGCTGAGGAGTACCGGTCACGCGATCAACTTTCTCACAGATGATGATCGGCACCGCGCATCCACCCTTCCCCGTGTGTGATCTGGAGCGCTCCGAGTAGGGTCTAAGAATGTCCTCTCCCACTCCCCAGGCATCGACCTCGGCCGGATCCGGGCGCACCAGCACCCGTCTCCCTCGCAGCGCGCGACGCCGCCAACTCCTCGACGCAGCGAGCGAGATCTTCGTCGAGCGGGGCTACCACTCTGCCGGTATGGACGAGATCGCGATTCACGCCGGAGTCAGCAAGCCCGTCCTCTACCAGCACTTTCCGTCGAAGCTCGACCTCTACATCGCGGTCGTGGACTCGCACGCCGAGAAGCTGGTCGCCGACGTGAACCGCGCTCTGCTCACCACCAGCGACAACCGCAAGCGCGTGCAGGCCGCCGTCGAGGCGTTCTTCGACTTCATCGACGACGACAACTCCGGCTACCGGCTGATCTTCGCCTCCGATGCGATGGACCCGGCCGTCATCCGGCGTGTCGAGGGCGCCACCGAGGCCTGCGTCGACGCGGTCTACGGACTCGTGATGCAGGATTCGGGCATGGACCCGCACCGTTCGCGGATGCTGGCCACCGGCCTTGTCGGCGCCAGCGTGATGAACGCCCGCTACTGGGTGGACGCCAGCCGTCCGATCGACAAGTCCAGCGCCGTCGACACCACGGCCGCACTCCTGTGGGGCGGATTGGCGGGCGTCCCGAAGCTGCAGGCCGAGCGCGACGCCGCTGCCGAGTAACGGCCGTCAGGCCATCTCCCGGTACACCCGGGTCTCGAACTCCAGCGCCGCAGCCATGGCGGCCGGGTCAGCGAAGGGCAGCACCTGCGTGCCCCACACGCCGGCGACGTCGGCGGTGCGGTCGATCCAGAAGTAGATGTTGGCGAGGCCCGCCCACCCGAGCGAACCCGCGCTGCGTCCGGTCGGGGCGGCCTCGTCGTTCACCAGGAACGTGTACGCCCACGACTTCGACTGTCCGGGAAAGAACTCGGCATCGTGTGTGACGACCGGGTCCACGCCGTGGAGCTTCGTGACGTGAACACCGTCGGCCAGGCCGTTCCGCGCGGCCCAGGCGACCGTCTCCGCGCTCAGCACGCGACCGTTGTCGCCGACGCCGTCGCGCAGCCACATCTGCAGGAAGCGCGCGTAGTCGTCGACGGTGGAGTAGAGCCCCTGCCCGCCCATCTGCACTTCGGGCTGCTGCGGCATCACGATGCGCGTCGACTTCAACGCGTCGCCTCGCCGGAGATGCACCGTGGCCCGGCGCGACTCCATGTCGTCGGTGAGGACGAAGCCCGAGCTCGCCATGCCGAGCGGAGCGAAGACGCGGTCGCGGAGCATCTGCTCGAGGCGTGCGCCGCGGACGGCTTCGACCACCAGGCCGGCCCAGTCCATGCTGGTGCCGTAGTTCCATCGGGTGCCGGGTTCGAAGAGGATCGGCGTCGTCAGCGACGCCTTCTGGGCGGTGACCGGGTCCGGGTAGCGACCGTCCTTCACGAGCCGCTGATAGTCGGCGTCGAAGAACGGGTATGCGAATCCCGCGGTGTGCAGGAGCAGCATCCGCGTGGTGATCGGCGTCGACACCGAACGGGTCAGCGGCGCACCGTCGGCGTCGAATCCGTCGAGGACCTCGATCTCACCGATCTCGGGCACGTACTCCGCTGCCGGGGCGTCGAGGTCGAGCAGGCCGTCGTCGACGCACTGCAGCACCGCGGTGCCGGTCAGCGGTTTGGACGCCGAGTACAGCGCGATCACCGTGTCGGTGGTCATCGGCGCAGCGCCGTCGGGTTCCGCGCCGCCGAGGGCACGGACTCCGGCCGCACCCGAGTACTCGACGCCGTGCGAACGCACCACCGCGGCCGCGACGCCGGGAACCCGCGTGGAGTCGGGGCCGTGAACGGCGGCGGCCAGCAGACCGTCGAGCCGGTCCATGAGGAGGTCCTCTCTCAGGCGGCGCCGAAACCGACGCGACGGCTCTCCGCGCTGCCGACCTCGATGTAGGCGATCTTCGCCGCGGGGACCAGGACGCGCGCGCCCTTGTCGTCGGTCAGGGCCAGCACGGAGTCGGTTCCGTCGAGCGCCCGCTGGGCGGCCGCATACACGTCGTCGGCCTTGTCTGCCGAGGTGAAGGCGAGTTCGCGGGGGCTGTTCTCGATACCGATCTTGACGTCAACGCTCATGCGCTAGATCCTACCGTCACGCGAGCGACAGGTCGGCCATGCGCTGCGAATGACGCGCGGCCATGTTGTCGAAGAAACCCGCGGCGTTGTTGAGGGTGGCGGTGCCGTCGAACAGCAGGGCCATCACCTCCTCCTCTTCGGCCAGCACCCACTGCATGTGGGTGATCGCCTCGCCGAGCAGACGACGACCCCACAGCACCAGCGGCGACGCGATCGCCGGATCGGCGGCGACGGCCGCGCGCACCTGGTCGACGGCGAACTGCGACGATCCGGTCTCGGCCATCACCGATTTCATCGTCGGGCGCACCTCCTCCGGGAGGACGTCGGCCATCTCGGCGTAGAAGTCGGCGGCCAGACCGTCGCCGACGTGCATCTTGACCAGCACCTCGAGCCAGGAGGTCGGCATCGTGACGCGGTGGTACTCGTCGAAGACCTTGGTGTGCGAGGCGACAGCCTGGTCGGGATCGCCGCCGCCGGCGCGGATCTGCTCCGACAGCACCTCGAAGTGCCCCATCTCCACCGCGATGAGGCGCGCGATGGCCACGCGATCGGCCGTCGTCGGCGCCATCGCCGACTCCTCGATGAGTCGATAGCAGGCGGCGAACTCTCCCGCGAGGAGGACTTCGTAGAGCTTCGTGACAGCGGCAGAGTTGTTCGACATGCCAGTCAGAGTAGGCAAGGCGCTACACTGAGGGCCAGGCATGTCGCCTTTCCGCCCGACGAAGTCACACTTCTCGGTCCCTCGCACACCGTTGCGGAGGGGTTTGCGAGCGACGTGTCAGACCTTGAGCGCGCACCTGCGAACGGCTTCTTCAGCCCGGTCCGCCCGAGGGGCCTACAGTACGGGACCCCGCGGATCCTCTTGTGTGCGTGCATGAACACCGCGAGAGGCTTGAACAACATAATGACCACGAACACCACGGTGGACGGCTCCGCCGAAGGCCACGACGTCCAGACCACGATCGTCGCCGAGGACCATGCGGCACCCACCTTCGCCGAACTCGGCGTCCACCCGTCGATCGTCGCCGCACTCGACGCCGACGGCAAGACCCACACCTTCGCCATTCAGGAGCTGACCCTCCCCCTCGCCCTCGCCGGCTCCGATCTCATCGGTCAGGCGCGCACCGGCATGGGCAAGACCTACGGCTTCGGCGTTCCGCTGATGCATCGTCTGATCACCGCGGAGACCTCGGGCCTGCGCGCCCTGGACAACACCCCGCGCGCCCTCATCATCGTCCCGACCCGCGAACTGTGCGTCCAGGTCACCGAGGACCTGGAGACCGCCGCGAAGGGCGTCAACGTCTCCCTCGCCGACGGCACCGAGCGCGCACTGAAGATCACGTCGATCTACGGCGGCCGCCCGTACGAGCACCAGATCGAGGAGCTCGAGGCCGGCGTCGACATCGTCGTCGGCACCCCCGGACGTCTGCTCGACCTGGCTCAGCGCGGCAACCTGGTCCTCGGCAAGGTCGCGGTCCTGGTCCTCGACGAGGCCGACGAGATGCTCGACCTCGGCTTCCTCCCCGACATCGAGCGCATCATGGGCGCCCTGCCCGCGGACCGGCAGACGATGCTCTTCTCTGCCACCATGCCGGGCCCGATCGTCACGCTCGCACGCACCTTCCTGCACAAGCCGACGCACATCCGCGCCGAGCACGCCAACGACTCCGCCGTGCACGAGCGCACCACCCAGTTCGTCTACCGAGCGCACGCGCTCGACAAGGCCGAGCTGGTGGCCCGCGTCCTGCAGGCCGACGGCCGAGGCGCGACGATGGTCTTCACCCGCACCAAGCGCACCGCCCAGAAGGTGGCCGACGACCTCGCCGAGCGCGGCTTCTCCGTGGGCGCCGTGCACGGCGACCTGGGCCAGGTGGCCCGCGAGAAGGCGCTGAACAAGTTCCGCGAGGGCAAGATCGACATCCTGGTCGCCACCGACGTCGCGGCCCGCGGCATCGACGTCGACGACGTCACCCACGTCATCAACTACCAGTGCCCGGACGACGAGAAGAACTACGTCCACCGCATCGGCCGCACCGGTCGTGCCGGTCGCAACGGCATCGCGATCACCCTCGTCGATTGGGACGAGCTGCACCGCTGGAGCCTCATCGACAAGGCCCTCAAGCTCGGCATGCCGGAGCCGGTCGAGACGTACTCCACCTCCGATCACCTCCGCGAGGACCTCGGCATCCCCGAGGACGCCACCGGCCGCATCGGTGCCCCGACCCGCTCGGAGGGCCGCCGTGAGCCGCGTGAGCCGCGCACCGATCGTCCGAAGCGCACGCGGCGCCGCACCCGCGGCGGCAAGGCCGCCGACGGCTCGGCGAAGCCCGTGACCGTCTCCGCAGGCCCGGCCGACAAGTCCGACGTCGAGCCGAAGGCCGACGGGGAGGCCACCGCCTCGCGTCCGCGCCGTCGTCGTCGCCGTCGCAGCGGCGGCAAGTCCGCCGAGGGCGCCACCGCACCGGCCGCCACCTCGGCCGCCACCGAATAGTTTTTCGCCCGAGCCGATTTCGCATACCCTCGCGAGAATGGGACGGATCAAACCGGAACGCCGCACCCGCACCGACCTCATCGTGACGGCCCTCATCGTCGTCGCAGTGGTCGTGGCGGGTGTCGCCGTCTGGTGGACCAGCAGCGCACGCCAGAGTCGTCTGGAGCCGGCGACGCAGCCGGCACCGGTGCAGTTGCCCGCCGAGAACGTCCCGAGGACGGTCGGCGTCAAATGGTCGGCGCGTTCCGACGTGACGTCGGTCCCGCAGATCACCCGCGACACCGTCGTCACAGCCGCCGACGGCGTCGTCACGGCGCACGACGTCGACGGCGGGCAGGTGTGGCAGTACCGTCGTGCGGCACCGCTCTGCGCCGCGGCCGCGGGCTGGCCGGGCGGCGACAACAGTGTCCTGGCCGTGTACCGGAACAACCGCGGCTGCAGTGAGGTGACCTCGCTGCGCGCGTTGGACGGCGGCCGTCACGGTGCCCGCACCAGCGACGCCGACGACACGGTCGAACTATCGATCGGCACCGACTACGCCCTGCTGTACGGACCCACGCGTCTGGAGACGTGGGGCGCCAACCTGGTGCGCGGGATCGAGTACGGCCGCGTGGACGCCCCGGTGAACCCCGACGTCTCGCCCGCACGCACCCACTGCCGCCTCTATTCGGCCCTCTCCGGCGCCGACCGCGTCGCTGTGGTGGAACGCTGCGACGACGACCACGGCTACCGCCTGTCGGTCTTCAGCTCCGACCAGACCAGCGACGAGAAGATCCGCCAGTGGGGATCGACGATGCTCACCACGTCCGCGCGCGGTCCCGCTCCCCGCATCATCGCCGCGACCGACACCACCATCGCCGTGTACGACGGCGGCGCGGATCCGACCGGCACCGTCGGCGGGCCCGTCGGCCCCCGGATCCGGCTGTTCACCCCGCAGGCCGAGTCGACCGGCGAGCATCCCGTCGCCGGCGATCCCGGCGCCCCCGAACGGAGCCGTCCGATCAACGATCAGGGCGTGATCTCGTTCTGGACCGGCAAGGCGACCGTCGTCCTCAATGCGAGCAACGGCGCCCCGATCTTCCAGGTCGCCGACGCGATCGGTCCCGGCTCGGTGATGGCCGGTCAGCTCCTGGTGCCGATGCCGGGGACCATCAGCGTCCGCCGCGTGTACGACGGCCACGAGGAGTTCACGATCCCCGTCGACCGCGGCGACGTCGTGGGCCCGGTGTCGCTCCGCGTCCTGGGCGACACGATCATCGAGCAGCGCGGCACCGAGCTGGTCGCGCTGCGCTGACGCGCCGACCGCTCCCCGTACGACCTCGCGCCCCGTACGACCTCGCGGCTACGAGACCTCGAGCTCGTAGGTGCGGACGTCAGCGCCGTTCCAGGACTCCCACAGGTTGTCGGCGAGCTCCCGGTAGGCGGTGGCGCCCTTGTTCTTGCGTCCGTGCATCACCGACGAGCCCGACGCGGACGCCTCCGCGAAGCGGACGGTCCGCGGGATCGGCGGCGCGAGCACCGGGATCGAGTAGCGGTCGGTGACATCGGCGAGGACATCGCGGCTGTGCGTGGTGCGGGCGTCGAACAGGGTGGCCACCGCACCGACCATCTCCAGGTTCGGGTTGGTGATCTGCTGGACCTCGGTGACGGTGCGCAGCAGTTGCCCCACGCCCCGGTGGGCCAGGGTCTCGCACTGCAGCGGGACCACCACCTGGTCGGCGGCCGTCAGCCCGTTGAGCGTGAGGACGCCGAGCGACGGCGGGCAGTCGATGATGATCACGTCGTAGTCCTGCGCCACCTCGGCCAGCGCCCGCTTGAGGGCGTACTCGCGGCCGGGTCGCATCAGCAGCAGTGCTTCGGCGCCCGCGAGGTCGATGGTGGCAGGCAGCAGCGTCACATCGTCTTCGGTGTCCAGCAGCACGTCGGCGATGTCCTCCGCGCCGATCAGCACGTCGTGCACCGACTTCGACAGCTGGTCGGGGTCGTGCCCGAGCGAGAAGGTGAGGCTGCCTTGCGGATCGAGGTCGACGACGAGGACGGAGACGTCCTTCTCGGCGAGGGCTGCGCCGACAGACGCGGTGGTGGTGGTCTTCGCCACCCCACCTTTCTGATTCGCGATGGCAAGGGTGCGCGTCATGGCCCCCACCTTACGATGACGGCCGTCACGTGCCTGGGTCAGGCGTGGTGTCAGGCATCCGGGGGCAGATCGTCGGCGTCCAGCCAGGACGTCGAGGCCGGCGCGAACAGCAGTGCCAGCAGAACCAGTGCGACCGCGATGATCGGGTAGCCGAGCCATCGGGACAGGCCCGCTTCCAGCAGGTAGTCGCCGGTGATGATGGTGTAGCCGGTCGGCAGCAGCAGCAACTGCGTGATGAGCGAGAGTCCGCGACCCCAGCGGCGCCCACGGGTGAGCGCGAGGCCACCCGCCAGGACCGCACCGCCGATGACGACGAACCAGACCGCGGTGCCGTATCCGCTGATCCCGACCTCGTGATGTCCGGCGAGTTCACGGATCACCAGGATCACCGCCACGATGAGGGCGAGAGCACCCTGGGCCGCGGTGCCCAGGCCCGCCCACCGGAGGGTCTTCGGAATGCTCGGGCCGCGTCGGACGGGGTCGCTACTGCTCACTACTCCAGAGTATGGCCGGGGACCCCCGACTCGTGAATCGGGGCCGGGCCAGATATCGTGATGCCTCGTGCGCGTCATGCTCATCACCAATCCGTTCGCCACCTTCACCACGCCTGAAGGTCGTGACGCGCTGGCCAATACCCTCGACTCCCGTTTCAAAGTGGACGTGGAGCACACGACGCACCGCGGTCACGCGGGCGAACTCGGTGCCCGCGCCGCCGAGGAGGGATACGACGCCGTGGTGGTCCACGGCGGAGACGGCTCGGTGAACGAGGCCGCGAACGGCATCATCGGCAGCCCGGACGCGCCGCGCCGCGATCCGTCGAATCTGCCCGCGCTCGGCGTGGTGCCGGGCGGCAGCGCGAACGTCTTCGCCCGCGCCCTGGGCATCGACCGCGATCCCCTCACCGCGACCGCCCAGTTGATGACGCTGCTCGACCAGGGTTCACGACGCTCCATCAGCCTGGGTCACACACTGAACCGCTGGTTCCTGTTCAACGCAGGCATGGGCATGGACGCCATCGTGGTGCGCCGCATGGAGGAACTCCGCGCCAAGGGCCGCAAGGCCACGGCGGGCCGCTACTTCCGGACCACGGTCGGCTCGTTCTTCAAGCCCTCGGTCGTGAACCCGCACTTCACCGTCGAGGTCCCCGACCACGCGCCCATCGAGGGCGTCAAGTTCGGCTTCGTCAGCAACACCGGCCCGTGGACATACCTCGGAACCCGGGAGATCCGGACCAATCCGGGCACCGACTTCGAGCACGGCCTCGGCATCTTCGCCGCCACCTCGGTCTCGGTTCCGCGGAACATCGTGCTCGGCGGCAAGCTGCTGTCGGGTTCGGAGCCGAAGGCCGCGCATCTCTACCGAGACGACGATGTGGAGTGGGTGCGTTTCAGTTCCCCGGAGCCCGCCGACGTGCAGATGGACGGCGACTACCTGGGGCTTTACCAGGATCTGGAGTTCGGTTACCGCCGCGCAGTGCTCGACGTCGCGGCACCCCCGAAGGCTCATTAACCTCCGCGCTACTGGCCGGTAAGCATGAGTTCGGCGTCTTGCCAACCCCTTGTGATGTATCCGGCATTCACTTCAGAACTATAGCCAAAGGTCTGCACAGAGTAGTACAACAGTTATTGACGCAATCACCCACCCCTGCCAAGCAGCGTCCTGCGCCCCAAGCCAGGTGAATTCGGAATTGCAACCCAAGTCATAACCTGACCGTGATGCAAGTGCGTGCTGAGTACGCCGTAGAGCTTTGAAGGAGTTAGTAATGGATTGGCGCCATAAGGCCATCTGCCGTGACGAGGACCCGGAACTGTTCTTCCCGGTCGGTACGTCCGGCCCTGCCATCGCGCAGGTCGCCGACGCCAAGCTGGTCTGCCAGCGCTGCCCCGTGACGGCCGAGTGCCTGTCGTGGGCCCTCGAGACCGGTCAGGACGCCGGCGTGTGGGGCGGTATGAGCGAGGACGAGCGTCGCGCGCTCAAGCGTCGCAATGCCCGGACCCGCGCCCGCAGCGCCGTCTGAGCACACTTTCTTCGACGAGAGCCCCGGCCATTCGGCCGGGGCTCTCGTCTTGTCGGGGCTCTCGTCTTGTCCGGGGCCGCCGGCGCAGCGACCGGTGGCCGTCAGCGCAGCGGGATGTCGACCTGCGCCAGGGTGCCGACACCGCTCGGCGCCTCCACCAGGGCGATGGTCCCGTCGAGGTCGTTGGACACCAGGGTGTTGACGATCTGCAGCCCGAGATGATTCGACGTGCTCAGGTCGAAGCCCGCGGGCAGCCCCTGCCCGTTGTCGGTGACCGTGACCCGCAGGTCGCGGACGTCGCGCTGAGCGCCGATCACGATCTCGGCGCCCTCCTGCCCGGGCGTGAAGCCGTGCTCGATGGAGTTCTGGATGACCTCGGTCAGCACCATCACCAGCGGCATCGCGAGGTCGGCGGGCAGCACGCCCAGCCTGCTGTCGCGGCGCACGGTGACGCGGGTGCCGCCGTCGGGCAGCCACACGTCCACGAGCGACGACGCCAGTCGGTCGACGACCGCGTCGAGGTCCACCTCCTCGTCGACGCTGCCCGAGAGCATCTCGTGCACCAGGGCGATGGACGAGACCCGACGCACGGCCTCGTTGAGCGCCGCGATGGTGTCGGCGTTGCCCGACCGTCGAGCCTGGAGCCTCAGGAGCGCGGAGACGCTCTGGAGGTTGTTCTTGACGCGGTGGTGGATCTCCCGGATCGTCGCGTCCTTGCTGATGAGCGCGAGGTCGCGGCGACGTACCTCGGTCACGTCGCGGATCAGCAGGATGGCGCCGCGGGACTGCCCCGCCGACCGCAGCGGCACGGTGCGCAACAGCACCGTGGCGCGGCGCGCGTCGAGCTCCATGCGCAGCGCCATGTCCGGCGGAGGCAGTGCGCCGTCACCGGTGGTTCCTGCCGCAGCCGCGATCATGGCGCCGGCGTCTGCGGACTCGAAGGGATCGGTCAGCAGGGCTGCCAGCACCTCGGCGACCTGTGAGCCGCCCAGGTCGGTGGTCCACCCCATGCGGTGCACGGCGGACAGGGCGTTCGGACTCGCGAAGGACACGGCACCGCCGGCCGCGATGCGGATGAAGCCGTCACCGGCACGCGGTGTGGACAGCCCGAGGGTGTTGGCCTCGTCGAGCGGGAAGGTCCCCTCCACCACCATGCGGCAGAGCGCCTCCGAGGCGTCTCGATAGGCCGATTCCAGTGGGGACGGCGGCCGCGGATCGGAGGCGTCGCCCGCACGTCCGAGGACCGCGATCACCTGCCCGTCGAACGACACGGGCACAGCGACGCGCTCGATCAGGAAATTGCCGAATCGGCTCGCGATACCCTCGCGTTCGATGACGCCGGACCTCAGGGCCGCCGCCATCAGCGGGTTCGCTCCCTGCACGCTGGCAGGCTGATCGACGCGGTGCCCCACCTCGTCGCGCGGGAACACCGTCGACGCCGTGTTCGGCCGCACCTGAGCCACGTAGACGATGGCGCCCGAGGTGCCCGGGACCGCCAGCAGGTAGTCCGCGAACGACAGGTCGGCGAGGAGTTGCCACTCTGCCACCAGCCGCTGCAGGTGTTCGGCAGCGGGCGCCGACAGGGTGGTGTGCTCGGCGAGCAGATCGGTCAGGGTCGCCATGCGCCGCCGACTCCCCCGACCTCGGGCACGCCGTCTAGTCCTGCTTGTAGGTGGCGATGATGTCGCCGGCCTGGATCACATCGCCGACCTTGACCTTCACTTCGGCCAGCACGCCCGGGTCCTCGGCGAGCACCGGGATCTCCATCTTCATCGACTCGAGCAGCACCAGGGTGTCACCCGTCTCGACACGCTGCCCTGCCTCTGCCGAGACCTCGAGAACAGTCGCAACGATTTCATTGACCACGTCTTCCGCCATGGGACACATCGTAACCGAGCGCGCGCTCGGCACGGGGGTGAGTCACGCTGATTAACGTCAGGCCGCCCCGCCGTGAAATACTGGTCGACGCACTGGAGCACAGACTGAAGGAGGTCCGTCATGAGCAAGCGCGGACGTAAGCGGCGCAGCCGCAAGAAGAACGCAGCCAACCACGGCAAGCGTCCTAACGCCTGAGTCCGAGTCGCACTCGGCTCGACCGCGAAGCGGCCCGATCCCCTGGGGGACCGGGCCGCTTCGTCGTCCGATGTGCGTCTGAAGGCCTACTCGGGGTCGACGCGATACGTGGTCTGCCGCACCGTGACCGTGCGACGGATCTCGACGCGCAACCGCTCACGCAGCCCCTCCGGCGCGTGCTCGCCACCGCACTTGCGGCTGATCAGCGCTTTGAGCTGCTGCTGAACTCCGTAGTGCTCCAGGCACGACGGGCAGCCGTTCACGTGGCTCTCCAACCGGGCACGGGCACCGGCGTCGCACTCGTTGTCGAGCAGGAGATAGATGTCGGCGAGGACCGCCGAACAGTCGAGGTTCTCGAATTCGCTGTCGCCCGGTTTCATTTCGCCACCTCGGAGGTGCGGCCGAAGCCGCGCTCGCGGGCGACGTCGGCCAGCAGGTCGCGGAGCTGGCGGCGCCCGCGATGCAGACGCGACATGACGGTGCCGATCGGTGTGTTCATGATTTCGGCGATCTCCTTGTACGGCAGTCCTTCGACGTCGGCGTAGTAGACAGCCATGCGGAAATCCTCCGGCAGCTTGCCCAGCGCCTCCTTGATCTCATCGTCCGGCAGGCCCTCGAGGGCCTCGATCTCGGCCGACTTGAGACCCGTCGACGTGTGCTCGGCGGTCGCCGCGAGCTGCCAGTCGGTGATCTCGTCGGTCGGATACTGCGCAGGCTGTCGCTGCTTCTTCCGGTACGAGTTGATGTAGGTGTTGGTCAGGATCCGGTACAGCCACGCCTTGAGGTTGGTGCCCTCGCGGAACGACGCGAATGCCGAGAACGCCTTGATGTACGTCTCCTGCACCAGATCCTCCGCGTCGGCCGGATTCCGCGTCATGCGGAGGGCGGCGCCGTACATCTGGTCGAGGAGCGGCAGTGCATCCCGCTCGAAGCGCTCAGTGAGCTGCTCGGGGGTCTCGGTGGGGCCTGGACTCTCAGAGGACACGAACTTCCCTTCGCTGGAAATGTGCTCCACCAAGTCTAGTGCCTGACCCGGACTGCGGACGCCCGCCGGTCGACCCGTCACGGTCGCACCGCGAACCAGCGTTGCTGTGGGCACGTTCGGGTCACCTCCTTCTGTACCGATCCCAATGGACCTGTCGGTCCCGATGGATTTCTTGATCATCGCCTCGGTCAACAACACCTCCCGACGGTTTGTTCCGGCGATGCCGCCCCGGACCGTCGGACATGCCAGCATGGAGGCATGTGCGGGCGCTATGCAGTCACCACCGATCCGGCGAAGTTGGCCGCCGAGATCGACGCGATCAACGAGGTCCCCGAGGAGACGGTTCGGGAGTCGTACAATGTCGCACCGACGACCACCGTCATGACGGTCGTGCAGCGGCACGAGCACGGCAGCCCCGAGGACGTCGCCGCCCGCCGGGTCCGCGCGATGCGCTGGGGTCTGGTCCCGTCGTGGACCAAGGAGCTCGGCAAGGGTCCGCTGCTGTTCAACGCCCGCGCCGAGACCCTCGCGGAGAAGCCTGCCTTCCGGAAGTCCCTGCCGGGCAAACGCTGTCTGATCCCGATGGACGGCTGGTTCGAATGGAAGCCGGGCCCGCCCGGACCGAACGGCAAACCCACCAAGATCCCGTTCTACATGTCGCCGAAGGACGGCACCCGGCTCTTCATGGGCGGCCTGTGGGCGGCGTGGCGGCCGCCGGAGGCGCGGGCCGCGGGCGACGACTCGCAGTGGCTGTCGAGCACCACGATCATCACGACCGACGCGGTCGGACCGCTCCAGGACGTCCATCACCGGATGCCGTTGATCATGCCGGTCGAGTACTGGGACGCCTGGTTGGATCCCGATCACACCGTCGATCCGGCCCTCCTCGCCCCGCCGGACCCGGTCCTGGCGGAGGCGATCGAGATCCGCGAAGTGACCCCTTTAGTGAATCGCGTCGCAAACAATGGTCCAGACCTTCTGGAACCGGCAATTAACATGGGATAGTTCTTGTTTATGAGTGCAGATCGCCCTGGACTGTTCCAGAAAACCGGTTACCTTCTCGGCCGCCCGCTGCCCGAGTCGATGCGTGAGTGGGTCAAGGAGGACCTGACCGGCCCCGGTCATGTCCGCCGCTACTTCATCCGCGGCATCATCCCGGTGATCCCCCTGTTCATCATCTTCCTGCTGATCCCCGGTACCCCGTACATGCGGGTCGGCATGATCGTGCTGCTGCTGATCCCGTTCCTGTACTTCCAGATCGCACTGAGCAGCGTGTACCGCAAGCACCTGCTGGTGAATAACGGATTGGATCCCAAGCTCCTCAACAAGGTGCAGATCCAGCGCGCCGACGCGGCACGCGACGAGTACAACGCCCGCCACGGCAGGTAGTTCCGCCGCGACCTCCGGGGTCCCGCTCGCGGCCTACGCGTACTCGTAGTCCTCGAGCGGGAAGCTCCCCTGCTCTCGCAGCGTGGACAGGGTGGAGTTGGGACGCAGCAGCGTCGCCTCTCCGTGCTGGTTGAAGTAGTAGCTGCGCGACGTCGCACAGTTGCCCGCGTAGAAGACCGACGACGCCAAGTTCTTCGTGGCCCGATCGAGGAACTCGGCGTTCGCCTTCTCGGTGACTTCGAACCGCTGGGTGCCGCGACGGCGCATCTCGCCGAACAGCCGGCCGATGTGCTTCATCTGCCCTTCGATGGTGGTGAAGTACGACAGCCCGCTGTACGAATACGGGCTGTTCAACGTCAGGAAGTTCGGGAACTTGGGCACGGTGATGCCCTCGTAGGCCTGGAACCGACCGTCGCGCCACCACTTCCCCAGGTCGCGGCCGTCGCGCCCGATGATTTGGAAGGCCGGGAAGTTGACGTCCCACAGGTTGAAGCCGGTGGCGAGCACGAGGGTGTCCGCGAGGACCTTGGTGCCGTCCTCGGTGACGATCCCGTCGGCGTCGATGTGGTCGATGGTCCCGGTCTCCAGTGCCACGTTCTGCTGATTGAAGACCCGGAAGTACGTGTTCGAGAACGTGGGTCGCTTGCAGCCGAAGTCGTAGTCCGGGGTTAGGTCCTTGCGGGTCTGCTTGTCGCGCACCTGCAGCCGCATGTGCGCCTTGGCGAGCAGCGCCGCCAACTGGTTGCCGGGCTTGGCCTGCTTGTAGTGCAGGACGCCGGTCACCATCAGCGCCTCCAGCATCGAGGTGTTGACCACTCGCGCGGCCTTCTGTGCCAGCGGCACGGCCGCGAACAGCCGCTGCACCGGTCGCGGGATCGGGAAGTCCACCTTGGGCACCACCCAGATCGCGGTCCGCTGGAACACCGTCAGCGACCGCGCACGCCGCGCGATCTCGGGAATCAGCTGGACCGCTGTCGCGCCGGTGCCGATGACCGCGGCCCGACGTCCGCCGAAGTCGTAGCCGTCGCGCCAGTCGGTGGTGTGGATGATGTCGCCGGCGAAGGTGTCGATGCCCGGGAAGTTCGGCGTGTACGGCTGGGACAGGAAGCCGGTCGCGGTGACCAGGTAGCGCGCGGTGATCTCCCGGCCGCCGCGGGCGCGGACCGTCCAGAACTCGCCGTCGTCATCCCATTCCGCGCGTTCGACGATGACGCCGAACTCCATGCGCCTGCGGAGGTCGTACTTGTCGGCGATGTGGCCGGCGTACTGCTTCAGCTCGGCGCCGGGCGCGAACAGTCGGGACCAGTACGGGTTCGGTTCGAAGGAGTACGAGTAGGTGACCGACGCGATGTCGACAGCGAGGCCCGGGTAGTGGTTGACGTGCCAGGTGCCGCCCAGGTCGTCCTCGCGTTCGAGGATCAGGAAGTCCTCGATCCCGAGCCGGGTGAACTCGATCGCCGCACCCATGCCGCCGAAGCCCGCGCCGACGATCACCGCTTCGTGGTCCAACTGCCGATCGCTCATCGCCGACTCCGTTCCGACTCTGATTACTGTGACCTTTGGTACACAGTAACGCGCGAGGGTGAGGGTGAACAGGCTTCGCCCGAGCAGGTCCGGCGAATGTTGGCATGATGGGCGTCGGCAGAAGAAGATCACACGTCGCACGCAGAGGATCGGTGGAAGAACACATGGCCAAGAAGATCATCGCCGCCGCATACGGGGACCCGACCGAGGTGCTGGAGGTCGCGGACGTCCGCGTCCCGACGCCCGGGCGCGACCAGGTGGTGGTGCAGGTCCGGGCCGCGGGCCTGAACCCGTTCGACGTGAAGGTGGTCAGCGGTGTGATGGGTCGGAACTCTGACAAGCTGCCGATCTCCCCCGGCGCCGAGGCCGCGGGCGTGGTGCACGCTGCGGGCACCGACTCGGGATTCGTCGCGGGCGACGAGGTGGTGGTCTATCCGGCGACGGCCGCCCTGGCCGAATACGTTCTCTCACCGGCCGCCAATGTCCACTTCAAGCCCGCGGGCCTCGGTTTTGCGGAGGCCGCATCCCTGCTGCTGGCGGGCGTCACCGCCGTCGACACCCTGGCGACGCTGCGCGTCTCGAGCGACGACGTGGTGCTGGTGCACGGCGGCGCTGGTGCCGTCGGGTCGATCGTCGTCACCGAGGCGCTGGCCGCCGGTGCCACCGTGATCGCGACGGCTTCACCGCGCAACCACGAGCATCTGCGTGAGCTCGGCGCGATCCCCGTCGCGTACGGCGTGGGTCTCGCGGCGGCGATCGACGAGGCACGCGGAGAGCAGCGGATCACTGCGGTCGTCGACACGGTCGGCACCGACGAGGCGATCGACGTCTCCCTGGAACTGGTCGCACCGCACCGGATCGTCAGCATCGCCGCGTGGGGTCGCGTCGACGACGGCATCGTGATCGTCGACGGCAGCAGCGAGCAGAGCCGGCATCACCGTCGCGAGGCCGTCGAGCCGTTGCTGGCCGACGCCGCCGCCGGTCGGATCGGTGTGGAGATCGCCCGCACGTTCTCCTTCGACGATGCGGGTGAGGCCTTCACCGAGCTCGCCGGTTCGCATCCGCGCGGCAAGCTGGTCTTCGAGCCGAAGTAGACCCCGGTCAGGATTTCTTGCCGCTGAAGAACAGTGCACCGGCGCCGACGATCGCGAGACCGATCAGCACCAGCCAGAAGGCCGCCTTCAGGAGCGGGCCGATGATCGACAGTCCGATCAGGACGGCGATGACAATCAGCACGACCTTCCAGATGGACGTGCCGCTGGACTTGTGGGGTTCAAGCTGTGTACTCATGACTCCACCGTGACTGTTCTGCCGTGGAAAGTCACGCGCTGACCAGGGAAATCGGGGAAAGCTCAGGGTGCTCCCCCACCCGACTTCCCGTCACACTCGGTGACCGCCCCACTCCCGGTCGTCGCGCGCGGTGCGCCGCATAGGGTTGGGCCATGAAGTTCTCGCAACGCGCCGAAGCGGTGACGCCGTTCTACGCCATGGAGTTCGGCAAGCACGCGGCCGCGCTCGAAGCATCCGGCGTGCACGTGGTGAAGCTGAACATCGGTGAGCCCGACTTCGGCGCCCCGCCGGCCTTCCTTCGCGAGGTGCAGCGGATCAGCGACGGACGGTCGCTCGCCTACACCGGCGCGCTCGGCCTCGACGAGTTGCGTGCCGCGATCGCGAATTTCACCGCCGACAAGTTCGGTGCGGAGGTGGCGCCCGAGCGCGTCGTCGTCACGACCGGCGCTTCGGCAGCACTGCTGCTCTCCTGCGCCGCACTGATCGATCCGGGCGACGAGGTCCTCGTCGCCGACCCGTCGTACCCGTGCAACCGCCGCTTCGCCGAGAGCTTCGGCGGCCGCGTGCGACTGCTCGAGACCACCCCGGCGTCGCGGTTCCAACTCGACGCCGCCGGCGTCGCCGACGCGTGGTCGGACGACACCCGCGGCGTGATGGTCGCGACGCCGTCGAATCCCACCGGCACTTCGCTGCCGTACGACGAGCTCGTCGACCTGTGCGACGTCGTCGCCGACCGCGGCGGCTGGCGCATTGTCGACGAGATCTACCTCGGCCTGGCCGACGACGGTCCGGACGGGCCGCCGCGCAGTATCGCCGCCGTCGATCCCGGCGCCATCGTCATCAACAGCTTCTCCAAATACTTCGGCATGACCGGGTGGCGCCTCGGCTGGGCGATCGTCCCCGAGGAGATGATCCCGGTGGCCGAGCGGCTGGCGCAGAACTACTACATCTGCCCGCCGACGCCGTCGCAGATCGCAGCGCTCACCTGCTTCGAGTCGGAGACGCTCGCCGTCGCCGAGGACCGTCGCGCACAGTTCCGACACCGCCGAAAGCTGGTGCTCGACGGCCTGCAGCGGATCGGCCTCGACGTCCCGGTGGCACCGGACGGCGCCTTCTACGTCTACGTGGACGTCAGCGGGACCGGTCTGACGTCCACCGAGTTCTGCGAGACCGCACTGCAGCAGGCGCACGTCGCACTCACCCCGGGGAAGGACTTCGGGACGGCCGGCGCCGAGCAGTTCGTCCGCCTCAGTTACGCCGCGTCCGAGGAAGACCTGACCCTCGCGATCGATCGACTCGGAGAGCTCCTCGACCGGATCTGACGCGGCGACTGATCATGCAGACCCCGCCGTCGACCGCCCCTCGCGGACGACGGCGGGACCCGATTCGCCGTCGAACACCCACCGGCCACCCCTCCAGCTCCCACGCCCCGGAAGTGGCCCGTGCCGCCGACATTTCGGGCTTTCGACTGCGGATGTCCCAGCCCATCGGCGATTTCGACACGCCACTCGCTAGCGCGAGCGTCGGCTCAATCCGCGTGAGGATGTGCCCGCTCAATCGGCGTGAGGGTGTACCCCGCTCAATCCGCGTGAGGGTGTACCCCGCTCAGTCGGCACGAGCGTCCACCGCGACCACTCAGCGACTCAATCAGCGTGAGGTGACGTGGGGGACGAGCCGATCGAGAAACGCGACCTGCGCGGCGTTCAGCTTCACGCGGGCGGCGTCGAGCGGGAACCACTCGCCGCGGTCGACCTCCGGGAACGACTGCATCCTCCCCGACCGCGGCGGCCACGCCATCTCGAAGGTGTTGCTGACGATGGAGGCCGCGTCGAGGTCACCCTCCAGCGCGAACCCCACCACGCGCTTGCCGCTCTTCAGTCGCACCTCCCCCAACTCGAGGGCGTCGCCGCCGGGAGCGGAATGTCCCGTCTCCTCGGCGAATTCGCGTCGGGCGGCCGTCAAACGATCCTCGTCCGGATCCAGCAGGCCCTTCGGAATGGACCACGCACCGTCGTCCTTGCGCGCGAAGAACGGGCCGCCGGGATGGACCAGCAGGACCTCCAGGCCCTCCGCTCCTCGTCGATACAGCAGAATCCCGGCACTCGTCTGAACCTTCGCCATGGGACGAGCGTAGTCGCGCAACGATACGGTGGACGGCATGGAGATCCTCTCGAGCCGAACCCTGCTGATCTCGTCCGATCCCGCCGCCCTGACCGAGTTCTACCGCGACCGCCTCGGCCTGGCCGTGGCCCGCGAGTACCCGGGCGGGACCGTCTTCCACGCCGGCGCAGGCTTCCTGGAGATCCCCGCGCATCTCTCCGCCGACGCCCCCGCGCACGCCGCCGACATCCTGTGGCTCCAGGTTCGCGACGTCGCCGCCGTCCACCGGGACCTGGCGGCGAAGGACGTCCGGATCCTCGCCGCCCCGGAGATCAAGCCGTGGGGTCTGATCGAAATGACCATCGTCGACCCGGACGGCCGGAAGCTGATCGTCGTCGAGATCCCAGCCGACCATCCGCTGCGCCGTGACGTGCGGAAATGACGCCGTGAGAGACTGAGGGACATGAGCAACTGGGTCGCACCGTTCCCCGCCAGCCCCATCGACGCCACCGTCGACCTCCCCGGTTCCAAGTCCATCACCAACCGCGCCCTCATCCTGGCCGCACTGGCCGACGGACCGTCGCGCATCACCGGCACCCTGCGCTCCCGCGACACCGACCTCATGCTCGACGGCCTCGCCGCCATGGGCACCGGCATCGCGTACGACGCCACCGACCCCACGACCGTCACCGTGACCCCCGATCCGCTCCACGCCGGCACCGTCGACTGCGGCCTCGCGGGCACCGTGATGCGGTTCCTCCCCGCGGTCGGCGCCCTCGCCTCCGGCGACATCGCGTTCGACGGCGACGAGCAGGCCCGCAGCCGTCCCCTGGACACGGTCCTCGACGCCCTCCGCGCGCTCGGCGTCGACATCGACGGCGACGGCCTCCCCTTCGTCGTCCACGGCACCGGATCGGTCCGCGGCGGCGAGGTCACCATCGACGCCTCCGCGTCGTCGCAGTTCGTCTCGGGCCTGCTGCTCTCGGCCGCGCGCTTCACGAACGGCGTCCAGATCACCCATGTCGGCCCGCCCGTGCCGTCGATGCCGCACATCGACATGACCATCGAGATGCTCCAGACCGCGGGCGTCGCAGTGGAATTCGACCGGGACGCCACCCGATGGACCGTGGCACCCACCACCGTCCGCGCCGTGGACTGGGCCATCGAACCCGACCTCTCGAATGCGTCTGTCTTCCTCGCCGCCGCGGCAGCGACCGCCGGGCGCGTGAGCGTTCCACGCTGGCCCGTCACCACCACGCAGCCCGGCGCCGCGATCGTGGACGTCCTGCAGCAGATGGGCGCCGCCGTCGACCACTCCGCCGACGGCCTGTTGACGGTCCGGGGGCCTGAGTCGCTGGCGCCGGTCGACGCCGACCTGCACGACATCGGCGAGCTGACGCCCACCATCGCCGCACTCTGCGCCCTCGCCGACGGCACCTCGACGCTGCGCGGGATCGCACACCTGCGCGGCCACGAGACCGATCGACTGAAGGCGCTGAGCACCGAGATCAACCGCGTCGGCGGCGACTGCCGCGAGACGGACGACGGTCTCGTCATCATCGGCGGCGGCACTCTCCACGCCGACGTCTGGCAGAGCTACGCCGACCACCGGATGGCCACCGCGGGCGCGATCCTCGGCCTCCGCGTGAACGGAATGCAGGTGGAGAACGTGCAGACCACCGCGAAAACCATGCCCGACTTCGTCGCCATGTGGGAAGCGATGGCGGGTACCGCATCTTGAGCCGCAACACCGCACGGAACGCACGCCGGTCGTACGACGAATCGGATGTGCGGATCCGTCCGGGCAAAGGCAGTCGGCCGCGCACCAAGAACCGGCCGTCGCACGACGACGCCGAGACCGCGATGGTCGTCTCGGTGGATCGCGGGCGGTGGGGTTGCGTGCTCGACGGCGACCCCGACCGGCGCATCGTCACCATGCGCGCTCGGGAACTCGGGCGCACCCCGATCGTGGTCGGCGACCGCGTCGGCGTCGTCGGCGACCTGTCCGGCAGGCCCGACACCCTGGCCCGCATCGTGCGGGTGGAGGACCGCACCACCGTCCTCCGCAGAACCGCCGACGACAACGACCCCTACGAGCGGATCGTCGTCGCGAACGCCGATCGCCTGTTGATCGTGACGGCACTCGCCGATCCGCCGCCGCGCACCGGGTTCGTCGAACGCGCTCTCGCCGCCGCGTACGCAGGCGGACTCGAGCCGGTCCTGTGCCTGACGAAGTCCGATCTCACCGCACCAGACGAGTTCGCCGCGAACTTCGCCGACCTCGATCTTCCGGTCGTCACCGCCGGCCGGGACGACGACCTCGACGAACTGTGGACGGTCCTCGACGGACGCATCACCGCGCTCATCGGGCACAGCGGCGTCGGGAAGTCGACGCTGGTGAATCGCCTGGTCCCCGACGCGGATCGCGCCACCGGAGTGGTCTCCGGCGTGGGCAAGGGCAGGCACACGTCGACGCAGTCGGTGGCCCTCCCCCTCCCCGGCAGCACCGCGGACGCTCCCCCGCGCGGCTGGGTGGTCGACACCCCCGGCATCCGCTCGTTCGGTCTCGCACACGTGACGCCGGATCAGATCGTCGACGCCTTCGACGACCTCCGCGACGCGATCGACGACTGCCCGCGCGGCTGCACCCACCTGGGTCCGCCTGCCGACCCCGAGTGCGCGCTGGACGCACTGGAAGGCAGTTCGCATCGACGCGCGATGGCCGTGCGGGAACTGCTGATGTCGGTGTCGTCGACACCGCCCACCGATGAACCGGTGTCAGCGGACTGAGCTCGCACTACCAACGCGTAGAGCGGGCGCCCTTCGCAGAAAGGGCCGAAATCAGCCGATTTCGTGGTGGCTGTGCGAGAGAACGTTCAGCGCAGTCGTCGGCGACGCGTCCGACGGGCCTGCTTCACGTGAGCGAGGGCGGTCTTGAGGCCGCCGCCCACTCGGGGCACGCCGTCGAACCGCCGCTCCGACGCCGTCTCCGGAGCATCGTCGACGGTGTCGATGAGCCACTGATCCGGCAGCGCCAGCTTGTTGATGGTCCGCAGGGTCCGCAGGTACTGCATGGTGAACGACCCGGTGTTGTACGGGAGGTCGTACTTCTCACACAGTTCGCGCACCCGCACCGAGACCGCGGCCAGCCGGTTGCTCGGCATGTCCGGGTACAGGTGGTGCTCGATCTGGTAGCAGAGGTTGCCGCTCATGAAAGCCAGCGCGGGGCCGGCCTCGAAGTGCGCGGTACCCAGCATCTGCCGCAGGTACCACTGGCCGTGCGTCTCGTCCTCGAGCGTCGCGACGGTGAACTTCTCCGCGCCGTCCGGGAAGTGCCCACAGAAGATCACCACGTACGCCCACAGGTTGCGAATGAAGTTCGCGGTGAGGTTCGCGGTGATCGTGTGCTTGTAGTTCGGGCCGGTCAGCGCCGGGAACAGGACATAGTCCTTGCCGAGCTGCCTGACGGCCTTGCGAGCGAAGAGCTTGATCTCCGGGCGCGCCTGCTCCATCGGCTTGCGACCGGCGATGACCTCTTTGAGCTCGAGGTCGTGCAGGGCGATGCCCCACTCGAAGGTCGCGGCCAGCATCAGATTGAAGAAGGGCTGGAAGGCCCGACGCGGCTCCCACGCCTCGTCGCGCGTCACGCGCAGGATCTTGTAGCCCACGTCGTGATCCATGCCGAGCACGTTGGTGTACTTGTGATGGATGTAGTTGTGCGAGTGCTTCCAGTGCGGAGACGCACACACCATGTCCCACTCCCACGTCGTGGAGTGCACCTCGGGATCGTTCATCCAATCCCACTGGCCGTGCATCACGTTGTGGCCGAGTTCCATGTTCTCGATGATCTTGGCCACCGACAGGGCGCCGACGCCCAGCAGCCACAGCGGTCGCCGGTGGCTGCCGAGCAGGGCGACGCGGCCGAGGACTTCCAGACCGCGCTGAGCGTAGATGGTCCGCCGCAGGTAGCGGCGGTCCTTCTCGCCCAGGCTCGACTCCACCTCCCGACGGAGCGCGTCGAGTTCGGCACCCAGCGCCTCGACGTCAGCGTCGGTCAGGTGCGCGTACTCGTTGATATCTGAAATGGCCATCGATCACATTATGCCCGTGCGGGTGACCGTCGGCTCGCCCGGCGCTCCTTGAGCCCGACGATCGCGGTCTTCAACCCCTTCCGACGGCCCGTGACCGGGTCGACGGTGGACACCAGGTGCGCCTCCGGGGTCTCCTTGAACCGCTTCTCCGACGCGGTTTCGGGCGCGTCGTCGACGGTGCCGGTGAGGTACTGGTTCGGCAGCGACAGCTTGGCGATAGTCCGCCAGGTCTTCGCGTACTGAACCGGGAACGAACCGGTGGTGTACGGGATGTCGTACTTGGCGCACAATGCCCGCACGCGCACCGAGATCTCCGGCAGCCGGTTGCTCGGCAGGTCCGGGAAGATGTGGTGCTCGATCTGGTACGAGAGGTTACCGCTCATGAAGCCGAGCACCGGACCCGACCGGAAGTTGGCGCTGCCGAGCATCTGCCGCAGGTACCACTCGCCGCGGGTCTCGCTGTCGACGTCCTGCTTGGTGAACTTCTCGGCACCGTCCGGGAAATGCCCGCAGAAGATGACCGCGTTGGACCACACGTTGCGGATGACGTTGGCCGTCAGGTTCGCGGTCAGCGCCTTGCGGCCCGCGGTCTTGGACCGCGTCAACAGGGCGATGCCGACCGGGTAGGCGAAGTAGTCCTTGTGCGTCTGCTTGGCGATCTTGGTGCCGACGTCGCGCAGATCCTGGTGGAACTGCGCCTTGGCCTCCGGCGTCTTCCGCTTCTTGCCGAGCTCCAGGTGCTGGGCGGCGACGCCGTACTCGAAACCGAGCGCGAGCAGCGTGTTGTAGAAGATGTTGCCCAGGTTGAAGGGCTTCCACCGCTGGTCACGCGTCACGCGGAGCAGGCCGTAGCCCACGTCGTCGTCCATCCCCAGCACGTTGGTGTACTTGTGATGGATGTAGTTGTGGGTGTGCTTCCAGTGCGCGCTGGGACCGGTCAGGTCCCACTCCCACGATGTGGAGTGCACCTCTGGGTCGTTCATCCAGTCCCACTGGCCGTGCATCACGTTGTGGCCGAGTTCCATGTTCTCGATGATCTTCGAGACACCGAGCACGGTGGCGCCCGCCCACCACAGGCGACGATCCCGGGCGCCGACGGTGAGTGCGCGGCCGGCCACCTCCAGCGAACGCTGGAAGAGGATCGTGTTGCGGATGTATCGGGCGTCGCGAGCACCGCGGTCGGCCTCGATGTCGGCGCGGATCTGATCCAG
Organism: Gordonia phthalatica; assembly: GCF_001305675.1. Lineage (NCBI taxonomy): Bacteria > Bacillati > Actinomycetota > Actinomycetes > Mycobacteriales > Gordoniaceae > Gordonia > Gordonia phthalatica. The sequence goes on from NZ_CP011853.1 coordinate 3,253,513, forward strand.
CTCGGCACCGAGCGCCTCGACGTCCGCGTCGGTCAGATGGGCGTATTCGGGGATGTCGGAGATCGCCATGCCACTCCTGAAGTTGGGAGACTTTATAACTTACGCAATCGTAGGTTACGGTTCCGTAGCCTGTCCACCCCGAGAGCCAGTGGCCCGCGTCATAGGCGCAGAAATGCGCCCCGACCTCAGACGTCGAGCGTGCAATCACCCGCCGCCGCGCTGACACAGGTCTGAATCCGTTCGCCCTCGACGTGCTCGGCACCGGTCCGCAGATCGCGCACGCACCCCTTGTCGAGCATCACGACGCAGCTCTGGCAGATGCCCATGCGGCAGCCGAACGGCATCAGCACGCCGGCCTGCTCCCCCGCCTCCAGGAGCGTGGTGGCGCCGTCCACCTCGATCTGCCGATCCGGCGTGCCGAAGGTGACGACGCCGCCCTCCGCACCGACGGCGCCGCGCTCCAGCGCGAACCGCTCGATGTGCAGCGACTCGGGGACGCCGGCCTCCTCGAACTGCTCACCGAGCATGTCCAGGAATCCGCCCGGGCCGCACGCCCAGGTCTCGCGCTCCGCCCAGTCGGGGCACAGCGCCCGCAGCTGCGCGGGCGTCACCTTGCCGTCCACTCGGGTGAACTGCAGATGCAGGTCGATGAGACCCTCGGCGGCCATGGAGCGCAGTTCGTCACCGAACAGGAGGTCGTCCTCGGTCGGCACCGAGTGCACCACGGTCACGTCGGCGTTCTGACCGCGACGACGCATCGCGCGCAGCATGGAGATGATCGGCGTGAGCCCACTGCCCGCGGTCGCGAAGAGCATCTTCTCCGGCAGCGGGTCGGGCAGCACGAACTCGCCGGCCGGCGCCGCGAGCCGCACCACGGAGCCGGGTTCGAGCCCGCTCACGAGGTGCGACGACAGGAAGCCCTCCGGCATCGCCTTGACCGTGATCGACACCGTCCGGTCGGCGCGCGACGCCGCGGGCACCGAGGTCAGCGAGTACGACCGCCACGTCCATCGACCGTCCACCAGGACGCCGATGCCGATGTACTGGCCGGGACGGTAGTCGAACGAGAATCCCCAGCCCGGGCGGATCACGATGGTCGCGCTGTCGGCGGTCTCCGGCCGCACCTCCAGCACCTTGCCGCGCAGCTCACGCGCCGACCACAGCGGGTTCGCCAGGTGCAGGTAGTCGTCGGGCAGCAGCGGCGTCGTCACGCGCGCGACGGCGGCGCGCAGCCACGTCGACCGCTTGTGCCGGGCCGCGACATCGGCCGCCGGTGCTTCGAAACGTTCGCGCCACGCCATCTTGGAGACTCCTCCGTCGGTTCCGGAGCTCGCCCCGAAACAGCTAAGTTACGATTCCGTAGGTTAGCGTTTCGGGGCGTTCTACGCCAGATGAGCCGCCTCACGCGGCACGCGGGCGACTCACGCCAGCAGCGTGCCCGACTGCGGGACGTAGGGCGTGAAGAAGTCGTTCGCCGGCGCCCCGGCGAGCGACATCTCCAGGGCCGGAACGGTCATCCCGTCGAGTTGCTCGCGGATGATGTCGGCGTGCCCGGCGTGTCGGGCGTACTCCTCGATCTGGTGGACCATGAAGTAGCGGGTCTTCATCGGCCGGGAGTCGAAGATCCCCGCCCACGGCGCGGGCTGTGCCATCGCGTCGGCATCGGGGTCCGCGGCGCGCATGGCCTCGAGGAACGCGGCGCGAGCGTCGTCGAAGTCGGCGATGATCTGCGCGGCGGTCTCGTCGTCGGTGAGGGCGAAGCTTCCCATGTACTCGGCGAACGCCGACGCGTCGAGCGCACGCACTTCCGCGGTGCCGTCGAACTCCTTCACCGCGCCGCGCATGCCGCGGGTGACGTGCTTGAGCAGGCCGCCGATCGAGAGCGTGCTGCGGCACGGCGTCTCCCGCGCCTGCGCCTCGGTCAATCCGTAGACGGCGGCTCGCAGTGCCGACAGTTGCTGGTCCGCGTAGTTGATGAGTCCGGTCAGTTCGTCGTGCGAAGCAGGTGCGTACATGGGGTCCTCCGGTGCCGTTCTTCAGTGGGCCGAGTCTCGGTGTGCCCCACAAGCATGTCGCCCCAACCGGTCAGATTCTGTCCGGTATTGAGAAATCTTCTACAGAAGTTCCAGGAGGAACGGGAGTTCCTGGGTCGCGTACCAGCCGAGGTCGTGGTCTTCGACGTCGCCGATCGCGAGTTCGCCGTCCTCGTCGCCGAGGTCGGCGGCGTCGATGAGTTCGACGGCTGCGGCCACCGCCTTCTCTGCGTCGGCTCCGTCGACGTGGACGGCGACGATGTCGGCGTGCGGAATCGACGGCGCCACCTTCACGACCGCGTCGTCGAGGTCGGGGCGGACGGTGGCGTCGGCGTCGACGACCACCACGACTCGGCGGACCGGGAGATCGGACTCGTCGGCGGCCAGGAGGCGAAGCGACGCGCGGGCCGCCTCGCGCAGGGCCACCTCCTCGAGTTCTTCGTCGTCACCGGCGGTGTACGCCTCGCGGAGCGCGGGGGTCAGCGCGAACCCGGTGCCTCCGACGGGGGTGAACGGACTGCCGGTTTCGGCGACCATCGTCTGGATCATCGCGAGTGTTGCGGGCAGGTAGACGCGCATGCATTCCCTTTCGGCGGGTGTTCCCCGACGTCAGTGGTCTCGTCCGGCGGACTGCCCGCCGGCGAGGAGTTCTTCCAACGACTCTGTCACGTACCCGGCCATGGCGGGGAGGTCGACGACCACCGCGCGGTCGGCGATGAAGGCGAACTGGACCTGGTTCGCGTACTCGTTGACGCTGATCCCGAGGGCCCGCTGGGTGGCGAGCGTGGGGATGGTGAAGATGCCGGTGACGGGGATTCCGTCGACGTATTTTCGGTCGATCCGCTTGGAGCTCATGGAGATCGGGACGTTGTACGACCGTTGGAAGATGCCGGCGAAGGCCCGGGTGGAGAAGTCGGCGAAGGGCACGAGCCCGATCTCCGGCAGCAGGGGCCGGAAGCCCTGCGACATGCGTCGGGTGGACTGCGAGTAGCGGTCCGCGAGACCTGCCACCTGCATCAGCCGGACGGCGGGCGCGTCTTCGCCGACGGGGAGGTCGGTGACGAATTCGGTTCCGCCGGTGATGATCCACGCGCCGGAGGCCTCGCCTTCGACGGTGTCGGGGATCCGCGCGGACAGCGGCATGGTGGCCCGCATGGTCTCGCCGTGACCGACAGTGTCCTTCACCGAGAGCGACCACCGGCGCAGGACTCCGGTGACGATGGCGAGTACGACGTCGTTGAACGTGCACTCGAACTTGCCGACGACGGCTTCGAGGTCGCGGCGGGAGACGGATGCGAAGGCGAACAACCGGGACGAGGTGGTGACGGTGTTGAGGGGGCTGTCGGGCGCGGCGTTGACCATCTGGCTGACGGCGTCCCCGACGAGACGTGCGGACTTGTCGGCGACGGACCACAGGTCGGCGACGGGGCCGTTGCCACGCAGCAGCGAGTCGACGACTTCGCCCGGGCGGGCCATCGCTTCGGCGAGCGCTCCGAGGGTCAGCGAGGTGTTGCCGGGCGGTCGGCCCGGCATCCAGAGGTCGTCGGCGAGGGGATCTCGGTCGGCGACGTCGTCGCACAGGACTTCACTGAGTTCGAGGTGGGCGTGTCCGCTGAGCATGCACCGGTGGGTCTTGGTGAGGATCGCGGAGCGTCCGCCGGAGAGCCCTTCGATGAGGTACATCTCCCACAGCGGCCGGGTGCGGTCGAGGGGTCGCGACATGACGCGGGCGATGAGCTCTTGGAGTTGTTCGACGGTCCCGGGTTGCGGGAGCGCGGACAGCCGGACGTGGAAGTTGATGTCGAAGTCGCGGTCGTCGACCCAGACAGGGCGGGCGAGTCCGAGTGTCACTTCGGTGACCGTCTGCCGGTAGCGGGGTGCGGTCTGCAGGCGGTTCTCGACGAGGGAGACGAGCGCGTTGTAGTCCAGTTCCGCGCCGGGCCGCCGAGTCTTCTTGTTCGGATCGAGGATGAGGAGTGCGCCCAGATGCGCGGATGTGCCCGCCCCGTCCAGGAAGTAGAACATCGCCTCGTCGGGCGACAGTCGATTCACCATGATGGGGTCGAGTTTAGCCGCGGTGAGCATTGCAGTAGGTCCGCGGTCAGACGACGCTCAGTTCGACGATCACCCATCGCTGGTCGACGGGTTCGCCGTGGGGGTGGCCGATGCGGGGTTGGGCGGTCTTCTCGATGCGGCCGGCGACGGCGCGAACGCGGGTTCCGCGTTGGAGGGTGCCGAAGTAGTCGGCGCGTCGGGTTCCGTGCATCTGCAGGTGGACGCGGACGAGTCGGCCGGTTTCGGTGCTGCCTGCGGGCAGTTTTCCGAGTCGACCGAGTTGTTCACCGACCGTGTCGATGACGTCGGCGGCGACCCACCGTTGCAGGTGCGACGCGGCACGTCGTCCGTCGATCACTTCGAGCAGTTGTTGCAGCGCCGTTACGGTCGCCGCCCGCGCCGCCCGCGCCGTCTGCACTTCGTCCTCGGCTCCCAGCGCGGCGAGCCCGTCCTCCACCAATGTGTTGACCGTCATACCGATTGGACGCAGCAGCCCCCACTTCGGTTCCGCGACACGCCGACGACTGCCGAAACTCGTTGCTGCGCGACCCAGCCCGAGGCGGTTTCGACACGTCCCTCCGCTTCGCTCCGGGTCGGCTCAACCAACGTGGACGGCGAACGTGGGCCGGGGACGCGGCGAAGCGAGCGAATACAGCGAAGGGCCGAGCGGTGAAAAGTTCTGTCGACCTCTCCGCAGGGACGAGCCCCAAGGGCGAGGAGCGAGGACTGCGGAGACAGAACTTTTCACCGCCCGGCCCGACCCAGGACAAGGACAGCCGGACGAGAAACCTACCGCCTCTTCTTACGCGACTTAGCCGGCTTGTTGGAAGGCTTGGCAGAAGAACGAGCAGCGGCGCGCCGCTCCTTCCGACTTCCCACCACTTCGGACGGGGTGCCGGATGCGTACTCTTCGACGTCGGACATCACTTCGGGGTCACCGGACTCGTCGGGACCGCTGTAGGTGACGGCGCCGTCGTCGCCGAGATCGCTGTCGCTGCCGCCGAAGGCCGCACCGGCGAGCATGTCGCTGACGGAGGTGCCGAGCTGCGGCGCGGGCGCCTGGGTCTCGACCTGCGCGTTGAAGATGTAGGTGACAGCCTCTTCCTTCATCGCCTCGAGCATGCCGGTGAACATCTCGAAGCCCTCGTGCTGGTACTCGACGACGGGGTCGCGCTGGGCGACGGACCGGAGGTGGATGCCTTCGCGGAGGTAGTCCATCTCGTAGAGGTGGTCACGCCACTTGCGGTCGAGGACGGTCAGCAGGATGGAGCGCTCCAGCTGCCGCATGGCACCGTCGCCCGCCATCTCGGTGAGTTCGGCTTCGCGGCGGTCGTAGGCGGCGAGGGCGTCTTCGACGAGGATCTCGCGGAGTTCGTCGCGGGAGATGTCGTCGCGCTCGCCGTACTCGTTCTCGCCGACGGCCTTCTTCGGGTCGAGGGAGATCGGGTACAGCTTGCCGAGCGCCTCCCACAGGGTGTCGAGGTCCCAGTCCTCGGCGTAGCCGAGTTCGGTGGCACTGTCGCTGTAGGCGCCGACGACGGAGGTGACCATGTCGCGGACCTGCTCGTGGTGGTCCTGGCCTTCGAGGATCTCGCGACGCTCGCCGTAGATGACCTTGCGTTGCTCGTTCATCACCTCGTCGTACTTGAGGACGTTCTTTCGGATCTCGAAGTTCTGCTCTTCGACCTGCGTCTGGGCGCTGCGGATGGCGCGGGTGACCATCTTGGCGTCGATCGGGACGTCGTCGGGCAGGTTGAGGCGCATCATGATGGTCTCGAGCGCGGCACCGTTGAAGCGACGCATCAGTTCGTCGCCGAGCGACAGGTAGAAGCGCGATTCGCCGGGGTCTCCCTGGCGGCCGGATCGGCCGCGGAGCTGGTTGTCGATGCGGCGCGACTCGTGGCGTTCGGTGCCGAGCACGTAGAGGCCGCCGGCTTCGCGGACGGCGTCGGCTTCCTTGGCGGCGTCGTCGCGGGCGATCTCGATGGCCTCGTCCCAGGCCGCCTCGTACTCGTCGGGGGTGTTGACGGGGTCGAGGCCCGCCTTGCGGAGGCGGGTGTCGGCGATGATGTCGGGGTTGCCGCCGAGGACGACGTCGGTACCGCGGCCTGCCATGTTGGTGGCGACGGTGACGGCGCCGAGGGTACCGGCTTCGGCGACGATCTGCGCTTCCTGCTCGTGGTACTTGGCGTTGAGCACGGTGTGCTTGATGTCGCGCTTGGTGAGCAGGTTGGAGAGGTATTCGGAGCGTTCGACGCTGGTGGTGCCGATGAGGACCGGCTGGCCCTTCTCGTGACGCTCGGCGATGTCGTCGACGACGGCGGCGAACTTGGCCTCTTCGGTCTTGTAGATGAGGTCCGTCTTGTCTTTGCGGATCAGCGGCTTGTTGGTGGGGATGGGCACCACGCCGAGCTTGTAGATCTGCTGGAATTCGGCGGCCTCGGTGTCAGCCGTGCCGGTCATGCCCGCGAGCTTCTTGTAGAGGCGGAAGTAGTTCTGGAGGGTGATCGTGGCGAGAGTCTGGTTCTCGGCCTTGATCTCGACGCCTTCCTTGGCCTCGATGGCCTGGTGGAGGCCTTCGTTGAAGCGGCGGCCGTCGAGGACGCGTCCGGTGAACTCGTCGACGATCATGACCTCGCCCTTGCGGACGATGTAGTCCTTGTCCTTGTGGAAGAGTTCCTTGACCTTGATCGCGTTGTTCAGGTAGCTGACGAGCTGCGCGTTCTCGGGCTCGTACAGGTTGTCGATGCCGAGGCGGTCTTCGACGAGCTCGACGCCGAGTTCGTGGACGCCGACGGTCTTCTTCTTGATGTCGACCTCGTAGTGGACGTCCTTCTCCATGAGCGGCGCGATGCGCGCGAACTCGGAGTACCACTTGCTGGAGCCGTCGGCGGGGCCGGAGATGATGAGCGGGGTGCGCGCCTCGTCGATGAGGATCGAGTCGACCTCGTCGACGATGGCGTAGGCGTGGTCGCGCTGGACGAGGTCTTCGATGGTGTGCGCCATGTTGTCGCGCAGGTAGTCGAAGCCGAACTCGTTGTTGGTGCCGTAGGTGATGTCGGCGGCGTAGGCCTCGCGGCGCTGGTCGGGTGACATGCCGGTCAGGATGACGGCGGTCTCCAGGCCGAGGAAGCGGTGGACACGGCCCATCCACTCGGCGTCGCGCTTGGCGAGGTAGTCGTTCACGGTGATGACGTGGACGCCCTTGCCGTTCAATGCGTTCAGGTACGCGGGGAGCACACAGGTGAGGGTCTTGCCTTCACCGGTCTTCATCTCGGCGATGTTGCCGAAGTGCAGTGCGGCGCCGCCCATGATCTGGACGTGGAAGTGCTTCTGCTGGAGCACGCGCATGGCGGCTTCGCGGGCGACGGCGAACGCCTCGAGGAGCAGGTCGTCGAGCGTCTCGTCCTTCTCGAGCCGCTCGCGGAACTCGACTGTCTTGGCGCGCAGTTCGTCGTCGGACAGCGCCTCCATCTCGTCGGAGAGCGCCTCGACGCTCGTCGCGATCGCGTCCAGTCGCTTGACCATGCGACCTTCGCCCAGTCTGAGCAGCTTGTTGAGCACCGGCAATCCTCTGAGTTCTTTAGTGGCTACATCCCCCGCCCGTCGCTTCGCCGTGCGATGCGAAGGGCAGAACTCGGTCCATGGTACGGGTCTACCGACGTCGATGCCCCATGCAGGGACGATCGACCGACCGACGTCACCGCCGATTGTCAACGTTGGTTGACGCACATCCCGATGTCAACCTAGGATGACAGGCATGGTGAGAACGTCGATCGATTCAGCCTCCGGCGACGACGATCCGGTGGAATCGCTGGTGAAGTTGCGCGCGATCGCCGACGAGCGCACCGAGCTGGACCGCCGCGAGTACTTCCTCGTCTTGGGCCTCCGAGAACAGAACGTGAGCTGGGAGGCCATCGCCGCCGCGCTGGGGGTGTCGCGGCAGGCCGTTCACAAACGCTTTCGACGGAAGATGGTCGGCCCCGTCCGCTGAGCGATGGCGATCTCCCGCAGACAGCGCCGCGGCCGCCGCTCCCGGTGGGAACGACGGCCGCGGCGGTCGGTCGGTGCTCAGGCCAGTCGGATGAGGCCGTAGTCGAAGGCGTGGCGACGGTAGACCACCGATGCCTTGTCGGTCTCACTGTCGTGGAACAGGTAGAAGTCGTGGCCCACCAGTTCCATCTCGTAGAGCGCCTCGTCGACGGACATCGGCGACGACGGGTGGTCCTTGGTGCGGACCACCTGGCCGGGCTGGTAGTCCTCGACGCTGTTCTCGAAGGGATCGGCGGCCTTCTCCGGCGGCGCGGGCATCAAGTGCGGCGCGTCCGCTGCGGCCTCGGCGAGCGAGGTGGGGCGGTGCATGCCGTCCTTGCGGATCCGCTTGCGGCTCTTGGCGCGGCGGAGGCGCTTGTGGAGCTTCTCGAAGGCGAGCTCGCTGGCGGCGTAGAAGTTCTCACCGGCCGCCTGTGCACGCACCACCGGCCCCTTGCCGCGGCCGGTGATCTCGACGATCTCGGCGCTCTTGGCCTGACGGGGATTCGGCTCGTGGTACAGGATCACCTCGAACCGGAAGATCGAGTTGTCGAAGTGTTCGAAGCGCGCGAGCTTGCTGCTCATGTAGACGCGGAAGTGATCCGGAATCTCAACGTTCCGACCACTCATCGTGAGGTCCGCCTGGAGTTCGGAAGCGCCCGACGTGTCCACCGACGACGGAACTTCGAAGGCGGCTCTGAGGTCGAGGCGTTCTACAGGTGCGGCTTTCGATTCACGCTGACCCTTGCGATGAACGACCGTCATTTCGACATCCTCCTCAGGTTGCTCTCGTCCCGGATCCTTGTGTCCGGTCGAGGTACCAATTCGCTTGTCGCACAACCGCACTGAAGTCGGCGGTCCAATGCGAAGACAGTGACCCGCCTGCAGGAGAAGCGGTGGATTCCAGTGCGCAGATGAAGGCATCGGCGCGGTGGAAAAGGCCTTGTCACCTCCCGGCACTCGATGTTCATCACTGCCACTTCCGAAGGTATCCGCAATCTCGCCGTCAGGCCACGTTTTCCCGATCATGCACCCGAGAGAACGACGACCGCGGCCACCTGCGCACCGCAGGCACGCAGTCGCGCGACGGCGTGGGCGGCTGTCGCACCGGTCGTGAGGACGTCGTCGACAAGGACCACCGGAACCCCGGAACGACCCTCGCGGCCGACGACGGCGGGCGGCAACGGTCGCCGCAGTCGTACCGCACCGGCGAGGTTGGCGTTGCGCGCGCCGGCGCCCAGTCCGGCGGAGTCGCGGGTCAAGGCGGCGGTCGCCAGGACCGGTGCCACGCGCACGCCGTCGCCGAGGCGGTCGGCAGCGGCCTGCGCGACGGCGGTGACGGTGTCTCCCCCGCGACTGCGTGCGGCCAGCACCCGCGTCGGTGCGGGCACCAGGACCAGCCTGCGCGGTGCGGGAAGCTCCTCCCATCGGGCGAGGTCGACGAGACCGTTCGCGAGGACCCCGCCGAGGACCGGCGCGAGGTCGCGACGACGGTGCTCCTTGAGGTTGACGATGGCCGACGCCATCGGGCCGCCGTAGCGGGCCATCGCCCAGACCGGGACGCCCGGGTCGATGCGCGGCGTCAACGGTCGGGGCACGTCCGCGAGCCGCCGGTCGCACTGCTCACACCAGGGGATCCCGGGTCGTCCGCAGCCGCCGCACTCCAGCGGCACGACGAGATCGGCGAGCGCCGCGAAGACGGCGCGGGCACCCCGTCGATCCCCCGTCATGCCTGCCGATTGTAGAGACCGGGCCGACACGCGGCGCCGGAGTCAGCGTCCCGGAACCACCGGCACGGTGCCGTGACCGGCGTCGGGGCCGACGGCCGTCCAGTACTGGTCGGGACGGACCTGACCGGTGCTGATCTGCTGGACGCCCCGGTTGTCGCTGACGTAGACGGTGGTGCCGGACGCCGCGATCTGCACCACGGGCGGCTTCAGGTTGCCGCTGACGAGCTCGGACGACTGCGTGCCGGCGATCGACGCCCGCCAGACGGGCGTGTCCTCGCCGCGTCGGGCGATGTACAGCGTCTTGGTGGTGGACCACGCCACGCCGACGGCCTCCCCCACCAGGTCGGGGGTCAGCGGATAGACGCCGGTCAATGACGGGACGCCGCGATCGTTCACCGAGATGACGGCCATCAGCACGCGACCGCCGACGATCAGCGCCACGCGCACCCCGTCTGGCGAGACCTGCATGTCGGTGATCGGCCCGGGCGCCACGGCGGCGACGGCGCTCGCATCCAGCGGCCCCGACCGCGCCGAGCCGCTGGCCGCGTCGTAGATCCACTGGTACGGGCGACCGTCCACGGCCACGTAACCGGTGTCGGTGGCCGCCCCGTACGACGGCGTCGTCATCGTCGCGCCGTCGGCGGCTTCGACCGCACGACCGTCGTACGGTCCCACCATCAGCGTCCGGCGGCCACCGCGGTCGACGACCGCCGCCGCCTGGCTGAGGTCGGCGGAGACCGCGGCCGCGGAGATGTCGCGCATGGTGCCGAAGTCACCGCGGACGGCCACGGCACGGTTGCCGGTGAGCCGGGTCAGCGCGCCGTTGCGCACCAGATGCAGCGGTGAGTCCTTGCGAACGGGATCGGGTTCGAAGGAGCTGACGTCCGCGCTGCGCCAGCCCTCGTCGCGGCCGGACACCAGGGCGGCGCCGTCCGCGGTGATCCGGTAGGTGCCGGAGATCCCCGCGTAGTCGAGGGTCCACACGATCTGTGCAGCGAGGACGGTCCGGCTCTTCGCGTCGGAGTCGGTGACATTGCCGAGCGGGACCGTCAGAACGTCGTTCGACGACGTGACCGGTCCGAGCAGGTTCACTCCGCGGGCCGCGCCGACCGCGACGGCGCCGTCGAGCACCGTCGTCGGGCCGCCGAGCAGCCGGTTGACGACGGCCGACGGCTCGGGTTCGGCACCGAACAGCCACCTCGGGTCGGCCACCAGTCGCGTCATGGTCCGGTCCGGGAAGAAGAGGTCCACCTGTCGGTAGGCGGTGAGGAATTGGGAGGCGTCGGTGACCGTCCCGGACGGAACGTCGCCGGACACCCGCCACGCGCCCTTGATGCGCGACAGGGACACCGCGATCACCAGCGAACCGGCTTCCGGTCTCAAGGTGCCCTCCGCCGAGAGGACGCCGGTCTTGTCGCCGGTGATGCGGAGTCGGACCGCGTTCTCGGTGCGCTCGTCGATGGTGACGCCGAGATTGCGCATCACCGTCATCTCGCCCTGGTCGTCCCAGCTCTGGCTGGCGGCGGGCGTCAGGAACTTGCGGGCCGAGCGGTGACCGGCCGTCGGGTCGGACATGGCCTTGACGAAGTTCCGGGCCACCGTCTCGGGGTCGTCGCTCTGTTTGGGCGCCGGGACGACGTTGGTGGGTCGTTTCCGGTCGAAGGCCTGAATGGGTTGCGGTGACGACGATTCGGGGATGTCGACGCACCCGGTGAGGACCATCGCGCCGGTCAGAATCGTGGCCAGGAGTGCCACCAGTCGTCTCATCGGCCCGCCTCCATCGGCTTCAGCGGAAGCGGACTGCCGAGCAGCTTGTGCCCGCGCACCAGCGGCAGGGTCAATCGGAAGCAGGAGCCCGCACCGGGTTCGCCCCATGCTTCGAGGCGCCCCTGGTGCAGTCGCGCGTCCTCGATGCTGATGGCCAGGCCGAGGCCGGTGCCGCCCGAACGGCGCACGCGCGACGGGTCCGACCGCCAGAAGCGGTTGAACACCAGCTTCTCCTCTCCCGGGCGCAGTCCGATGCCGCGGTCCCGGACGGTGATGGCGACGGCGTCGCCGTCGGATCGCATGGTCAAGGTCACGGGCTTGTGCTCACCGTGGTCGATGGCGTTGGCCAGCAGGTTCCGCAGGACGCGTTCGATGCGTCGGGGATCGATCTCGGCCAGCACGGGTTCGGCGGGCAGGTCCAGGACCAGGTCGCTGCCGGATTCGGCGGCCAGGTGCGAGACGGTGGCGACGGCGGCGTCGATCGGGACGGCCATGTCGAGTCGTTCGGCGGCGAGCTCGGCCATGCCGGCGTCGTGCCGGGAGATCTCCAGCAGTTCGGTCAGGAGCGTCTCGAACCGATTGAGCTCCTTGTCGAGGAGTTCCACGGATCGGCGTTGGATCGGGTCGAGGTCGTCGCGGCCGTCGTACAGGAGGTCGGCGGCCATGCGGACGGTGGTGAGCGGGGTGCGGAGCTCGTGGCTGACGTCGGAGGTGAACTGCCGCTGCAGACCGCCGAACTCTTCGAGGTGCGAGATCTGCCGGGAGAGGCTCTCGGCCATGTCGTTGAAGGCGACGGCGAGCCGCGCGAACTCGTCCTCGCCGTTCACCGGCATCCGTTCCGAGAGTCGACCGTCGGCGAAGCGGACGGCGATGCGCGTCGCGGACCGCAGCGGCGCGATGACCTGCCGGGTCACCAGCCAGGCGATCGCGGCGAGGAGGCCGAGCAGCACGACGGCGCCGGTCAGCAGGGTCCCGCGGACCAGCGACACGGTGTTCTGTTCGCTGGCGAGCGGAAACACCAGGTACAGCTCGAGGCCTTGGATGGGACTCTCCACGGGAGAGCCGATGACGAGCGCGGAGACGGTGCCGTCGCCCTGTTTGATGGTCGTGTACTGGTAGGCCACCTGGCCGCCGGCGACCATCTTCCGCAGGGAGAACGGCACGTCGTCGACGGGGCCGACGGCGATCTCCTGTTCCGGGCGGGTCTCGCCGGGTACGACGAGGACGCTGTCGAAGGAGCCGGCGACGGCTGCGGTCTGCGCCGTCTCGGGGTCCTGATCGGTCATCAGGGAGCGCGCGCGGGCGAGGCGGTTCTGCACCGCGGAGTTGGGTTCCGCACTGGACAGGACACGTTCGACCACGGAGCGCATGCGGCCGATCTCCTCGGTCGCCACTTCCTGCTTGGCGTCGAGGAGGCGGCCGGTGATCTGACTGATCAACACGAAGCCGAGGATCAGCAGCACCACGAACGACAGCACCAGCGTCGAGACGATGACGCGGGTCTGCACCGACCGGCGCCAGACCTGACCGGCCACTCGTCCGACGGCCGCGATGGCGCGCCGGATCAGTGCGAGGAGTCGGTCGATCGGCCCCCGGTTGATCCGGCGGCCTCCGATCACGGCGGCCCGGCCTTGTAGCCGACCCCTCTCACGGTCAGCACGATCTCCGGGTTCTCCGGGTCGGTCTCGACCTTGGCGCGCAGTCGCTGGACGTGGACGTTCACCAGGCGGGTGTCGGCCGGATGGCGGTAGCCCCACACCTGTTCCAGCAGGACGTCACGGGTGAAGACCTGGCGCGGTTTGCGGGCGAGGGCGACGAGGAGGTCGAATTCGAGCGGCGTCAGCGAGATCGGGATGCCGTCGCGGGTCACCTTGTGCGCGGGCACGTCGATCTCGACGGGGCCGATGGCGAGCAGCTCGGCCGGATCGTCTTCGTTGCGGCGCAGGCGCGCACGGATGCGGGCGACGAGTTCCTTCGGCTTGAACGGCTTGACCATGTAGTCGTCGGCGCCGGATTCGAGGCCGAGGACCACGTCGACGGTGTCGGATTTGGCGGTCAGCATCACGATCGGGACGTTGGAGTCGGAGCGGAGGACGCGGCACACGTCGATGCCGTTCATGCCGGGGAGCATCAGGTCCAGCAGCACGAGGTCGGGGCGGACTTCGCGGACGGCGGTCAGCGCCTGGGTGCCGTCGCCGACGACGAAGGGCTCGAATCCTTCGTTCTTGAGGACGATCGTGAGCATCTCGGCGAGGGCGGCGTCGTCGTCAACAACCAAGATGCGTGGCTTCATGCCTGCCATGGTGTCACCTCGATCGCGAATTGGCCGGTGCGACACGCCCGCACGCTCTCGACGCCCGGCGCGCCTGGGTCGCCGACCCCGCGGCTCTGCCTACACTGTGTGACGTGGGCATTCTGGTGGCCGTGGAAGGCCTGGACGGTGCAGGCAAGCGCACCATCGTCGGACGCATCGAGCAGGCCGCCGCCGAGCGCGGCGCGTCGGTGAGTTCGATCGCGTTCCCCCGGTACGGGGAGTCGATCACCGCGGACATCGCGTCGGAGGCTCTGCACGGACGGCACGGCGATCTGCGCGAGAGCGTGTACGCGATGGGTCTGTTGTTCGCCTTAGATCGTGCGGCCGCCCGCCCGCTCCTCCGTCAGGCGCTGGCCGAGCACGATCTGGTCCTCTGCGACCGCTACACGGCGTCGAACGCCGCGTACAACGCCGCCCGTTTGGGCCAGGGCGCGGAGTCGGAGGTCGTGTCGTGGGTGGCGGATCTGGAGTTCGGCCGTTTCGGCCTTCCGGTCCCCGATCACCAATTGCTGCTGGGTGTGCCGCCCGAGGTCGCGATGGGTCGCGCCGTCGGCCGCGCCGAGACCGACGCCGACCGCCCCGTCGACTCCTATGAGCGCGACTCCGACCTCCAGCGCCGCGTCTACCGCGTCTACGGAGAGCTGGTGGAGTCGAACTGGATGTCGACCTGGTCCTGGGCCGACGGCGACAACGCGGTTGAGCAGGTCCTAGCCCAGCTCAACTGACGAACTCGCTCCCCCCCAACCGACATCCGCGTCTCCCACCAACACTTGCATCGTCCCGGACGACGCAGCCGTCGCCACCAGACGCAAACGCACGCAACAGCGCAACGAAAAGCGCCAACCGCACAACCCGGCCAGAGCACTGCCGGAGCACAACGGCAGCAACCTCCGCACTGGACTCACGTGGCGCGGCAAGAGAAACGAGCCCGTGGTCGGGGTGCCGGTGGCATCGATCGCCGAGCTCTCCGCAGGGACGAGGCGCTAGCCGAGGAGCGAGGACTGTCTCGGTGACGAGGCCACCGGCACCCCGGCCACGAGCGGACGCACGATAGAACAAACCGCCGCACCGAAGGAAACCCCTCGATGCGGCGGCAGGCAGGAACCGAAACGATCAGTACCGGTAATGCTCAGGCTTGTAAGGCCCTTCGACATCCACCCCGATGTACTCCGCCTGCTCCTTGGTCAGCTTGGTGAGCTGTCCGCCGAGCGCTTCGACGTGGATGCGCGCGACCTTCTCGTCGAGGTGCTTGGGGAGGCGGTAGACCTCGTTGTCGTACTCGTCGCCCTTGGTCCAGAGCTCGATCTGTGCGATGACCTGGTTCGCGAAGCTGTTGCTCATGACGAACGACGGGTGGCCGGTGGCGTTGCCGAGGTTCAGCAGGCGGCCTTCGGAGAGGACGATGATGCTGTGGCCGTCGGGGAAGACCCACTGGTCCACCTGGGGCTTGATGTTGATACGGGTCATCCCGTCGGCGGCTTCGAGGCCGGCCATGTCGATCTCGTTGTCGAAGTGGCCGATGTTCCCCAGGACGGCCTGGTTCTTCATCTTCTTCATGTGCTCGTACGAGATGATGCCGAGGTTGCCGGTGGCGGTGATGATGATGTCGGCGTTGCCGATGGCCTCGTCGACGGTGACGACGTCGTAGCCGTCCATGAGGGCCTGGAGGGCGTTGATGGGGTCGACCTCGGTGACCTGGACGCGGGCGCCCTGGCCGGCGAGCGATTCGGCGCAGCCCTTGCCGACGTCACCGTAGCCGCAGACGAGCACCTTCTTGCCGCCGATGAGGACGTCGGTACCGCGGTTGATGCCGTCGACGAGCGAGTGGCGGGTGCCGTACTTGTTGTCGAACTTGCTCTTGGTGACGGAGTCGTTGACGTTGATGGCCGGGAAGTCGAGCTCGCCGGCGGCGGCGAACTGGTAGAGGCGCAGGACGCCGGTGGTGGTCTCCTCGGTGACGCCGCGGACGGATTCGGCGATGGCGGTCCACTTGCCCGCGTGCTTGGCGATGGAGTCGCGCAGGAGCTGCAGGAAGACCTTGTACTCGGCGGGGTGGCTGTCGTCGGTGGGCGGCACGACGCCGGCCTTCTCGAACTCGGAGCCGCGGAGGACGAGCATGGTGGCGTCGCCGCCGTCGTCGAGGATCATGTTGGCGGGGCGGGGTTCACCGTCGGCGGTCGGGGGCCAGGTGAGCATCTGCTCGGCGGCCCACCAGTACTCCTCGAGGGTCTCGCCCTTCCATGCGAACACGGGGACGCCCTTCGGCTCCTCGACGGTGCCGTAGGGCCCGACGACGACGGCCGCGGCAGCGTGGTCCTGGGTGGAGAAGATGTTGCACGACGCCCAGCGGACCTCGGCGCCGAGGTCGACGAGGGTCTCGATCAGGACGGCGGTCTGCACGGTCATGTGCAGGGACCCGGAGATGCGGGCGCCCTGGAGCGGCTTCACGTCGGCGTACTCGCGACGCAGTTCCATCAGGCCAGGCATCTCGTGCTCGGCGAGGCGGATCTCCTTGCGACCGAACTCGGCCTCGGAGAGGTCGGCGACCTTGAACTCGATGCCGTTACGGGTTTCGGTGGTCAGGGCGCTGGCAGGCGCGGTCATCTGGTCCCTCTCGATTGGAAAGTCTTGACTTCATGAACGACGGTACCGGCCGCCTCGTCGGCGGCCGGTACCGTGTCGTGGTTCTTCTACGCTATCGCGCTCAGGTCTGGTCGGCCTGCCCGCCGCCTCCGGCGGGTTCGGGTTCGACCGGCGGATAGCCCGGAAGCTCCTTGCGTTCGCGCATGCCGAGCACCGAGTGCTTCACGCCGTACGACAGGTAGACGACGATGCCGATCATCATCCAGACCAGGAATCGCACCCAAGTCTCGATCGACAGGTTGATCATCAGCCAGAAGCAGGCGAGGACCGCGAGGATCGGCACCAGCGGGACCAGCGGAACGCGGAAGCCGCGCTTGAGGTCCGGGCGGGTGCGTCGCAGGACGACCACGCCGATGCAGACGAGCACGAACGCGAACAGCGTGCCGATGTTGACCATCTCGCCCAGCGTTCCCATGGGGAAGAAGAACGCGAGGGCGGCCGACGCGACGCCGACGATCGCGGTGATCCGCGCCGGGGTGCCGCGACTGCTGGTCTTGGCGAGGCCGCGCGGGAGCAGACCGTCGCGCGACATGGCGAAGGCGACGCGGGTCTGGCCGAGGAGCATCACCATGACGACGGTCGTCAGGCCTGCGAGGGCGCCGACGTTGATCGCCCACTGGGCCCAGGTGACGCCGTTGATCTCGAAGGCGGTGGCCAGCGTCGACGTGACGGTCTTGCCGTCGGGCGTCTTCTTGTCCGCGAGGTCGGTGTACTTGACCATGCCGGTCAGCACGACCGAGACGCCGACGTAGAGGACGGTGACGATCGCGAGGGAGCCCAGGATGCCGCGCGGCAGGGCCTTCTGCGGGTCCTTCGTCTCCTCGGCGGTGGTGGCGACGACGTCGAAACCGATGAAGGCGAAGAAGACGAGCGACGCCGCGGCGAGGAGGCCGTACCAGCCGTAGTCGCTTCCCGTGCCGCCGGTCATCCACGAGAACAGGGTCTGGCGGAGACCGGTCTCGCCGGTGGCTTCCTTCGGTTCCGGGATGTACGGGGTGAAGTTCGCCTTCTTGACGTAGAACGCGCCGACGACGATCACGAGGATGACGACCGACACCTTGACCGCGGTGATGATGAAGGACACCCGGGACGACAGTTTGGTCCCGATGATCAGCAGGGTCGCCAGGACACCGATGAGGAGCGCTGCTCCCCAGTCGTACTCGTGTCCGCCGGCGACGAACGTGGTGCCGCTGCCGCCGACGACGTCGGCCAGATACGACGACCAGCTCTTCGCGACCACCGAGGCGGCGAGCGCGAACTCCAGGATCAGGTCCCAACCGATGATCCACGCGATGAACTCGCCGAAGGTGGCGTACGAGAAGGTGTAGGCCGACCCGGCGACGGGGACGGTCGAAGCGAACTCGGCGTAACAGAGTGCTGCGAGGCCGCAGGCGACGGCCGCGAGCACGAAGGCCAGCGACACCGAGGGGCCGGCGACGTTGCCCGCAGTGGTGGCGGTGAGGGTGAAGATGCCCGCACCGACGACGACCGCGACGCCGAACACCGTGAGGTCCCAGGCGGTCAGGTCTTTTCTGAGTTTGGTGTCCGGCTCGTCGGTGTCTGCCATCGATTGCTCGACCGACTTCACCCGGAACAGAGGGTTACTCACGATGTCTCCTCTTCAATTATGGATGTGTGACAGTTCGCCGGCCCTCCGGCGCTTATCGGGTGCTCCATTTCTCTATGTGTCACGGGTGGGGTGCGGCTGCGACGCGCGGACGATGTCCTCCGCCGCCATGACCGGCCCCTCGTCGGGAAGATCGGTGACCTCGGGGTGCGTGGTCAGGAAGGTGATGCTGGCGATCAGTCCGCCCCAGACGACGAACGCGGCGACCAAGAGGAGGGCGACGGCGGATGCGGTCATCGGACGGCCTCCTTTCCGGCTGCGGCGGCGGTCGTCGCGGAGCTGTCGAGCGGTGGCCACGGGGCGAACGTCGAGTCGTCGCGCCCACCCCACCGGATGGCGGTGAAGACGACGGCGAACGCGACGAGGAATGCGACGGTGCCCCAGCCGAAGACGCCGACGTACCACGTCGGGTAGCCCTCGTAGCCGTTCTGGACGAGGTCGTACACCTTCTGGATCAGCATGATGCCGAGGAAGATCGGCGCATAGAGTCCGATCACCGGGATCCACCACTTGCCGACCTTGAACGTCGACACGGCGTTCAGGTGCCCGCGCAGGGTCTCGATGGTGCGGCCGAGCCAGACGGCGATCACGCACATCGCGATCGCCGAGACGACGATGCCGATGTTGTTGGCGAACTGGTCGACGGTGTCGAGGGCGATGAGGCCGGTGGTGGTCGCGAACAGCGCGAACGACACGATGGCGGAGACGACGCCGACCGTGACGGCGGCGGTGGTCTTCGAGAGGCCGAACTTCTCCTGGAACGCGACCGAGACGCCGAGCACCAGGGAGATCAGCGACGTGAAGCCGGCGATCGCGAGCGAACCGAAGAACAGCGCACCGAAGAGCGTCGCGCCCGGCATCTGCGAGATGACCGCGGGGAACGTGATGAACGACAGTGTCGGTCCGGTGATGCCTTCGAGGTCGCCGACGCCGACGCCCTGCTGGTGCGCGAGGAAGCCGAGGGTCGAGAACACGCCGATGCCTGCGAGGATCTCGAACGACGAGTTGGCGAAGCCGACCACCAGACCGGAGGAGGTCATGTTGGCCTTGCGACGCTGGAAGGAGGCGTACGAGATCATGATGCCGAAGGCGATCGACATGGAGAAGAAGATCTGGCTGTAGGCCGCGATCCACACGTTGAGATCGGTCAGCGCGCCCCAGTCGGGGGTGAACAGCGCGTTGAGACCGTCCGACGCACCGGGCAGGGTGAGTGCCTTGATGACGAGGGCCGCGAAGCCCAGCACCAGCAGCGGGAGGCCGATGACGTTGAGCTTCTCGACGCCCTTGGTGACGCCGAGCGCGAGGATGACGATGATCAGGCCCCACACCGCGATCAGCGGCCAGGCGACTCCGCCGACCAGTTCCGTGGACACGCCGGGATCGCCGACCTTGAGGTAGTCCGAGAGGAAGAAGGTCTTCGCGTCGTCGCCCCACTTGGTGCCGAACGAGAAGTAGAAGTAGCTGAGCGACCACGCGATGATCACCGCGTAGTAGGTGGAGATGACGAACAGGATGGCGGTCTGGAACCAGCCGAGGGCTTCGGCTTTGCGCCACATGCGGCGGAACGCCAGCGGGGCGGCCGCGCGGAAGCGGTGGCCGACCGCGTAGTCGAGGAACAGGATGGGGATGCCTGCGGTGACGAGAGCGATGAGATAGGGAACCAGGAAGGCGCCGCCGCCTCCCTCATAAGCGACACCCGGGAATCGCCAGATGTTGCCCAGTCCCACAGCGGACCCGATCGCGGCCAGGATGAAGCCGCGGTTACTGGTCCACGTCTCCCGCCCTTCTGGGGCCGGGGACACAGATGTGGTCACGAAGTGACTCCTTTCACACTAATCGGTGCGTGTCGCACGGTAGCGCATGATGCGGCTCACAGAGGTCGCATCCGCAGCATTGCCGGGTCAGGAGTTTTCGCCGCGATCGATGTCGGGCTCCAGGTAGATGACGCGAGCCTGCGGCACCGCCGCTCGGACGCGTGCTTCGGCGCCGTCGATGGCGTGCGCGATCTCGATGGCGCCGAGCCCGGGCGCGATGGCGATCTTGGCCGCGACCAGCAGTTCTTCGGGACCGAGGTACTGCGTCTTCATGTGGATGACGCGGTCGACGTCCTGCCCGGGCAGCGCCGCACGCAGGGCCGCGTCCTCCTCTTCGGTGGCGCCCTCGCCGATGAGGAGACTCTTCATCTCGATGATCAGCAGGATCGCGATCAGACCGAGCAGGATGCCGATGCAGAGCGTGCCGATGCCGTCCCAGACCGCGTCGCCGGTCAGCATGGTCAGGCCGACGCCGGCCAATGCGAGCACCAGACCGATGAGGGCGCCGGCGTCCTCCAGGAGCACCACGGGGAGTTCCGGGCTGCGGGAGGAGCGGATGAAGCGCCACCACGACGCGTCGCCCTTGAGCGGTCGCGACTCCTTCTGCGCGGTGTGGAAGCTGTAGCCCTCGAGGCATATGGCGACGACGAGGATCGCGACGGCGACGATCGGCGAGTCCAGCCCGTGGTCGCCGGCGTGCCGGATCTTCTGGACGCCCTCGTACAGCGCGAACATGGAGCCGAGGGTGAAGATGACGAGCGCGACGACGAAGGAGTAGAAGTAGCGGTTCCGCCCGTACCCGAAGGGGTGGAGTTGGTCGGCCTCCTTCTTCGCCGCCCGCTGCCCCACCAGCAGCAGCCCCTGGTTGGACGTGTCGGCCACCGAGTGCACGCCTTCGGCGAGCATGGACGACGATCCCGTGATGGCGAACCCGACGAACTTCGCCGCCGCAATCCCCGCGTTCGCCGCGAGCGCGGCGATGATCGCCCGAGTCGATCCCTCTGTTGACATTCCTGACCCCTCAGTCGATCCGACGTGCGTATATGTGCGGAAAACACTAGTCGCACTTGCCGACTCCCCACTCCTCGCTCCCCAAAGCAACGCCCGCCCCCCTTGTTGACGCTCGCTCCCCTCCGGAGGTGAGCGAGCGTCGACTGAGGGAGCGACGGCAGCCGAAGTGAGCGAAGACAGAACCACAGCGACGAGCCCCAAGGGCGAGGAGCGAGGACTGCGGAGCAGAGAATTTTCACGGCGACCCCACGCCCGCACAAAGCCAGACAACGAACAGGGAATGAAACGGACCGAGGTCCGGTTATACCCACCGACAGCCGCAGAAGCGGTCAGACACTTAAGGAGCCTGCGATGCAGTTCGGCATTTTCACTGTCGGCGACGTGACGACCGACCCCATGACCGGCGAGACGATCAGCGAGCACGACCGGATCGAGTTGATGACGGCCATCGGACTGAAGGCCGAGGAGGTCGGCCTCGACGTCTTCGCGACCGGTGAGCACCACAACCCGCCGTTCGTGCCGAGTTCGCCCACGACGATGCTGGGCTGGATCGCGGCGAAGACCGAGAAGCTGCGGCTGACCACGACGACGACGCTGATCACCACGAACGATCCGGTGAAGATCGCCGAGGACTTCGCAATGCTGCAGCACCTGTCGAACGGTCGCGTCGACCTGACCCTGGGCCGTGGCAACACCGGCCCGGTGTACCCGTGGTTCGGCAAGGACATCCGTCAGGGCATCCCCCTCGCGATCGAGAACTACCACCTGCTGCGTCGTCTGTGGCGGGAGAAGAACATCGACTGGCAGGGCAAGTTCCGCACGCCGCTGCAGGGCTACACCTCGACGCCCGCACCGCTCGACGACACTCCCCCGTTCATCTGGCACGGTTCCATCCGCTCGCCGGAGATCGCCGAGCAGGCCGCGTTCTACGGTGACGGCTTCTTCCACAACAACATCTTCTGGAACAAGGAGCACACCGAGCAGATGGTGAAGCTGTACCGCCAGCGCTTCGAGCACTACGGTCACGGTGCCGCCGATCAGGCGATCGTCGGCCTCGGCGGACAGGTGTTCATGGCGGAGACCGAGGCGGAGGCCAAGCGCCGGTTCCGCCCGTACTTCGACAACGCGCCGGTGTACGGTCACGGCCCGTCGATGGAGGACTTCACGGAGATGACGCCGTTGACGGTCGGCACGCCGGAGATGGTGATCGAGAAGACGTTGAGCTTCGCGGACTACGCGGGCGACTACCAGCGTCAGCTGTTCCTGGTGGATCATGCCGGTCTGCCGATGGAGCAGGTGCTGGAGCAGGTCGAGATCCTCGGCAAGGAGGTGGTCCCGACGCTGCGCGCCGAGTTCGAGCGTCGTCGTCCGGCCCACGTCCCGTCCGATCCGCCCACTCACGAGAGCCTGGTCGCGGCCGGTCCCGACGCGCCTCACCACCTGGTGACGCCCGCCGAGAGCCTGGTCGGCGCCGGCACGGAAGGACACTGACATGGCACGGAAGCTGCTGGTGATCAGCGCGGGGGTGTCGACGCCGTCGTCGACCCGCCTGCTGGCCGATCAGCTCGCCGACGCCGTCGGGACCGGTGTCACCGCCCGCGGCGAGGCCGTCGACGTCGATGTTCTGGAGTTGGCGCCGCTCGCCGCATCGCTGGCGACGACGGTCACCTCGGGTGTCGCTCCGGCCGATGTGACGGCGGCGCGGGACCTGGTGGCGTCGGCCGACGGTGTGATCGCGGTGACGCCGATCTTCACCGCGTCGTACAGCGGACTGTTCAAGATGTTCTTCGACGTGTTGGATCCGGAGGCGTTGACCGGGGTCCCGATGGTGATCGCCGCGACGGCGGGGACTCCCCGCCACAGCCTGGTCCTGGATCATGCGGTGCGGCCGCTGATGAACTACCTGCGGGCCGACGTCGTGCCGACCGCGGTGTTCGCGGCGACGGAGGACTTCGGGACGTCGGAGCTGGGTGGCCGGATCCGTCGCGCCGCCGGCGAGCTGGCGCAGCGGCTGGTCGGGACGGCAACGGTCGCCGGTTTCGGCGGTCCCACGGATCGGAGCGATGCCCCTCGTCGTTCCGGTGGTGCCAACGATCTCGGCGCGGTGACCCCGTTCGCCGAACTCCTGCAGGGCCACACCGGATCCTGACCCGAGAGTGGCACCGAGGCGGTGGGGTCGAGCGACGTGCTCGGCCCCACCGCCTCGTCTCACGGCGATGCGTGCCGTCCGGTCATGCGTTGAAGGTCTTCCCCACTCGGACGTCGGTGTCGCGCATGTGACTGGCCGCCTTGGCCACTCCCGTGCCCAGCGAGTCCAGTCGCAGTCGGGCGTCGAGGAAGATCCGATCCCAGTTGGCCTGCGCCTGCTGGTAGGCGCCGGCACCGCCGGAGTCCCAGTTCGTGGCGAGCGCCGCGACCTGTCGTTTCAGCTGGCCGGACAGTTCTTCGAGCCGCTGGAACTGCCCACGGATGTCGCCCGAGAGCGTGCCGAGGTTGGCGAAGTCGTAACGGATGAGCCCACCGCTCATGTCGTCCCCCTTTGTGTCAGGTGTCGGTGTGGAGTGCTGGTGTGGTTGTGGTCGGCCGTGCCGGATCGGCTACGACATCAGGCCGTTGAGCAGTGAGGCGACGGTGGTGTCTTCGTCGTCGTAGCCGCGGAAGCCAGTCGTCAGTTTCGCCTCGATCTCGTCGAGCGCGGTCTGCAGCTTCATTGCGACGGCGTGCCAGTCGGTGTGGGTGGTCTCGAAGGCGGTCGACGCCCGACCGTCCCAGCCCGCGCGACCGCTGACCGCCGACTTCTGGATCTGCGTGACGATGCGCTGCATCTCGTCGACGACGCCCTTGATGGATGCGGCGGACGCCTGGCCCGCCGCTACGTCGAGTCTCACTCCTTGCATTTCGCTGTCCTCTCATTGTCGTTCTTCGGGTGTTCCTCATGGGGTCCGGATCAGGCTGATCCGGCGAGGTCGTGGTCGCCGAGACCCAGCGCCAGTGCGACGTCGAAGTCGAACGACTCGGCTGTCATGGCGGAGAGCCGACCTGCGTCGTCCGGCTGTTCGGAGACGGTTGCGGGCACCGCGGGCACGGTGCGGGCGACGTCAGTGGGGCGGGCCGCGGCGGTCGCGACGGGTGCCATCGGCAGCGCGGTACCGGTACCCGCCGCCGTCATCTGCGGGCCGCCCGCGCTGACAGTCGACGTGCTCGCGGTCACCGCGTTCGTGGTGGTCGGGCAGTCCGCGAGCGGGCTCGGCGCGGGTGCGCTGACGCCGACGGCGGTCGGGACACCACCGGTAGTCGGGGCACCGCCGCTCACAGCGGACGCAGCTTTGACCGTGGGGCCTCCTGCACCCGGTTTCGGCGCTCCGGTGCTCGTCGCACCGGTACCGGTACCGGATGTGGCCGCCCCGGACTTCTCACACGTCGTCGGGCAGGGTGCTGCGGCACCGGGTGCGGGCGATGTCTGGTCGCCGATCCGGGTCTCGGGTTCGTTCGACGGCAGCCCGGTACCCGACAGCAGCGAGGTCGCGAGCTGCGCCCCCGCCTGGACCAGCGGCAACGCCGATTGCAGGAGGGTCGCGGCCGTCCCGAAGACATCGCCGCCGGGCACTCCGGTGACCGGTACCGGCGTACCGTTGGCCGCCATGTGCGCGGTGGGCGCCACGAGCTGCGCCCGAGTCGCAGCCACCACTGCGAGCCCTTCGGCCAGCCCTTCCGCCGCGATCCCCAGCGCGGCGATCTGGCCGGGCGGTGTTGCGATCGCGGGCAGCGCGGCCGACAGCAGCCCGGCGGTCTTCACGACCACACCCTGCAGCTGGAGAGCGCCGGTGGCGACGACGGCGGCCGCGGCCTGCAAGTCCATCGACATGCCCGCGCCCTGCGCCGCGACGACGCCGGATTCGCCCGCGGTGCGCGTCGCCGCGGTAATCGCGGCCGTCGCCGCCTGGCCCAGCCAGCCGCCGTCGAGTGAGGACGCCGCGTTCAGGAGGACCCCGACGCCGTTCTCGAGCAGCCCCGCGATCTGCTGGTGGGTCGCGGACGGGTCACCGCCCGGCGCACCGCCCAGGAGCCCGGTGCCGAAGACCCCGAGCAGGTCGGTGATCGGCTTCAACAGCATCATCGGATCGATCGTCGGGAGCACCGGCAGTGCAGGGAGGTCCGGCAGGGCGGGCAGCCCCGCGGGCAGTTCCACCGTCGCCGGTGCGGGAAGCGATTTCACTCCCAGCCCCTCCAGCACTCCGGTGACCGGACTGCCGACGACGTCGCCTCCCGCTGCCCCGAGCTGGGTCGCGTCGGCATCGGCGGCGCCGGCCTCGCGCGGGCCGTACATCAGGCCTCGATTCCGGAGGCGGCAGCCGCATCGGCGCCGGTGAACGAGGCCAGTCCCGCGGTGACCGCGGCCGCCGTCGCCGCGTGGGCGGCCGCCACCTGGCCGACGGCCCGGAGGTGATTCGCCTGTGCCACCGCGTAGGCCGCCGCGAACTCCTGACCGATCAGGCCGAACACCGCCGTGACCGCCGCACTGACGGCCGCGGTGTCGACGGCGCCCACGGCCGCCGTCGCCGTGCCGAGCGCCGCGGCCGTCGCCCCGAAGGTCTGCACCGCTTGCGGGTGCACCACGATTGGATTCACGTCTCCCCCTGAGTTCGCTGATCGGGTGTCATGAGATTGGACGCACGAGCACGTCGTTCGGTTCCATCGACGCGCCGACGCCTCCGGTCAGCGCTTCGAACTCGCCGCAGAAGTCCTGCATGATCTCGGCCCGTCGCGCGAAGACGTCGATGGCGGCGCGCACCGCCGCGCCGACGATCTCATCGGCCAGGCGGGTCCCCTTGCCGCCGCCTGCACCCGGC
The DNA here is from genome assembly GCF_001305675.1 of Gordonia phthalatica. Lineage (NCBI taxonomy): Bacteria > Bacillati > Actinomycetota > Actinomycetes > Mycobacteriales > Gordoniaceae > Gordonia > Gordonia phthalatica. Next base: position 3,279,389 of record NZ_CP011853.1, read on the forward strand.
GCCAGCCGCAGGTCCATCAAGGTGCCGTTGCCGTCCACCTCCACGCTCACCCGTCCGCGATCGCCCGTTCCGGTGGCCCGGAGCTCCTGCAGCCGTCGGTGGACGTCCTCGAGCGCACCGAGCTGACGTTGCGCCCGCTCCTGTACCGCATCCATCGCCGGGTTCATCGCCGCCCCCGCCCCGAGAACGCGTCGGCAGCAGCCTCAGCCGCGACCAGGTCGCGCCGTGACGGGAGGCCGAGCAGGCCGAGCGTGTCGTCGTCGAGCCCCTGCCCGCCGAGGTCGCCGCGGGTGCGCACCCCGGCGGCCGTTCCCGCGAGTCGACAGAGCGCGAGGATCTCGCGGGCCAGCGACTCCGGTTTCCGCCGCGCCGACGCCGCCGCGATCGTCATCTTGACCGGGAGCCCGGCCGCCGTGCAGGTGACGCTGATGCTCCCCGTCCGCGACGAGACCGTCGTCAACCCGTCGTCTCCGACCACCGGCACCGGTTGCTTCTTCTGTGCTGTCATAGCCCTTAGACGCAGCGGAGCCGACTTCGGTTCCATCGACGTGATTCCCGGGCGTGTCGCGACCGACGGCAGGCGGGTCAGACCGCCTTCATGAAGCCCTTCTCCTCGACGCGCTCAGCGATCCGCCACCCGGCGTCGGTGCGGACCAGCCGGTCGCGGTACCAGAGCCCGACGAACAGCACGTGCTCCTCGCCCTGGTCGTCGCGCGACACCATCGGGTTGAACAGGATGGTGCGGGCCTGCGCGATGTCGCCGTCGAGGTCGAGTTTCGTGGTGGTCGCCAGGTGCTGGGTCACCGCGAACGCGGGCAGCACCGAGGCCAGCCACGCCTTGATCTCGGGGTACGGTCCGACGGCGCCTCCCGCTGCGGTGTAGTCGATGTGCGCGTCGGCGGTGAACACGGTGTCGAGCGCGTCCCAGTCCTGGCTGTCGATCGCGTGGCTGTAGCGCGCGAGCAGATCCTGGATCTCCAGACGATCGGACATCTCCTGAAGGGGCATCATCGGCGTCCTCCTCGGTTCGGGGTCAGGGGCGGATTCCGGTCAAGATGAGGTCGGTCATGTCGTTGCGCCACGCAGCGTCGAGCCCGTCGGAGCCGCGCAGCATCGCCGCGATCATCGCGCCGCCGAAGACCGATTCGACCAGCGTGCCCGGATCCACCTCCAGTTCGATGCCGTCCCGTCGCGCGGCCTCGGCGAACCGTTCGGTCAGGTCGCGCCAGACCGCGCCTCGCAACCGATCGGTGAGCTCGCGCTGCAGGTCGTCGTTGGCGGCCAGCTCGCTGAACAAGCCGGTGATGGCGCGCAGCACCGAAGGCACGGACATCATTGCGGCGCAGGCGTCGACGATGGCCGCCGCCTCGTCGCGGACGCCGGTGTCGGTGCGTCGGGGCGGAATGGCGACGTCGGCCGGAAAGACGGCCTGGTGGACCAGGTGAGCCTTGCTCGGCCAGCGTCGGCGGATCGCAGGCACGGAGGTCCCGGCCCGCGCGGCGACGGCCTTCAACGTGAAGTCGGTGTAGCTGACCTCCGACAGTTCCTCGAGGGTCGCCTGGAGGACGGCCCGATCGATCCGCTCGTCTCTCGGTCGGCCCAGATTCACGGTCTCCATGTCGACTCCCCCTCACCTCGACGCCGCCTCCGCGGGCCGTCTCATCAATTGTGCGCCATCGGACTTTTCCTGAACCGCTTGACGCAGATCACAGTTGAACACTACATTTCGTTTCATCGAACAACGAAACTCGGAGCGAAGATGACTGACGCCGACAGCCCATCACCGGTCACCACCGCCGACCTCCTGCAGGACCGCCGCGACGACGACGCGACCGCGCTCCTGTTCCAGGATCGTGCCTGGACCTGGCGCGAGTACGTCGCCGAGTGCGCGATCCGCGCGGCCGTTCTCACCGCTCTCCGCGCCGAGGCGCCGGGCGAAGCGCCGTGGCACGTCGGCGTCCTGATGGACAACGAGCCCGAATACCTGTTCCTCATCGGCGGCGCCGCCCTCGCCGGCGCCACGATCGTCGGCGTCAACCCGACGCGGCGGGGCAACGAACTCCGCACCGACATCACTCGCACCGACACCCAGGTGGTACTCGTCGACGACGCCCACCTGGACCTGGTGGACGACATCGCGGGCGAGGTCCCCGTCGTGCGCGTCGCGGGCGACGACTACCGCGCGCTCCTCGACGACGCCGCCGCCACGACCGCCGCCGACTGGACCGACCGCAGCATCCAGAACCACAACCTGCTGCTCCTGTTCACCTCCGGCTCCACCGGTGCCCCGAAGGCGGTTCGCTGCAGTTCCGCGCGTCTGGCCGCGATCGGTGTGCTGAACGTCCACGGCATCACGCCCGACGACGTCGCGTACAACGCCATGCCGCTGTTCCACGGCAACGCGATCATGAGCGCCTGGGCGCCGATCGCCGCGGTCGGCGGCACCTACGCCCTCCGCAGCAAGTTCTCCGCGTCCGGCTTCCTGCCCGACATCCAACGGTTCAAGGCGACCTTCTTCAACTACGTCGGACGCTCCCTGGCGTACATCCTGGCGCAGCCCGAGAAGCCCGAGGAGAAGGACAACCAGCTGCGATTCGGGTGGGGCACCGAGGCCTCCGCGCGCGACCGCGAGGAGTTCACCCGTCGCTTCGGCGTTCCGATCACAGAGTCGTACGGCTCGTCGGAGGGCGTCTGCGTCATCGTGCGCGACGAGACCACCCCGCGCGGTGCGCTCGGCAAGCCGAACCCGATGCTCGGCATGGTGATCCTGGACCCGAACGGTCAGGAGGTGCCCGACGCCCGGTTCGACGCCGACGGCTCCCTCCTGAACGGCTCCGAGGCCATCGGCGAGATCGTCGCCCGCGGCGGCGGCGCCCGCTTCGAGGGCTACTACAACAACCCCGAGGCCGACGCCGCGAAGATCCGCGACGGCGACTACTGGTCGGGCGACCTCGCCTACCGCGACGCCGACGGCGTCTTCTGGTTCGCCGGCCGCACCAACGACTGGATCCGCGTCGACTCGGAGAACTTCTCCACCGCACCGCTCGAACGCATCGTCGCCCGCTACCCCGGGGTCACCGGAGTGGCCGCCTACGCGGTCCCGGATCCCCAGACCGGCGACCGCGTGATGATCTCGCTGGAGTACGACGGCCCCTTCGACCCCGCCGATTTCCTGACCTTCCTCGGCGAGCAGCCCGACATGGGCACCAAGTGGACCCCGCACTTCGTTCGCATCACCGACGGCTTCCCGCTCACCGCGACCCGCAAGCTCAACAAGGCTCCGCTCCGCGCGGCGGGCTGGCGCACCGACGACCCTGTCTACGCCCGCATCGACGGGACCTACCGACTGCTCGACGACGCGGCCGCCGCCGCACTCGCCGACGAGTTCCGCACGCACGACCGCGCGCACCTGCTGCCGTCCTGAGCAGCCCCACGAATGTGCAGTCCCCTCCCACTGCGCCCCGAACAACTGAATAGTGCATCCACCTCCCCCAGCCCGAGAGGAAACTCGAATGGTTTAGATCAATCAAGAAGCCCTGTGCGACGTCATCAAGGCGCGCCTGGAGAAGACCACCAATGAGCGGCACCGCACCATGCTCGAACGCATGCTGGAGCACGCCCACTACGACCACCAGGGCAACCTGGACGGCCTGATGGGCACGCTCGGCCCGGACACCAACTATCACTTCTGGGAGATGGCCTCCGGCGATGTCGGCCCCAAGGGTCTCGACGGTGTCCGCGCCTACTACTCGCACCTCGTCGAGATGAACGCGCACGTCCTGGAGTTCGACTGCGACCGCATGCTCGTCGACGACGACTGCATCGTCATCGAGGGCTGGCTGACGATGATCTCCCCGGGTGCCTACCTGAAGGAGAACCCGCTCGCCGCCGCGTTCGCCGACGAGTCCAAGAACTACCTCCTGAAGATGCGCAACGTCATCTTCTGGCCCTTCGATGAGAACCTCTACATCGTCGGCGAGGACTCCTACACCGGCGGCCCGATGGAACTGCGCGAGCTCTCCGACGACGAGCTCCCCCGGCCCTTCCGCGAGGCCATCGGCATGGCCACCGCCGGCTGACCGAGCCCGCCTGTCACTCCGACCGCGGCGCCTCGCACTCCAAGTCCGAGGCGTCGCGGCGGTCGCGCGTCGCCTCGCTGCGCGCCGCCCACTCCTCCGCGGGCGGGTACGCGACGTGCATCAACGACAGTCCGCGCGCCTGAGCGACCGGGACGGACGCGGAGCGTTCACGTTCGTCGAGGAGGTCCGTGCACCACTGCACGCTCCGACGACCGTCGCCCACCGAGGCGACGGCCCCGACCAGGGAGCGGACCATGGACCAGCAGAAGGCGTCGGCGACCACGGTCCCGACGAGCACGTCGCCGTCGCGCAGCCAGGAGAACCGCTGGAGTTCGCGGATGGTGGTGGCGCCCTCGCGGCGTCGGCAGAAGGCGGCGAAGTCGTGCAGGCCGACGAGTGCGGCGGACGCCTGATTCATCAGGTCCACGTCCAGCGAGCGCGTCCAGTCGGCGGTGCTGCGGGCGAGCGTCGGCTCCGCGCCCCACAGGGCGTCGGTGAGCCGATATTCATAGGTTCGTGCGAGCGCGGAGAACCGCGCGTCGAAGTCGGCGGAGACGGCGTCGATCCGCTTCACCCGGACGTCGTCGGGGAGCATCTTCGCGAGTCGTCGGACCAGCCGTGACGGGTCTCCGTCGATGGATCGTGCCTGCAGGGACGCGACGGGCACGTCGCAGTGCGCCACCTGCCCGGATGCGTGCACGCCGGCATCGGTGCGGCCGGCGACGGTCAATCGGATCGGGGCCCGGAGCACCGTGCTGAGGGTCTGTTCGACGGTCTCGCACACGGTGCGACGGCCGGGCTGCGTGGCCCAGCCGGAGAAGTCGGTGCCGTCGTAGCCGATCAGCAGACGAAGACGACACAGCCCGCCCTCATCAGCGATGAGGGCGGGCTGTGTCGTCATGAAGTACCACCGTCCGCGCCGGACCTCACGGTCCGACGCGGAGTCGGTTACTTGGCCTCGTCGGCGGCTTCGTCAGCAGCGGTCTCGGCGGCAGCTTCCTCGGCGACCTCAGCGGTCTCCTCGGCAGCCTCGTCAGCCGGGGCGGCCTCTTCGGCAGCCTTCGCCTTCGACGCAGCCGCGCGGGTGGCGCGGTTGGCCTCGGACGAAGCGGTCTTCTCCTGCACCAGCTCGATCACTGCCATGGGGGCGTTGTCGCCCTTGCGCGGCAGGGTCTTGATGATGCGGGTGTAGCCGCCGTTGCGATCAGCGAAGTGCGGACCGATCTCGGCGAACAGGGCATGCACGATGTCCTTGTCGCGGATGTCCTTCATGACCTCGCGGCGGTTGGCCAGCGAGCCGGCCTTGGCGTGCGTGATCAGCTTCTCGGCGTACGGGCGGAGCCGCTTGGCCTTTGCTTCGGTGGTGGTGATGCGGCCGTGCTCGAAGAGCGCCGTGGCGAGGTTCGCCAGGATCGCCTTCTGGTGGCTGGCCGACCCGCCGAGGCGGGCACCCTTGGTGGGCTTGGGCATGTCTTTCTCCTAGGAGGGACTCACGATCTCGCGACCGGAAGTCCGTAGGTCTGAAACCAGGTGGTCTTGAGCGCCTTACAGCTGCTCGGTCTCGGCGTAATCCTCGCCACCGTCGTTGTCGAACGACGCGTCATCGGCCCACGTGCCGGTGGCCGGGTCGTAACCGGCGACCTGCGACGGGTCGAAGCTCGCCGGGCTGTCCTTGAGGGACAGGCCCAGGCTGTGCAGCTTCACCTTGACCTCGTCGATCGACTTCTGACCGAAGTTGCGGATGTCGAGCAGATCCGACTCGGTGCGTGCAACCAGCTCGCCGACGGTGTGAACACCCTCGCGCTTGAGGCAGTTGTACGAACGGACGGTCAGCTCGAGATCCTCGATCGGAAGGCTGAACGCGGCGATGTGGTCGGCCTCCTGCGGCGACGGACCGATCTCGATGCCCTCGGCCTCGACGTTGAGCTCCCGAGCCAGGCCGAAGAGCTCGACCAGGGTCTTGCCGGCCGACGCCAGGGCGTCACGCGCGGTCATGGAGTTCTTGGTCTCCACGTCGAGCACCAGACGATCGAAGTCGGTGCGCTGCTCGACGCGGGTGGCCTCAACCTTGTAGGTCACCTTGAGGACCGGCGAGTAGATCGAGTCGACCGGGATGCGGCCGATCTCGGCGCCGGTAGCCTTGTTCTGCACGGCCGGAACGTAACCGCGGCCCCGCTCGACGACGAGCTCGATCTCGAGCTTGCCCTTGTCGTTGAGGGTTGCGATGTGCAGGTCCGGATTGTGCACCGTGACGCCCGCGGGCGGAACGATGTCAGCACCGGTGACGGCGCCCGGGCCCTGCTTGCGGACGTACATGGTGACCGGCTCGTCCTCTTCGGAGCTGACCACAAGACCCTTGAGGTTCAGGATGATGTCGGTGACATCCTCCTTCACGCCGGGGACGGTGGTGAACTCGTGCAGGACGCCGTCGATGCGGATGCTGGTGACTGCCGCGCCCGGGATGGACGAGAGCAGCGTGCGCCGCAGCGAGTTGCCCAGGGTGTAGCCGAAGCCCGGCTCGAGGGGTTCGATGGTGAACTTCGAGCGGTTCTCGGCGATGACCTCTTCGGACAGACCAGGTCGCTGTGAGATGAGCATGTGGTGGGATTCTCCTTCGACCGTCCGCTATTTGACGGCCTCGAGGTGGACCGAGCAGCTGTTGCTGCTCAGCAGGTTGCTTACTTCGAGTAGAACTCGACGATGAGCTGCTCGGTGAGCGGCACGACGATCTGCGAACGCTCGGGCAGCGAGTGCACGAGGATGCGCAGCGTCGACGGAACCACCTGGAGCCAAGCCGGAGCCGGACGCTCGCCGAGGGTCTCCTTGGCGATCTGGAACGGCGTGGTCTGCAGCGACTTCGGGCGAACGTCGATGATGTCGTACTGGCTGACGCGGTAGCTGGGCACGTCGACGCGCACGCCGTTGACGGTCAGGTGACCGTGGCTGACCATCTGGCGAGCCTGGCGACGGGTCCGAGCCAGACCGGCACGGTAGACGACGTTGTCCAGACGCGACTCGAGGATCTGCAGCAGCACGTCACCGGTCTTGCCGGAGCGACGGTTGGCTTCCTCGTAGTAACGACGGAACTGCTTCTCCATGACGCCGTAGGTGAAGCGAGCCTTCTGCTTCTCCTGCAGCTGGAGCAGGTACTCGGTCTCCTTGATCCGCGCGCGACCGTGCTGGCCGGGCGGGTAGGGACGCTTCTCGAACGCCTGGTCGCCGCCGATCAGGTCGACGCGAAGACGACGGGACTTCTTGGTTGCGGGGCCGGTATAACGAGCCATAGTTCTTTCTTCCTCCCTTTCCCGCTAGACCCGGCGCCGCTTGGGCGGACGGCAGCCGTTGTGCGGCTGCGGGGTCACGTCGGAAATGGTGCCGACCTCGAGGCCGGCTGCCTGCAGCGACCGGATGGCGGTCTCACGACCCGAGCCCGGTCCCTTGACGAATACATCGACCTTCTTGACGCCGTTCTCCTGCGCCTTGCGGGCAGCGTTCTCGGCGGCGAGCTGCGCGGCGAACGGGGTGCTCTTGCGCGAGCCCTTGAAGCCGACGTGGCCGGAGGAGGCCCAGCTGATCACGTTGCCCTCGGGGTCGGTGATCGAGACGATGGTGTTGTTGAACGTCGACTTGATGTGGGCGTGGCCCAGCGGGACGTTCTTCTTGTCGCGACGACGGGTGCCCTTCTTGGGGCCAGCGCTACGTGACTTGGGTGGCATTACTTCTTCTTCCCGGCGATGGTCTTCTTCGGGCCCTTACGAGTACGGGCATTGGTCTTGGTGCGCTGACCGTGGACCGGCAGGCCGCGACGGTGGCGCAGACCCTGGTAGCAGCCGATCTCGATCTTGCGGCGGATATCGGCCTGCACCTCGCGGCGCAGATCGCCTTCCACCTTGACCGAGGCCTCGATGTACTCGCGGAGCTTCGCGACGTCAGCGTCGGTCAGATCCTTGGAGCGCAGATCGGCCGAGAGGCCGGTCGCGGCGATGATTTCCTTCGAAGTGGTACGACCCACTCCGTAGATGTAGGTGAGCGCGATCTCCAGCCGCTTCTCGCGGGGGAGATCCACACCTGCAACACGTGCCATGTGGCGGTTCCTTACATTCTCAGAGGTCTGCTCCCAGTCCGTCCTGGACTCTGCGCCAGGCCCCGGCCTCTGAACCGGGGGTCGGCGACCGCGCGTCTGCGATCGCTGGTGCTGGGAGTGCTTCTTCGGTATTCAGTTGTGTGTCTTCAAGCGACCTTGAAGAAGTCGATCAGCCCTGACGCTGCTTGTGACGCAGGTTCTCGCAGATCACCATGACTCGTCCGTTACGACGGATCACCTTGCACTTCTCGCAGATCGGCTTGACGCTCGGCTTGACCTTCACGTCAGCTTCTCCCTTGTATCTTCTTGTGGCGAGTGCCATTGCCCGGGCAGCACGAAGCGACGCGTCGCCGCGATACCACCCGCACGAAGGTTACTTGTACCGGTAGACGATGCGTCCGCGCGCCAGGTCGTAGGGCGAGAGCTCTACGACGACGCGATCCTCGGGCAGGATGCGGATGTAGTGCTGCCGCATCTTGCCACTGATGTGGGCAAGAACCTTGTGTCCGTTCTCCAGCTCAATGCGGAACATCGCATTGGGCAGGGGCTCGACCACGCGACCCTCGACCTCAATGGCCCCATCTTTCTTCGCCATATCCTCCGCGATTCTCCGGCGACCCGGCTTTCCCGTGTCTACCGACTTCTGCTTCGTCTATCCGCTACGGTGGCGGTACGAACGGCCCCCTGAGTCCGGTGCATCAAGCTCCGGGCGCAGGCACGCGTGACCGCACGACGCACCGACGTTCGATCTTACGCCAGTCCGGGCGTCTCACCAAACGAAGTGACAGACTGGACACATGCGCGCATTCATCATCCGCAGCGGCCTCACCGGCCTCGCCCTCTGGATCGCCACGCTGATCGTGCCCGGAGTCGATTTCGAGTTCGGCGACATCGACAACTGGTGGACCAAAGTGGGGGTCGTCTTCCTGGTGGCCGTGGTCTTCGGCTTCGTGAACGGCTTCATCAAGCCGATCATCCAGATCCTGTCGATTCCCCTGTACATCCTCACTCTGGGCCTGGTCCACATCGTGATCAACGCGCTGATGCTGGTGATCACCAGTTGGCTGACCCACAACGTCTTCGACATCGGCCTCGTGGTCGACGACTTCTTCTGGTCCGCGGTCTTCGGTGCCATCGTCGTCTCCGTGGTCGGCTGGTTCACCGCCCTGATCGCCAAGGATGCGGTGGAGAACCTGTGAGCCCGGATCGCACCGTCGCCGTCACCGGTTCGGGGCAGGCCTCCGCCGTCCCGGACGTGATGCGCCTGCAGATCGGCGTCGCGGTCGTCGAACCGAATGTGTCGACAGCGATGGAGCGGGCCGGCGCATCCATGCGCGCGGTGATCGACGCTCTGCTGGCCGCAGGCGTCTCCCGCCCCGACCTGGCCACCGCGCAGTTGGCTGTGCACCCGCAGTACCGGACCGGCGACGATCCGGGGATCTCCGGCTACGAGGTCTCCAACATGCTGACCGCGATCGTCCGCGACCTCGACTCCGCAGGCGATGCCCTGGCCGCGGCGGCGCAGGCGGGCGGCGACGACCTCCGCGTCCACGGCGTGTCCCTGACGGTCGACGACCCGACCGCTCCCCTGGCCGCTGCCCGTGACGCGGCCTTCGCCGACGCCCGCCGTCGTGCCGAGCAGTTCGCCGGGCTGGCCGGCGTCCGGCTGGGCCCGGTGCTCTCCATCCGGGAGGGCGCGGCCGGTCCGGGACCCGCGCCGCGGATGGCGGCGTTCGCCGCCTCCATGCCGGTCGAGGCCGGCGAGCAGCAGGTGTCCGCCGCCGTCGACGTCGTCTTCGAGCTGATCTGATGCGCGCCGTCGTTCAGCGGGTCAGTTCCGCATCCGTCACCGTCGACGGCGAGACCGTCGGGCGTCTCGACCTCTCCGACGGACGCCTCGGTCTGGTCGCTCTCGTCGGTGTCACGCACGACGACGATGCTGCGAAGGCCGCCAAGCTCGCCGACAAGCTCTGGCGGATCCGGATCCTCGAGGGCGATGACGGCCGCGAGGTCTCCGCCGCCGACCTCGACGCGCCGATCCTGGTGATCAGCCAGTTCACCCTGTACGCCAACACCGACAAGGGCCGACGACCGTCGTGGAACGCTGCCGCGCCCGGCCCGGTCGCCGAGCCGCTGGTCGACGCGGTGGTCGACGAACTGCGGGCGCTCGGCGCGACCGTCGAGACCGGCCGCTTCGGCGCCCACATGCACGTCGACCTGGTCAACGACGGGCCGGTGACGCTGGTCCTGGACGTCTGACGCGCAGCGGCGGTTCCGGAACCGCACCCCCGGCATTGCTAGGCTGACGCAGTGTCGAACCCGCCTGTCGTGACCGGATCGTCCCGCCGGGCCCGCATCCTCCTCCTCGCCGCGATCGTGCTGCTGACCGTCACCACGACGGCCGGCGTCCTGATGAACGTCTGGCACAGCTACCTGGATCTGCACGTGTACCGGACCGGTGCGCGCGTCCTGCTAGACGGCCATCCCCTCTACGGACCGATGCCCTCGGTCGACGGCACGCACCTGCCATTCACCTATCCCCCGCTGGCCGCGATGCTGTTCACCCCGTTCGCGATCATGCCGGTGACACTCGCTGACGTCCTGATGTTCGCGGCCACCCTCGCCGCCCTGGCGGTCAGTCTGTGGATGATCCTCGACCGACTCACGCCCCGCACCGATCCGCCCCTGCGCGTCGCGATCGTCATCGCGTTGACCAGTGTCTTCACGTTCCTCGAGCCGGTCCGGGAGAACCTGGGTTTCGGCCAGGTCAACATGATTCTGATGGCGATGGTCGTGTTCGACGTCCTGTGCCGTCACCCCCGGTGGCCCCGCGGGCTCCTCATCGGCATCGCCGTGTCGATCAAACTGACTCCCGCGGGTTTCCTGCTCTACTTCGTGCTGCGCCGCGACTGGCGGGCCGTCGGCTGGCTGCTGGCAGGCACCGTCGGATCCATCGGCCTGGCCTGGCTCATCTCGCCGTCGGACTCCGTCCAGTACTGGTTCCACACGCTGCGGGAGACCGGTCGCATCGGTGCGCCGTACTTCGCGGGAAATCAGTCCATCAAGGGCGCGATCTTCCGATTCGGGCTCCCCGATTCGGTGTCGACCCTCCTGTGGCTGGGACTGTCCGCTGCGGCCGTCGCCGTCGCCGCGGTGTGGATGCACCGGCTGCTGGCGGAAGACCGTGACGCGGTGGGAGTCGGCAGCGTGCTCGCGCTACTGGTGAACGCCGCCGTCATCCTGCTGATCTCGCCGGTCAGCTGGTCGCACCACTGGGTGTGGGCGGCACCGGCCCTCATGGTGGCCGGTTATGCGGTCGTCACCCTCCGCGTGGGCCCGCCGTTCGCCGCCGCCTGGACCCTGGCCCTCGTCGTGTTCGCGGTCGGACCGCACTGGTTGATGCCCGCGCGCCACGACGCCGAGCTGACCTGGACGTGGTGGCAGCACCTGGTCGGCAACAGTTACGTCTGGCTCACCGCCGCCGTCCTGGTGGCCGGCGCCGTCCGCCGACGGTCGTCCACAGATCTTCGGTATTCGCCGTCACCATCGGCTGGTCACCCCGAACTCCGCTGATCAGCTCCAGACGCACCAGGCGTTGTCGACCTTCCGCAGTTCCAGCGGGAGCGGCACATTGGTGCCCATCGTGTTGAGCGAGCCGTCGACGTTCGCCGCGTCGCCCTTGACGGTGATCGACGCGATGTTGACCCGGATCGTGCTACCCGCGGTGCCGATGCCGCCGATCATCCCGGTCGTCTGCGTCAGCTTGCCCTTCGGCTCGGACCGGTCGGCGCAGATACCCGCGGACGCGATGTCCGACGACTGCACGGCCTTCGCGAACTGGTTGTAGACCGCTTCCACCGCGGCCCGATCCCCCCGATCACCGCTGCTCGGCTCATCGGCGTCCTTGATGACGAAGAAGACGACGGCGACCACCGCGATCACGACCACCGCGACGCCGAGCACCGTGAACCGATGACGCCACCGGAAGCCGCTGCCCGCGGGCTTGACGTCCGTCTCGTTGTCGCTCATGCCGTGTGGCCCATCCCTTCTCGCACCGCGCGTCGCCTCGGCGACCTCCTTGCTGCATCGTAGGCCCCGCGACGCGGCAGGCGGGGGTTCGCTGCCAAAGCGTGGCCACAAAGAGTTCGACCCCGACCGGCCTGCGGGCCGAGCGGGGTCGAAACGGTGGAGAGCCTGACGTCAGGGACGCGGTGTCAGGATGCGCGGTCCGTCCTCGGTCACGGCGACGGTGTGCTCCCAGTGCGCGGCCCGGGTGCCGTCGTCGGTGATGACGGTCCAGTCGTCCTCCAGGACGGTGGTGTCCTCGGTGCCGAGCGTCAGCATCGGCTCGATCGCGAGAGTCGATCCGACCACGAGCAGCGGCCCGCGGTTCGGCTTGCCCTCGTTCGAGAGGAACGGCTCCATGTGCATCTCACGTCCGATGCCGTGACCGCCGTAGCCGTCGACGATGCCGAACTTGCGTCCGAACTTCTTGATGGCGCTCTTGGTGCCGAGCTCGATGGCGTGGGAGACGTCGGTGAGCCGGCTGTCCGGGATCATCGCGGCGATGCCTGCCTCCAGCGACATCAGCGTCGCCTCGTTGAGCTGCTGATCCGCCTTGCTGAGCTTGCCGATGCCGAACGTCCACGCCGAGTCACCGTGCCAGCCGTCGAGGATGGCGCCACAGTCGATGGAGACCAGGTCCCCTTCGGCCAGCACCACGTCCTTGGACGGGATGCCGTGGACGACGACGTCGTTGACCGAGCTGCAGATGGACCCGGGGAAACCGTGGTAGCCCTTGAACGAGGGCACCGCGCCCGCATCGCGGATCACGGCCTCGGCGACCGCGTCCAACTCCAGGGTGCTGACCCCGGCCTTGGCTGCGTCACGGACCGCGACGAGGGCGCGGCCGACGATCACGCCGGCCGCCTCCATCGCGTCGAGCTCGCCCGCCGACTTGAACGGGACGGGTTTCGGCTTACGGAATGCCACTCGTCTCAGGCTTTGCCGAGAGCCTGGAGCACGCGCTGGTGCACCTCGTCGACCGTGCCGACGGCGTCGATCTCGGTGACCTGACCGGCGTAGTGGTCCAGCAGCGGAGCCGTCTCGGCCTCGTACACCGACATGCGGTTGCGGATGACCTCTTCGGTGTCGTCGCCGCGGCCGCGGGCCAGCATGCGCTCCACGACCACCTCGGTGTCGACCTTGAACGACAGGACGCCGTCGAGCTTGGCCTGCAGCTCTTCGAGGATGCCCTCGAGGGCGACCGCCTGCTCGGTGGAGCGCGGGAAGCCGTCGAGGATGAAGCCCTTGGCGGCATCCGGCTCGGCGACGCGGTCGCGCACCATGTTGACGGTGATCTCCGGCGGGACCAGGTTCCCGGAGTCGAGGTACTTCTTCGCCTCGACACCGATGGGGGTGCCCTGGGAGATGTTGGCGCGGAACAGATCGCCGGTGGAGATGTGCGGAATGCCGAGCGCTTCCGACATCAGTTCTGCCTGTGTGCCTTTGCCCGCTCCGGGCGGTCCGAGGATGACGAGTCTCACTTCAGGAACCCTTCGTACTTGCGTTGCATCAACTGACTGTTCACTTGCTTGATGGTGTCGAGGCCGACGACCACGATAATCAGCAATGCCGTGCCGCCGAACGGGATGTTCTGACCGCTGCCACTGCTCATATCCAGGAACAGGTTCGGGAGGATCGAGATGATGCCCAAGTAGAACGAACCGGGCAGCGTGATCCGGCTGAGCACGTAGCTCAGGTAGTCGGCCGTCGGCTTGCCGGGGCGGATGCCCGGGATGAAGCCGCCGTACCGCTTCATGTCGTCGGCGCGCTCTTCGGGGTTGAAGGTGACCGCGACATAGAAGTATGTGAAGAAGATGATGAGCAGGAAGTAGAACGTGATGTGGAACCAGCTCGACGGGTTGATCAGGTTCGCTTCCAGCCACAGCTTCCAGCCCGCGGCTTCGCCGTCGGTGTTCTGTCCGCCGGTCAGCTGAAGGATCAGCTGCGGGATGTACAGGAGCGACGAGGCGAAGATGACCGGGATGACGCCCGCGGTGTTCACCTTGATCGGCATGTAGGTCGACGAGCCGCCGTACATCTTGCGGCCCACCATGCGCTTGGCGTACTGGACCGGCACGCGACGCATGCCCATCTCGATGAAGACGACGGCGATCAGGATGACGACGATGGCGGCGCACATCAGGCCGAACACGAGGCCGCCCTGCTGCTGCAGGATGGTGCGCCCCTCGGCCGGGATGCGGGCGGCGATGCCGACGAAGATCAGCAGCGACATGCCGTTGCCGATCGCGCGCTCGGTGATGAGCTCGCCGAACCACATGACGATGGTGGCACCCGCGGTCATCGTGAGGACGATGATCGACAGTCCGATGATCGAGGTGTCCTGCAGGATCTGGTCGGGTTGGCAGTCCTCACCGCTGGAGGGCAGGAGGTTGCCGGTGGCGGCCAGGGCCACGATGCCGGTCGACTGCAGCAGTGCCAGCGCCACCGTGAGGTAGCGGGTGTACTGCGTCATCTTGTTCTGGCCGGACTGGCCTTCCTTGCGCAGCTGCTCGAACCGCGGAATGACGACGGTGAGCAGCTGGACGATGATGCTGGCCGTGATGTACGGCATGATGCCGATCGCGAACACCGACAGCTGCAGCAGGGCGCCGCCGGAGAACATGTTGATCAGCGAATAGATCTGGCCCGAGTCGCCTTGGCTCGCGGCGTCCACACACCGGTTGATCTCGCGGAAGTCCACGCCGGGGGACGGCAACGTCGTGCCGATGCGGTAGAGCACGAGGATGCCGAGGGCGTAGAAGATCTTCTTCCTCAGGTCGGGCGTCCTGAAGGTCGCCACGAGGGGGGAAAGCACTAACTCCTCCTATTGCACCGCAGTATCGGTGGGCGCACGTCTGCTGACGCGCGACCTCATCGTGCATTGGCGGTCGGCTCGGAAAAATACCCGGGCGCCCGACGAGGACGCCCACGGGTGAAACTTTAACAGTCCCAGATGCAAAGCCGGTCAGGTGAGCGGCCGAACGACGTGTGACGTCGCCCGGTTTCGCTCACCTGACCGGTTTGATGCGTCTGCATGCGGCGAAGGCTCAGGCCTGCGTCGCGGTGCCGCCGGCAGCGGCGATCTTCTCCTTGGCGGAGCCCGTGAACTTGTCGGCGGTGATGTCGACCTTCACGGTCAGCTCACCGTCGCCGAGCACCTTGACGAGCTCGTTCTTGCGGACGGCGCCGGCTGCGACCAGATCGGCGACACCGATGGTGCCACCCTCCGGGAACAGACGGGAGATGTCGCCGACGTTGACGACCTGGTACTCCACACGGTTGCGGTTGGTGAAGCCCTTGAGCTTCGGCAGGCGCATGTGAATCGGCATCTGGCCGCCCTCGAAGCGGGCCGGAACGTTCTTGCGCGCCTTGGTGCCCTTGGTGCCGCGGCCTGCGGTCTTACCCTTGGAACCCTCACCGCGACCCACGCGGGTCTTCTCGGTCTTCGCACCCGGTGCGGGGCGAAGGTGGTGCAGCTTGATGGTCATGACTAAACCTCTTCGACTGTCACGAGGTGACGAACCACGTTGATGAGGCCGCGGTTGATCGGGGTGTCCTCGCGGGTGACGGTCTTGCGGATGCCCTTGAGGCCAAGGGTGCGCAGGCTGTCACGCTGGTTCTTCTTGGTACCGACGGTGCCCTTGATCTGGGTGATCTTCAGCTCGGCCATGGTTATGCTCCCTTGTTGGCTGCGGCAGCGGCGCGTGCGCGCAGCATGCCGGCCGGGGCGACGTCCTCGACGGGAAGTCCACGACGGGCGGCGACCTCTTCAGGCTGCTGCAGCATCTTCAGTGCGGCGACGGTGGCGTGAACCACGTTGATCGCGTTGTCCGAGCCGAGGCTCTTCGCGAGGACGTCGGTCACACCGGCGCACTCCAGGACGGCACGCACGGCGCCACCGGCGATGACACCGGTACCCGAGCTGGCCGGACGCAGCATCACGACACCGGCTGCGGCCTCACCCTGAACCGGGTGGGTCACGGTGCCGCCGATGAGCGGAACGCGGAAGAAGTTCTTGCGAGCCTCTTCGACGCCCTTCTGGATGGCCGCGGGAACTTCCTTGGCCTTGCCGTAGCCGACGCCGACCAGGCCCTGACCGTCGCCGACCACCACGAGAGCGGTGAAGCTGAAGCGACGGCCGCCCTTGACGACCTTCGAGACGCGGTTGATGGTCACCACGCGCTCGAGGTGGTTCTTCTCCTCGCGCTCGCGGTTGCGGTTGTCGCGACGATCGCCGCGTCCACGGCGCTCGCCGCGGTTGTCGTTGCTGTTGTTGCCGGCGGGTCCGTTTCCGCCGTCACGCTGACGTCCGGGCATCAGAAGTCCCCTCCGTTGATCTTGTTGGTCATCTGCAGGTTCGACATCAGAGCTTCAGGCCTCCCTCGCGGGCGGCGTCAGCCAGAGCCGCGATGCGACCGTGGTACTTCTTGCCGCCGCGGTCGAAGACCACAGCCTCGATGCCTGCGGCCTTGGCGCGGGCTGCGACCAGCTCGCCGACCTTGGCAGCCTGAGCGGACTTGTCGCCGCCGGCGGCGCGCACGTCAGCCTCGATGCTGCTGGCGGCGGCCAGGGTGTGGCCGGTCAGGTCGTCGATGACCTGGACGTGGATGTGGCGGCTGCTGCGCTTGACTGCCATGCGCGGACGCTCGGCGGTGCCGTTGACCTTCTTGCGCAGACGGAAGTGACGACGGTTGGTCGCGGTGCGACGGCGGGTCGAGACGTCCTTGCCGAGGGGCTTACGAACAGTGGATTCACTCATGTCTTACTTACCCGTCTTTCCGACCTTGCGGCGGATCTGCTCACCCTCGTAGCGAACGCCCTTGCCCTTGTACGGGTCCGGACGACGCAGGCGGCGGATGTTCGCCGAGATCTGGCCGACTAGCTGCTTGTCGATACCCGACACCGAGAACTTGGTCGGGGACTCCACCTGGAAGGTGATGCCCTCCGGAGCCTCGATCGGCACGGGGTGGCTGTAGCCGAGGGCGAACTCGAGGTCCTTGCCCTTGGCATGAACGCGGTAGCCGACACCGTAGATCTCCATCTTGGTGGTGTAGCCCTGCGTGACGCCGACGACCAGGTTGTTCAGCAGCGAGCGGTTGAGGCCGTGGAGTGCACGGTTCTCACGCTCGTCGTTCGGCCGGGTGACGACGATGTTGTTCTCTTCCACCGCAACCTGGATCGGCGAGGTGACGGTCAGGCTGAGTTCGCCCTTCGGTCCCTTGACCTTGACATCCTGGCCGTCGACGGTGACGTCGACTCCGGCGGGGATTGCGATGGGGTTCTTACCAATACGCGACATTGTTCTTCGCTCCCCTACCAGACGTAAGCGAGGACTTCGCCGCCCACGCCCTGGTTTGCTGCCTGGCGGTCGGTGAGGAGGCCGGACGACGTGGAGATGATGGCCACGCCGAGGCCGCCCAGGACCTTGGGCAGGTTGGTGGACTTTGCGTACACGCGCAGACCCGGCTTCGAAACGCGGCGGAGACCGGCGATGCTGCGCTCGCGGGTGGGGCCGTACTTCAGGGTCACGGTGAGCTTCTTGCCGACCTCGGCGTCTTCGACGCGGTAGTCGGTGATGTAGCCCTCACGCTTGAGGATCTCGGCGATGTTCACCTTGATCTTCGACGAGGGCAGCGACACCTCGTCGTGGAACGCCGAGTTGGCGTTACGCAGACGCGTCAAGAAGTCTGCGATCGGGTCAGTCATGGTCATGGTTCGACCGTCAACCTTTCTCGTAGCGGTTCCCATGCAGCGGTGTCCCCGAGATCACTCTCGGTTGGCACTGGTGGGCCTTCCACGAAGTGGATAGTTGTGCATTTTCACGCCCTTCGATGCCATTGGCTTTTCGCCGGCACCGTCGAGCTGTATGAAGTTGTGGGCCCTGGGGGCACACTTCACCCAGGCAACCTGAAATATTGTAGGGCCCTGCCAGGCAGAACCCAAATCAGAGCGGCGCTCCACTCCACACGATGTCGAAACCGCCGCGGGCTGGGCCTCCGCAGCTCCGTCATACATCACCGGCGCTTAACGACGCGACCGCATGCCGGGAACGCGGAGCACTACCGATTCGCCGGGGAGACACCCCTACGCTGAACCCATGAACAGTCCTCAGTACCGGCCCAGCTCCGCTGGGCCGGCCGCGCCCCCGTTCCCGCCTCGGGGTGGGAACGGATTCAAGATCGCAACGCTGATCGCCGGGGTCGTCTTCGTCGTCGTGGGCATCGCGGCCGCCGCCACCGTGGTCATGGCGCACCTGCGCGACGCACCGAGGACCGATCCCATCGCCCCTGATCCGTCTTTGACTGCCCGCGCGACGGAGATCGCCTGTCTCCCGCTGGTATTTCACGGCGGTCGCTTCGACGATGACGTCGCCCGAGCTGCCAAAGTGTTGACCGGCGCCGCGAAACGGCAGTATCTGGCGACGACGGAGGACGCTCGGAAGCTGCTGTCCCAGAAGCCGGGTGCCGCAATCGACTGCACCGTGACTGCGGTCGGCGTCATCAGTCAGACCGGCGACTACGCACGGATCCTCGCCTTCATGACGACCCGGTCGTTAGCCGGCGCGTCCGACGCAGCCCACATGGAGTACGTGATGACACAGGTCGACGGAACCTGGTTGATCAGCACGATGACCCCACTTCCTACGACGTGAGAGGCGCACACCATGTCTGAATTCCAGCCCGGAGCCCCCGCGCCCTACCCGACGTTCGCCGCACAACCGTCGCACCTCCCCCAGCCGCCCGAATCTCGTCACGGCCGCGGATGGATGATCGCAGCGCCGATCGCCGTCGTGTGCGCGATCGCAGCGGTCGTCGTCGCCGTGTTGGCGGGAACCGGCAGATTCGATCCGGCAGAGTCCGCGGAGACCGCTGCCGACCAGGTGATGACGCGCGCTGAGGAGATCGTCTGTCTCCCGTTCACCTACTCCGCGGCGACCTGGGACGCCGACCTCGCCCGGACCGCGGAGGTGCTGACGGGACCGGCCAAGAGGCAGTGGAACGCGATGTCCGAGTCCAACGGTCGGGTGATCCGCGAGAGCGATGTGATCGCCGAGTGCACCGTGGATCGACTGGCGCTGGAGAAGCTCGACGAGCCCACCGCGAAACTCCTTGCTCATTTGAAGGTGCACACGCGCACAAACGGCACCTCTAACGAACCGACCTTCACGTCGACCCGCGTCACGCTCACCCGGGTCGACGGCCGCTGGCTGCTCAGCGAGTTCGCCATGATGTGACCGTCGCATCCGTCTCCGCGTCAACAGTGTTCGTTGTGACCAGATCGTGGTCACAACGAACACCGACGATGCGAAACCTGTGGACGAGCCCGCGAAACGACCGGACGCATCCACAGCCCGCCCTGATCGACGGCGCCGCGATCGTCCTGGGCGCAAGGTCACCGACATGGGGACCTCCGGGGAGAACAGCATTGCAATGGCGCGACTGATCGGACTGCTGCGGGAACAGGAGGGAGCGGTATCGCGTCAGCAGGTGCTGGCGTGCGGGTTGGACTCCGGCTTCATTCGCAGACGCCTGCGCCGCGGGGAATGGGTGACGGTCCATTCCGGCGTCTACATCACGCACAACGGGCCGATGACCTGGTTGCAGCGCGCGTGGTGCGCGATCCTGTCGGCAGAGCCCGCAGCACTGTGGGACGAGTCTGCACTGCTCGTCGCGTCAGGGCGAGCGGACCGACTCGGCGGAACCGACCCGATCCACGTCGCCGTGGCTTCCGGCCGACGAATGGTGCCGAAGTCGGGCGTCGTCTTCCACCACCGCCTCGATCTCGCGGCCGACGCCCTGCCGAACGCGCGTCCGCCGCGGCTCCGAGTGGAGGAGGCGGTGCTCGACGTCGCCGCTCGCGCAACGACCGAACTGGCGGCGATCGCGGTGCTCGCCGATCCCGTGCAGGCACGGCTGACGACGGCCGAGCGGCTCCTCGCCCACCTCGAACGTCGGACTCGCATCCGCCGGCGCACACTCCTGCACGACATCCTTCTCGACGTGGCGCGCGGCAGTTGTTCGGTGCTCGAGCATCGCTTTCTCACGCAGGTGGAACGTGCGCACGGCCTGCCCGCTCCCGATCGACAGGCGCCGACGCAGACCGCCCGCCCCGGATTCCGCGATCTGCACTATCCCGAACTGGGGCTGATCGTCGAACTGGACGGCCGACTCTTCGACGACGACGCACTGTCGCGCTTCCACGACATGGAGCGGGATCTCGATGCCGCCGTCCATCTCGACGACCGCACCATCCGACTGTGCTGGGGGCAGGCCGTCGTGCGGTCGTGCTCGACGGCCGACAGGCTGGGCGTCATCATGAATCGCCACGGCTGGGCCGGGCGAGCGACGCCGTGCTCATCACCGGACTGCGCGGTCCGGTGACGAGCACGGGAATCAACAGTGTTCTCTGTGACCCGAATCCGGTCACAAAGAACACTGACGATGCGTATTCACTCGATCGACAGGATTCCGAATCCGAGATTCCCCCGCTGTACGGTATGGCGGATCACGAAGTTCGGGGGATTTGATGAACCCGCTCCAGCCCGGCGACGCCTTCGCCGGTTACACGATCGAACGGCTCCTCTCGGAAGACGGGATGCGCGAGGTCTACCTGGCACGCGACCCACGGCTGCCGCACCGCGACGCACTGACGATCTTCGCCGCTCCCCTCACGGACGACGACCAATTCCGTGCCCGACTGGACCGCGAAGCGGGCCTGGTCTCCCGACTCCGGCACCCCGTCATCGCCGGGATCTCCGACCGCGGCGAGTCCGACGGCCGCCTCTGGATCGCCTCCGAGTACATCGACGGCCCCGACCTCGCCGCCGTCGCCCGGAGCGGACCGATGCCGCACGAGCAGGTCGCTCAAGTGATCGGCCAGGTCGCCGACGCCCTCGACGCGGCCGGTGCACTCGGCCTGGTCCACGGCACCGTCGCACCCGCGACCATCCGACTGGCCCCCGGCGGACACGCCCGCCTCACCGGATTCGGCATCGCGCACGCACAGCCCGCCACCGACACCGCTCTCTTCTCCTCGCCGGAGCGACTGCAGCAGCAGGCCACCGACACCCGATCGGATCAGTACTCGCTGGCCTGCACCGCGTTCCTTCTGCTGACCGGTACCGCTCCCTACGGTGCGACGGCGGAGGTCGCCCGCGCCCACATCCACGAGCCGGTCCCGAGCATCTCCGCCCGCCGCCCGGGGCTCCCGACAGCCCTCGACGCGGTCTTCCAGCGGGCTCTCGCGAAGAATCCCGCCGACCGCTACCCCAGCAGCCGGGAGTTCGCAGCCGACCTCCAGCGGGCCCTCTCCGCGCCCACGCAGCCGCCGCCGCCTGCCGCGCCACCGAAGCGCCGCTCCCGCAAACGCCTCGCGATCATCCTCGGCGCCATCGCGCTCGTCAGCGTCCTGATCGTCGCTGGCGGCGTCTACGTGGTGCGGACCTACATCAACCCGCCGACGGTGACCGCCTCGGACGACGCCGCCGATCTGACGAAGGATCCGGTGGGCACGCCGCTGCCGTCGCTCGACGACAAGCCGTCGACCGTCAAATGGGAGTTCACCGTGCCCGGCGAAGACTCGGACGTCCCCGTCCCGATCGGCGGGACCCGCGACTACGCCCTGTTCACCACCGGTGACTACCTCGCAGACACCACCGTTCTGCACATCGTCGACGCCGAGACCGGCAAGAGCGTCCGGGATCTGACGTTCCCCGGGCCGGGCGGCATCGGGGCCTGCGAGAACTTTCAGACCCCGAACACCGTGGTCTGCCGCGTCGACGCTTCCACCTTCGCGACCATCGACCTCACCACCGGCACGGTCCACCGCTTCACCGGCCCCGAATCCGGCGACATCAGCGTCACCGGCGACGTCGTCTTCATCGGCAATGACGAGAAGACCGGGTCGGCGTACGACATCACCGGACGCAAGCTCTGGTCGTCGTCGGGTCGTCTCGACTTCATGCCTCCGCCGGGGTCTCCCGTCGTCGGCCAGACCGACGGGACGGTGTTCACCGTTCGCGACATCAAGACGGGTGACGCCGTGTACACCCGCGACACCTCGAAGTCGGTCGACGGGCATCACATCGTGAATTTCCACTGGGCCCCGTTCCTCAGCGGTTTCGCGGTGAAGATCCTGGGTCGAGATCAGGTCGAGTTGTTCGACGCGGCAGGCAAGCGGACGGCCGTCGCCGAGGAGGGATGGCTCCCCGTCGAGTACTCGCCGTCATCGCACAACGGGCAACCCGCCGCCACCCCGCTGCCCGTCCTCGTCAACGAGAAGGGCAGTCGCACCGCGACCTTCCACCCCGGAACCGGGGAACCCGCGGTCACCGTCTCGCTGATGTACCCCGCCCAGTTCATCAAAGGCGCGGTCGGAACCAGGATCGTCGTCTCGTACAGAGCAACATCGCTGGAGGCGCCGAAGGTCGGCAAGAACGGCACCGCGTTCCAGTGGTTCGACGCCTACGAAGCGAAGTCCGGCGCACTCTCCCTCGGTGTCCCGACCGTTCTCGGCACCGACGGGACCACGATCGTCGTCGACGACGATGACGACCGCGTCAAGGCCTACGGCCCCGACTCCGGAACCGAGGCCTGGACCATCCGCACCCGAGGCGAGGTGGTCGGCGGCGGCGGACGGGTCTACGACGCGAACCGGCGCGTGATCTGAGGTCGACGGTGCTCGACGCGACCGCAGATGGATGACGCCGAACACCACCGATCCGCGCGAGTGGCGCATCCCGCGGCCTTTGTTCTTTTCGGGTACGCGCGACGGATCGAAGGCCATCGACCCCGAGCGGGCCGTGAAGGTGCGGTGGGCGCCGTTCCGCGGGGGGCTTCGCCGTGCAGGTCGGCGATTACGACGACTACCAGGTGGAGTTGTACGACGCGTCGGGCAAACGCACAGCCGTCGCCCCGAAGGGCTGGCGCGTCGTCGATTACGCGTCGACCGGAGGCATGACCGCCACGTTCGATCCCGCGACCGGGAAGCCCGTCGTCACCGTGCGACTGGAGTCGTACGCGGGACAGATCGAGCGCGCCGACTACGGCCTCATCACCGCCGGCGGCAGGCCCTACGACCGGAACCGTCGCCTCATCTGATCTCGCGTCAGCGATCGCGACCAACCCGGGCCTAAGAATTCTGATGTCGGCCCCTCGGACCAAATATGCCCCAAGATTCGCAATGGGGGCCATCAGCGGGCAGAGTGGTGGCGCTGGTTCGCGCGTGGAAGGACGGTAGTTGCGAGCATTTCGGTCCCCGAGTCCCGACGAACGCGAGTTCCACGCCTCGTATGTCGAAGCGGGACGTGCCAACAAGTTCGAGCTCTGGCTGGTCCTGCTGGTGATGCTGAGCGGGCTCCTCCTGCTCCAAGCCGTCGTCCTCGGCGTTCCGTCGAGCGTGCTCCCGCCATGGACGTACTTCGGGATCGCAGTCCTGATCCCCGCCGCCCTCCGCTAGCTCAGCAGCAGTCCGCACAGCCCCGTCCATCGCTGGTCGACGGAGCTGTTCATCCTGTCCGTCTTCATCGACACCGGATGTCTGATGGCGGCGCGCGTGATATGCCTCCGCCACGGCTACGACGCGGTCCCGATCATCGTGCCCGTCGCCGTGATCGCGGCACTCCTGGTGGTGCAGATCCCGTTCCGGACCTTGGCGCCGACCGTCATCGCGGCCTTCGCGGCGGTCGCCTCGGTCGAACTCACGATGATCCCCGTCACCAGCAATCGGCTCTTCGGACTGGCAGCGGGCGGCGCGATCCTCCTGGTGCCGCTGGCGTCGTCGTTCCAGTTCGAGCGGATGACCCACAACGCCTGGCGCCGCAGGCAGCAGTTGAACGTTCTCGCCGCCACCGAACTCGCTGACCGGCCTCGCGAACCGCCGCACGTTCCGCGACGCCTTCCGGGACGCCGCGCGCGACGCCTCCTCAGTGTCGGTCGCGATCCTCGACGTCGACCACTTCAAGGCCCTCAACGACCTCCGCGGGCACATCGTCGGCGACGAGTGCCTGGCCGCGGTCGGCGCGCGGCTCACCGCAGAGTCCACGGACGGCGAGTTCGTCGCCCGGATCGGCGGCGAGGAGTTCATCGTCTTCTGGGTGGACGCCGCACCCGAACAGGTACGGGCTCGCACCGAGCAGCTGCGCCGGGCGGTCCGCGACGCCGACCTGCCGTCCGGGATCGACGGCGCCCCGCTGACCCTGTCCACGGGCCTCGCGACCACCGCCGATCTCGACGCGGACCTCGACGCGATCCGGCGACGTCTCACCGCCGAAGCCGACCGGGCCCTGTACCGCGCCAAGTCCTCCGGTCGCGATCGCAGCGCCGTCTTCGCCGAAGATCCGGTCACGGTTCCGGAGACCGACGACGTCGACCGCCCGTCCCACGAGCAGGTGACGGCCGTCCACGACGATGCCGCGGAGCGGCGTTTCCTCTCCGACTTCAACGCGCACGGCCGCCGGTCTCGGCAGGTGATCATGGCCGCCTTCCTGCTGGTCTGCGCATTGATCCTGGTCTTCCAGAACACCGTCCTGCAGATCCCGGCGGCCGCCGGCCGGATCGGCAGCCGTTTCCTGATCTTCGGCATCATGCCGCCCGGAGTGGTGTTCCTGGCGACCAGCCTCATCCGACGCTTCGACCGCTGGTCCGCGGAGATCTACGTCGTCTGCGTCGCGGTCATCGTGATGGCGCAGGACATCCAGCGGGTGATCCAGCTGCCGAAGGGCTACGACGTGGTGCCGATGCTGATGCCCGCAGCAGTCATCTTGAGTCTCGGCGTCGTCAGCATTCGCCTGCGCCTGTTGCTGCCGGCGATGGCACTGCTGGTCGGCGCCCTGACCGTCGTCGAACTCGCCATGTTGCCGATCACGGGGTACGGCGTAATCGAACTCCTCAGCGTGATCGTCATGGCGGGCGTCGTCGCCCGGTTCGCACAGCGGGTCCAGGACGCGTCGCGCCTCGACTGGCAGACGTCGGAGGAGTTGACGCATCGCTCGCTGGTCGACGCGCTCACCGGGCTGCCGAACCGACGCCGGTTCGACATCGACCTGGGCCGACTCGTCGCCGGTGTCCGCAGTGCGCCGTGGGGTGTGGTCATCCTCGACGCGGACCGGTTGAAGGACTACAACGACGCCTTCGGGCATCCCGCAGGCGACGCCCTCCTCTCCCGGATCGGGAACGCCGTCGACGCCGTCGCCATCACGGCGGGCATGCGGGCCTACCGTCTCGGCGGCGAGGAGTTCGCAGCGATTCTCACCGCCACCACGGTGACCGAGATCGAGCGCACAGCGCGCACGATGGTGGCCGCGGTGGAATCGCTGAGCAATCCGGCGCCGAGCGCCGGCACGGTGATGACGGCATCCGCCGGCCTCGCGATCCTCCACCCGGACGACGACGCGGCAACCGCGTACCGGCGGGCCGACAACGCGCTCTATCGCGCCAAGTCCACCGGCCGCAATCGCCTCGTCACCGATCGAGGGCCGGCACGCTCTGCTGGTGCTGCTTCACGCGGTTGATGAGGAGCGACGCCATCCCGGCGATCGTGTTGCGGGCCCGCAGAGCGGGTTTCATCGCGACCAGGAAGACGGTGTTGAGCGGCGCCTCACTGTCGTCCGCGACCCGCACCAGGCGCCCGTCGGCGACTTCCTGCTCCACCAGGTAGCTCGGCAGCACCGACATCCCGAAGCCCGCGAGAACCGCCTGCTTCACGCCGAGCAGATCCGGAACCGTCAGGACCGCGTCGAACAGCGGCTCCGCGCCGAAGACCGCGTTCCAGAAGCGGCGGACGATCGCCAGTTCGCGATTGAACGAGACCATGGGGACGGTGGAGAGTCGCGAGACCGAGCCTTCCGGGATGTCCAGGCTCGGAGCGGCGACCAGCCAGAACTCCTCGTCCATCAGCGGCCACGACTGCATCTCGGCACTGCGCGGCCGGATCGTCGAGACGACGAGGTCCAGCTGTCCGGCCTGGAGATCGGCCAGCAGCTCGGTGGACGAGTCGAAGGAGAGCGACAGGATCGGGAGCTTCCCCGCGTCACCGGCCAGGGCGGGCAGGATCACCGGGATTAGCAGTTCCCTCGACGCACCGATCCGCAACTCTCGGATCGCCGCCTGGCGGTGCTCATCCGACGAGAAGTAGCGGTCGATGTGGTCGACCTGGTCGGCGATGCTGACCGCCACCTCGTGCGCGTACGACGTCGGCGTGACACCGGTGATGGTGCGGATGAACAGTTCGGTGCCGAACCACTTCTCCAGCGACACCACGTGATTGGTCACGGTCGGCTGCGAGAGGTGCAGGGTGCGGGCAGCATCGCTGAACGAGCCGGACCGGTACACCGTGACAAAGGTTCGAAGCTGATCGAGCGCCGGCCGCTTCGGCTTATCCTGCACGCCGCAACTCCATCTGACGTTCTCCTACCGTGTCGCGGTTTTCATGAACAAGCATGCAGGCGTCGCCCGAATCGGGACGCTCCGGGTGGCACCTCCGTACGACAGGCTGGTGACCGACCCTGTGCATTCGTCACGACGATTCTAGACCCCGAGAACGACATTTCCGTAACCGTCCATCACCAAATATGGACCGATCATAAAATGATTGTGAGCCTCTCGGACGTGAGACGACCCGCGAATTTCGTTTCACCTTTCATTCAAATAGCCAGCGAGGATGCCAATTCGGGCGACCTACTCCGTCAATCGAGTAACGCATGCGAATCCACTTCTCGATCACCGATAGGTGCAATTCCGGGGCATATTCACGACACACGAGATTGCACGATTCAAAGGAATTGTCGTCCGTGAGATTCAGGCCGTCATTCACCTGATCGGAGCGATTCCAGGCAGATGCCGGGTCCGCGGTATGGTCTTGCGGAAATCAAAATCTTCGGGGGACACAGTGAACGAGTTCGAATCCGGCGACGACCTCGCCGCCATCGCCGCACGCGGACCGCTTCCCGTCCAGCACGTGATCACCGTCCTCCGCGACACGGCGGCCGCCCTCGACGAGGCCGCTGCGCGCGGCCGCATCCACGGCGACGTCCGCCCCGGCACCATCCGACTCGATCCCGGCGGACACGCCCACCTCACCGACGTCGACGACGCCCGCCCAGCAGCGACCGCAGCGACCCTCGACACCGTCGCCCATGCGTCCCCCGAACAACTGCAGGCCTGGCCCGTCGACCCCCGGTCCGATCAGTACTCGCTCGCCTGCACGGCCGTCACCCTCCTCACCGGGGTACCGCCCTACCCTGCGACCATCCCCACCGCCGTCGCGCTCGCCCACGCGCAGCACCCGGTTCCGGCGATCACTGCACGACGACCCGATCTGCCGCCGGCCGTCGACGCGGTCTTCTACCGCGCCCTCGCGAAGAACCCCGCGGAGCGCTACCCGACGAGCAGCGCCTTCGTCTCCGACCTCACCGCAGCACTCGGCGGACCGACGACGCCCGCCGCGCACCCGATCAGCTCGGCCCCCGCGGCCCCGGCCCCGGCGCTGCCGAAGAGGCGGTTCGGACGGATCTCGCTGATCATCGCCGCCCTCGTCGTGGTGGTCGCACTGGCCGCCGGGAGCGCCTACTGGTTGACGCGCCCCGAGACCGCGCCCGACGCGGAGTCGCGCTCCCACTTCGACGCCACCGCCGCCGTGACGGTGGCACCCGAGGCCGCAGAGCTCCGGCGACAGTCGGTGACGCCGAACCTGCCGTCGCTCGAATCCCGGCCGAGTCGTCCGCGCTGGGAATGGAATCCCGCGGGCGAGTTCAGCACCGTCGAGATCATCGGCGGGACCGACCGATACGTACTCGGCGCCGCAGACCGCGCCGACAGCGTCTTCGCGACCTTCGCCGTCCTCGACGCTCAGACCGGCCGTACGGTCCACACGGTGTCGGTGCCGGTCGTCGGACGTCCCGGTCGTCCGGTCGACTGCGTCGACTTCCGCGGCAAACAGCTGCTGTTCTGTCTGGTCTCCGACAGCATCGGCGACGACTCCACGCGATCGGCGTACTCGGTGATCGATCTCGAGAAGGGCACGTACTCCGATCCCGTGGCAGTCGCCGGGTATGCCCCGGTGATGTTCGCGACCGCTGACCGCGCGGTGCTCGCCACCGATGCCGGAACCGTCGCCTTCGACACCGCCGGTCGCGAGGTCTGGTCCGACAGCCGCCTGCAGCCCGGACACGTCGGCATCCCGCAGGGCTCCCCCGTCGTCGACAACGGCGGCGGGCGCGACGGCGAGACCCTGACGCTCCACTCGGCGGTCGACGGCCGCGTGGTTCATCAGTCGACGCCGCCCGGGCACCCGTTCGCCCCGTGGGCCCCCTTCCTGGGCGGGTTCATGGTGGTCGAAGACGGCGGCGTGGGCCTGTTCGACGAAGCGGGCCGCAGGACCTCCACCCTCGAGGGCTGGTGGCCGGTCGGATACGACGAACGATTCAACACCGTCACCGCGCTGCCCATCGTCTTCAACGACACGTCGATCGCCGCGGTTGATCCGGCCACCGGCACGGTGCTGTGGGAACGCCCGAACGGCGTGTTCAAGCACGCGGGCGGCGTCGGCAGCCTCGTCGTGATCCCTCCCGACGACGATGATCCCGAGAAGTTCCCCGGCTACTGGCTCGACGTGTACACCGGAGTCGGCGGCGAGTTCACGTCCGGTCGACTCTTCGCGGGCACCGACGGCACCCGTCTCGCCTCGGCCGAGGGTGACGCCGGAGGAAGCACACTCGCGGTCCACGCACCCGACGGTCGCCGGCTGTGGGAGCTCCGGGAACCGGAGGGATCGAAGTACATGTACTCGCTCATCGGCGGCCACATCTATTTCGGGAACCGCCAGATCCTCTGAGTCGTCACAGCGTCGCCGGCCCGGGCTGCCCGAGCGCAGGCACGACAACCCCTTCACTCTCCCCTCAGTCCCCGTGTCCCGCAGCGCTTTGAAAACGAAAGGGACCTCTGGCCCAATCGATTCGGGGACTTCACCCCACCCCGTTACGGCCTAAGCGAAGAGATTCACTGGGAAGGCGCTTTTCAGACCAAATCCCTTGCCTCCGAGTCCTACTGTGAGCGCATGACTGCGTCTGACTCGGTGCAGGGCCCGGCCGCTCAAGCCCTGCTGGATATCGGAAAATTCTTCACCCGATGGGACGAGACGGCCGACAGCCGTGCCGTCTTCCGCGAAGGCGGCCGTGAGGGCGACGTCTTCTACCGCGACCGCTGGAGCCACGACAAGATCGTCCGCTCCACGCACGGTGTCAACTGCACCGGCTCCTGTTCGTGGAAGGTGTACGTCAAGGACGGCATCATCACCTGGGAGACGCAGCAGACCGACTACCCCAGCGTCGGCCCCAACCGCCCCGAGTACGAACCCCGCGGCTGCCCTCGCGGCGCCGCGTTCTCCTGGTACACCTACTCCCCCACGCGCGTCCGGCACCCGTACGCGCGCGGCGTGCTCCTCGAGATGTACCGAGAGGCCAAGGGCCGCTTGAAGGATCCCGTCCTCGCGTGGGCCGACGTCGTCGGCGATCCGATCCGCAGGCGGTCGTACCAGCAGGCCCGCGGCAAGGGCGGTCTGGTGCGCGTCTCGTGGGAGGAGGCCACCGAGATAGCGGCCGCCGCCCACGTGCACACCATCAAGACGTACGGCCCCGACCGCTGCGCCGGATTCTCGCCGATCCCAGCGATGTCGATCGTCAGCCACTGCGTCGGCACCCGCTTCATCCAGCTCATCGGCGGCGTCATGACGAGCTTCTACGACTGGTACGCCGACCTGCCGGTCGCCAGCCCGCAGGTCTTCGGCGATCAGACCGACGTCCCCGAGTCCGGCGACTGGTGGGACGCGTCGTACCTGATGATGTGGGGTTCCAACGTCCCGGTCACCCGCACCCCGGACGCGCACTGGATGGCCGAGGTGCGCTACCGCGGCACCAAGGTGGTCTCGGTGTCGCCCGACTACGCTGACAACACCAAGTTCGCCGACGAGTGGCTGCCCGCGCAGGCCGGCACCGACGCCGCCCTCGCGATGGCGATGGGTCACGTGATCCTCAAGGAGTTCTACGTCGACCGTTCGACGCCGTTCTTCTCCGACTTCACCCGCAAGTACACCGATCTCCCGTTCCTCATCCACCTCGACGAGCGCGACGGGACGCTGGTGCCCGGCAAGTTCGTCACCTCCGACGAGCTCGGCGGCACCACCGACGACGACCATTGGCGCACCGTCTTGATCGACGACGCCACCGGGCAGATGCACGTCCCCAACGGCACGCTCGGCGACCGCTACTCGGAGGCGGGCGAGGGCAACTGGAACCTGGACCTGCAGGGCGTCACCCCGCGCCTGACCCTGCTCGACGAGGTCGGCGCGCAGAATGTCGAGGTCTCGTTCCCGGTCTTCGACGCCCCCGACGGCAGCGGTGCCGTCATGACCCGCGGCGTGCCCGCCCGCAGCTTCGGCGGCGGCCTGGTCACCACCGTCTACGACCTCCTGCTCGCCCAGTACGGCGTGGGCCGCGACGGCCTCCCCGGTCAGTGGCCCACCGGGTACGACGACCCCACCAGCCCGTACACCCCGGCGTGGCAGGCCGAGATCACCAACGTCCCCGCCGAGGCCGCGATCCGGGTGGCTCGCGAGTTCGCGACCAACGCCGAGGAGTCCGGCGGGCGTTCCATGATCATCATGGGCGCGGGCATCTGCCAGTGGTTCCACGGCGACGCCACCTACCGCGCCATCCTGTCGATGCTGATCCTCACCGGTTCCATGGGACGCAACGGCGGCGGCTGGGCGCACTACGTCGGCCAGGAGAAGTGTCGTCCGCTGACCGGCTGGCTGTCACTCGCGAACGCCCTCGACTGGAGCCGGCCACCGCGGACCACCCCGGGCACGTCGTACTGGTACATGCACACCGATCAGTGGCGCAACGACGGCTACTCGACCTCGGCGCTCACCTCGCCGCTGTCGTCGGGGACGCTCGACGGGATGCACACCGCGGACGCGATCGCGCAGTCCGCGCGCCTGGGCTGGATGCCGTTCTACCCGCAGTTCTCCACCAATCCCCTCGAGGTGGCCGACGCCGCGCGCGCCGCCGTCGACGCCGGCGAGGCGGAGAATCCCGCCGCCTACGTGGCGGGCAAGCTGGGCGACGGGGAGCTGACCCCCGCCATCTCCGACATCGACGCCCCGGAGAACTGGCCGCGCACCCTGGTGCTGTGGCGGTCCAACCTGCTGGGTTCGTCGGCGAAGGGCAACGAGTACTTCCTCCGGCACCTCCTCGGCACCCACCACAACGTGCTCGGCACCGAGAACCCCGAGGCACCCCGCCCGCGCGAGGTGAAATGGCACGACCAGGCGCCCGAGGGCAAGCTCGATCTGCTGCTGTCGGCGGACTTCCGCATGACGTCGACCACCCTGCTGTCCGACATCGTGCTGCCCGCCGCGACCTGGTACGAGAAGCACGACCTGTCCTCCACCGACATGCACCCGTTCGTGCACGCGTTCAGTCCGGCGATCGATCCGCCGTGGGAGGCCAAGAGCGACTTCGACCTGTTCCACCGGTTGGCGCAGGAGTTCTCCCGGCAGGCGAAGACGCATCTCGGCACCCGGTACGACCTCGTCGCCACCGCCCTCCAGCACGACACGCCCGGCGAGACGGCGCAGCCGCACGGCCGCGTCGTCGACTGGCGGGAGACCGGGAATCCGGCCAAGCCCGGCGTCAACACGCCGGTGTTCCAGGTGGTGGAACGGGACTACACGGCGATCGCCGACAAGCTCGCGACCGTCGGACCGCTCGTCGACGAATTGGGATTCACCACCAAGCACGTCACCTTCGACGCCGGGTCGCAGGTTCCGAAGCTGGCGGCGTCGAACGGCGTGATGCCGCCGGGCCACACCGGCGAGGGCCGTCCCGCGATCGACACGGACGCCAAGCTGGCCGAGGCCATCCTGCTCTTCTCCGGCACCACCAACGGCGAGCTCGCCGTCGACGGCTTCAAGAAGTTGGAGCGGCGGGTCGGCAAGAAGCTCGCCGACCTGGCCGAGGGCTCGGAGGAGAAGCGCATCACCTTCGCCGACACCCAGGCCGCACCGGTCCCGGTGATCACGTCCCCCGAATGGTCCGGGTCGGAGACCGGCGGCCGCCGGTACGCGCCGTTCACGGTGAACATCGAGCGGGACAAGCCCTTCCACACGCTGACCGGCCGGCTGCACTTCTACCTCGACCACGACTGGATGCTCGACATCGGCGAGGCGATGCCGACCTATCGGCCGCCCCTCGACATGCATCGCCTGTTCGGCGAACCCAAGCTGGGTCAGGACGGCAGCAAGGAGATCACCGTCCGGTTCCTGACGCCGCACAACAAGTGGTCCATCCACTCCGAGTACCAGGACAACCTGTTCATGCTGTCGCTCTCCCGCGGCGGCCCCACGGCTTGGCTGTCCGCGGAGGACGCCGCGTCCATCGACGTCCGCGACAACGATTGGATCGAGTGCGTCAACGCCAACGGCGTGTACGTGGCGCGCGCCGTCGTCAGCCACCGCATGCCCGAGGGCGTCTGCTACGTGCACCACGCGCAGGAGCGGACCATCGACGTCCCGAAGTCGGAGGCCACCGGTCGACGCGGCGGCATCCACAACTCCGCGACGCGGCTGCTGGTGAAGCCGTCGCACCTGATCGGCGGCTACGCGCAGCTGTCGTACGCCTTCAACTACCTCGGACCGACGGGCAATCAGCGCGACATCGTGTCCACTATCCGCAAGCGAAGCCAGGAGGTGACGTACTGATGCGTGTCATGTCGCAGGTCGCGATGGTGATGAATCTCGACAAGTGCATCGGCTGCCACACGTGTTCGGTCACGTGCAAGCAGGCGTGGACCAACCGAGCGGGCACCGAGTACGTGTGGTTCAACAATGTGGAGACCCGGCCCGGTCAGGGCTATCCGCGCCGGTACGAGGATCAGGACGAGTGGAAGGGCGGCTGGGAGCTCAACAAGAAGGGCAAGCTCCGCCTCAAGACCGGCGGCCGCATGCAGAAGCTGTTCACCATCTTCCACAGCCCGGTGCAGCCGACGCTCGACGACTACTACGAGCCCTGGACCTACGATTACGAGACGCTGATCAACGCGCCGCTGGGCGACGACTTCCCCGTCGCCCGCCCCAAGTCGCTGATCACCGGTGAGGACACCAAGGTCACGTGGTCGGCCAACTGGGACGACAATCTCGGCGGCTCCATGGAGTACGGCGAGATGGACCCGATCGTCGCCAAGCTCCGCAAGGAGAGCTCGGACAGGATCAAGTTCGAGTACGAGCAGACGTTCATGTTCTATCTGCCTCGCATCTGCGAGCACTGCCTGAACCCATCGTGCATGGCGTCGTGCCCGTCCGGCGCCATCTACAAGCGCGAGGAGGACGGCATCGTCCTGGTGGACCAGGACCGCTGCCGCGGTTGGCGCCAGTGCATCACCGGCTGCCCGTACAAGAAGATCTACTTCAACCACCGGTCGGGCAAGGCCGAGAAGTGCACGTTCTGCTATCCGCGCATCGAGGTCGGTCAGCCCACCGTCTGCGCCGAGACCTGTGTCGGCCGCCTCCGCTACATCGGCATCTTCCTGTACGACGCCGACGCCGTCACCGCGGCCGCCGCCGTCCCGGACCCGCAGGACCTGTACGAGGCCCAGTTGGAGCTGATGCTCGACCCGACCGACCCGGAGGTGATCCGCCAGGCCAAGGCCAACGGAATCCCCGACGAGTGGCTCGAGGCCGCGCGTCGCTCCCCGGTGTACGCGCTGGCCAAGAAGTACAAGGTGGCGCTGCCGCTGCATCCGGAGTACCGCACCATGCCGATGGTCTGGTACGTCCCGCCGCTCTCCCCGATCACCGATCTGCTGGCCGAGCAGGGCCACGACGGCGAGGACCGCGACAACCTGTTCGGTGCCATCGAGTCCCTGCGCATCCCGATCGAGTACCTCGCCGAGATGTTCACCGCCGGCGACACCGACCTCGTCGAGTTCGTGCTGCAGAAGCTGGCGTCGATGCGGTCGTACATGCGCGATGTGAACCTCGGGCGGGAGACCAACCCGAAGATCCCGGAGAGCGTCGGCATGACCGAGGAGGAGATGTACGAGATGTACCGCCTCCTCGCGATCGCCAAGTACGACGAACGGTACGTGATCCCGACGGCTCACCACGAGCAGGCGCACAAGCTGGAGGAGACCGCCTGCCCCGTGGACTACGACGACGAGTTCAGCCACTACGGTTCGGGTGCGTTCGGGGAGATGAGCGGGCGCTCGGTGCCGGTCTCGGTGGAGACCTTCGAGGCGCTCAAGCAGCGGCAGACCACCGACGTCCCGGCGGGCGACTCGGTTCTCCGCGGCCGCACCAACCTGCTGAACTGGGACGGCAACGGTGTCCCGGACGGCATGTTCCCCCACGATGGATCGGCAGCGAACGGAACGAAACCGTGAAACTCCTGTCCCGCCGCCGTTCCCCCGCCCGCGTCGACTGGCGCGTGGTCCATCAGGTGTCCGCGTGGTGCCTGGGCTATCCGGACGACAACCTGTTCGGTCGCCTGGATCTGATGCGGGCCGCGCTCGACGAGCAGCCCGGCACTGAGGCCGCGACGGCGCTGCGTCGATTCCTCGACCACGTCGCGGGCGGCGACCGCGCCGAACTGGCGCAGCACTACACCGACGTCTTCGACATGTCGCGCAAGCGGACCCTGTACCTGTCGTACTGGGCCGCGGGCGACACCCGCCAGCGCGGCGCCGTGCTCGCCGAGTTCAAGCAGCTCTACCGCGACAGCGGGTTCCTGGTGAACCTGCAGGGCGAGCTGCCCGACCATCTGCCGATCGTCCTGGAGTTCACCGCGCTCGCCGACCCCGAGCGCGGCATCAAGGTCCTCACCGACAACCGCGCCGCCATCGAGCTGGTGCGCTTCGGCCTGATCGACATGGACTCCCCGTACGCCGACGTCCTGGCCGCCGTCTGCGCGACGCTCCCCGGCCAGTCGCCGCCCGACCGTGCGTCCGCGATGGCGATGAGCTCCGTGACACCGGCGGTCGAGGCCGTCGGACTGGAGCCGTACGGCACGTGGGCGCCCGGCACCCGCGACGACGGCTCCCAGGCGCCGCGCCTGCTTCCCCTCTTCACCGAGACCGAGCTCACCGACACTCCGGAGGCCTTCCGATGAGCATCTTCCTGTGGGGCGTCCTGCCGTACATCACGCTGCTGTGCGTGATCGGCGGAACCATCTGGCGCTACCGCTACGACAAGTTCGGCTGGACCACGCGCTCGTCCGAGCTGTACGAGTCGCGTCTCCTGCGGATCGGGAGCCCGCTGTTCCACTACGGCATCCTGGCCGTGATCGCCGGGCACGCGATGGGCCTGATCATCCCCGAATCGTGGACCGACGCCGTCGGCATCAGCGAGACCACCTATCACTGGATCGCCGCGGGCGGCGGCATCGTCGCCGCCATCGCCGCCGTGGTCGGCGTCGCGATTCTCATCTACCGGCGACGGACCATCGGACCGGTCTTCGTCGCCACCACCCGCAACGACAAGCTGATGTACGCCGTCCTCGTCGCCGCCCTGATCGCGGGCACCTACATCACGATCGTCGGCATGATCGACCCGCACGGCGAGGGCGTCAACTACCGCGAGACCGTCTCCCCCTGGTTCCGGTCGGTCTTCGCCTTCCAACCCGACATCGACGCGATGGAGGCCGCACCGCTGCGGTTCCACATCCACGCGGTGATCGGCATGATCATGTTCATCCTCGTGCCGTTCACCCGGCTGGTGCACATCTTCACCGCACCGCTGCACTACCTGTTCCGCCCGTACATCGTCTACCGCAGCAAGGACTCCCGCTCCGCCCCCGGCAACGCACCGAGCCGCCGCGGTTGGGACCCGATCGGAGTGAAGGACCGCGACTGATGACTGCCGCCGCCCAGATCGACAAATCCGCCCAGACTCGCAACCTCGTCCTCGCGACCGTCGCGTTCACCATCACCTTCTGGGCGTGGAACCTCATCGCCCCCCTCGCCACCTTCTACGCGGGCAGCGAGCAGATGTCGCTCGACGCCACCCAGAAGTCCATCCTGATCGCCGTGCCGATCCTCGTCGGCTCGCTCGGCCGGATCGTCGTCGGTGTGCTGACACCGCGCTTCGGCGGTCGTGTCATGTTCACGGTGCTGCTGCTGATCTCCGCGCCCTTCGTCCTGCTGGTCGCCGTCGCGGGCAGCCTGAAGTCGTTCCCGATGATGATCGTGATCGGCTTCTTCCTCGGCATCGCGGGCACCAGCTTCGCCGCGGGCATCCCGTTCCTCAACAGCTGGTATGAGGCGCACCGCCGCGGTTTCGCGACCGGCATCTTCGGTGCGGGCATGGGCGGCACCGCCCTGTCGGCGTTCTTCACGCCGCGCTTCCGCGAGTGGTTCGGCTACTTCCCCACGCACGTCGTCATCGCCGTCGCCCTGGTCGCGATGGCCGCCGTCTGCTGGACGTTCATGCGCGATGCACCCAGCTGGTCGCCGAACACCGAGCCGGCCTTCCCGAAGCTCTTCGACGCCATGAAGCTGCCGATCACCTGGCAGATGTCGTTCCTGTACGCGGCGGCGTTCGGCGGCTTCGTCGCCTTCTCCACCTACCTGCCGACCTACCTGGCCGACGTCTACGACATCGTCGACCTGAAGTCGGCGGGCGCCCGCACCGCCGGGTTCGCGATCGCCGCCGTCATCGCCCGCCCGCTCGGCGGCGTGCTGTCGGACAAGTTCGGCCCGCGCATCATCACCGCGATCTCCTGCGGTGGCGCCGCCGTCCTCGCGGTCTGGATGATCTCCAAGCCCGACGTCCACACCGGTCTGGCCGCCGTCGACTTCATCCTGATGGCGCTGATGATGGGCATGGGCTCCGGTGCCGTGTTCGCGTGGGTCGCCGTCGCCTCCCCGCCGGCCCGCGTCGGTGCGGTGACCGGTGTCGTCGGTGCCGCAGGCGGTCTCGGCGGATTCTTCCCGCCGCTCGTGATGGGTGCGACGTACAACGCCGACGCCCACTCGTACACCATCGGGCTCGCCCTGCTGGTGGCCTTCGCCGCCGTCGCCTGCCTGTTCACCCTGTTCGGCATTCCCCGCAGTGCCGACGAGAAAGAGAAGGCCGCAGCATGACCGATGTGAATCTGACCGAGCTCACCGCGGAACTGCTCGACGAGGCGCGCGCCGCGAAGTCCGGTCGCGCCGCCCAGACCGTCCGCGGGCACACCGAGCACCGGCTGCGGCACACGGTGATCGCCCTGACCGGCGGCTCCGAACTCGCCGACCACGAGAGTCCCGGCGAGGCCACCCTCCAGGTGCTGTCGGGCTCCGTCCGCATCACCGCACCCGACGGTGAGTGGTCCGGCGCCGCCGGCGCCCTCGTCGACATCCCGCCCGTCCGCCACGGCCTCATCGCCGACGAGGATTCGGCGGTCCTGCTGACGGTCGCGCTGTCGGAGTAGCACCCGAATCGGAGACACCTCCGCCATTGCACTTGTATCTGAATCCACCTACAGTTACAAGTGAAATTGGAGGCGGGCGATGACGACGATCCCAAACAGCTCTGCGACATTCACCTCGCCCGAGCAAGCAGCCCAGGCGCGACGACTACGCCCGGCGTTGGCGAGCGCCCACAACCCCGAGTTCACGCTGCTGACCTCTGCCGAATCGGCACCCATTGCCATTCCAGAGGACCTCGCCACCGTGTTACGTTCCGTCGTCGATGCGATGTCACAAGGCGTGGCGATCACGATCACCCCCTTGCCCGACGAGCTGACGACAACGGTCGCGGCGCACGAATTGGGCGTCTCGCGCCCGACACTCATGAAGCTGATCGCAGACGGAAGACTGGAGGCCCACAAGGTCGGGTCCCACACCAGATTGATGACCGCCGACGTCCACGCGCTCCGACGACAGCGACGCCATGAGCAGCGTCGAGCCTTCGACGAGTTGAGGCGTTACGAGCGCTCAATCGGGATCGACGAATAAAACTACCCAAACGAGACATATCATCCGGCTTCTCTGTACGCTCGCGACATGGCATCTGGCGCACTCCGAGTCCTGCCCGACGCCAACATCTGGTTCTCCAGAACCCTCCGAGACTGGTTGGTGCTGATCCAACTCGAGCGAGACCGCCAACCCGATCCTGAACTACCGGGACCCGAAGGATGCGCACATTCACGCTGCGGCAGTCCAGCACCGCATCGACGTCGTCATCTCGAATAATGTGCGAGATCTCCGAAGGCACGGAGACACCGCGTCGGAGTTCGCGGTTCTAACCGCGGACGAGTTTCTGACCCTGGTCGACGACACCTCACCGAGCCTGGTTCAGGCCGTCACCAATCGCCAGCGCCGGTACTGGGCCGACCGACGACCGACCGTCACCCTGACCGCCGCGCTAGTCAGCGCCGGCGCACCAGAGTTTGCGAAGCGCGTCGAACGCCATCTCGAATCCAACGCGTGATCGGACCTCTTCCGCAGCCCCGTCCCCGTTCGGTCGAGCGAGACCGCGTATCGAGGCCACACCCGGACGGGACCGAGCGCACCGTCATCGTTCAGCCCGACCTATCGATATTTGCGTCCCCCTGACGCCGGTCCGAGGGCAAATCGCCCTCGGCTCGGTGCCACGGGGACGCAAATATCCGTACCGCCTGCGCGCGCCGCCAGCACCCGCATCTCCGTCGGCGTCAACCACACCCGCTCCCCCACGCCGGGCAGGCCCCCGCCCAGCGGGACCTCTGCGACCAGCCCGCTCTCGCTCTCGATCCGCACACGACCGCCGTGCATCGACACCGACCGCACGCGAGTGCGAACCGCGCCCGACGTCGTCGACAGCGTGACCTCATGCGGCACGACGATCCCGAACGCCTCTGCACCGTCGGCGATCTCGTCCGCTGCGACGCCGGGCAGCACGTCGTCGCCGACCACCAGCGCACCGTCGTCCCACCGGCCGTGCACCACGCAATAGCCGGCGAGGGCCGCGGTGAAGGGATGCCGCGGCGACGACGCCAACTGGGCGGGCGTCGCGTCGTCGACCACTGCGCCGCGATCCAGGACGAGGCAGCGGCTCGCCGACTGCCACGCGTCCGACAGCTCGTGCGTCACCAAAACGCTGGTGGTTCCGGTCCGCGACAGTTCCTCGGCCAGCATCCGGCGGATCGTCGGGGCGCTCTCGGCGTCGAGCGCCGCGAACGGCTCGTCGAGCAGCAGCACCTCCGGTTCTGCGGCCAGTGCCCGCGCGATCGCGACGCGCTGCTGCTGCCCGCCGGAGAGTCGCGCAGGCTTCCACGAGCCGACACCCGGCAGTCCGATCCGCTCCAACCAGCCCTCGGCGACGGCCCGCGCCTCGCGCCGCGACCGGCCCTGCGACCGAGGCCCGAACGCGAGGTTGTCGAGCACACTCAGGTGCGGGAACAGTCGCGGCTTCTGCTCCAACAGGGCGATCCGACGCTGCTCGGGCGGGACGTGTGCGGTGCCGTCGAGCACCCGGTCGCCGACGCGGATCTCGCCCGTCATCGGCACCAGCCCGGCGAGCGCGCCGAGGATCGTCGACTTGCCCGCCCCGTTGGGGCCGAGGATGGCGAGGCAGTCGCCTGCGGGCACGTCGAACGCGGCGGACAGCGCGAAGCCGGCTCGGTCGACGATGATCTGCGCGTGCAGCGGGCGCCCGGTCATCGGATCGCGTCCTGTCGCCACGACCGCAGTCCCAGCACGATCACCGCGGTGCTCACCAGCAGGAGCAACGACAGTGCGACGGCCGAGTCCTGGGTGACCCCGACCCCGTTGAACGCGGTGTAGATGGCCAGCGGCATGGTGCGGGTGACGCCGGGTGCGTTGCCTGCGAACAGGGCCGTGGCACCGAACTCGCCGAGCGCGCGGGCGAACGCCAGGGCGGCGCCCGCCGCCAGGCCCGGCAGGACCAGCGGCAGCGTGATCCTGCCCAGGACGCGCCAGCGGCCTGCACCGAGGGTGGCGGCGATCTGCTCGTAGCCGCAGTCCGCGGTCCGCAGCGCGCCGTCGAGGGTGATGACGTAGAACGGCATCGCGACGAAGGCCTGCGCCACCACCACCGCGGCGGTCGTGTACGGGAGGCTGTAGCCGGTCGCCTCGAACAGCGGCTTCCCCACCAGACCCGACCGCCCGAGCAGGGCGAGCAGCGCCAGGCCGCCTACCATCGGCGGCAGCACCAGCGGGATCAGGACCACCGCGCGCAGCACCGATGCGCGACGTCGTGCTGCGCGCGCGATCACCACGGCGAGCGGGGTGCCGAAGAGGACGCAGACGACCGTCGCGCACGCCGCGGTCACCAGCGACAGTCCCAGTGCGGTCATCGACGCGGACGAGAAGAGATCGTCGCCGAGGGTGCCCCACCGGACCCGCGACACCAATCCGATGATCGGTGCCACGAGCAGCGCCAGCGCGATCAGCGCCGGCACGTAGAGGGGCTTGGGAATGGTCACGGCAGGCCGAACCCGTAGCGCTCCAGAACCTTGCGGCCGGCGTCGGAGAGGACGAAGTCCACGAACGCCTGCGCGGCCTTCGGAGCCTCGGCGTTCTTCGTGACCGCGATCGGGTACCGATTGACGACGGCGTCGGCACCGGCCGGGGTGATCCCGGTCAGGGCGTCGCCGGCGGCGGCGACGTCGGTCTTGTAGACCAGCCCGGCATCGGCCTCGCCCTGCTTCACCCGGGTGACGACCGAGGTCACGTTGGTCTCCTCGCTGACCGGCTTCACGGTGACGCGGGCGGAGTCGAGCAGGGTGCGCGACGCCGTGCCGCACGGGACCTGCGGCGCGCACAGGACGGTCGCCACACCCGGCTTCGCGAGGTCGGCGAGGCCGACGATGTGCTTCGGATTGCCCGGTGCCACCGCGATCTGGAGCGTGTTGGTGGCGAAGATCGCGCCGGTGCCTGTGATGCCCTTCGCGGTGACCGGTTGCAGACTGGCCTCGTTGGCGAAGGCGACGACGTCGACGTCCGCGCCCTCGACGATCTGGGTGGCGAGCGCCTGCGAGCCGTCGTAGACGATCGGCGCCACCGAGTACTCGGGGGCCGCGGCGGTGAACTGCTCGGCGAGGTCGTCGAAGACGCCTTGCAGCGAGGCTGCGGCGAAGATGGTGATCCGGTCACCGGCTTTCTGGTCGGCGTCGTTGCTCGCGCATCCGGTCAGCACCAGCGCGAGCGCCGCGAGGAGCGCGAGGGCCTTCCTGTTCATCCGCGGGCCCCGCTCTGCGTCTCGACGATGACGGTCGTCGCCTTCACGGTGGCGGTCGCGAGGGACCCGATCTCCAGCCCCAGGTCACGGACGGCTTCGGTGGACATCAACGACACCACGCGGTGCGGTCCGCAGCGCATCTCCACCTGGCTCATCACCGGGTCGGACTGCACGTGGGTGACGATGCCGACGAACCGATTACGGGCACTGGTCGCACGGTCGACCGGATCGTGCTGGGCCGCGTCGTCGGCACTGAGGAAGGCGGCGAGGTCGGCTCCGTCGATCACCGTGCGCCCCGCGTCATCGGTGCCGGACGGCACGCGGCCCTGGTCGATCCAGCGGCGCAGCGTGTCGTCGCTGACGCCGAGCAACTCTGCCGCGTCACGCACCTTGAATACGGTCACATCTGAAGAATCTATCCGCAACTGCGGATCAACAGGGGGTCGACAGCCGCATTCGCGACCTTAGTCCCGGAATCAGCGGTCGACGACGGCCCCGTCGTACAGCTTGACCGCGTCGAGCAGGCTGAGCGATCGGTCGGTGACGCGGAGTCTGCGGATTCCGGCCGTACGGCTCTCCGCGCCGTCGACCACCTCGCGAACTCGATCCGCGGACCACACGACGTCATCGCTCGCCTCGGCCTCCGCCGCCTGACGACTCCGCGACCAGAAGCCGATCCCGACCGCCAGCAGGAGGACGGCGAAGCCGAACGCCTGCAGCCACTGCGCGCCGATCGCCGAGAACACCAGACCGATCGGCGACAGCACCAGGGCGGCGATCCTGCCCCACTTCTCGAGTCGATCGAGCATCACGCCACCTTCATCGGCCGGACTGACAGTGCAGACACCCTAGCAACAGCGAGGGCAGTCACGCCCGATTCGATGCCTTCCGCGATAGGGTTGTTTCATGGCTGCTGCCACTTTTTCAGGAACTCGATGATCACCGTCGACGAGCACCGCGCCCGCGTTCTCGCGGCCGCGCCGCCGCTGCCCGCGATCGCCCAGCTGATCTCCGACTCCACCGGCCTGGTCCTGGCCGAGGACGTCGTGAACCGTTGGCCCGTACCGCTTTTCGACAACTCCGGGATGGACGGGTACGCCGTGCACCGGGCCGACGCCACCGTCGGCGCCACGCTGCGGGTGGTTGCCGACGTCCCCGCGGGCAGCCCCGAGGATCCGGCGATGGCAGCCGGTGAAGCGGTCCGCATCATGACCGGCGCGCCGGTCCCCACGGCCGCCGACGCCGTCGTCCCGCTGGAGCACACCGATCTGGGCACCGCGATCTCCGAGGCAGCGCCTGAGACCATCACGATCACCGTGGAGCCGAAGGAGCACGCGCACATCCGTCGCACGGGCGAGGACACACCTGCCGGGTCCGTCGCCGTCGCCGCGGGAACCGTGCTGGGGCCGTGGCAGTTGTCGGCGATCGCGTCGGC
This sequence comes from Gordonia phthalatica, assembly GCF_001305675.1. Taxonomy (NCBI): domain Bacteria; kingdom Bacillati; phylum Actinomycetota; class Actinomycetes; order Mycobacteriales; family Gordoniaceae; genus Gordonia; species Gordonia phthalatica. Next base: position 3,322,263 of record NZ_CP011853.1, read on the forward strand.
CGGGCACGAGACCATCCTCGTCCACCGCAAGCCGCGCGTCGCGATCATCTCCACCGGCTCCGAACTCATCGACCCGTCCGGCACGCCCGAACGCGGGCAGATCCCCGAGTCCAACTCGGTGCTGCTCGCCGCCGCCGTCACCCAGGCGGGCGCCGAGGTCGCCGCGGTGACCCGTGTCCCCGACGACGAGCACGCCCTGCGCTCGGTTCTCACCGGCCTCGATGTGGACGCAGCCATCCTGACCGGCGGCGCCAGCGTCGGCGCCTTCGATATCGTCAAGGCCGTCCTCGACGGCACCGGGAGCATCGAGTTCACCACCGTCGCCATGCAGCCGGGCAAGCCGCAGGGGTTCGGACTCACCGAGTTCGGCGTCCCCGCGTTCTGCCTGCCCGGCAATCCGGTGAGCGTCGCGGTGTCGTTCGAGATGTTCGTGCGCCCCGCCCTCCGGCAGATGGCGGGCCTGCACGACATCGACCGTCCCCGCGTCATCCGCACCGCCGCCGCGTCGTGGCGCCGGAAGCCGGGCCGCGTGCAGATCCTGCCCGTGGTCTTCGACGACGAGACCGTCCGCCCCGCCTCGCGCGGCGGCAGCGGCTCGCACCTGGTGACCTCGCTGGCCGACGCCACCGCCCTCGCCCTCATCCCCGCCGACGTGGACCACGTGTCCGAAGGAGATCGCGTCACCGTGATGGTGCTGTCATGAGCAGTGACGACATGCGGCAGCCGTTCACGCATCTCGATTCGGCCGGTCAGGCTCGGATGGTCGACGTGACCGAAAAGCAGCCGACCGTCCGCAGCGCGACCGCCGCGGGCTTCGTCCGCTGCTCGGCGACCATCGTCGCCGCCCTGCGCGACGGCACCGTCCCCAAGGGCGATGTCCTCGCCGTCGCGCGGATCGCCGGGATCGCCGCCGCCAAGCGGACTCCTGAGCTGCTACCGCTCGCGCACGTCATCGGCGTGCACGGCGCGAGCGTCGACCTGGAGATCGTCGACGACGGTGTCACCGTCTCCGCCACCGTCCGCACCGCGGACCGCACCGGCGTGGAGATGGAGGCGTTGACCGCGGTCAGCGTCGCCGCGCTCGCCCTGGTCGACATGGTCAAGGGCCTCGACAAATCGGTCGAGATCGAGAACATCCGGCTGCTCCGCAAGACCGGCGGCAAGAGTGGAGACTGGATCCGATGACCGCAGCCATCATCCTCGCCGGCGGTCGTGCCAGTCGACTCGACGGCGCCGACAAGGCGGCCGTCGAGATCGGCGGACGTCCGCTGATCGACGCCGCGTTCGCCGCCGTGTCCGGAGCGTCGCCGGTCATCGCTGTCGGACCGGAGTCCGTCACCCGGAACGGCGTGACGGTGGTTCGGGAGGATCCGCCGTTCGGTGGGCCGGTCGCCGGGATCCACGCCGCCCTCGGCCACCTCGACACAGTCGGCGCTCCGACCGAGACCTGGCTGCTGGCCTGCGATCTTCCGCGCGCGGAGCTGATCGTCGCGCAGTTGCACGACGTGCCGATTCCCGAGGACGCCGACGGCGTGGTCCTCGTCGACGCCGACGGCCGCGAGCAGTGGCTGGCCGGGCGTTACCGGGTGGCATCGCTGCGGGCCTCGCTCGACGGTCTGCCCGATGTGCGCGACGTCGCCGTCCGACGCCTGCTGGCCCCGCTGAACCTGCACACCGTCACCGACCGCATCGGCGCGACGCTCGATCTCGACACCTGGGCCGACGTGAACAGCTACCGCAATCAGGAGGACCCCGTATGAGCACCTATCCGCCCGGGCTGGATCGATGGGCCGCCGAGGTGGCGCCCGCCCTCGGACTCGGTGACGCGCAGGTCCCGACCGGCCTGCTACTGGACGTCACCCGCGACGTCGCGCACTCGGTCCTGCGTCCCGCCGGACCCATCACCACGTATCTGATCGGCCTCGCCGTCGCGAACGGCATGAGCGCCGACGACGCCGCCGCAAAGATTCGCGAGTTGGTCGAGGCCAAGGAACTGGCCCGGGAGGAGACGCCGGAGTGATCATCCGCTACTTCGCCGGTGCCGCCGAGGCCGCGGGCCGCAAGGAGCAGCCCTTCGACGGCGACCTCACCGTCGCCGATCTGAAGTCGCGCCTCTCCGACGAGCACGGTCCGGAGTTCGCCCGTGTGCTGACCGCCTGCTCGGTCCTCGTCGACGGCACCCGCGCCACCGACGAGACCTTCGCCGCGACTGGAGCGACAGTCGACGTGCTCCCCCCGTTCGCGGGCGGGTAGGCACAGTCGCTTTTCACCCCGCTTCGACGCCGGTAGAGCGCGCCCTTCCCCACCGCTGGCCGAGGCGCGCGGCGACTCCACAGCCCCTCCACACGCTGGTCGAGCCGCTCGGGGACGAAGTCACAGAGCGTGTCGAGGCCGCCGCGGTCACTCAACCCGTCAACGTGGCAACACTCTGAGCCAGACGGTGCTACCGGTCCCCCTACCCGCCGATCGCCGACATCGGCCGGTCCGGCTGGAGGAACCCCGGATCGTCGATCCCGTGCCCCGCGCGCTTAGCAGTCACGGACGCGCGGATCATCGCCTCGATGTCGTCGACGCTCGCGCCGGACCGCAGGAGCGACCGCAGGTCCGACTCCTCGCGCGCGAACAGGCAGTTGCGGAGTTGGCCGTCGGCCGTCAATCGGACGCGATCGCAGGACCCGCAGAAGGGTGCCGTCACCGAGGCGATCACGCCGACCGTGGTGGGGCCGCCGTCGACGACGAACCGCTGCGCCGGATCGGATCCGCGACCCTCGCACGGTTCGAGGGAGAACTCCCCGGACAGGGTCTCGAGGATCTCCTTCCCGGTCACCATCTTCACGCGTGACCAGATGTGGCCTGCGTCGAGCGGCATCTGCTCGATGAACCGCAGCTGCGCCTCGTGCTGCTGGGCGAAGCGGACCAGGTCCACCAGTTCGTCGTCGTTGGTGTCGCGCATCGCGACGGTGTTGATCTTGAGCGGCTTCAGGCCGGTAGCCCGGGCGGCTTCGATGCCGGCGAGGACGTCGTCGAGCCGGTCGCGGCGGGTCAGCGCGGAGAAGCGGTCGGGACGCAGGGTGTCGAGGCTGATGTTGAAGCGCTCCAGCCCGGCGTCCGCGAGCGGCTGCGCCAGCTTCACGAGGCCGATGCCGTTGGTGGTGATGGAGATCCGCAGCGGGCCACGTTCGCCGCGGATCGCCGCGAGTCGACGGACCACGTCGACGACGTCGGGGCGCAGCAGCGGCTCGCCGCCGGTCAACCGCATTTCGACGATCCCGAGCCGCGCGAACACCTCTGCCAGGTTCACGATCTCATCGGTGGTGAGCAGTTCCGGGCGCGGGATCCACGGGACTCCCTCGGCGGGCATGCAGTAGGTGCAGCGGAGATTGCAGCGGTCGGTCAGCGAGATCCGCAGGTCGCGGTGCACGCGCCCGAAGGTGTCGACCAGTCCGCCCGAGACGCTCACGTCATCACCCGTCCGAGACCCACCCAGCTGTGCGAGCCGTCGCTCTCCACCTGCTTCTTCCACATCGGGAGTTCTGCCTTCACCCGCTCGACGAGCTCCCGATTCACCTCGAACGCCTCGGCGCGATGCACCGACGACACGGCGGCGACGATCGCGATGCCGCCGATCCCCAGGGTTCCGACGCGGTGACTGACCGCGATCCGGATGTCCGGTCGGTCGAGGCCGTCGACGATCTCCTGCAGGAACCGGTGGGCGTCCGGGTGGGCGCTGTACTCCAGTTCCACGACTCGACCGGCCGCGTCCGGATCGTTGTCGCGGACGGTGCCGACGAACAGTGCAGTGGCACCGGCGTCGGGGCGGTGACGGCGGTCAGGTGTGCGGCGACGTCGAGGTCGACGTCGCTGATGGCGGTCAGGGTGATCATCAGTGATCGCCTCCGACCGCCTGGTCGACGGCATGTGCGGCCACCTGCAGTACGACGGGGATCCCGTCGCGTACCGCGCCGGTCGAGCCTGCGAGGTTCACGACGAGGGCTCCGCGACGCATGCCCGCCACTCCGCGGGAGAGCATGGCCTGCGGCAGCGAGGCGATGCCGACGCGACGGATCTCCTCGGCGACGCCGGGCAGTTCACGGGTCAGCAGCGAGGCGGTGGCCTCCGGGGTCACATCGCGCGGACCGACGCCGGTGCCGCCGGTGGTGACGACGAGATCGGCGCCCGCCTCCACCACTTCGACGATCAGACCGGAGATCGCGTTCTGGTCGTCGGGGACGACGATCACCTCAGTGGACCAGCCTGCGGCACCGAGCAATTCGGCCGCGAGCGGGCCCGAGACGTCCTCGCGCTCACCGGCGTACGACCGGTCGGACACGGTGATCACCGTCGCGCACCTCTGGTTGGAATCCACACCTTCGAGAGTGCCACGTCCGTCCCGGTGGGGCGAAGTTTTGCGGCCGGGTCAGGACCTCAGTCCTCATTCTTCCGGCCGCGCACGGTGTACCACGGTCGCGGGCCGTGCCAACCGAACTTCAGGGACCCGATGCGCACCGCGATCACCGCCGCCGCGCACAGCAGCCCGATCCACGGGCGGTAGACGTCGAAGTGCAGCAATCCGGCGGTCAGCGCGGCACCGCCTGCCGCGGGGATCGCGTAGAGATACTCGTTCGGCCGGAGGACCACCGGCACCTGTCCGGACAGCGCGTCGCGGATGATGCCGCCGCCCACACCGGTCGTGAGGCCGAGCATCGCCGCGGAGGGGGCGGACAGGCCGTGCTGGTAGGCGGTCACCGTTCCGGTCACCGCGAACATTCCCAGACCGACGGCGTCGGTGATGTCCAGCGGCCATCGCGTCAGCCGCGCGGGCGGCTGCCAGACGAAGATCACCAGCGCCGTCGCCACGGCCGCCCCGAACAGCCACAGGTCGGTGAACGCGGTCGGCGGGATCTTGCCGATCATGACGTCGCGGATGATGCCGCCGCCCAGTGCGGTCGCCGCGGCCAGCAGCACGATCCCGACGATGTCCAGGTCGCGTCGTACCGACAGCAACGCGCCCGAGGCCGCGAATGCGACGACGCCGAGGAGTTCGCCGCCGACGTTCAACACCGATGCGGCGTCGTCGAAGCCCGGTGATGCGAGCAGCCAGTCGACCACGCGGCCCCTTCCTGCAGTAGCAGTCGGCGACACCGGACGGCGCCGAACCTCTGCAAGTTTATCCCGCGCGAGACGGCTGGAAGCCCTCCCTGTCCCCCGTCCGCGACGGCCCCCTGCCGCCACGCGTCCAGTCCTGCCAGACTGGACGCATGGCAATCAAGTTCACCGATCTCCCCGCCCCGGTCCGTGCCGGACTCATCGTCCTCGCCGGCGTCGACGCGAGTCTGCGTTTCTGGGCGATCAAGGACGTCCGCTCACGCGAGCAGTCGGAGATCAACGGGTCCAAGAAGCTCTGGACGCTGGGCCTCGCATTCGTGAACTCGGCCGGCGCTCTGCCGATCGCATATCTGGTGCGGGGCCGCCGGAAGCCCACCGACGAGGCCTGACGACGAAGGCTCCGCCTCCCCCGACGGGGAGGCGGAGCCTTTCGTGTTCAGCTATGCCTTATCGGCAAGAAGTCACCAGCTGGACTTCTGCACGCCCGGCAGCTCGCCGGCGTGTGCCATGTCGCGGAAGCAGACGCGGCACAGGCCGAACTTGCGGTACACCGAGTGCGGGCGGCCGCACTTGTTGCAGCGTGTGTAGCCCCGCACGGCGAACTTGGGCTTCTTGTTGGCCTTGTTGACCAGAGCCTTCTTTGCCATGTCAGTTGTCCTTAGCTTCGTTGCTCTTGAACGGGAAGCCCAGGGCGCGGAGCAGCGCACGGCCTTCGTCGTCCGTGGTGGCCGTCGTGACGACCGTGATGTCCATACCGCGCGGACGATCGATGCTGTCGATGTTGATCTCGTGGAACATCGACTGCTCGTTCAGACCGAACGTGTAGTTGCCGTTGCCGTCGAACTGACGGTCGCTCAGGCCGCGGAAGTCACGGATACGCGGGAGGGCGATCGACACGAGGCGGTCGAGGAACTCCCACATGCGGTCACCGCGGAGGGTGACGCGGGCGCCGATCGGCATGCCCTCGCGCAGCTTGAACTGTGCGATGGACTTGCGTGCGCGGCGGATCTCCGGAGCCTGACCGGTGATGAGCGCCAGGTCGGCGACGGCACCGTTGATCAGCTTCGCGTCACGGGCGGCGTCGCCGACGCCCATGTTGACGACGACCTTGACGACGCCGGGGATCAGCATGACGTTGGAGTAGTTGAACTCCTCGTCCAGCTTACCCTTGATCTCCTCGCGGTACTTGGCCTTGAGGCGGGGCTGGACCTTCTCAGAGGTGGTCATATCAGATGTCCTTCCCGGTCTTGCGGGAGATACGGACGTTCTTGCCGGTCTCCTCGTCGCGGCGGTAGCCGACGCGGGTCGGGTTGCCGTCGGCGTCGACGATCATCACGTTAGAAACGTGGATCGGAGCCTCCTGCGTCACGATGCCGCCCGACTCCGCACCGCGCTCGTTGGCCGAGGCGCTGGTGTGCTTCTTGATGCGGTTGACGCCCTCGACGAGCACGCGCTCGCGCTTGGGGTAGGCCTCGATGACCTTGCCCTTGGCGCCCTTGTCCTTACCCGCGATGACGATGACAGTGTCACCCTTGTGAATCTTCATGAGTTAGATCACCTCCGGTGCGAGCGAAACGATCTTCATGAACTTCTTGTCGCGCAGCTCGCGGCTGACCGGTCCGAAGATGCGGGTGCCGCGCGGGTCGCTCTCGTTCTTGAGGATGACGGCCGCGTTCTCGTCGAACTTGATGTACGAACCGTCCGGGCGACGGCGCTCCTTGACGGTGCGCACGATGACGGCCTTGACGACCTCACCCTTCTTGATGTTGCCGCCGGGGACGGCGTCCTTCACGGTGGCGACGATGACGTCGCCCACGCCGGCGTAGCGGCGCGACGATCCACCGAGCACGCGGATGCAGAGGATTTCCTTTGCACCGGTGTTGTCGGCGACGCGCACCCGCGATTCCTGCTGAATCACTGCGTAGTCTCCTTGACCTGGATACTTATGTCCGCCGGATTTCCGACCCGACGCACACGGTCTGTCACCATCGAAACAGGTGCCTGCCTGGGACTTCCCCGAGAATTCGGTTCGGTTTCAGTGGGTTCACCAGTCGACTCGCAGCGCACGCGCTGCAGGCAACCGCTCTAGTGTAGGCCACCGACCGCTCCCCCACAAAATCACTTCGCCTCCCCCAAAACGGGTGGACCAGCACAAACGTGGTCAGTCGATGGTGGTGTCGGTGAGATCGTCTGTGCGGAACTCGATCCGACGGACCTGGCCGTCCTCCGCGATGGCGATGGTGCCGACGAGGTCGCGTCCCTCAGGCATCAGCCGCACGGTGACCTGAGCTTCCGAACGAGCACCGACGAGCGCGCCGACGGCCGCCGTGCGGACTCTCGCCAGACGCGAGGCGTCATCGCCCCAGCGGGGACTGTCACGGTCGTCCAAGAGCAGGACCCGTACGCCGCGGGCCCGCGCATCCCAGGCGGCCTCGGCGACGTCGGGGACGTCGAGGCCGGGCGCCCGGATCCGATCGCGCAGCCCCGCCTCCACCAGGCGGCAGACGGCCACCTGCTCCTCGGTCAGCGGCTCACCGGAGGCGATGTGCTCCAGAAGCGGCCGGACCTGACCTTGGAGGCGGGCGACGCGCGCGTCCCGCACCAGCCGGACGCTTTCGGGACCGCGGTCCCGCTCCGCGCGTCGCCGCAGGCTACCGATCTGCTTTGCACGCGGACGGACGAGAATCGCGAAGAAGGTCGCCATGATCAGCACGCCGATGTTGCCGGGAACCGCCACGGCGGCGACGGCGGCGACATCGGCGCCGCGGATGACGGCCACGCCGATGATGCCGATGCCGCCGGCGATCATCCCGGCCCAAGCGACGGCGATCCGCCCTCTGAAGGCGAGCATCGCGAAGGTGACCGCGGGTGCGGCACCGAGCGCGAGGAGCACCGCCCGGTCCGTGGGATCGGTCGCGACGACGGACAGGACGCAGGCGACTGCACCGCTCGCCGCCGTGGCCGCCGCGTCGCGCACGCGCATCGGATCCCCGGGCGACCGGAGGATGAGCGCCCACCCGACGCCGAGTGCGGCGAATCCGAGCAGATACACCACCGGAATGTTGATGCCGCCGCTCGCGACGCCGAGGAAGAGGAAGGCCAACCACGCGGCCGACGCGACGACGGTGCCCGCGGGGCTGCGGAGCCCGAGGATCGTCGCGACGTCGTCCACCTCGGACGCGGGGGCGGGAATCATGACTGCTCGCGGGCCTGCGACGGCACCCAGCGCAACCGGACCGTGCACCCGCCGCCGGGTGTGCTGATGACGGCGGCGTCGCCACCGGGCAGGGTCCCCACCCGATGGCGGATGCTGAGGGCCACGCCGAGCCGATCGCTCGGCACGTCGCCCGGATCGAAGCCGTGACCGTCGTCGGTCACGACAACCTGCACCAGGTCTGAGGAGACGCCGATGAACACGGCGCGCTGGGCGTCGGGGCCGGCGTGGGCGATGCTGTTGCGCGTGGCCTCCGCAGCGGCCTCGGCCAACGCGGCCACCACGCCGACGGGGCTGAGGGCGGCGTCGTCGGAGGTCTCGACGGTGACCGACAGATCACCGTCCACCCCGGCGAGGACCGCGCGCAGGCGGGCGACCACTTCGCCCGCGTCGATCTCGACGGTCTCATCATCGTGATCGACCACGCTGTCGAGTGCGTCCAACGCACCGCGCGCCTGATCCACCAGGCGGGGGTCGTACCGATCGGCCGAGACGGACACGAAGGTGGAGAGCACGTGGTCGTGGATCAGCGCGTCGACACGGGCGAGCTCGACGTTGGCGACGTCGCGCGCCATCATCTTCTCGGTCGCGGCCCGCGATTCGTCCAGTTCCGAGCTCATTCGCAGCACCTGATTGACCAGGAGAATGAACACCGTCGAGAAGACCATCCCGAACAGTGCCTCCTCGATAGCCGACCAGACGTCCGCGTCGGCGACGTGGGTGATCGCGACCGCTGAGCCGAGCAGTTTGCCGGTCGCCAGTGCCACGATCGCGACACCGACCGGCCGCCAGAGGACCAGGGTGATGCCGACCAGTCCGGCGAAGTCGAGGATCCACACCGACTCGTGATCACTGGATCCGTCGGCGAAGGCCAGCCAGAGCGCGGCGGCCGCGATCAACCCCGCGGTGCAGGCGTCGATCAGGACCGGCATCGCCTGATGCCACTTCGGGATCATCGACACGATCAGCAGTGCGATGCCCGGGCCGAAGGCGAGGACCGCACCGACCGGTGGATACCAGGCAGGCACCACCCCCGCCGCCTCGGTGACCATCTGCGGAATCACCAGCAGCGCGTAGACCACGTACCCGCCGCCGACGAATCGAGACAGGGAGATGCGGACGCGATCGAGTTCGTTGGTCGCCGGCACCGTCGAACGCATGAAATGCTGCCGCCCGCCGTCCCGAAAACCGGGCAGCGGGCGGTCACTCTTGGAGAAGGTGCGGGTCACCACGCTTCCAGTGTGGTGTATCCGTCCTGAAGCGCGCGAACCAACAGATGAGTCTTGGTCGGCGCGGGACGGCCGACGGCGGCGTACTTGGCGCGGATCCGCGAGATGTGCGTGCTCACCGTCGACTGTGAGATGAACAGCTTGTTGGCCGCATCCTCCTTCGACTCGGTGGCCATCCACGCGAGCAGCACCTCGACCTCGCGGCTCGAGAGCGACGGGCGCGGCAGCGGGGCAACGGTGAGATGTGACGACACCTTCGTCCTCTGCGACAGGGGCTTGCTCCCGTGCGGGACGAGACTCTCGCTGACCCCGACCTCGAGTTCGGCAATGCTCACGATCTACCTCCAGTGCAAGTACCCGACCGAATGAATTAACGTCCCGAAACTGAGAATCGCTCAGGATTGATGAAAACGTTACGAACTTTCCGCGCACCCCGGTAGACCCAGAAATGGGGACACCAGATCTGTTGACACCCGAACGGACCGACCCGCGACCGACCGCGGGTATCACCGCAGGTCAGGACTGAGTTTCGATGCTCGTCTCGCGGCCCGACGCGTCGAACTCGAGTCGGACGACGCCGTCGTTCCGCGCCACGGACACCGTCGCGAGACGCGATCGTCCGCGCGGGAGCAGTCGCGCAGTCACCTCGTCGCCGTCCTCGGCGTCGGCGAGCACGGCCACCACACGGTCGACGACGGCGCGGAGAGCAACGCTGTCGGGCATGCCGACGGCGACGTCGAAGTCGTCGAGCAGCAGAACTCGGACGCCTCGCGCACGCGCACGCCACGCGGCGTTCGCCACGCCGGGAGAATCGAAGCCCGGCGCGCGGATCCGATCGCGGAGTTGGGCCTCGACGAGGCGACACCGCTGGAGTTCACTCCTGTCGAGTCGGCCGCCTGCCGCGATCCGATCGAGCAGCGGGCGGGCGCCGTCGTCGAGCCGCGACAACTGCTGGTCGCGGACTGCGAGAGTGGCCTCCTCAGCGGAGCGGAGAGCGGTCTCACGTTCGGTCTCGCCGCGCAGGGCGTAGATCTGTCGCGCCCGGGGCCGCACGATGGCCGCGAAGATGGTCGCCATCAGCAACACCGCGAGGTTAGGCGCCTGCGCCCCGATCAACGCCGGTTGCGGACCGGCGAAGGCATCGGCCAGCAGCGCGACGGCCAGCCCCAGTCCGTACCCGAGCCAGGCCGCGACCGTCCGTCCGCGGACGGCGAGGAAGGCGGTCACAATGATGCTCATCCCCGTCAGGGTCCCGTACGCCAGGCCCGGGCGGTGTGCGAGACCGGGGATCGCGATCGTGATCGCCAGGGGCGGTGCGAACACGATGAACAGGGTCGCCCACATCGCGACGGGGTCGCGAGGTGCACCGAGGAGGACGCCGGCCGCCACCAGCAGCACGAGCATCGCCCCCACATACAGGAGGGGGTTGAGGACACCGCCCGCTGCGAAGCCGAGAACCACGGACACCGCCCAGATCACGAGCCCCAGCGCTACAGCCGCGCTGGTCTGCATGCCCATGATGGTGGAGGCGTCGTTCCGGGGCGACTGGCGCCACCAGAGGCGAGTCGGGAGCGTCAGCATCGTTCCCACGCCATCTGGACCGTGGTGCCTTCACCGGGCGCGCTGCGCAACCGAGTCTGGGCGCCAGGCAGTTCACGGAGACGCTGCCTGATGCTGACCTCGATGCCGAGGCGTTCGGGAGGCACCGAGTCGAGGTCGAAACCGATGCCGTCGTCGGCGACGGTCACCCGCAGGACGTCTGTGCCGATCTCCACGAGCACCGCGCACTCCGCGTCGGGACCGGCGTGACCGACGCTGTTCCGGACCGCTTCACCCACCGCTTCGGCGAGAGCGCGCACCACCACCGCCGGATACTTCACGTCGACGTCGGCGACATCGTCACGGCGCGTGACGACGGTGATGTCGGGATCGACCGCGGTGACCACCGCGCGCAGTCGTCCGAGTGCTTCCGCTCCGCCGACATCGGCGTCGGCGTCGGCACCGGTGGCCAGGGTCTGGAGTTCACCGAGCGCATGGGCCGCCTGCTGCGGCAGACGCGCTTCGTCGGGGTTGCTGTACGCCGCGACGAGGGTGGCGATCACATGATCGTGGATCAGCGCGTCGAACCGGGCGCGTTCGGTGTTGCGTGCCGCGACGGCAGCCGTGCGGCCTGCCGCCTGGACGGCATCGGCGCGCGTCTCATCCAGCAACCGCCCGGTGCGGACCACCCGCCCGGACGCGAGCATGAACGAGAGGGTGAAGACGATGCCCCACAGCGACTCGATGAGAACGTTGGAGGTGATGGTGTCGGCGCGGCCGGTGTCGGTGATCAACGCAGCAAGCCCCGCACAGGCCACCAGGACGGCTACCGCTTCGCGCGCCGGACGCACCAGCACCCACGCGAGGCTGGGGAGCCCGGAGAAGCTCATCAGCCACGTGACGTACTCGGTGTCCGCCTCCCAGCCGTTCCAGGCGAGGAACCACAGTCCGCAGGCCGCGAGGTAACCGACGGTGCAGGAGACCGCGACAGTCGGGATCATCCGGTGGTAGCCGGGAATGAAGGAGATGATCAGCAGGACCAACCCCGGCCCGTAAGCGGCCGCCATTCCGATCGGGGTGAACCAGTCGGCGACGAGGCCCGCCGGTCGGCCGAACATCGGGATCGACGTCAGGAGGTAGGCGAGAAACCCCGCGCCGACGAAGCGCGCCATGGCGACGAGGATGCGGGAGTGTTCGCTCGACGCAACGAGCACATCGGCGTGCGTTCGTGGTTCGTCGGCAGCGGCGACATCAACGGCCGTGTCCAATCCGCTCGCCCACCTTCACGCTCGATGTCGCGCGCGGATCCCTGGCGTGCCGCGTCGCGAAACCGAACATATCGCGGGATTCGCGGGTGGTCACGGTCGCGAAGCGAAGTCCGTCCGAACGACCGAACGGACGCTGAGCCACGGGCAGTCGCCGCAGTCGCGGTCAGTCAGTCGCCGCGGCCGCGGTGCGGCATCGGCAGCCAGCCGTCCTCGACGGCACGCTTGAAGAGGTCGAGCTTGGTGCGCGTCGGACGGCCGGCGTCCACGTACTTCTGACGGATGCGTTTCAGGTACTCGTTGACGGTGTCGGGAGCGACGCCGAGCTCGTGACCGACGCTCGCCGATGTGCCGCCCGAGGCGTACAGGGTCAGCACCCGCTGCAACTGCGGACTCAGGTCGACGGCGTCGAGGTTGGGGTCGCCGTCGATCGCGGCCGCCCATTCGGTGGTGAGGACCTCCTCGCCGGAGGCCGCGGCACGGATCGCACTGAGGATCTCCTCTTCGGAGGCAGACTTCAGGACGACGCCGAGGGTGCCCGCGCGGGCAGCGGACCTCAGCAGATCCGGATGCTCCCCCGAGGTGTAGACCACGGTCACGATGCCGTGTTCAGAGAGTGTGTTGACGTTCTCGCGCGGCGTGGTGCCGTCGTTGAGGCGAAGGTCGAGGATCACGACATCGAGGTCGGAATGAGCAGCCAGGAGTTCGGCGACGGTCGGCGCGGAGCCGACGAGGGCGAGGTCCTCCTGGCGTTCCAGGATCCGCTCGATGCCCCAGACGGGCGACTGATGGTCGTCGACCATGCCCACGCGAACCGTGCCCGACCGAGTGGTCGTCGTGTCGCGGTCGTTCATCACACTCGTCATCCTCACTCCCCTGCGCCCACCTTTCGGGCCCGCATTTAAAGTATCGGACTCCTCCGACAAATCCGGGGGCTGTTCACCCGTTCATAGGACGAAAGTCTTCCACTGTTACGTGCCGGTCACGCGCCGATCGGCCGGTCTCGCTGCGCGAACTCTCGTAGCGTGACGCCCATGACAGCCTCTCCCGTCCATCAGGTCCTCGGGTCGACGATCACGATGCCGGTCCGAATCCGTTCGGCGCGCTGCTTCGTCGCCGCTTTCACAGCCTCCTCATCCGCCGTGACCGCCGCGATCGCGCGCCGCGGGGCCACCGCACTCGCACCCCTGGAAGTCCGGCGAGGACGCTCGGTCTGCATGCTGGTCTTCGTCGACTACGTGGACGGCGACCTGGGGCCCTACAACGAGTTCGGCGTGTGCTTCCTGATGCGTCCGCCGGGAACCGCAGCCTCTCCCCTGCGTGCACTGCGGTCGCTCGGCTCCGGCGACGCGCACGCCTTGATTCACGAGCTGCCGGTGGACGGTGAGTTCACCATGGCCGCCGGCCGCGGCATCTGGGGCTTCCCGAAGATTCTGGCCGACTTCGACGTGGACCACTATTCCGCGACGAAGCGCGGACGGGTCAGCCGGGACGGCGCGCTGATCGCCGACCTGCGCGTCGCACCCGGGATCCCGGTCCCCGACAGCGGGGCCGACACGGTGCTGCAGGCCTACTCCCAACTGGACGGCGTGACCCGCCGGACCCCGTGGCGATTGGACTCCACCTCAGGCACCCGCACCCGCGTCGGAGGAGCACGACTGACCCTCGGCGACCATCCGATCGCCGACGAGATCCGCCGACTGAGTCTGTCCCGGACCGCGTTGATGGCGAGCTCGGTGGCCGACCTCGCCATGACGTTCGAGGATTCGACCGTGTTCACTCCGAAGGCCTGACCACCGATTACCCTGTTAGGCTTGCCTAACCACTAAGGCCGAAACCTCAGGAGAGTCATGACCGTTTCCCGCAAGCTCCGTCGTCCTGCCGCCGCCGTCGTCGCGGTGGCCGCCGTCGCCACCGTGCTGACCGCGTGCAGCGGATCCGACGACACCGCTGCCACCACTGCCGCGACGACGACCACGCAGAGCGCCGCGGCCACCGAGACCGCTGCGGTCGAGGGCCTCGACGCCGCGAAGGCGCAGGAGATCATTCGTACCGCGGTCAGTGCCGACACCTCGATCGAGGACTTGAAGAAGGTGCTGGACACCTCGCTGCCGGGCGTCGCCGAGGCCCTCAACGGTTTCGTCAAGGGCGCCGCCAAGGCCGGCTACACCCCCGACGTCTACACCGTGAAGAGCGTCCGTGCCGACGGTCAGGACAAGGCCATCGCAGTCACCGCGATCAAGTCGCCGCACGCCCCCGAGCCGGTGGATCTGGATCTGGCGATGGTCCGCAAGGACGGCCAGTGGAAGCTCGCCGGCCCGGCGGTCACCACGCTCACCTCGATGGGTCGCTGACGCCGACGACCGTCACACGGCCCCGCCGTCGGGGTCGCGGTTCCACTCCGGCCGCCCCGCTTCGCCGGCGCGGCAGTACCGCCGACGGACGTCGTCGCCGTCTTGCGTGACGATGACGGCGATCGCGTCGCGGCCGCGCGGCAGCATTCGCGCCGTGACCGCTCCGCGGTCTGCGGCCCGCAGCGCGGTGAGAAGTTCGCCGCGCAGGACCTCGCAGTCGATCGTCGACGAACCGCCGGGGCGGTCGTCGAAGAGCCGAACCTCGACGCCCCGTTGTCGCGCCTGCGCGACGGCCTCGCGAACCGCGGGCGACATCCATCCCGCGCCGCGGACGCTGTCGCGCAGGTCGTGCTCCAGAAGTCGCGCCCGGACTGCCTCCGTCGGGCTGATCTCCTCGCCGGCCGCGATCTTCTCCAGGATCGGCCGGACCTCGCCGTCGAGCGCTGCAGCTTGACGCCGTCGCTGCTGCGCGGTCGCGGCCTGTGCGGCCTCCTCGGCGACCGCGACCACCTCTCGGCGATCCAGGACTCGGGCGAACAGCAGCAGCGGCCTGACGAAGAGCATCACGAGGGTCACCGGCACCAGGGAGACCAGCATGCGCACGGCCGCCTGGGCCGCCGTCCCGCCGCCCCACCCCCAGACGATCCCCGCGGTCGCGGCGGTGGCCGAGACCAGAATGAAGCCGCACCAGGCCCACGCGATCCGCCCGCGTATCGCCAGGAGTGCCATGGCGATCGTGTAGGCGACGAACGGGGCGCTCGGTCGGATCCAGTTCATCGGCCCCGCCGGGATCGACCACCAGATGGCTCCTGCGGACACGCCTCCCAGGAGGACCGCCGCCACTGTCGCACCCAGCCCGATCGGATCGTCGTCGCCCCGTGCGGCCAGCCACAGGGACACGGCCAGACCGACGGCTCCGATCGTCGCCACCATTTCATGGCCCGAATCTTCGCCGAGATGCGGCAGGATGACGCCGACGATCACGTAGACGACGATCACCATCGTCAATGCAATCCGGAAGCTCAGACGATTCAAGCCGAACATCGTGACCATGGTCTGCGGTGACTGCTGTGTCCTCATCGCGGCCTGCTCCATTCCAGCGACACCATGGTCCCCTCCCCGACCGCCGACTGCACCCACGCGCCGCCACCGGGTTCAGCGTGCATCCGCCGGCGGATGCCGAGTTCGATGCCCGCGCAGTCCGGCCGCACACGCAGCGGATCGAACCCGGATCCGTCGTCGACGATCCTGATCCGCACCAGTTCCGATCCGAAGACACCGATCACGCCGCGCGACGCCTCGGGACCCGCATGGTGGACGGCGTTTCCGATCGCCTCCACGGAAGCGTCGACCAGGGCTTCCCCCAACCGGTACGGATAGCGCGCATCCGGATCCTCCACCTGAACGTCGATCTGTGTGTCGTCGCCGAAGGCGTTCACCGCTTCACGCAGCCGCAGAACAGCCTGCGCCGCCGTGAGTTCTGTGGAACGCGATGTCGAGACGCCGTCGAGGCCGAGCCCGTCCAAGGCCGACAGCGTCACCTCTGCCTGTGCACGATGGCGGTCGTCGGGAACGCCTTCGGTCACAGCGCGCAGCGTGGCGACGACGTGATCGCGGACCACCTCACCGAGCCGTTCGCGTTCGGCAGCGCGTGCGGCGCGACTGGCGGCTCGCGCGCTTGCGGAGAGGACCTGCTCGCGCCTGGCGTCCGCGGCACGCACCGCGTCCATCACCGCGTAGACCATCACGATGAACACTGCGACCAACGACGCTGTCATGAGTCCGTTCAGGTAGCCGAGATATCCGAACTCACCACGCTTGACGTACTGTTGCGCGGTCCCGAGCAGCAGGATGGCGCCGACCGCGTAGACAATCGGCACCCGGGGTCTGTAGACCGTCGCGAGCACGATCGCGGGCAGCACGATGGTGTTTGCCGACCACACCGGCGGCGACCCGATGGTCGACGGCGCCGCGACCCCCTTCCATGCGATGAGGTACAGGACCAGACCGCCCACATTCGCAGCCCCCAGCACCAGCGCCAGAGGACCGATCCACCGGCCGGATCCGCGCATCGCCTCGACGAGCAGCGCCGCGGCTGCCGCGACGACCGTCCCGACGCTCGCGGGCACCCACCAACCGGCGACGAGGAGGGTGGCCTGCCCCCAGTTCAGCGGGATCAAGGCGGCGACGATCAGGGTCGTCACCGCCATGCACACCGCGGCGCCGCGCTGCATCCGGAGTTCGTTCATACGCGGACCACTCGCGCGACGAAGCCGTCCGGCCCGAACTCGACCCTTCGGCGGATGCCGCGCCATGCGACGGTCACCATCGCCATCGGCGATCGACCCGGCGGCATGACCCGCGCGATCAGCTCGCCCTCGGAGAGGGCATCCAGTTCTGCCACCAGCAGCGGCAGAAGCGTGGACAGAAATGCCGCGGTGTCGGCTTCCGGGAGGGTACGCAACCCACCGTCGTCGAGCAGGGTCACCGACACTCCGCGGGAACGCGCACGCCACACGGCTTCGCGCATCGGCGCCGTGTCGAGGGCCGGCGCGCGGATGCCGTCGCGGAGTCGGGCCTCCATCAGCCGAGCGACGATGACGTCGTCGCCGGTGACGACGCCGCTGTTGAGAATGCCCTCCAGCACGGGACGCACCCGGTTGTCGATCCGCTCGAGGCGCTGTTCACGGCTGGTGAGAGCTGAGGTGTCGTCGGCCCGCTCCTGTGCGACTCGCCGATAGCGGATGGCGAGAGCGTCGATCTCACCGAGGAGCGGCATGATCGCCAGTGATGCCGCCGTCACCACGATGAGGACCACGATGCTGGTGGTCTGCAACGCAGTCCACCACTCCACGGCGCCCGTCCGCGGCCCCAACAGCAGGGTCGCGGTCAGCCCCACCACGGCGCCGCACCAGGCCACCGCGAGCGCGCTGCGGAAGATGATCATCACGTACAGCACGTACGCCGTCACGACCAGTGGTTCATACGCGACCACCGTGGCCGATTGATCAAGGACTGCCGTCCCCCAGGTCAGCGTCTGCGCGGCGACGACCAACCCGGTCGCGGCAACCGCGGAACGGCGCGAGAAGGCACCCGGGCGCGGCATGAGGACGACGGCGAAGGCACCGCTGTAGAGCAGCAGCGCGCCGACGGTGCCACCCCAGAACCACGGGCCGTGGCCGTTGAGAACGCCGCCGAGGAGTACTGCCACCGTCAGGACGACGAGATATCCGATCACACCGACGGTCAGCGCGACGCCGCCGAGGATGGGTTCGGCGAAGGACCTCCGTTTGAAGGACAGGCGCACCGGCATCAGCGGTCACCGGCCGATGCGGCCCACGACAGCTCCACCCTCGTGCCGACTCCGGGCTCGCTCTCCACGCGGCCGTCGCCACCGGCCAGCACATGCATCCGTTCGACGATCCCGAGCGCGACCCCGATCCGGTTGGCCGGAACGTCGCGCGGCTCGAAGCCGACCCCGTCGTCGACGATCACCACGGTGATGGCGCCGTCGCGGACATCGCAGAGAACGGCGCAGGCGGCATCGACTCCGGCGTGCCGATGAAAGTTGCGGACGGCCTCACCCACCGCGTCGATGATCGCGTCGCTGGCATCGGCCGGGTAGTCGGCGTCGGGGTCGCCGTCGATCGCAATCTCCACGCGTTCATCGATCTCGTCGAGCGATAGCCGAAGCCGCTGGGCCAAGTCCGCTGCGGACACCCGCGTCGGTCCCGGGCCGTCTTCGCTGCGCCAGTCTGCGATCTCGTCGAGCACGCTGGTGATGGCCTTCCGCCCACCCGGGCTCACCGGTCCCGGGCGCAGAGCCAACAGGATGGCGATGAGGCGGTCGTGGACCATGGCATCCAACCGACGCTGTTCTGATCCTCGGCTGCGGTCGTGCAGCCGACGAACCGCTTCGGCTGCGACTGCGGCTCGCTCGGCGTCGTAACGCCGCGCGCCGGCGATCACTGCCCAGGTGATCACCTGGTAGAGGCTTATCAACGCCAGGAGCCAGACCGCTTGGACCGCTTCTCTCCATTCACCGTGCCCGGAGGCCGCAACGGTCAGCCCCAGGCTGAGGCCACCGGCGACGACCACCGTGCCGAGTGCCTGCATGAGCCGTCCACCCATCACCAGCACGCAGCCGAGGATCTGTGGGATGAAGATGACCCAGAGGTCCAGTCCGTTCAGGTCGGGCAATTGCGCAGTGGCACCGTTCCAACCGGCGAGCCACAGGACCAGCACCCCTGTATAGGCGAGCGCTGCAACCGATCCGACACTGCCGAGAAGGTCAGTGCGGCGGCGGATGCCGATGGTGACCAGCGATGCCGAGGTTGCGACGATGACCGCGACCGCAGACCACGACCACCACTCCGAGGTGAGGGAAGCGAACTCCGCCAGGCGTCCGGGGTTGATTGCGAAGACCCCGAGACAGCAGATTCCGAGAATCACGCTGCCGTTGTTCTGAATACGGCTCAGGACGGTGTGACGGCTTCGGTGCCCGGAAACCGTCCCGCGCGAAGCGGGAGAAGAGAGTACCGGCGAGTCAGACCACCGAGCGAAGCGCGGCGGGCGCGACCGGAAGGTCGCGGCCGAGCCACTTGACGATCTCCTGCATCGACCGTGCGAGGTCGCGCGGCGGCATCTTGGCGAGGCCCGGCATGTTGTGCATGACGGACGCGGTCACTGCACTCTCCACGGACATGAACTCGGCGTCGACGACGCGACGGTATCCGTGCAGGGAGTCCACCAGGTCCCCGTAGGTCACACTGTCGCTTCCCACGCGAACGGCGGTCAACCACGGCGCATCGTCCGCACGATCAGCCAGGTGCACGCTCAGATTGCGGATCCACTCCTTGCGATCGACGCCGTAATTATTCATTGTCCGACCCTTCCGGGTGTCGTCATCCTCGAATCTAAGGGTCCTCCAAGTGGGGGATCCGCGACTACCACAGTATCGACATCTGCCCGATCGCGTAAGGGTCTGCCCGACCAAATGACGATAACGTGCCTCATCGGTAATCGATTCGACATCCAAGAAGGGCTCTCAACTGCGAGTTCGTCGACGATTCGTCGTCGGAAAGACCCTGAAAAACTATAGAGATGTGCGTCACATTTCAATCGAATTCGCGCGAGTGTCACACGTACTGATGCGTTCAACCGATTATTGTGCGCCCGTCATCCCACTGATCGATGCTCCACCACGGTGCGCGGAACATCGCGTCCGATCCATTCGACGATGTCGAGAACCATCTGCGCCAAGCGCTCAGGAGGCAGGGCAACGATTCCCGGAAGGCACCTGACCACCGCGGCCACCAGCGAACTCTCCACCGACATGCACTCCATGCCCGCTGCGCGGCGCTGCGCCTGTACGGCGTCCGCGAGCTGCCCGCAGGTGACCGCCTCTCCCCCGACTCGCACCGCTGTCAGCCACGGTGTCACATCCGCCCGATCATAGAGTTCTTCGAGGACCGCGCCGATCCACTCACCCCGCTCACGTCCTTCCACCATCGCCACCGCCCCCATTCCCGTCCCTGTGTCACCTGTTCGGACTACCGATGGACTGAGCGTAACCGAGTTCACGGAGTCTCGCGAGGCGAGCGAAGACAGCGGGACGGCGGCATCGGATCCGATACCGCCGTCCCGCTCCCCCGAGGGGTTGTCTGCGCTGTCGAGCGACTAGCCTTCGCGAGCCGCCTTGTCCGCCTCCATCGCGTCGATCAGGCTCTGCGGACGCAGGTCGGTCCAGTTCTCCTCGACGTACTTGAGGCAGGCCTCGCGGCTGTCCTCGCCGAACACCTTGTTCCAGCCGGCCGGGATGTCGGCGAACGTGGGCCACAGCGAGTGCTGGTTCTCGTGGTTCACCAGCACGTAGAAGCGCCCGTTTTCGTCGTCGAACGGGTTGGTCATGATTAGCAGTCCTTTCGTGACTGGGCAGTCTCGCCCATGATTGTCTCATCGTCGGGCCGCAGCAGAGTGCTACGGGCCCCAGGTTCACTCATTCGGTCGGGATGCGCCTGCCTCCTCGAGTGCCGCGGCGAGCACCGGTCCGATCACGGTCAACGCATCGGCGTTCGCCATCCCCAAGTGGTGGGTGTCGACGTCGACCTCGACGATCTCGCCGCCGATGAAGTCGCGCCAGGCCTCGGCGACCTCTTCCGGCTTCTCCTTGTCGGCGGTTGCGACGAAGATGTGCAGGTCACCGTCGAACACGTCCGGCGTGAATCCGATCACGACGTCCTGAGCCGAGGCGAAGCTCTCCATGATGCGTCCCACCTGGTCCTCACTGAAGAGCCCCATGCCCGCGATCTGCGCGCGCACGACCTCGGTGACCTCTTCGGCGCTGGACGCGTGCAGATCGTCGCCCAGATCGAACAGTTCACGCCAGCCGCCGAGCAGGTCGGCGACCACCTCCCCGTCGTCGTTCGAGTCCGTCTCGAGCGATTCGGTCTCGGTCGCCTCGATCGTCGCGACCGCCGACGGCTCCTCGCCGTCGACGATGCTCTGCACCATCTCCGCGGGCACCGGCGCAGCGTCCATGACGCCGAGGTACGCGACCTCCTCGCCGGCGGCACGCAGTCTCGTCGCCATCGCCTGCGCGATCACGCCGCCCACCGACCAGCCCAGGAGGTGGTACGGACCGCTGGGCTGCACCGTCCGAATCTCCTCGAGATAGCGATCGGCGAGCTGCCCGGCATCGTCGCGGACGTCCTCGCCCGCGGTGACGTGCGGATCCTGCAGACCGTACAGCGGACGGTCCTCCAGGTACGGCGCGAAGCCTCCGTAGAACCACGCGAGACCGCCTGCCGGATGAACACAGAACAGCGGTGCGCGGGAGCCCTCTGTCCGAAGCGCCAGCAGGACGCCGTTCGCCGCCGCAGTCTCCGACTCCAGGTGAGCCGCGACCCCGCGGACCGTCGGATCGGAGAACAGCGCCGCCAACTCCACGTCCGCTGCGAGCTCCACGCGCAGGCGTTCGACGATCCGCACCGCGGACAGCGAATTGCCGCCCAGCGCGAAGAACGACGCCGTCGCCGACACCTCGGGGAGCCCGAGGACCTCCGCGAAGACCCGCGCGATCACCGTCTCCCGAACGCCCTCCGGCGCCACGAACGCTTCAGCGGTCGCGGTCGGATCCGGTGTCGGCAGGGCTGCGCGATCGATCTTCGCCGCCGCATTCATCGGCATCTCGTCGAGCGCCGTCCACACGGCCGGAACCATGTACGGGGCCAACTCCGCCGAGACCGACGCCCGCACCGCGGCGAGGTCGACGGTGTCCGGCGACACGAAGCCCGCGAGGAACTGGTCGCCGCCGGCCGTCGTCTCGAGGGTGACCACGGCGTGGACCACACCCGGCGCGCGGCGCATCGCCGATTCGATCTCGCCCAGTTCGATGCGCTGACCGCGCAGCTTCACCTGGAAGTCGGTCCGGCCGAGGTAGTCGATCTCGCCGTCCGCCGTCCACCGCACCAGGTCGCCGGTTCGGTACAGGCGACCGCCCGGCTCGAACGGGTCGGCGACGAACCGCTCGGCCGTGAGGCCCGGTCGCGAGGAGTATCCGCGTGCCAATTGAACGCCGCCAAGATACATCTCACCCGGCACCCCGATCGGCACCGGCCGCATCCGAGCGTCGAGAACCCACGTGGTCAGGTGGGAGACGGGACGACCGATGGTCACCGGTCGACCGGCTTCCACCGGCTTGTACGTGGCCACGATCGCGGCCTCCGTGGGTCCGTACAGGTTGTACGGTTCGGAGTCCGGCCAGACTGTCATCAGCCGCTCAACCAGTGATTCCGGGAACGCCTCACCGCCGACGTCGAGGTGCCGCAACGATGCCAGCACCGCGAGCTCCTCGTCGGTCAGGATCTCGAGCATCGTCGAGACCACCGACGGAACGAGAATCGCGGAGGTGACTCGATTGCGCCCGAGCTCCACGGCCAGGGCCCGCGGATCCTGATGGACACCCGGCGCCAACACCAGCAGCGCACCGCCGGAGACGACGGGGCGGTAGTACTCGAGCACCGACGGGTCGAAGGTCGACGAGACCACCTGTCCGAAGACGTCGCGGGCCGTGTAGCCGTGCACCAGCGCGTCATGCCTCAGCTGGGACACGACTGCGCGGTGGGACACCGCAACGCCCTTCGGCGTGCCGGTGGATCCCGACGTGAAGAGGGTGTACGCGGCGGAGTCGACGTGCACGGCCGGGCGTGCGCCCATCACCGAGCGCACTCGCTGCGACTCCGAGGACCGCGCAGCGGTCAGGACGTCGTCGTCCGAGAGCTCGACCGCCGTGATCCCCGAGGCCGCGGCGACCCGTCGCAGCTCGTCCGGACCGTCCGGCCGCAGAATGACGGCCCGGACACCCGCGGTGTCGATCATGTGCTGGAGCCGGTCGGCGGGCGCCTCCGGATCCATCGGCACGAACTGGCCGCCGACGACGACCGACGCGTGCACGGCCACGATCAGCGACGCCGATCGGGGCAGTGCGACGGCGATCGGCGTCTCCGCACCGACGCCGAGACCGGCGAGCCGCTCGGCCACCGAACCGATCGCGCGGTCGAGTTCGCCGTAGGTCAGCTCCTCGCCCTCCGGGGTGATCAGCGCGATCGCGTCGGGAGTCGCCTCCACCCGTTCCCACACCAGGTCGGCCAGGGTGTCGCCGACGTTCGCCGGCACGAGGTCCAGACCGTGCGACCACTCGTCGATACTCCCCGCCTCTGACGGGAGCACGATGTCGACCGCGCCGACCGCCTGCGTCGGATCGCCGACGAGGACCGTCAGCAATGCCACGAGTCGAGCCATCGTCGCCTCGACGGTGCCCGCGTCGAACAGGTCTGCGGCGTACTGCGCCGAACCGTGCCACGCCGTTCCCGGTGCTCCGATGGTGACGTCGACGACCAGATCCACCTGGATCGGGGCGCGGCCGTCGTTCAGCAGTTCGACGCGCAGATCGCCGATGACGGGCAGCACCGTCTGTCCCGTGTCTCCGCCGGACTGGCGGACCGACAGCCACACCTGGGCGAGTGCCGCGAACGCCTCCGACCGCACCGGGTTGATGGAGTCCACGACGGTCTCGAACGGCGCGACGCTGTGCGAGAAGGCCGCCAGGTCCACATCGCGCACCTGGTTCAGCAGGGACTCGAACGTGTCCTCGGCACCGACCCGTGTGCGCAACACCAGGGTGTTGACGAACATGCCGATCAGCGGGTCGAGAGCAGCCTGACCGCGGCCCGCCACGGGCGTGCCGATGGCGATGTCGTCGGATCCCGCGAGTCGCGACAGCAGGACCGCCAGCGCGGAGTGGACCACCATGAACGGGGTCGTCCCCGTGGCCCCGGCGAAGGCGGCGATCTGATCGGCCAGATCCGCTGGGATCTCGAAGTCCACCCGTGCGCCGCGCTGCGAGGCGACCGCCGGTCGCGGGTGATCGGTCGGCAGCGCCAGGAGATCCGGCATCCCTGCCAGCTGGTCACGCCAGTACTCCAGTTGCGAGCCCACCACCGAACCCGGGTCGTCGGGCGACCCCAGCTCGCGGTGCTGCCACAGCGCGAAGTCGGCGAACTGGACCGGCAGCGCGGCGATGTCGGGCGCCTGCCCGGCGCTGCGCGCCGTGTACGCGACGACCAGGTCGGAGAGCAGCGGGCCGAGCGACTCGCCGTCCGCGGCGATGTGGTGGACGACGACCGCGAGCACGTGCTCGTCGGGCGCGATCTCCCATACGCGGACGCGGAGCGGCCACTGCTCGGCGAGCACGAAGCCGGTCATGACCGCCGTCTCGACGGCCTCCTGCCCGTCGACCAGCGCCCAGTCGAATCGGTCGGCGATCGAGTCGATCGGATCGACCACCTGCACCGGCTCCCCGTCGACGACGGGGAATGTGGTGCGCAGGATCTCGTGCCGGACGACAACGTCGATCAGCGCCGCACGCAGTGCTTCGACGTCCAGTGGTCCGGACAGTCGCAACACCGCCGGGATGTTGTAGGCCGCCGACGCGGCGTCGAACCGGTTGATGAACCACATCCGTTGCTGCGCGAACGACAGCGGGATGCGATCGGGTCGGGGCTCCACCGCTTCGATCGGCGCGAGTCCGGCACCGTGCGTCCGGGAGAGGGCCGCGAGGCCCCGCACCGACGGCGCGTCGAACACGTCACGGACCGCCAACTCGACGCCGAGGGCGTCACCGACCCGCGCCGCCAGGCGCATCGCGGACAGCGAATTGCCGCCGAGATCGAAGAACGACTCCGTGACACTGACCTGCTCCACGCCGAGGACGTCGCTGAAGACCGCGGCGACCGCTTCCTCATCGGCGTTCTCGGGCACGGTGAAGACGGCTGCGACCGAACCGAAGTCGGGCGCCGGGAGCGCCTTGCGGTCCAGCTTGCCCGCCGAGTTCAGTGCGATGTCCTCGAGGACGGACCACACCGTGGGCACCATGTACCCCGGGAGCGCCAGCGACACCGCGGACTTGACCCGGTCGAGGTCGATGCGCTCGCTTCCGCCCGACACGTAACCGACGAGGTGCTGGGACCCACCCGGCCCATCGACGACGGTCGCGGCCGCGTGGACCACGCCCGGCGCGGACGCCAGGACGGACTCGATCTCACCGAGCTCGATGCGCTGACCGCGCAGCTTCACCTGGAAGTCGGTGCGGCCGAGGTACTCGAGCCGCCCGTCGCCGGTGCGGCGGACCAGGTCGCCGGTCCGATACAGCCGCTCGCCCGGGTTCGCCGGGTCGGCGACGAACCGCTCCGCAGTCAGGTCGGGACGAGCCGCGTACCCGCGCGCCAGCTGGACGCCGCCGAGGTACAACTCGCCGGCCACCCCGTCGGGGACGCGGTGCAGTCGACCGTCGAGGACCACCGCGGAACTGTTCCAGACCGGCAGACCGATGGCCACCGACGAGGCGCCCGCATCGACGGTCTCGATGCGTTCGTAGGTGATCTCGACCGCGGCCTCGGTCGGCCCGTACAGGTTGTAGAACAGGATGTCCGGCTGCGCGTCCCGCAGTTCCGCGGCGACGGTCGGAGGCAGCGCCTCACCCGTGGTCGACACGATCCGGAGAGACGACATCGCGGCGATCCGCTCGGTGCCGACGATCTCGCAGAACACCGACAGCATCGACGGCACGAAGTGCACCATCGTCGCCCGGGACTCCTCGATCACTTCGGCCACGTAGAGCGGGTCGATGTGACCGCCCGCCTTGAGGACCACCAGCTCGGCGCCCACCGTCAGCGGCGCGAACAGCTCGGGGACTGAGCAGTCGAACGTGTACGGCGTCTTCTGCAGCACCACGTCGGTGCGGTCGATCGGGAGCTCGTCCAAGCCCCACCGCAGGCGGTTGACGACGGCCTCGTGAGTCAGGGTGACGCCCTTCGGCCGCCCGGTGGATCCGGAGGTGAAGAGGGTGTAGACCGCGTGGTCCGGTCGCAGCGGAGACAACCGCTCGGCGTCGGTGACGGGCGAACCGACATCGACGGGGTGATCGGTGTCGACCTCGATGACCGTGACCTCGCCCTGCCCCGTCGACACGGTGCCGCCTGCGGTCAGTATCACCCGCACGCCCGCCGTCTCCAGCATGTACTCGACGCGCTCGGCGGGTGCTTCGACGTCCACCGGCACGTACTGTCCGCCGGCCGTCACAACCGCATGGATGGCGACCATCATCTCGACGGACCGGTCGATGATCACCGCGACGGCGGTCTCCGGACCGACGCCTGCGGCGATGAGCCGCCGTGCCAGTTCGTTGACGCGCGCACCGAACTCCGCGTAGGTGACCTCGCGGCCCTCATACCGCAGCGCCACAGCGTGCGGCGTCCTCGCGATCTGATCGGCGACGGCGTCGGCGACGGTCTCGGCGTCGACGGCGATCGACGCGCCCCGCTCCAACGCCGCGATGCCGTCCTCGTCGGCACCCAGCACATCGACGTCGCCGACGATCAACGACGGCTGCGCGGTCACCTCGGTCATCATCGTGACGAGTCGCGAGCCGAACGACTCGATGGTCGACGCGTCGAACAGGTCGGTCGCGTACTCGACGGACACGACCCACTCCTCGTCGCGAGCGCCCACCGAGACCTCGAAAGTGAGGTCCGCGCGAGCGGTCCCGACCGGTGCCGAGACCGGTTCCACCGTCAGCGCGTCGGCCGACGACGACGCCGAACCGGTGTCGACGCTCCGCTCGTTGAAGAACAGGAGGATCTGCGCGAGCGGCGCGAAGGCCTCCGAACGCACCGGGTTCAGCGCGTCCACGAGGACTTCGAACGGCAGGTCCGCGTTGGCGAAGGCGTCCAGATCCCCGACACGGACGGCGTCGAGCAGCCCGTCGAAGGAACTGCTCGCATCCACCGCGGTGCGCAGCACCAGCGTGTTGACGAACATGCCGACGAGCGGGTCCAGAACGGCTTGTCCGCGACCCGCGACCGAGGTGCCGATCGCGATGTCGTCGCTGCCCGACAACCGGGACAGGAGCGCTGCGAGCGCGGCATGGAAGACCATGAACGGTGTCGCCGCGTGCGCCGTCGCCAGCGTGTGCGCGGCGTCGACCACGTCGCTCGGAATCGAGAACGACACCCGTGATCCGCGCTGGGACGCCACGGGAGGCCGAGGTCGGTCCGTCGGCAGCGCCGACACGTCGGGAAGACCGGCGAGTCGCTCGGTCCAGAACGACAGTTGGCGTCCGAGCGGCGACTGCTGGTCGTCGGCGGCGCCGAGCACCCGATGCTGCCACAGCGCGAAGTCCACGAACTGCACCTCGAGCGGCGTGAACTGCGGTTCGGCG
The DNA here is from genome assembly GCF_001305675.1 of Gordonia phthalatica. Taxonomy (NCBI): domain Bacteria; kingdom Bacillati; phylum Actinomycetota; class Actinomycetes; order Mycobacteriales; family Gordoniaceae; genus Gordonia; species Gordonia phthalatica. The sequence goes on from NZ_CP011853.1 coordinate 3,349,748, forward strand.
CCTGCCGAACGCGCGGCGTACGCGGTCACCAGGTCGGTGACGAGCGGTGCCAGCGATTCGCCGTCCGCCGCGATGTGGTGCAGGACCAGCGCGAGGACGTGCTCGTCGGGGCTCACCGGCAGCAGGCGGACGCGCATCGGCCACTGTGCGGTGACGTCGAAGCCCGCCTGCACGGCGGACAGAACCGCGTCCTGATCGGCGACGATCCGCCAATCCAACTGGTCCGCGACGACGTCGGCGCCCGCTATCTGCGCGACGGCCTCACCGTCGACCGCTGGGAACACCGTGCGCAGCACCTCGTGCCGCACCACCACGTCGACCATGGCTGCTCGCAGCGCGCCGACGTCGAGCGGGCCGCGCAGGCGCAGCACCGCAGGGATGTTGTAGGCCGGCGACTGCGCGTCGAACTGGTTGATGAACCACATGCGCTGCTGAGCGAACGACAGCGGCAGTCGTTCCGGTCGCGGAACCACCGCGGTCACCGGCGCCAACGCCTCACCGCGACCCACGATCAACGCCGCGAGTTCGCGCACCGTCGGTGCGAGGAACAGATCCCGGACACCGACCTGGGTCTGCAGAGCAGACGCGATCCGCGCCGCCAACCGCATCGCCGACAGCGAGTTGCCGCCGAGATCGAAGAAACTGTCGGTCACCGACACTCGGTCCAGTCCGACCAGATCCGCGAACAACGACGCGATGACCGTCTCGCGCTCGCCGGCCGGCGCCACGTACTCGGTCTCGGTACCCGCGAAATCAGGGGCGGGCAGCGCCCGACGGTCGATCTTGCCCGCGGTGTTGAGAACCAGATCGTCCACGACAGTCCACACCGTCGGCACCATGAACGCCGGCAGTCGCTGCGCGACCGCGGACCTGACGGTCTCGACGTCCACCGTTCCCGGTGACACGAACGCCACCAGGTGCTCGGCCCCGGCCGGGGAGGTCGCCACCGTCGCGGCGGCATGCACCACACCGGGCGCTGCGGCCAGCGACGCCTCGACCTCACCGAGTTCCAGACGCTGGCCACGCAGCTTCACCTGGAAGTCGGTGCGCCCGAGGTACTCGATCTCACCGTCCGTGGTCCACCGCACCAGATCGCCCGTGCGATACAGCCGCGACCCCGGCGCGCCGAACGGATCGGCGACGAACCTCTCCGAGGTCAGGCCCGACTGCCGCGCATAGCCGCGCGCCACCTGGCGTCCGCCGATGTACAGCTCGCCCGGCACACCCGCCGGAACCATCTGCAGTCGATGATCGAGAACGTAAGTCTGCGACCCGGCGATCGGCGTGCCGATCGTCACCCGACGCGCGCCGGGCTGGTAGGTCTCGACGGTCGAGAAGATCGTCGTCTCGGTGGGACCGTACTGGTTGTGCAGCTGGGCGGTCGGCCACAGCGTCACGACTGCCTCGGCCACCGCGTGCGGCAGGGCCTCGCCGCCGGTGTTCAGGTGCCGCAGGGTCGCGACCCACGCCGGGTCCTCCCCCGCGAGGACCTCGGTCATCACCGCCAGCATCGACGGGACGACGATCGCGCACGTGACGCCGTTCGACGCCACCGCGTCCTTGATCACGAACGGATCCCGGTGCGTGCCCGGCTCCAGCAGAACCAGACGACCGCCGGACATCAGCGGGCGCACGAATTCCAGCACCGACGGGTCGAAGGTGTACTCCAGCACCTGGAGGAAGACGTCGCTCGACCGGAACCCGTAGTAGCCCTTGTCGGCCATCGACTCGGTCATCAGCGCCCGATTCGACACCGTCACGCCCTTCGGCCGTCCGGTGGAACCGGACGTGAAGATCGTGTACGCAGCGTTGTCCGGACCCGCCTGACCGAGTCGCTCCGTCGACTCCAGCAGCGGAGTCGGGTCGGTGTCCGACGACGCGTCGACCACCGTGATCTCGATGCCGCGGGCTCGCGCCGCGGCCACGGCCTGCGTGTCCTGCGACGCCGCCGACACCAGCATGAGCACCGCGCCCGAGGTCTCGAGCATGTAGTCCACTCGATCGGTCGGTGCGGCCACGTCGATCGGCACGTACTGTCCGCCCGTCGCCATCACCGCGTAGATCGCGACCATCATCTCGACCGATCGCGGGACCGCGATCGCCACCGCCACGTCCGGGCCGACGCCCGCAGCGATCATCGCCCGCGCCGACGCCGAGACCCGAGACCCCAACTCGCCGTAGCTGACCTGACGGTCGCCCGCCACCAGCGCGATCGACTCCGGGGTCGTCCGCGCCCGCGACAACAGCAGGTCCATCGCCGTGGCCGGCCCGTCGGCCGGCGCCTCGGGCTGCGACCACTGCCGCACCTGAGCGGCCATCGTCTCGTCGAACAGCGCGATCTCACCGATTCGGGTGTCGACCGACTCCGCGACCTGATCCAGGACCCGCTGAATCACCCGCAGGAAGATGTCGACCTGCTCCCGGGTGAACACCTCCGGCAGGTACTTGATCTTCATGCTCAGGCGGTCGCCCGCGAGCTGGGTGCCCAGGTTCAGCGGATAGTGGGTGAAGTCCTGACCGGTGACTCCGCGCATGTCCAGGCCGTCGTCGCCCGCATCCACCTGCGACAGCGAGTCGGTGTCCACCGGATACGACTCGTGCACCGTCAGGGTGTCGAACAGAACGCCATGCCCTGCCACCGCTAGGATCTCCGGCAACGCCAGATGCTGGTGATCGAGCACCCGCACCTTGTCGTCCTGCAGACGACGCAGCACCTCACCGATCGTCGCCTCCGGATCCACGTCCACCACGGCCGGCAGGGTGTTGATGAACAGGCCGACCATCGCCTCGACACCGTCGAGGTCGGCTGGACGGCCCGACACCGTCTCGCCGAAGGTCACCACGCGGCTCTCGGTGAGACGCGACAGCAGCACTGCCCAGACGAACTGGGTCACCGTCGCCACGGTCACGCCCAACGACCGCGCCGCGTTCTGGAGTCGCACAGTCGTGGCGGCATCGATCAACACGCGTTCATCACGTGAGAGCACCTCGATGGCGTCACCGCGCGCCGCAGCGACGAGCGTCGGCTCGGTCACCGGTGCCAGCACCGACCTCCAGGCGTCCAGGCTCGCCGCCTTGTCCTGTCGACCTATCCGATCCAGGTACACCGAGAAGTCGGTGGCGGGCGTGTACGGCGCCCCCGTGGTGTAGGCGGCCATGATGTCGGCCAGGACCAGCGGGCCCGACCAGCCGTCGAGAATGATGTGGTGGTTAGTGACGACCAGCGTCGCCAACTCACCGTGACGCACCAGCATGAACCGCATCAGCGGCGCCGTCGCCAGATCGAACGGCGTCACCCGCTGCTCGTGGGCGAGCTCGGCCATCCGCGCGGCGGCGTCGTCCTCCGACGCCTGTCCGAGGTCCACCACCGTCCAGGGCAGCGTCACCTCCTCGAACACCAGGCTCACCACGGCGCCGCTCCCGGTGGCCGCGAAGCCCGACCGAAGTGCGCTGTGGTGGGCGACGACCTTCTCAATCGCCGCTCGCAGCCGGTCGTCGTCCACGCCCGCACCGAGCGTCACCGACACCTGTGCGACGTAGACGTCGACGGCGTCCTGGACCTGAGCCGCCAGCTGCGACTGGAAGAACAGGCCGCCCTGCAGCGGCGACAGCGGCAGCACCGTCGCCGCCGGATACCGCTCGGCGAGCCGGTCCAGGTCGTCCTGGGTCACACCGGAGCCCGGCACGTCCGACGGCGACAGGCCGACGTCGGGACCGCTGGCCGCGATGGCCGTCAGCTCCTCGGACCAGAGGTCGAGCAGTTCGGTCATGTCGTCGTCGCCGAAGGTGTGCTCGCCGAACATGATCGACATCGCGAGACGTCGTTCCCCGTCGATCACCCGACCGCTGACCGACACCGTCAGCAGTGCCTGAAGCGCCATGCCTCCGTTGGGCGACGGGGAGAATCCCGGACCGCCCGCGGGCATGAACGGCAACGGCGCGGCGTCGTTCGCGTCGCCCGAGGCCGCCGAACCGGCGCCGAAGTAATTGAAGACGATCGGCGGCATCGGCCGCGCGGAGAGGTCGGTCTGCACACCGTAGCGGAGCAGACCGAACCCGATCCCGGAGTCCGGCTGCGACAGCCGCTCCTCCTTGGCCGACTTGACCGCGTGGACCACGTCGGCGGCGGGGTCCACCGACATCGGCGCGATGGTGGTGAACCAACCGACCGATCGCGACAGGTCCGCACGAACCGGATGCGCTCCGGACGCCAGGACCTCCTCGTAGCGTCCGTGTCCCTCGAGCAGAACCGACACCGGTGCCGTGTCCGCGATGCCGCGGGCGGTCTGCCAGGACCGCACGGCCCGGGCGAGCCCCGCGAGCAAGACGTCGTTGACGTTGCCCCCGTAGGTCTCGGGAACCGTGGTGAGCAGCGCTTCGGTGACGGTCGCGCCGACCAGCGACCCGACGGACGTCATGGTCCGCATCCGGTCGCGCTCGCGCTCGAGGCGCACCCCGAGGTCCGTGGACTGCTCTGGCACGCGCTGGAGCCAGTAGTCGAGTTCCCCACTCCGATCCTGCGCCGCGAGGGCGTCGGCCCACGCACGCTGGGAGGTCGTGGTGTCGCGGACGCGCTCGGGATGTCCGGCTTCGCGCTGCGCCCACACCGTGACGAGGTCCTCGATGACGACGCGCCAGGAGACGGCGTCGATCCCGAGGTGATGGATCACGACGACGATCCGGCCGGCACCGTCCGGATCAGTGACCAGCGCGACCTGCACCAGTCGCCCGAACGCCGGGTCCAGTCGGCTCGCTGCGTCGGCGTGCGCGGCGACCAGATCCGCATCGAATTCGGGCGATCCCGCGCGGTGCGCGGAGGCCGCCTCGGTGACCGCGGACACCGGATCGAACGGAGCGCCTGCGGCCAGCCGCCAGACCCCGTCGTCGTCATGCGTCAGCTGTGCGGTCAGCATCGGATGAGCCGCGACCACCGTGGCCAGCACGTCGCGGAGGCTCTCCGACGTCAAGCCCTCGGGAGCGAGCAGCACATTCGACTGCGAGAAGTCGGCGAAGTCGGCCGGGGTGTCGGAGTACTCCAGCATCCACGACACGACCGGCGGCAGTGCGACGGGACCGACCGCTCCGCCGGGAAGCTCCGGCAGGTCGGGCAGGGCCTCGCCGGACTCGGCGATCACGCGTGCGAGGGCCCGGACGGTCTTGTGCTCGAAGATCTCGCGCGGCGAGAGCGCATGACCTGCCGCACGCATCGCGGAGGCCAACTGAATCGACATGATCGAGTCGCCGCCCATGGCGAAGAACGACTCGGTGACCGAGACCTGCTCGATGCCGAGGAGGGCTGCGATGCTGGTCGCGAGCTGCTCTTCGAGTTCTCCGCTCGGCGCCACATAGGTGGTCGCCGCGGAGCCGAAATCGGGGGCGGGCAACGCACGGCGATCGATCTTGCCCGCACTGTTGAGGACGAGGTCGTCGACCACGGTCCACACCGACGGCACCATGTACGGCGGCAGCGCCTGTTCCACCACGGCCGTGATCGTGGACACGTCGACCGTCGCGGGCGAGACGAACGCCGCGAGGTGTTCTCCGCCCGACGGCGCGACCACCACGCTCACGGCGGCCTTCACCACGCCCGGCGCGCCCGCGAGAACGGACTCGATCTCACCGAGCTCGATGCGCTGTCCGCGCAGCTTCACCTGGAAGTCGGTGCGTCCGAGGTATTCGATCTGACCGTCGACGGCCCACCGGACCAAGTCTCCGGTGCGGTACAGGCGCGCGCCTGCGGGCCCGTACGGGTCGGCGACGAATCGCTCAGCGCTCAGGCCCGGGCGTGCAGCGTACCCGCGCGCCACCTGGACTCCGCCCAGGTACAGCTCGCCGGGAACGCCGACCGGAACCGGCCGGAGTCGTGCATCGAGGATCAGCGCGCTGGTGTTCCACACCGGTGCGCCGATGGTCACGACGCGCGGGGCGTCCGACACGTCGGCCCACGTCACCTCGACCGCGGCTTCGGTGGGACCGAACAGGTTGTGGATACCGACGTGCGGCCAGGCTGCGTGCGCCTTGGCCACGACGGCGGCGGGCAGGGCCTCGCCGGAGGCGAAGAGCCACTTCAGCCGTGTCAGCTGCGCCAACCGTTCCGGTTCGACAACATCCAGGAACACCGACAGCATCGACGGCACGAAGTGCACCGAGGTCGCCGCTGATTCCTCGAGGAGTTCCACCAGGTAGTCGGGGTCGGCGTGTCCGCCGGCCCGAGCGACGACGATCGTCGCACCCGACATCAGCGGTCCGAAGAGTTCGGGGACCGACACGTCGAACGTGAACGGCGTCTTCAGGATGATCCGGTCGCCGCGCGACCAGCCGAAGGTGCCGTATCCCCACGCGAGACGGTTGACGACCGACCGGTGCGAGACCGTGACGCCCTTCGGCCGCCCGGTGGAGCCCGAGGTGAACAGCGTGTACGCGGCATTGTCCGGTGTCAGCGGAGCAATCCGGTCGGCGTCGCCGACCGGATCGGTCTCCGGATCCACCTCGCCGGAGCAGTCCACCGTGACGAGCGTCGGTCCGACACCGGGCAGGTCCGTCATCGCGCTCGGGGCGTCCCCGGCCGCGATCAGGACGGTTCCGACGCCCGCGGTCTCCAGCATGTAGGCCACGCGATCGTGCGGTGTCTCGACGTCGATCGGGACGTACTGACCACCCGCGGTGAGCACCGCGTGGATCGCGACGACCATCTCGACGCTGCGGTCGATGCACACTCCCACCGCGGTCTCCGGTGCCACTCCGAGTGCGATGAGATCGCGCGCCAGCGCGTCGACCCGGGCCGCGAACTCGCGATAGGTCAGCTCGCGTCCGTCGGCCCAGAGCGCGATGCGCTTGGGCGAACGACGGACCTGCGCCGCGATGGCCTCGGGCAGGGTCACCTGCGGAACCGCCGTGGTCTCCCCCGCGGACGCGGCGAGCACCTCGCGCGTGGCCGCCTCGGTCAGCAGGCTCGCATCGCCGACCGCGCGGTCGGGCGCTGCGACGAGGTCGCCGAGCAGCCGCACGAAGGTCTGCGCCATCCGATCCGCGGTGCTCTCGTCGAACAGGTCCGCGGCGTAGGTGAGCTCGCCGGACCAGTCCGCGTCGGATTGCGAGACCGTCATCGTCAGGTCTCGCTGAGCGACGACGTCCGGCCGCTCGACGGGTGCGATCGTGAGATCGCCGAGTTCCATCTGGACGCCGTCGAGGGAGGCGCCCGGGTTGAACGACAGCATCACCTGGGCGAGCGGTTCGAAGGCCTGCGACCGCACCGGATCGAGGGCGTCCACGACCGATTCGAACGGGACGTCCGCGTGGGCGTAGGCGTCGAGGTCGCCGCCGCGGACCTGCGTGAGCAGCGACTCGAACGACATGTCGGGCTCCACCTGGGCACGCAGCACCAGCGAGTTGACGAACATGCCGACGACGGGTTCCAGCACCCGCTGTCCTCTGCCCGCGGTCGGGGTCACGACGGCGATGTCGTCGGTCCCGGACAGGCGCGCCAGCAGCACCGACAGCGCCGCGTGCACCACCATGAACGGGGTGACGTCGTGCGCAGCCGCCACCTCGACGGCCGTCGACGCGATCTCGGCGGGAATGGTGAAGGACACCCGACCGCCGTTGGAGGTCGCCACCTGCGGTCGCGGACGATCGGTCGGCAGGGTGAGGACGTCGGGCAGTCCCGCGAGGCGAGTCCGCCAGTACGCGAGTTGTCGGCCGACCACCGAGTCGGCGTCGTCCGGTGCGCCGAGCACCTCGTGCTGCCAGATCGCGAAGTCCGCGAACTGCACGGGCATGTCGCCGAACTGCGGCTCGTCACCGGCGGCGCGCGCGGCGTACGCGGTCAACACATCGGTGAGCAGCGGTCCGGTCGACTCGCCGTCGGCGGCGATGTGATGCATGACCACCGCGAACAACGTGGTCTCCGCGTCCACGCGAGTCAGTCGGACGCGGATCGGGAACTCCGTCGTCAAATCGAAGCCGCGGAGCAGGTCCGCGACCACCGCGTCCGAGGAGTCGAGGACGCTCCAGTCCAGGTACGTCGAGACCTCGTCGACACCCCAGATGCGCTGGGACGCACCGGTCCCCGACTCGGGGAACGTGGTCCGGAGGACCTCGTGACGGGCCACGACGTCGACGACGGCGGCGCGCAGCACGTCGAGGTCGACGGCGCCGGTCAGTGTCAGCACCACCGGCACGTTGTACGCCGCGGACTCGGGATCGAGGCGGTTCAGAACCCACATGCGCTGCTGTGCGAACGACAGCGGCACGGTGGCAGGCCGCGGATCCACCGCGACGATCGGTGCCGCACCGGCGTCGCGGCCGCCGACCGCGGCGACGAGCTCGCGGACCGACGGAGCCTCGAAGACGTCGCGCAGCGACACGTCGACGCCGAGCACCTCACCGACGCGAGCGGCCACCTTGGTGGCCGACAGTGAGTTGCCGCCGAGGTCGAAGTAGGAGTCGGTGACCGACACGCGGTCCAGACCGAGCGCGTCGGCGAACACGTCGGCAACGGCGCTCTCGGCTCCGGGCAGCGGAGCGATGTACTCGCCCTCCTCGATGACCGGCTCGGGCAGGGCGTCCTTGTCGAGCTTGCCGACCGCCGTGAACGGGAGCGCATCCAGAACCATCACCGACGCGGGCACCATGTATGCGGGCAGTCGTTCGCCTGCGAACCGCTTGAGTTCGGCAATGTCGAGATCGGCCCCGGGCGCGGGCACCACATACGCCGCGAGCGCCGTGGCGACCGAGCCGCCGACACCCACCACCACCGCGGACTTGACCGCCGGGGAGTCGGTGAACACCGACTCGATCTCACCGAGTTCGATGCGGAGACCACGCAGCTTCACCTGATCGTCCGCGCGACCGGAGTACTCGAGGACCGGCGTGCCGTCGGCCGCCGAACGCCACCGCACCAGATCGCCGGTGCGATACATCAGGTCGCCCGGCGTGCCGAACGGGTTCGCGACGAAGGTCGACGACGTCTGTCCCGGCCGCTTCAGGTAGCCGCGGGCCAGGGCGCCGCCCATCGCGTAGAGCTCGCCGACGGCGCCGGCGGGGACCGGTCGCAGTCGTGCGTCGAGCACGGCCAGGCCGATTCCCGCCAGGGTGCTGCCGAGGGTCACCGGCTCGCCGATCGCCATCGGCTGCGACCCGGTCAGTGCCACCGTCGCTTCGGTGGGACCGTAGAAGTTCTGGATCCGGCGGAACTGCGCCCACTGGTCCTTGAGCGCCTGGCTGATGGCCTCGCCGCCCACGAACACCATGCGCACGGTGGGGACCAGTGCCGGGTCGAGCGTCGCGAGGACGGTCGGCGTCAGGAACATGTGCGAGACCGCTTGCCGCGTCAGGAAGTCCTGCAGCGGCTGACCGCCGACCGCGTCGTCGGGACGGAACACCAGGGTGCCGCCGGAGATGGTGGCGACCAGGTACTCCAGGACCGACGCGTCGAAGCTCGGCGAGGTGAAGCCCAGCATGCGGGTGTACTCGTCCGCGCCGGAGCGACGCACGAGTTCGCGGCCGAAGGTATGGACGCCCCAGTTGGTGACCGCGACTCCCTTCGGACGACCGGTGGAGCCGGAGGTGAAGATGACGTAGGCCACGGTGTCCGGACGGACCGGGCCGGTCCGCTCGACATCGGTGATCGGGGCCGACGAGACGCCTCCGATCTCCTCGACGAACACCGGATCGTCGAGCGCGATCAAGTCGAGGTCCACGTCGTCGGGTTGCTCGACGCCCGACATCGTCAGGCAGAGCGGCGCGTCCGAGTCGAGGAACATCGCCCGACGGCGTTCCGCAGGGTACTCCGGATCCACCGGGACGAAGCCGGCTCCAGTCTTGGCGACCGCGGCGATGGCGGTCAACAGCGCAGTCGATCGACCCATCGAGATGCCGACCACCGACTCCGGCCCGATCCCGCGGCCGATCAGCAGCCGGGCAAGTCGGTTCGACTGCTCATCCAGCTGCTGGTAGGTCAGCGAACCGCCCGACGCGTCGACGACCGCCTGGCGCGGCCCCCACGCGAGGGCCGACTGCGCGAAGATCTCCCCCATGGTCAACGGTTCGTCTGCTGCGCCACCCGAGACCACGGCGTCCGACGACACGATCGTCTTGGCAGCCAGCGGACGCGCGGCCGGCGGCCGCGGCGTCGTCGAGCGGCCGCCGGCCACACCGAGGGCGATGTCGCCGACGGAGGCGGTCGGATCGGCCAGCGTGGCGGTGAGGACCGCGATCAGTTGATCGGCGAAGGTCTGCACCGTCGCCTCGTCGAACAGATCTGTGGCGTAGATCAACGATCCGTGCCACGGCCCCGAGTCGACGACACCGACGGCCACGACCAGGTCCGTCTTGGCCGCGACCTCGCCGGTCGCGACCGGCTCCACCGTCAGCCCGGCGATCTCGCCTGCGGCGAGGTTCGCCCCCGCCAGCTCCGGAAGATCGCTCTGGTTCAGGGTCAGCCACACCTGCGACAGCGGCGAGTACGCCTGCGAACGACCGACGTCGAGCGCATCGACGACCATCTCGAAGGCGACGTCCGCGTTGGCGAACGCCTGCAGGTCGGTGGTGCGCGCCTGGGCGACGAGGTCGTCGAAACTGCCCTCACCGTCGATGCTGGTGCGCAGGATCAAGGTGTTCACGAACATGCCGATCAACGGATCCAGGACGCGGTGCCCGCGCCCGGCGATCGGAGTTCCGATGGCGATGTCGTCGACGCCGGTGAGCCGGGACACCAGCACCGCGAGCGCGGAGTGCAGCACCATGAACTGCGTGGTCCCGGTGGCGCCCGCGTACTCGCCGATCCGTGCGGCGAGGTCCGCCGGGATCTCGAACGGCAGCTGCGCACCACGCTGGCTCGCGACCGCGGGTCGGGTCCGGTCCGCGGGGAGTTCCACCAGCTCCGGCAGACCCGTGAGGTTCTCCCGCCAGTACTCGAGTTGCTTCCCGGACACCGACTCCGCGTCGTCCGGCGAGCCCAGGACCGAGTGCTGCCAGATCGCGTAGTCGGCGAACTGGACCGGCATCGGGGCGAAGGTCGGCGTGCGGTCCTGCAGGTGCGCGCTATACGCGGTCACCATGTCGGTGATCAACGGCGTCATCGATTCGCCGTCGGTGGCGATGTGATGGATGACGACGGCGAAGACGTGGTCATTTTCGCCCGCCTGCCAGACACGCACTCGGATCGGCCACTGCTTGGTGACGTCGAATCCGGTGGTCGCGGCCTCCTGCAGCTCGGCGAGGTCGTCGACGACATCCCAATCGAGCTTGGCCGCGATCATCGACGCGCGGCCGATCTTCTGGTGCGGCGAACCCTCAGCCGACGGGAAGGTGGTGCGCAGGATCTCGTGCCTGGTCACGACGTCCACCACGGCGGCGTGAAGCGCCTCCAAGTCCAGATCACCGGTCAACCGCAGCGCTGCGGGAATGTTGTAGGCCGCGGAGGTCGGATCGATCTGGTTGATGAACCACATGCGCTGCTGCGCGAACGAGAGCGGAATCCGATCCGGACGGGGGTCGACCGCGGTGATCGGCGCCAACGCCACTGCATTGCCTGCCACGGTGGCAGCCAGCTCACGCACCGACGGCGCATCGAAAACCTCGCGTACAGACACCGACACGCCGAGCGCCGACGTCGCTCGCGCGGCCAACCGCATCGCGAGCAGCGAGTTGCCACCCAGATCGAAGAACGACTCGACCACGCTCACGTGATCGCGACCGAGCAAGTCCGCGAACACCTCTGCGACGGACTGCTCGTCGGAACTCGACGGTGCGACGTATTCGGCCGTGCCGCCAACGAATTCCGGGGCGGGCAGTCGCTTCCGATCGAGCTTGCCCGCCGAATTGAGAAGCACCTCGTCCAGCGCCGTCCACACCGACGGCACCATGTAACTCGGCAGCATCCCTTCGACAACAGCCCGAACCGACTCGACATCGACAGACGACGGGGCGAAGTAGCCGACCAGGTGCTCGGTCCCTCCCGGCCCCTCGACCACGGCCGCCGCAGCATGGACCACGTCCGGCGCAGAGGCCATCGCCGACTCGATCTCGCCGAGCTCGATGCGCTGACCACGCAGCTTCACCTGGAAGTCGCTCCGGCCGAGGTACTCCAGCTGACCGTCGCCGTTCCACCGAACCACGTCGCCGGTTCGGTACAGACGGGCACCTGGCTCACCGAAGGGATCGGCGATGAACCGCTCGGCGGTCAGATCGGCACGCGCCGCGTACCCGCGCGCGAGCTGCGCGCCACCGACGTACAGTTCGCCCGGCACACCGACCGGAACCAGACCCAGACGGCCGTCCAGAACGAAGGCGTCCGTGTTGGCGACCGTGGATCCGATCGGCACGACTTCTGCCCCAACCGGAACTGGGAACGCGGTCACGTCGACCGTGGTCTCGGTGGGCCCGTACTTGTTGACGAGTACAGCACCCGGGATGACGTCGCGCGCGCGGTCCAGAACCGCGGCGCTGACTGCTTCACCGCCGGTGAGGACGTGGGTCAACGACGTCAGGGCGGGATCGTCTGCGTCAAGCCCTTCCAGGAACACGGCCAGCATCGAGGGCACGAACTGGACCGACGTCACGCCCGAATCGCGGATCAGGCGTCGGAGGTACGCGGGATCCCGGTGTCCGTCCGGCGAGGCGACGACTGCCGTCGCGCCGCCGGCGAGCGACCAGAAGAGCTCCACGACAGAGGCGTCGAATGTGTAGGGAGCCTTCAGAAGAATCGACTGTCCTTCCGCGGCACCGAACACGTTCTCGAGCCACGACAACAGATTCACGACAGCCCGATGAGGTACCGTCACACCCTTCGGAAGTCCCGTGGAACCCGATGTGAACAGCGTGTACGCAGCCGTGTCCGGAGTGATCGGTCCTCTCCGATCGGCGTCCGTGATGGGCCGAACGGTCGCATCGAACGAGCCCGCACAGCTGACCTCGATCCGCTTCGTGAGCGAATCGAGATCGGCGACCGGGGCGGGGTCCGTACCCGCTGCGATCAAGACGATCTCGGCTCCCGATGCCTCGACCATGAAGGCCGCGCGGTCGGCGGGCGCGTCGGTATCGATCGGCACGTACTGTCCGCCGGCAGTGACCACCGCATGGAGCGCAACGACCATCTCGACAGATCTGTCGATGCACACGGCCACCGGGACCTCCGGCCCCACACCGACTCCGATCAGATCACGAGCCAGTTCAGCGACACGTGCACCGAACTCGGAGTATGAGACCAGGCGCCCCTCGAACGACAGCGCATTCGCGTTCGGCATCGCCGTAATGCGCTCTGCGACCAAGTCGGCGATCGACGTTGTGGTCAGGTCCACGACTGCTCCGCGGCCGTATCGCAGCGCTGTGGTCTGTTCGTCGTCCGATGCCAACGCGACGGCGCCGACAGCAGTCTCCGGCGCGGTGGTGAACGCATCCAGCAGTCTGACGAACCGCTCGGCGAATCGCTCGATCGTCTCCGGATCGAACAGATCCGTGGCATACCGAACAGACGCAGTCCAGTCCGTCTCGCCCGAGAACACTGCGATCGTCAGATCCCGATGAGCGGCCGCCAACTCCGCGTCCGACACCTCCTCGATGACCAGATCCGCGACCTCGACCGTCCGCTTCTGCGCAGAAGCGGACGGATCGAACGACAACATCACCTGGGCCAGCGCAGCGAATGCTTCCGACCGCACCGGATTCACCGCATCCACCACAGCCTCGAAGGGAACATCGGCATGCGAGAACGCATCCAGATCCACCCGCCGAACCCGCTCCACCAAGCTCGAGAACGACTCATTCGCATCCGTGGTCGTCCGCAGCACCAACGTGTTGACGAACATGCCCACCAACGGATCGAGCACTTCCTGCCCACGACCGGCCACCGGTGTCGCCACAGCGATGTCGTCTGTCGCCGTCAAACCCGCCAGCGTCACCGCCAGTGCCGCGTGCAACACCATGAACGGCGTCGCGCCCGTCATCCGCGCCACATCCTCGACCCGCGACGCCACCTCCGCCGGAATCCGGAAGGCAGACTCGGCGCCGCGATGAGACGCGACCGCCGGGCGCGGCCGATCCGCGGGCAACTCCAGAACGTCGGGAAGATCAGCAAGCTGCGAGCGCCAGTAATCCAACTGCCGCGCCACAACCGAGTCCGGCTGATCCGGTCCGCCCAGCACCTCGTGCTGCCAGATCGCGAAGTCAGCGAACTGTACCGGCAACGGCGAGAACGACGGTGCGCTACCGCTCGTTCGTGCCAGATACGCGACAGTGAGATCGGTGATCAACGGCAGCATCGACTCACCGTCGGCCGCGATGTGATGCACCACCACCGCGAGCACATGCGAACGGGTATCCGCCGGATCCGTCCACACGCGTACACGGATCGGCCCCTGTACCGCGACGTCGAATCCCTCCATCACCGCAGCGATCAACGCATCCTGCGACTCGCAGACATCCCACACGTCGTCGTCCAACGGCTTCCCCGCCGGCGCGACCACCTGCATCGGAACACCGTCGACCGACGGATACGTCGTTCGCAGGACCTCATGGCGATCGATGACATCGGCCACCGCTCGACCCAACGCCGCGACATCCAGAACGCCGGTCAACCGCAGCACACCGGGAATGTTGTACGCGGCATTCCTCGGTTCGAACTGGTTGATGAACCACATCCGCTGCTGTGCGAACGACAACGGAATCCGGTCCGGACGCGGCACTACCGCCGTAATCGGTGCCAGGGCTCCACTGCCGACCACGACGGTCGCCGCCAACTCACGCACCGACGGCGCCTCGAACAGGTCCCGCACGGACACGTCGGCATCGAGCGCCGCGGACACCCGCGCGGCGACGCGCGTCGCCGCCAGCGAGTTGCCGCCGAGATCGAAGAACGACTCGACGACGGACGCCTCGTCGAGGCCGAGCACCTCGGCGAACACGGCTGCGATCGTGGCCTCGGTGTCGTTCGCCGGTGGCACATACGCAACTTCGGCGATCTCGGCGGCCGGCAGCCTGCGTCGATCCACCTTGCCGGAACTGTTCAACGGCATCTCGTCCAACGGCATCCACACCGTCGGGCGCATGTACTCCGGGAGCCGGGTGGCGATGTCGGCCTTGATCAGTTCCAGATCGATCTCACCCGACACGTAGCCGACGAGATGCTCGCCCGCCGCGAGCGTCGAGACCGCAGCGGCGGCATGGACCACGCCCGGTGCTGCGGCGAGCACCGCTTCCACCTCACCCAGTTCAAGGCGCTGACCGCGGAGCTTCACCTGGAAGTCGGTGCGGCCGAGGTACTCGATCTGACCGTCGGACGTCCAGCGAACGGCGTCGCCCGTGCGGTAGAGACGTTGCCCCGCCGTTCCGAAGGGGTCGGCGACGAACCGGTCGGCCGTCAGGTCCGGGCGGGATGCGTACCCGCGCGCCAGCTGGAGGCCGCCGAGGTACAGCTCGCCGGGCACGCCGACGGGCACCATCTGCAGAGCCGCGTCGAGGACGACGGCGGAGACGTTCGGAACGGGTACGCCGATCGGCACCCTGGTGTCGCCGCGCCGGACCTCGTAGGCGGTGACGTCGACGGCGGCCTCGGTGGGGCCGTACAGGTTGATCAGTCGGACGTCCGGCAGCGCGCCCAGCACCGACTGGGCCAGCGCACTCGGCAGCGCCTCGCCGGAAGTGATGACGTAATCGAGTTTCGTCAGCGTCCCGACGCGGGCACCGAGGACGCCCTCAAAAGCAGCGAGCATGGACGGGACGAAGTGGATGGTGTCGACCTCGTGGTCTGCGACGATGCGAGCCAGGTACTCCGGGTCACCGTGCCGGTCGGGTTCGGCGACGACCAGTCGGGCTCCGACGATGAACGGGAGGAACAGTTCCCACACCGACACGTCGAAGGTGATCGGGGTCTTCTGCAGGAAGACGTTGTCGGCGGTGAGGTCGTACCAGTCGCGCATCCACTCGAGACGATTCGCGACCGCCGCATGACTGACGGTGACGCCCTTGGGCCGTCCGGTGGATCCGGATGTGAACAGCGTGTACAGGGCGTTGTCGGGGTGAAGCGGCGCCCGCCGTTCGGCGTCGGTGATCGGAGCGATGGTGACATCGACCTCGCCGGCGGCGTCCACATCGACCACAGCCACCGAGGCGGCGAGTCCGGTGAGCGGGGCATCAGCACGCTGGAGCACCACCTGTGCGGCCGACGTCGCGAGCATGTACTCGATGCGATCGACGGGTGCCTGCGGATCGACGGGCACATACTGTCCGCCGGCCGCGACCACCGCGTGAATCGCCACCATCATCTCGACGGATCGATCGATGCACACCGCGACCGCGACGTCGGGCCCCACCCCGAGGTCGATCAGGCGCCGGGCCAGAGTCGCCACACGTGCGGAGAACTCCTGGTAGCCGACCTCGCGTTCACCGAAGACCAGGGCTACCTGGTCGGCTTCGCCGGCTACCCGAACAATCTCAGACACTATGCAATGCTCCTTCGTACCCATGCTTCAGCCAGCGACGAGCGCTGACCCGCCAGATCTATCATCGCCTATGGCGATGAGTCAGTTACCGTCATCCTTCGAACGAAGGACTTGGGAGGCGTCGGTGATCCGCCTCCGCTCCACAACCATCTCGGCACCTGCCGACCAATCCGCCAACCGTTCCCGTTCCCCATCGTCCAGGAGTCCGACGAGTCCGACGGCACCGTCGGTGTCCTCGGTCAGCCGATCCAGAAGGATGACGAGGCGACGCGCGAACACCGCCATCGTCGATTCGTCGAACAAGTCGGTGGCGTAGACCAGTGACCCGGTCCATGCTCCGCCGTGGACTGCCTCGAGATTGACCGACAGGTCGCGCTGAGCGAAGACCGCCGGTGCCTCCAGCGGCCGCACCGAGATGTCGCCGACGGTCACTGATTCATCCGCCGTCGTGTCCGCCATCGTGTGCACGAGCGTCAGCATCACCTGCGCGAGCGGCGCGAACGCCTGCGAGCGTGCCGTCGCCACCGCGTCGACCACCGCTTCGAACGGCACATCCGCCGTCGCGAAGGCTTCGAGGTCGACCCGTCGAACCTGATCCAGCAGATCCGTGAAGGTGGTGAACGTCCCCACCTTCGTGCGCAGCACCAGGGTGTTGACGAACATGCCGACCATCGGGTCGAGCACGCGGTCGCCGCGACCGGCGATCGGCGTCGCGACCGCGATGTCGTCCGTCGCGCTCAGACGAGCGAGCAACACCGACAGCGCGGCGTGGACCACCATGAACGCAGTGACGCCCGAGTCTGCGGCCACCTGCTCGATCCGCGCCGACACGTCGCGGGGGATCTCGAAGGGGTACGCCGCGCCGGTAGGCGAGGCCACCAGCGGTCGGGGTCGATCTGCGGGGAGTTCCAGGACGTCCGGGAGGTCCGCGAGCTGTTCGGCCCAGTACCCGAGTTGCCGACCTGCGACGGACGACTCGTTCTTCGGGTCGCCGAGCACCTCGTGCTGCCACACCGCGTAATCGGCGAACTGCACCTCCATCGGCGCGAACTGCGGCGTCGCGCCTGCAGCGCGTGCGGCGTACGCGGTCACCAGATCACTGATCAACGGGCGCATGGACTCGCCATCGCCTGCGATGTGGTGGATGACGGCGAGCAGGACCCATTCGGTGTCGGCCTCGCGGAAGAGACGGACGCGGAACGCAGCCTCCCGAGCGACGTCGAAGCCGCGGCTCGCGGCGTCGGCGAGCTCAGCGGCCGACTCGACGACACCCCAGTCGAGGTGCTCCCGAGCCCACTCGATGTCGTGGATCTCCTGCCTCGGTTCACCGTCCGCAGACGGGAACGTGGTTCGGAGGATCTCATGCCTCTGCATGACGTCCTCGGCTGCGGCACGCAAGACCACCGGGTCGAGGTCGCCGGTCAGACGCACTCCGACCGGAATGTTGTAGGTGGCCGCTGCCGGGTCGAACTGGTTGATGAACCACATGCGCTGCTGCGCGAACGACAGCGGAATCCGATCCGGACGCGGCTCGACGGCGGTGATCGGAGCCAACGCGGCCGCTACCGGCGACAACCGCCCCCGCCAACGCCCGCACCGACGGCGCCTCGAACAGGTCCCGAACGGACACCTCGACACCGAGCGCCTCCGCAGCGCGCGCCGCCAACCGCATCGCGGACAGCGAGTTGCCGCCGAGGTCGAAAAACGACTCGACGACCGACACCTGCTCCACGCCGAGCAACGTCGGCGAACACCTGTGCCAGCGCTTCCTCGTCGGCGGACTCGGGAGCGACGAACTCCGCGGCCACCGCCGCGAAATCCGGTGCGGGCAGGGCCTTGCGGTCCAGCTTGCCCGCACTATTGAGAGCGATGTCGTCCAGCACCATCCACACCGAGGGCACCATGTAGCCCGGCAGGGACTCACGTGCCGCGGTCTTCACCGCTTCCAGGTCGATCTCGTCGCCCGCTCCGGACAGGTAGCCGACCAGGTGCTGCGACCCGCCCGGACCGTCGGCGACGGTCGCGGCCGCGTGCACCACACCCGGTGCCGCCGGCCAGGACCGACTCGATCTCGCCGAGTTCGATGCGCTGACCGCGCAGCTTCACCTGGAAGTCAGTGCGTCCGAGATACTCGATGCCGCCGCCGGCAAGCCGTCGCACCAGGTCGCCGGATCGGTACAGGCGTGCGCCGGGTGCGCCGAACGGGTCGGCGATGAACCGGTCCGCGGTCAGATCCGGACGCGCAGCATAACCACGCGCCAACTGCACACCGCCCAGATACAACTCACCGGCGACCCCCTCGGGCACCCGATGCAGACGACTGTCCAGCACGACCGACGAGCTGTTCCACATCGGAACACCCACCGCCACCGACGACGCCGACGAATCGATCTTCTCGATCTTCTCGTAGGTGATCTCCACCGCGGCCTCCGTCGGGCCGTACAGGTTGTAGAACAGCACCTGCGGCAACGCCGCACGCAACTCCGCCGCGACCGCAGGCGGCAACGCCTCACCGGTACACGACACGATCCGCACCGACGTCAACGCCGCAATCCGCTCCCGACCGACGACCTCGCAGAACACCGACAGCATCGACGGCACGAAGTGCACCATCGTCGCCCCGGTCCGCGCGATCTCCTCGGCGACGAACACCGGCTCCAGATGCCCACCATCACGCAGCACCGTCATCCGCGCACCCACCATCAACGGCGCGAACAACTCCGGAACCGAAACATCGAACGTCGCCGGCGTCTTCAACATCACCGTGTCCGACGCATCGATCGGCAACTCGTCCAGACCCCACCACAACCGGTTCAACACCGCCGCATGCGACAACGTCACACCCTTCGGGCGTCCCGTCGACCCCGACGTGAACAACGTGTAGACCGCATCATCGCCCCGCAACGGCCGACAGTCGTTCGCCCGCAGCGAACAACGCCACACCGCGATCGACAGCACCCGAACAATCCACCTCGATCACCCGAGCACCGCGCTCAGCAGCAACCCGAGCCGCAGCACCGTCCGCCGTCGACTCGCCGACCAGCACCACACCGACCGACGCCGTATCGAACATGTAGCCCACGCGCTCGGCAGGAGCCTCCACATCGACCGGCACGTACCCGCCACCGGCAGCGACGATCGCATGAATCGCCACGACCATCTCCACCGACCGCGGAATCGACAACGCCACCGCGACATCAGGCCCGACACCGGCAGCCACCAGCTCCCGCGCCAGCACACTGACCCGAGCACCGAACTCCTCATACGAGAGCTCACGACCACCGAACTCCAACGCCGCAGCATCCGGAGTCCGCACGACCTGCGCCGCCACCGACTCCCACACCGTCTCCACTGCAGGAACCGTGACGGCAGCACCCGACTCCGACGCGGCGACCACCGCCACCTCGGGAGCCCCCAGCATCGGCACATCACCCACCGGCAACGACGCATCGGCGGTCACCGCATCCAGCACACCCACGAAGCGAGCCATCATCGACTCGACCGTGCCCGCATCGAACAGATCGGTCTCGAACACCACCGAACCCGACCAGGCCTGCCCGGCCTCCGCCGTCGACACCGTCACATACAAATCCAACTGCGCCGGAACCTCCTCAGGCTCCACCGCAGCGATCTGCAACCCCGCCACCGACGCGTCCAGACCCGACACCGACGCACCCGGATCAAACGACAGAATCACCTGCGCCAACGGCGCGAACGCCTCCGACCGCACCGGATCAACCGCGTCCACCACCGTCTCGAACGGCACATCAGCATGCGCGAACGCATCCAGATCCACCGCACGCACCCGATCGAGCAGACCCGCGAACGACGACCCCGGATCCACCGCAGTCCGCAACACCAACGTATTGACGAACATGCCGACCAACGGATCCAACACCGCCTGACCACGACCGGCGACCGGCGTACCAATCGCAATGTCATCACCAGCACTCAACCGCGACAACAACACCGCCAACGCCGCATGCACAACCATGAACTCGGTCGCACCCGCAGAACGGGCGACCTCACCGATCCGGCCCGCCACCGCCGCCGGAATCTCAAACCCGACCCGACGACCACGATGCGACAACGCCACCGGCCGCGACCGATCCGCAGGCAACTCCAACACATCAGGCAGACCGGCCAACTGCTCACGCCAGTACCCCAACTGACGACCCACCACCGACGACGCATCCTCCGGCGAACCCAACACCTCGTGCTGCCAGATCGCGAAATCAGCGAACTGCACCGGCAACGCCACGAACTCCGGCACCGACCCCGCCGACCGCGCCACATACGCCGCCAACAGATCAGTCACCAACGGCAACAGCGACTCGCCGTCGACTGCAATGTGATGAGCGACCACAGCGAGCACGTGCTCATCCGGCGCAGCAGCGAACAGCATCACGCGCAGCGGCCACTGCGAGGCCACGTCGAAGCCGGCCATGACCGACTCGACGAGTTCCGCCTCACTGCCCACCGTCCGCCACACGGCACGGTCATCGAACTCGGCGACATCACCGACCAACTGATACGGCTCGCCCTCGAACGCCGGGTAGTTCGTGCGCAGGATCTCGTGGCGAGACGTCACGTCGATCACCGCGGCACGCAGCGCAGTCGGGTCGAGCGGTCCCGTCAAGCGAAGGACGGTCGGCAGGTTGTAGACCGGAGAACCCGGCTCGAAACGGTTGATGAACCACATCCGCTGCTGCGCGAACGACAACGGAATCCGCTCCGGACGCGGCACCACCGCCGTGACCGGCGCCAACGTCGACGCATTCGCCGCCGTCGCCCCGATCAGACCACGCACCGACGGCGCCTCGAACAGATCACGAACACTGACCTCGACACCCAACGCCGAACCCGCACGCGCCGCCAACCGCATCGCCGACAACGAATTACCACCCAAATCGAAGAACGACTCCGTCACCGACACCCGATCAACACCGAGCACCTCCGCGAACACCGCCGCCAGCGCCGCCTCCGACTCCCCCTCCGCCTCGACGAACTCCTCCGACACCGCACCGAAATCCGGCTCCGGCAGAGCCCTACGATCAAGCTTGCCCGCCGAATTCAACGCGATGTCATCAAGCACCATCCAGACCGTCGGCACCATGTAGCCAGGCAACGCCTCCCGGGCCGCAGCCTGCACGGCATCCAGATCTACATCCTCGCCGGCACCCGAGACATAACCCACCAGATGCTGGGATCCACCGGGACCGTCGGCGACAGTCGCCGCCGCGTGCACCACCCCGGGCGCTCCGGCCAGAACCGACTCGATCTCGCCGAGCTCCACACGCTGACCACGCAACTTCACCTGGAAGTCGGTGCGGCCGAGGTACTCGATCTCACCCGCCGTATTCCACCGGACCAGGTCACCTGTGCGATACAACCGCTCGCCCGCCGACCCGAACGGATCGGCGACGAATCGTTCGGCGGTCAGATCAGCGCGGGCCGCGTAGCCGCGCGCCAGCTGAACGCCGCCGAGATACAGTTCGCCCGGCACTCCCGCGGGCACTCGCCGCAGACGGGAGTCGAGGACGACGGCCGAGCTGTTCCAGATCGGCTGACCGATCGGCACGATCAGCGAATCCGACGACACCGCATCGATCCGCTCCGCCGTGATCTCGACGGCGGCCTCGGTCGGGCCGTACAGGTTGTAGAACAGGACCCCGTCGTCGGGGCCTGCGACCTCAGTCGAGGGCAGCGCGGCACGCAATTCGGCCGCGACGGCAGGCGGCAGTGCCTCGCCCGTCGTCGACACGATGCGGATCGACGACATCGCCGAGACCCGCTCGGGTCCGACGACCTCGAGGAACACCGACAGCATCGACGGCACGAAGTGCACCATCGTCGCCCGGGTCTCCTCGATCACCTGCGCCACGTACAGCGGATCGACATGGCCCTCGGGCTTGAGGACGACGAGTCTGGCTCCGACCATGAACGGCGCGAACAGTTCGGGAACCGAGCAGTCGAACGTGTACGGCGTCTTCTGCACCACGACGTCGGTGCCGTCGATCGGCAGTTCGTCGAGGCCCCAGCGCAACCGGTTGATCACGGCGCGGTGGGTCAGCGTGACGCCCTTCGGGCGACCCGTCGACCCCGACGTGAACAGGGTGTAGACGGAGTTGTCGAGCCCCAGCGGCGCCAACCGCTCGACATCGGTGATCGGCGTCGATCCCGAAGGCACGTCCGCGGAGGCATCGACACGTTCACAGCGCAGGCCGAGATCTCCGGCGGCCGCGAGGACTCCCGCGGGATCGCTTCCGACCGCGGTGAGGACCACCTCGACACCCGCGGTCTCGAACATGTACTCGACACGATCAGCGGGCGCGTCCACGTTGACGGGAACATACTGACCACCGGCCGCGACGACCGCATGGATCGCGACCATCATCTCGACCGAACGCGGCATCGAGACCGCAACGGTGGACTCCGGTCCCACGCCCAGAGCGATGAGCTTGCGGCCGAGCGCGTTGACGCGGTCGCCGAACTCGGCGTAGCTGACTGCGCGTCCCTCGAACCACAGCGCTGTCGCATCGTAGTTCGTCGCGACCTGCCCGGCCACCACATCGGCGACCGTCGCTGTCGAGAGCTCGCGAACCTCGCCGTTGTCGTCGACTGAGACGACCTCGATCGCGGAGTCCAGGGAGATGTCGGCCACAGACGATTCCGGGGCAGATGCGATGCCGCGCAGGATGTCGAGAAGGGCCGCCGCGAACACCACGATCTGCTGATCTGCGAACGCTGCGGGCAAGTACTTCAGCCGAACCGTGAGGCCGTCTCCGGCCGGTTCGGTGACCATGTTCAGCGGGTAGTGCGTCGAGTCCCGGATCTCCGCACCGTGAATCGCCAGTCCGCCGTCGACGGTGCCGGACTCGGTGAGCGAGTCGGCGTCGACCGGATAGGACTCATGGATGGTCAGGGTGTCGAAGCCCAGCGGCGCGGTCGTCACGGCCGCGATCTCGGGCAGGCTCAGATGCTGGTGGTCGAGGACGGCGACCTTGTCGGCCTGGATGCGTTCGAGGACCTCGGCGACCGTGGAGGTCGGATCCACATCCACCACTGCGGGCAGCGTGTTGATGAACAGACCGATCATCGACTCGACACCCGGCAGGTCGGAGGGTCGGCCCGACACGGTCTCACCGAAGGTGACGACCTGATTGCCGGTCAGTCGCGACAGGAACACCGCCCAGCCCAGTTGGAGCACGGTGGAGAGCGTCGCGTTGTGAGCACGAGCGACCGATTCGAGGTCGGCCAGGAGATCCGGCGCGACGGTGATCTCGTGATCACGCGGCGCCATGTCCCGGGTCGCAGCGACGCCGGTGCTGACCAGCGTCGGTCCCTCGATGCCTGCGAGGACTCGACGCCACGCGTCCAGCGCCTCGCTCTTGTCGCGGCCGGCGACCAGGCGGAGGAAGTCCCCGAAATCGCCCGTGGCGGCGCCCGCTGCCTGCGAGGTGTACGTGGAACCCGTCGCGTAGACCGCGAGCACGTCGGCCAGGACCAGCGGGCCGGACCAGCCGTCGAGGATGATGTGGTGGTTGGTGACGACGAGGGTCGCGGTGTCACCGTGCCGCACCAGCACGAACCGCAGGAGCGGCGGCGCGGTGAGATCGAACGGGAGCACCCGCTGCTCGTCCGCGATCTGCTGGATCTGCGCAGACACGTCGGTGGAGGCGGCGTCGAGGACGATCTCGGTCCACGGCAGGTCGACGTGGGCGGGGACCACGGCGGCCACGGCACCGCTCGGTGTCGGCACGAAGCCCGACCGCAGGACGCGGTGAGCGTCGAGCACGGTCTCAGCGGCGGCCTTCAGCTTGGCGCCGTCGACGCCCGTGCCGAGTTCGAGCACGGCTTGGGCGACATAGACGTCCAACGCACCCGACGTCTCGGCGGCGAGCGCGGACTGGAAGAACAGGCCGCCCTGAAGCGGCGACAGCGGCCAGACCTCGGCCCCGGGGAAGCGGTCGGCGAGCACGTCGAGGTCGGCCTGGGTGAGCTCGGCGCCGGGAACGTCGGATGGCGACAGTCCGACGGGGGCGCCGGCGTCGACAACGTCGGCGAGCTGATGCAGTTCGTCGGACCAGCGGTGCGCGATGTCGGTGATGTCGTCGGTCGACAGCACCGCTTCCGGGGCGCTCATCGACACGACGAGGGTGCGGGCGTCGTTCTCCTGCCGCACGCTCACATTGATGGTGAGTGCCGCCTGGGCACGCATTCCGCCCGCGGGCGACGACGCGAGGATCGGTGCTTCGACCGCGGTGAACGAGGGAGCGTCACCGGACCCCGCAGCGGCGGTGCCGAGGTAGTTGAAGACGATCGACGGCATCGGGCGCTCCGAGAGCCCGGTGTCCCCGTGGTAGCGGAGCCAGCCGAATCCGAGTCCGGAGTTCGGCTGCGAGAGACGTTCTTCCTTGGCGGCCTTGACCGCATGTGCGACATCGGTCGATGGATCGATCGAGACCGGAGCGATGGAGGTGAACCAGCCGACCGAGCGGGAGAGGTCGGCGCGGACCGGCGCGTCGCCGGTCGACAGCACTTCTTCGTAGCGTCCGTGGCCCTCGACGAGGACGGTGACCGGTGCGGCGTCCGCGATCCGGTGTCCGATCTGCCAACTGCGGACGGCACGCGCCAGCGCGCCGAGCAGAACGTCGTTCACATTGCCGTTGAAAGCGGCGGGGGCCGTGACGAGCACGTGCTCGGTGACGTCCGCGTCGACCCGATGCTCGATCGAGTGTGCGGTCGCCTGGCGATCGCGGGCCGGGTCCAGCGCTGTGCCGAAATCGGTCGGCTGCTCGGGAACGCGGGCCGACCAGTAGGCCGCTTCGGCGGCGGCGAGTTCGGGCAAGCGGTCGGCGATGGCCGCGAACCAGGTGCGGGCCGAAGTGGTGTTGTCGCGGAGTACGTACTCGACACCCGCGGAGCGCTGCGCCCACGCGGTCGCGAGGTCCTCGATGATCGCCCGCCACGAGACGGCGTCGACGCCGATGTGGTGGATCACCAGAACGATGCGCCGACCGCCGTCGGCGGCGTCCACGATCGTCGCCTGGACGAGTCGGCCGGCCGCGGGGTCGAGTCGACCCGCGGCACGGGCGTGCGCCGCGACGAGGTCGGCGTCGAACGCCGCGCTGCCCACGGCGCCGTCCGAGGATGCCGCGTCGGCGAGGCCTGCGACGTCGACGGTGTTGCCCGCCGTGAAGCGCCACGCCCCGTCGATCTCGGCCAACGATGCCGAGAGCATCGGATGGTGGTCGATGACGACGCCGAGGACCTCGGCCAGTCCGTCCGCCGTCAGGTCCTGGGGCGCGGCGAGGACCAGTGCCTGCGAGTAGTCGGCGAAGTCTGCTGCCTGGTCGGAGTATTCGAGCATCCACGACACGGTCGGCGGAACCACCGTGTCACCGGCCGCTCCGCCCGGGAGCTCGGGGAGCACGGGCACCGATGCGGTACCGGTCTCGAGCGCGGCCGCCATGTCGCGCACGGTCTTGAGTTCGAAGATCTGTCGTGGCGACAGGTCGTGCCCGGCGGCACGCATGGCGGACGCCAACTGGATCGACATGATCGAATCGCCGCCGAGCGCGAAGAACGACTCCGTGACGCTGACTCTCTCGACACCGAGCAGACCCGCGAAGACCGCGGCGAGCGCTTCCTCCGTCGCGGTCGCCGGCCCGGTGAATTCGGCGGTCGCGGTGCCGAACTCCGGCTCCGGGAGTGCGCGGCGGTTCAGCTTTCCAGCTGAGTTGAGCGCGATGTCGTCGAGGACCGTCCAGACGGTCGGGACCATGTACGACGGCAACGACCGTTCGAGCGACGTCCGGATCTCGTCGACGTCGACCGACGACGGTGACAGGTAGGCCACCAGATGCTGGGCGCCTCCGGGGGCCGTCGCGACGGTCGCGGCAGCCTTCACGACGCCCGGAGCCGCCGTCAGGACCGACTCGATCTCGCCGAGCTCGATGCGCTGGCCGCGGAGCTTCACCTGGAAGTCGGTGCGGCCGAGGTACTCGATCTCGCCGACCGCGTTCCAGCGGACCAGGTCGCCGGTGCGGTATAGGCGCGCTCCCGGCGTGGCCACGAACGGGTCGGCGACGAATCGTTCCGCGGTGAGGCCGGGCTGCGCGGCATAGCCGCGGGCCAGCTGGACTCCACCGAGGTACAGCTCGCCGGGCACCCCCGCGGGGACCGGCCGCAGGCGGTCGTCGAGGACGTAGGTCGAGGTGTTCTCGACGGCACGACCGATCGGCACCTGATGCACACCGGGCCGCAGCACCGCGGTGGTCGCGTAGACCGTGTCCTCGGTGGGACCGTAGTGGTTGAAGGCGGTGGCCTGGGGCACGGTCGCCAGGATCCGGTCGGACACCGCGGGCGGCAGGGCCTCGCCTGCGATGTGCACGCGCTCCAGCGAGGCGAGTGCGTCCTCGCCCTCCGCGTGGTCCTCGAGGAACACCGACAGCATCGAGGGCACGAACTGCACGATGGACACGCGGTCGCGGGCGATCAGACCGCGCAGGTACTCCGGGTCGCGGTGACCGTCCGGTTCCGCGATCACCATCCGCGATCCGCGGATCATCGGCCAGAAGAGCTCCGGCACCGAGACGTCGAAGGTGTACGGCGTCTTCAGCATGATCGTCGGGTCGGTGACGTCGCCGATCACGCGATCGAACCAGTCGATCAGGTTGGCGAGTGCGCCGTGCGAAACGGTGACGCCCTTGGGACGGCCGGTGGAGCCGGACGTGAAGAGCGTGTACGCGGCGGTGTCGGGGTGCACGGGTCCACGACGGTCCGAATCAGAGACCGGTGGCGTCGAGACGTCGACGGGCGCGGACGCGTCGACGACGACCGTCACGGCATCCGCGGGCAGACTCGAGACGGCGTCCGGCACGGCACCCGCCCCGACGAGGACGACGCGCGCATCGGCGGTCTCGAGCATGTACCGCGCGCGTTCGCCCGGCAGCGCGGTGTCGACCGGAACGTATCGCCCACCGGCCGCGATGACGGCGTGCACCGCCACGACCATCTCGATGCTGCGATCCAGGCAGACCGCCACCGCGGTCTCCGGACCCACACCGAGGGCGATCAGTTCGCGCGCGAGGACCGCGACGCGAGCCGCGAACTCGCTGTAGGAGACCGTCCGGGCGCCCGACACGAGTGCGACGGCGTCCGGGGACTGCTCGCCGCGACGGGCGAGCCCGTCGACCAGGACACCCGCGGGCACCGACGACGACTCCCCCGCCGATCCGGCGAGCAGATGCGCAGATTCGTCGGCCGTGAGCAGGACCGCGTCACCGACGGCGCGCGACGGAGCGGTCACCAGTTCGGTGAGCAGCGCGACGAAACGATCGGCCAGCGTCGAGATGGTCGACGGGTCGAAGAGGTCGGTCGCGAACACCGCCATGCCGGTCCAGTCCGAGCCGTCCGTGCCCGAGCGGATGATCATCGACAGGTCGAACTGTGCGGGGACGGTCGGCGGATCGAGCTGTTCGAAGGCCACGCCGTCGACGGACACCTCGAGCCGGTCGACCGAGGCTGCGGGGTCGAACGAGAGCATCACCTGGGCGAGCGGCGAGAAGGCTTCACTGCGGACCGGGTCCAGGGCTTCGACGACGGATTCGAAGGGGACGTCGGCGTTCGCGAAGGCGTCCAGGTCGACGGTCCGCGCGCGGTCGAGCAGGTCCGTGAACGAGTCGCTCGCGTCCACCGTCGTGCGCAGCACCAGGGTGTTGACGAACATGCCGACGAGGTGGTCGAGCGCCGACTGCCCGCGGCCGGCGATCGGCGTCGCGATCGCGATGTCGTCGGTGGCGCTCAATCGCGCCAGCAGAACGGCGAACGCTGCGTGGACCACCATGAACGCGGTGGTCCCGCTGTCACGGGCCACGTCGGCGATGCGTGCGCCGACCTCGGCGGGAACGGTGAAGTTCACCCGGTCACCGGCGTGGGAGGCGGTCTTCGGCCGAGGTCGATCGGCCGGGAGGTCGAGCACCTCCGGGAGTCCGGCGAGCTGCTCGCGCCAGTATCCGAGCTGCTTGCCCAGCACCGACTCGGCGTCTCGCGCGGATCCGAGAGCCTCGCGCTGCCACAGCGCGTAGTCGGCGAACTGCACCGACAACGGCGCGAACTGAGGTGCCGCGCCCGCGGCGCGCGCGGTGTACGCGGTGACGATGTCGCCGACGAGCGGGAGCATCGACTCGCCGTCGGCCGCGATGTGATGGACGACGAGGGCGAAGACATGCGTCCCCTCCCCTGCACTCCACAGACGGGCACGGATCGGCCACTGCTCGGCGACGTCGAACCCGGTGGCCACGGCTGCCGCCAGTTCGGTCTCCGAGGACACCACGGCCCAGTCGAGACCATCGGCGACGGCGTCGCGCGGGGCCGCCACCTGGACCGGAGTGCCGTCGTACGACGGGAAGGTGGTGCGCAGCACCTCGTGGCGCATCACCGCGTCGGCGACCGCTGCGTGCAGCGCGGCGACGTCCAGATCGCCGGTCAGCCGCAGAAGCGCAGGCAGGTTGTAGGTGGCCTCGGTGGGATCGAACTGGTTGATGAACCACATCCGAGCCTGCGCGAACGACAGCGGCACCACTGCCGGTCGGGGGTCGAAACGGGTGATCGGGGCCAGGCCCGTGCCGACGGAGCCTGCGCGTTCGGCGAACGTGCGCACCGTCGGTGCCTCGAACAGGTCCCGGAGGTTCAGCTCCACGCCGAGCTCATCGCAGGCACGACCGACGATGCGGGCGGCGAGCAGCGAGTTTCCGCCCACGTCGAAGACCGACTCCACCACACTGATCTCGTCGAGCCCGAGTACCTCGGAGAAGATCTCGGCGAGGACCGTTTCGGTGCGGGTCTCCGGAGCCACGAACTCCGCCGTCGCGGTGATCACCGGCTGCGGCAGCGCACGACGGTCGAGCTTGCCGCTGACGTTCAGCGGCAGCTGGTCGAGCAGCATGATGATGTCGGGGACCATGTAGTCGGGCACCTTGGTGCCGGCGGTGCGACGGATCTCGGCCGGATCGAGTTCCGAGCCGTCGGCCTTGGCACCGACCACGTAGCCGACCAGCTGGTCGGGGAACCCGGGTCGGCTCTTGATCGCTGCTGCGGCGGCGTTCACTCCGTCTGCGGCCAGCAGACCGGCCTCCACCTCACCGAGTTCGATCCGGTAGCCGCGAAGCTTCACCTGGCCGTCTGCGCGACCGAGGAACTCCAGGCTTCCGTGGCGGAAGATCGCGACGTCGCCCGACTGGTACATCCGGTCGCCCGGCTCGCCGAAGGGATCGGCGACGAATCTGGTCGCGTTCAGCTCGAACCGTCCCGCATAACCGCGCGCGAGCTGATCGCCCGCAAGGTAGAGGTCGCCGGGCACGCCGTCCGGGGTCTTCGCGAGACGCGAGTCGAGGACGTACATGCGCGAGCCGGTCAGCGCCATGCCGACGTCGCTGGCCAGCGTCGCGGCGACGAACTCGGGTGTCAGAACGCGGCGGGTCATGTAGACGGTCGCCTCCGTGGGACCGTACATGTTGTTGAGTTCGGGGCCGTC
The DNA here is from genome assembly GCF_001305675.1 of Gordonia phthalatica. Lineage (NCBI taxonomy): Bacteria > Bacillati > Actinomycetota > Actinomycetes > Mycobacteriales > Gordoniaceae > Gordonia > Gordonia phthalatica. The sequence goes on from NZ_CP011853.1 coordinate 3,379,727, forward strand.
GTTGCCGTCGTAGCGCTGTCGGTCGGCGAACCATCGCCGCACCTGCTCGAAGTCGAGTGCCTCGCCGACGAAGATCATCGAGCGGACCGACGGCGGCATGACGCCCGGAGCGGGTTCGCGGACCGCGCCGGCCAGCTGGTAGAACGCCGACGGCGTCAGGTTGACGATCGTCACCGACTGCTCCGCCAGCACTTCCACGAACCGGTCGGGTGTGCGCGTGGTCAGGTAGTCCAGCACCACCAGGCGGCCGCCGAAGCTGAGCGCGACCCAGATCTCACCGACGGACACGTCGAACGCGTACGACTGGAACATCGTCCACACGTCGTCGGGCGAGTAGTCGTACTCCCGGCCCATCGCCGACAGCAGAGTCACCACATCCGCGTGGGTGACGACGACGCCCTTCGGCTTGCCGGTGGAACCCGACGTGTACATCACGTAGGCCGGGTGCGATCCGTGCACGCGCGTCGGGATGCTTGCGCGCGTGGTGTCGGTGGCGCGCTGCGAGACCTCGTCGACCGTCGCCAACGGGACGTTCAAGTCGGACCACTCGTCGACCATCTGCGTGTCGGTCAGCGCGATCACCGGACGCGCATCGTCGACGATCGATGCCAGGCGATCGATCGGGTGCGAGCGGTCGAGCGGCAGGTATGCTGCGCCGGCCTTGGTGACGCCGAGCAGAGCGATGATCAGTTCCGCATTGCGGGCCAGCCCAACGCCCACCAGACCCTCGGGTCCCACGCCCGACGCGATCAGCCCCGCGGCCAGCTCGTCGGAAACGGCGTCGAGCTCGGCGTAGGTCAGTTCCGCACCCTCCATGTCGGTGAGAGCGACACGGTCGGCGAACCGCCGCGCAATCGACCGGAAGATCCCCGGCAAGGAGTTCAGGTCGAAGGTCTGCGCCACCTCGAGCGCTGCGTCCCTGATGCTCGCGATCGCGGCCGCGGTGGCGTCGGCGATCTGGTCCGGCGCCGATCCCGCGGCGACGGCCGGCGTGACCGCGGCGCCCACCGCGGCTTCGGGGTCCAGCCCCTGCGCGACGAACACCCCCGCCATCGCGGCGACCTGCGCGTTCAGGGTCGCGAACGACACCGGGCCGTTGCTCCCGGTCAGCGCGACCGCGTCCGGACGCGCGTGGGCGGCGAAGGCGATGAGTTCGACAGTTCCGGGGTCGGCGCCCCAGATCCGAGCGAATGCACCAGCCAACGATTTCAGATCAGACACAGAACCCTGCCCACTCAGTTTGTCGAATTGATGTTCATCACCGCGTCCGCGGCCTCTCGAACGGCTTCCAGTGCCGAACCGAGGGCCGCCGGCCCATCGGTCGCGAGCGGCGGCACCAGGCTCATCAGCGCTGTCACGAGCGCCGAGTCGGCGTCCGGGAGGACGGCGGCCATGGCCGCCGTCGTCGTCGCCAGGGTAGCGAAGTCGACCGACGCTCCGCCGTGCGTCAGCGCAACGGCTTCCGGAGCCACCCGCCCGGCGTCTGCGACCAGGTCGGGCAACGGCACTGTCGCAGCGCTGGTGTCCGAGGACACCGCCAGGTCAGCGCTCGTCGAGATGGAGATGTCGCCGACGATCACGTCGGGGTCCGCCGCGATCTGCGTCAGGATCTGCAGGTAGCGCTGCGCGTGCTTCTCGATGGTCGCTTGATCGAACAGATCGACCGCGTACATCAGCTCGGCTCGCATCGGCGCGCTCCGCCCACCGGCGCCGGAGAGGTCCGCCGGGTCCTGCGGGAACAGCGTCAATTGGAAGTCGACCTTCGCCGCTGCCAGTTCCTCCGAGACCGCCGAGATCGCGAGATCACCCAGCGTGACAGACGGGAACTCCAGGTTCTGGAACCAGAACATCGCCTGGAAGACAGGGTTGACGGCAGCGGTTCGCGAGATCCCCAGCGCCGACGTGACCTCGTCGAAAGCGACATCCGCGTTCGCCAGATCGGTGAGGGAGTCGGCACGGACGCGAGCCAGCAGCTGGGTGAAGGCGACGCTCGGGTCGACGACGGTCCGCAGCGCGAGCGTGTTGACGAACATGCCGATCACATCGTCGAGCGCCGCATCGCTGCGTCCGACGTACGGGCTTCCCACCACCACGTCGGTGGAGCCCGACAAGCGGGTCAGCAGGATCGCGTACGCCGCCTGGGTCAGCATGAACAGCGTGCTGTTGTTCGCCTGCGCGAGCGCTTCGAGCTCGGCGACGAGATCCGCGGGGATCTCGAACGGCAGCACGGCGCCCTGGAAGCTCGGCACCGGCGGCCGCGGTCGATCCGTGGGCAGCGCCAGAATCTCCGGTGCCCCCGCGAGCCGCTTCTTCCAGTAGTCGAGCTGCTGCTCTTTACGCGTCTTTCCCTCGGCGTCGGTCTCGGCGAGCTGCTCCTGCTGCCACAACGCGAAGTCCGCGTACTGGACGCGCAGGGGCGACCAAGCGGGCACCGCCCCGGCCACTCGGGCCGCGTAGGCCGACATCAGGTCGCGCGCCATCGGCGCCATCGAGGCGCCGTCCGCGCTGATGTGGTGGATCACCAGGACCACGACGTGGTCGGTCGGTCCGAGACGGAGGAGTGCGAGGCGGACAGGCGGAGCCTGGGTGACGTCGAAGCCCACTCCGGTGACAGCGCGAATCGCATCCTCGACGGAGCCGGTCACGTCGACAGGCGCCAAGTCCAGGCGGTTCATCACGGCGTCGACCGGACCGATGAGCTGCGACGGCTCGCCGTTGATCATCGGATAGCTGGTGCGCAGCGACTCGTGTCGGCCGATCAAGTCCTCGACGGCCGTTCGCAGTGCGTCGACGTCGAGATCGCCCTCCAACTGGAGCGCCAGCGCGATGTTGTACGCGGGCGACGCCGGGTCGGCGCGGTTCAGCAGCCACATGCCGCGCTGCACACCGGACACGGGCACCACTTCGGCGCGCGGTCGCGGTCCCAGCGGGACCGACGGCCGACCGCCCATCAACTCCGCGGCGCGCACCGCGAGGGCGCTCACCGTCGGTGCTTCGAACAGCACGGCGACGGGCACCTGCGAGTCGATGACGGCGCCCAGTCGTGCAGCGACCTTGGTGGCCGAGAGAGAGTTGCCGCCGAGATCGAAGAAGTCGTCGTTGGCGCTCACACGATCCAAGCCGAGCAGCTGCCCGAAGATGTCGGCGACCACCGACTCCATCTGGGTCCGCGGCGCTTCGAAGGCCGCGGACGAGGAGAAGTCGACGGGAGGCAGCTTGCGCCGATCGATCTTGCCGATAGGGGTCCACTCGAACTCGTCGACGATGGTCAGCGCCCGGGGCACCAGGAACACCGGCAGTCGCTGGGCGATGTGCTCGCTCAGGTCTTCCTCGGTCAGCGTGCTGCCCGGCACCAGGGTCACGTACGACACGAGAACGGTGTCGCCTGCCGGCCCCGGCACGCCCAGGCTCACCGCGTTGGTCACGTCGGGATGATTGAGCAGTTCGGCGTCGAGCTCACCCGGCTCGATGCGCTGACCACGGATCTTGAGTTGGAAGTCCTGGCGGCCGTGGTAGAGGAACCGACCGTCGGTCCGCCTGGTGACGCGATCCCCGGTGCGATACATCACGGCTCCGGGGGTGAACGGGTTCGCGACGAAGCGCGTCGCGGTGAGGTCGCTCCGGCCGAGGTAACCGCGTCCGACCTGATCCCCGAACACGTACATCTCACCCATGACGCCGTCCGGGACCGGCCGCAGACCGCTGTCCAGCACGACGGCGCCGACCCCGGTGCCCAACGGTCCGATGGTGACCTCGTCGTGGACACCGTACGGACCGTCGCACGTGACCCACACTGCGGCTTCGGTGGGGCCGTAGATGTTCATCATCCGACGGTCGCCGAGTGCGGCCCAGCGATGCACCATCTCCGGCGGCAGCGCCTCGCCGCCACAGGCGATGGACACGAAGGTCGGCACGTTGACCGGATCGAGCGTCGAGACCGCCGCGGGCGTCATCATCGCGTGCGTCGCTCCATGCCGGGCGATGAAGTTCTCGAGGTCCAGTCCCGCAAACGTGTCGAAGTCGGCGACCGCGATCCGTGCGCCGGCCAGCCAGGCCGTCGCCAGTTCGCCCGCCGCACCGTCGAAGCTCGGTGCACCCACGTGCAGCATGCACGACTGCGGCCCCATGTCGAAGAGCTCGACCGAGTTCGCAGCGACGTTGGTGATGGCGCGATTGCTCACGACGGCGCCCTTGGGCTTGCCCGTGGAACCCGACGTGAACAGGATGTAGGCGGCGTTGTCGGGACCGACGGGACGCACGAGTTCATCGTCGTCGATCGGTCGGCCGCTGTGGCCCGCGAGCTGGAGTTCGTCGGCCTCGCTGTCGATCGTGATCCAGTCGATCCCCGGAATCGGGTCCGGTGCCGCGGTCGACGTGAGACCGAGCACCGCGCCGGATTCGACGACGAGCTCGGTGCGGCGCTCCACCGGGTGTCGCGGGTCGATCATCAGGAAGGCGGCACCGGTCTTCGCCACCGCGACCTGCGCGACGACGGAGTTGCCCGAGCGCGGGATGCTGACCGCGACCACGTCCTCGGCGCCGATCCCCCGCGCGATCATCTCGCGCGCGAGCTGGTTGGTCCGCGATGCCAGGAGCCGGTGCGTCAGCGTGCCGTTGCCGACGATCGCCGCGCCGAGCGGCGCCGCCTGCGCGGCTCCGGCCGCGATGAGGGCGCGCAGGGTGTCGGGTCGCGAGACCTGCTCCAAGGGCTCGGACAGCGCGGCGATCTCGCGTTCGCTCAGCAGGTCGATCCGACCGATCGGAGCGTCCGGACGCTCGATCATCGCGGTGACGACGGACGCGAACTGGTTCGCGAGCAGTTCGATGCGGTCGCGGTCGAACAGGTCGGTGGCGTAGCAGAACTCGAGTGACATCGGTTCGTCGGCGACGCCGAAGCGCTCGGTCACCGCGACTTCGAGGTCGACCTTCGCCACACCGGGACGCGCATCGATCAGACCGCCGCCCACGCTCTCGACGGCTGATTCCGCCTCCGCATCGTGGTTGAGGGTGAACGTCACCTGGAACAGCGGGCTGTGCGTCCGCGATCGGTTCGGTGCGACGGCGTCGACCACCTGCTCGAACGGGACCTGAGAGTGCGCCAGAGCTCGTGTCCGAGCGCGGTGCGCCGCGACGATGACGTCGGAGGTGCTGTCCGACGGCTTCAACGGCGTCCTGAGGACGACGGTGTTCACGAACATGCCGATGAGATCGGCGGTCGCGGGCTCGTCTCGACCGGCCACCGCTGTGCCGATCGCGACATCGTCCTGGTCCGCGAGCCGACCGAGGACCACCGCGAGCGCGGAGTGCAGGACGGTGAAGGTGGTGACACCCAGGGTGGCCGCCAGTTCGCGCACCCTCTCGACGGTGGCCGCAGGCAATTCGGTGTCGACGTAGGCACCGCGGCCCGACGGTGTTCGCGGACGGGTCCGATCCGCGGGCAGCTCCAGGATCTCCGGCATCCCGGCGAGCTCGTGCTCCCAGAAGGCAGTCTCGGTGCGCAGCCGGGACTCCGGGTCGTCGGCTTCGCCGAGCATTGCGCGCTGCCAGAGCGCGTAGTCCGCGTACTGCACCGGCAGCGGCGGCCACGCGGGCGCCGCTCCCGAGTGCCGTGCACCGTAGGCCGTAAGCAGATCGCTGATCAGCGGGCGCAACGAGGCACCGTCACCGGCGATGTGGTGAAGGACCAGGACCAGGTAGTACTCGTCATCGGCGCGCAGCAGGGTCGCGCGGAACGGCGTCTGCGCGATCAGATCGAATCCGCGCCTGGTCTCGGCCACCACCGTCGGCGCCAGGTCGTCGGCCGCCACGTCGATCACCGGAAGTGAGAACTGCTCCGCGAGGTCGCCCACCGCGAGGATCTCCTGCGAGGGCTCGCCGTCGATCGCAGGGAACCGGGTCCGCAGACTCTCGTGCCGTTCGAGCACGTCGAGGGCCGCGGCGCGCAGCGCCTCGAGATCGACGTCGGCGCCGAGCCGCACGGCGCCGGGCATGTTGTAGGTGGCCGCGGCGGGGTCGAGGCGGTTGATGAACCACAGTCGGGTCTGCGCGTAGGCAACCGGGAGCGGTGTGGGCCGCACCATCGGTGCCAGCGCGAGACGACCGACGACCTCGGGCGAATCGTCCATCCGGGCGGCGAGCTCGGCGAGATCCTCACTCTCGAACACGTCCGCGAGGCCGAGGTCGACCCCGCACTCGTTCCGCAGTCGTGACGCGAGACGCGCCGCGGTCAACGAGTCCGCGCCGAGCGCGAACATGTTGTCGCGCATACCGATCTTCGGTGCATCGATGAGGTCGCTCAGGACGGAGATCAACTGCTTCTCGGTGTCCGTGGCCGGCTCGACGTACTCGATCTCGGCAGCGGTGTCGTACACCGGCGCAGGCAAGGCGGCCCGGTCCAACTTGCCCGAGGCGTTCACCGGGAACGCGTCCAGCAGGACCAGCGCCGACGGGATCATGTAGCGCGGAAGGTGTCGACGACACCAGCGCAGCAACCTGTCGGTCAGCGCGGTCGCATCGGCACCCGTGGCGCTGGACCGCACGTAGCCGACGATCGCGGGCGAACCGGCGTCGGTGCGGACGATCACGGTGACGGCCTCGACGCTCCCCTCGCTGAGGAGGGTGGCCTCGATCTCGCCGAGTTCGATGCGCTGGCCTCGGATCTTGACCTGGAAGTCCGTGCGTCCGAGGTACTCGATGTCACCGTCCGCGTTCCGCTGGACCAGGTCGCCCGTGCGGTACATCCGCTCGCCGTCGACGAACGGATCGGCGACGAAACGCTCCGCCGTCAATCCCTCCTGGTCGAGGTAGCCGTCAGCGAGCTGCCTGCCCGCGAGGTAGAGCTCGCCCGCAACACCCACCGGAACCCGCCGGAGGCGGGCGTCGAGCACGTAGGTCGAGGTGTTCGGCACCGGCCGACCGATCGGGATCACCTCGTCGGTGCCGCGGACACGGTACTCCGTCACCTCGATCCCGGCCTCGGTGGGTCCGTACAGATTGTGCATCTGCGCATCGGAGTCGTTGACGACCCGCTGTGCGAGATGAGCGGGGAGTCCCTCGCCGGAAGTGAAGACCCGACGCACCGAGGCGGGCATCACCGGATGCCCCGGCGCCCCGGCGTCGACGAACACGTCGAGCATCGATGGCACGAAGTGCACGACGGTGATCTCGTGGTCGGTGATCAGGGTCCGGAGGTAATCCGGATCGCGGTGCCCGCCGGCTTTCGCGATGACCATCCGCGAGCCGACCTGCAACGGCCACAGGAGTTCCCACGCGGAGACGTCGAAGGTGAACGGGGTCTTGTACAGAACAGCGTCAGACGCCCCGATCGGGTGATGGAGTTGCATCCACGCAAGCCGGTTCGCGACGGCGGCGACAGGAACGTCGACGCCCTTCGGCACACCGGTGGACCCCGAGGTGAAGATGACGTAAGCACTGTGACCGACGGAGTCGGGAAGTTCGGCCGGTTCCATTGCGGTGCCGGGCGCCGTGGTGAAGGCGATTGCGTCGAGGTAGTCGTCGTCGATCACGAGTGACGGTCGTGCGGTCTCCAGCACCGCCGCGGTACGGACGACGGGTGCGTTCGGGTCCACCGGAACGTACGCCGCGCCCAGGGTCAGCACCGCGTAGATCGCGACCACCTGCTCGACGCCCCGGTCCAGACGGACCGCGACCCGGTCGTCGGCACGAACTCCGTCGTCGTGCAGCGCTGCGGCCAGTCGGCATCGCAGTGTGTCGAACTCGCGGTACGTCCAGTCGCGGGTGTCGTCGCTCACCGCGATGCGATCGGGATGCGTCGCCGCCTGCTCGGCGAACAGATCGACGAGCCGCCCCTCGGTCGGCGCAGGCATCGTGGGTCCGGACTCGATCGCTTCGATGCCCTCCGCTTCGCCGGGAAGGAGCAGATCCACGTCGGCCACGCGCGAGTCGAGTCGCTCGATGAAGTCGGCGACGAAGTGCAGGAACCGGCGGTGGTGCGTCTCGACCTCCCCCTGCGAATACAGGTGCGGGTTGCCGTGCAGATCCACGACCATGGGTGCCCCTGGGCTCGCCTGGTAGAGGTTGACCAGGAGGTCCTCGAGGACTCCCGAGGTGAGGATGCGGTATTCGACGGTGGCCCCGTCGAGTTCGATGGCCTCGTCGAAGAACACCATGTTGATCCGGGGTCCGAAGCCCATCGAACTTCCGTCGAGGCCGGCATCGCGCTTGATGTCGTCGGACCGGTATCGCTGGTAACGGAGCGCGCCGGTGAGCTCGAGTTGGGTGGCCGCCACCAGGTCGCGGACCGAGCCGCCGAGGACGTGCTGCAGACGGATCGGCAGAATGTTCGAGACCATGCCCGCGGATCGTTTGATGACCGCCGTCGACCGACCGGTGACCGGCAGGCTCAACACCACGTCGTCGGTCCCGGTCATCCGTGCGAGGAAGGCCCCGAACGCCGAAGTCAGCAGCACCGCCATCGACGAATTGCAGTCGCGCGCAACCTCTTCCAGCCTCTGCTCCAGTGCCGGGTCGAGCCGTTCGCTGACGACGATGTTGTCGAGAACACTCGGCGCAGCGCCCGAGGCGTGCGAGAGCGTGACCCCTTCGGGGAGGTCTTGAACCCGACTCAGCCAATGCTTCCGATCAGTCTCTCGCCGAGAACTGGTCTGGTAGGCGTCCTCATAGGCGATGATCTCCGCCATCGAGGCCGCCGGCTTGACGACGAGTTCGCGCCCCTGCCGTCTGGCGTTGTACACGCCGACGACCCGGCGCATCATCGCGAGTGCCGCGTAGCCGTCGATGATGATGTGGTGGCACCGGCTGTACCAGAACGTTTCGGTGTCGGAGATCTGAATCAGTGCCATGACGATGAACTGATCGGTCAGGAGGTCGACTGGACGTCGGTAGTCCGCCTGCATCCATGCGAGTGCCGTGGCCTGCGGATCGTCCTCGCCGCGGAAGTCGAGAACATCGACGTGCTGGTCGAAGTCGACGTCGACGTACTGCATCGGAACACCGTCGACCTCGGTCAACCGGACGTACGGAGACTCGACTTCCTTGCCGACGTCCTCACAGCACTCCACGAACAGGTCGAGATCGAATCCGCCCACCTCGTGGGTGAAGTCGAGGTAGTGCGCGATGTTCACCGAGTAGCCGTGCGCCAGTGACTCCGCGAACCACATCCCGCGTTGTGCGGGCGTCAATGGCAGCAGCTTCGCCGAACTTCTCGTCCCCTCCGACCCAACCATCGAACTCCAACCTCTCTCGCTCGCCCGCACTCACCGTCCATCCGACAACGTCAGCGGCAGCTTCTTCGTGGATGCTCCAACTACCGACACCTTCCGTTCGTCGGGTCTGTCTGCGCAGCTATCGAGTGTCCACTGATCCTATTCGATCCACATCGCACACTTTCGGCAATGCCCCCAAAAACGGCCACCGCGCCCCGGTCGATTATGATACGGAGCTCACGATGACCAGGCTGGTCAGGCGTCGATGAGTTCGACGACGCGGGGGTCCTTCAACCCGCTGCCGACGGGCACATCGGCGGGATCGTGGCCTTCGGTGAGGACGCGGTTGTGTTCGTCGACGAAGACGACGTTCGGCTGGTACTCCCGCAGTTCTGCGGCGTCGAGAACACCGTAGGCGATGATGATGACGAGATCGCCGGGATGAACGAGGTGCGCTGCCGCGCCGTTGATTCCGATCACGCCGGAACCGCGCTCGCCCGCGATCGCGTAGGTGACGAGTCGCGAGCCGTTGTCGATGTCGACGATCGTCACCTGCTCGCCCTCAAGCAGCCCTGCGGCGTCGAGGAGGTCCTCGTCGATGGTCACCGAACCCACGTAGTGCAGGTCGGCCTGGGTGACAGTAGCTCGGTGAATCTTCGACGACATCATCGTGCGCAGCATGCTTGAATCCTCTCGGTCTGCGTCTCTGAATAGGTCTATCGTCCCCCATCCCCCGTCCCGTTACAAAACGGCAACAGGCCCCACCTGGGGAGATGCAGGGCTTTCCAGCAGGGAATTCATCCGTTCGATCGTTCGACCAAGAGCGCTCCGTGTGCAGTCGGCGGCCTATCGCCCGACAGCCGCCTTGCGATAACCGCGGAGCGCCGGGTACGCGCTCAGCCCGATGATCACGACCACCCAGACCGCGACTTTGACGAGGTTCCCCGCGACGGGACCACCCGCGGCGAACGCCCGCATCACCTCGATGGCCGGAGTCATCGGCTGGTTCGCAACGATCGGCTGCAACCAGCCCGGGTACATGTCGACCGGGGAGAAGCCCGAGTTGAAGAACATCATCAGGCTCGACAACAGACTGAGGTACTGCACCAGCGGCGCACCCGGTGAGGTGTTCACCGCGAGCGCGAGGACGAGGACGGAGAACGCGGCGCCGTACGCCATCGCGACGCCGATGATGCCGAGAGCCGGCCCGACTCCCTGCGTGAAGCGGAATCCGATCAGATGCCCCGCCGCGAGCAGGATCAACGTCGTGACCAGGATCCGGACGAGCTCGGAGATCACGCGCGACGTCAGGTCTGCCGCACGGTTGATCGGCAGTACGTAGATGCGGTTCAGCAGACCGGACTGCCGTTCCATGTTCAGTCGGACCGCCGTCGCCAGGGAACCGAACATCGCGCCGATGAGAATCACGAGCGGCACCGTCCCGAAGGCGCTGTCCATTCCGCTCGCGGTTCCGATGGCGTCGCCGAGCACCACCTTGAACATGATCATGGCGAGCGCGGGCATCAGCAGCGACTGCAGCAGCGTCGGCACATCGCGGGCGTACACCAGGATCTGGCGCCCGGCGAGAATCGACGAATGCCTCACGAAGCCCGACCAGGTGCCTTCGGCCACCCGCCCTGCGGGCAGGAACGCGAAGTTACGCGGTGCGGTGTCTGATCGAGTCATGCGCCCGTCCTCCTGCGATAAGTGGCGAAGAAGATCACGGCGGCTGCCAGAAGGCCCACGGTCCACAGGATCGACGGCAGCATGACCTGCCACGTCATCGCCCCCGCCTCCGCTGCTCGAAGCGCCTCGACGAACTGTGACACGGGCTGATTGCGTGCGAACCCGCGAATCCACTCCGGGAACCGCTCCTCCGGGACGAACCCCGTCGACAGCATGCCGAGGATCAGAATCGGCAGGCTCATCGCCTGGCTCGTCGACTGCGGGCTTCCAGCGAGGAGACCCAGACCGTCTGCGAGCAGTGCCAGAACGATCCCAATGACTCCGGACACCAGAAAGACCATGAGAAGTCCAGGCAGCCCGTTGTCCGGTCGCCACCCGATGAGCACGCACGCCACCAGAGCGCACACCAGTGACACGACGAGCAGCACGCAGTTGGTGACCAGTCGCGACAGCATCGGCACCCAGGCCGACATGGGGAGCACGCGGAACCGGGTGTTGATTCCCTGGCTGCCGTCGATCGAGGACCGCATCGCCGCAGACGAGCCGGCGAACCCGACCGACTGCAGCACGATGATCGGCATCAAGAACTGCCCGTAGTCCATTCCCGGGTACAGATCCATCACCTTGCGGAGCGGGATGTAGAAGCACACGGCGAGGAAGACCGGTGAGATGAACGCGTAGATCACCTCACCGTTGCGGAAGACCTTGGTGATGCCTCGTGAACTGAGCGCCGCGAGTTGGCCGAACGGATTCGGCGCCGACCCGATGGTCTCGGGAACCGTCTCAGAGGTCGCCATCGGCCGCCTCGCCGTCTGCTTCCGGCTGCCCCGTCAACGCCAGGAACACCTCGTCCAACGACGGCCGGCGCAGCGCGATGTCCGCGAGCGGAATCCGCGCGGCCTCAGTCCGCCGGATCACCTCGGCGAGAGTCTCCGGCCCGTCGGGTGCCGGGACCGCGATGGCGCCGGTCGCCTCGTCGGCCTCCCCGCTCGCGGACCCGAGCAGATCCGCGAGCTTGCCGCGCAGTCGCGGAAGGTAGGCCGGGTGCACCGGGGTCACCTCGCAGTAGGCTGCGCCCGTGGCCTCCTTGAGCTCGTCCGACGTGCCCTCGGCGATGACCCGTCCACGATCGATCACCACGATGCTGTCGGACAGCATGTCGGCCTCTTCCAGGTACTGAGTGGTGAGGAGGACGGTGACGCCGTCCTCACGCAGCTTCTCGACGAGCGACCAGACCTCCTGGCGGCTTCGCGGGTCGAGGCCGGTGGTCGGTTCGTCCAGGAACACGACCTTCGGCTCGGTCACCAGACCGCAGGCGATGTCGATGCGACGGCGCATGCCGCCCGAGTACTGTCCGACCTTCTTGTCGGCGGCGGGCACCAGCGCGAAGGTCTCCAGGAGTTCGCCGGCGCGCTTCTTCGCATCGGCCTTGTGGAGCCCGAGCAGTCGGCCGAACAGGACCAGGTTCTCCCGCCCCGTCAGGGATTCGTCGAGCGCCGCGAACTGACCGGTCAACATGATCGACCGCCGAACGCCCGCGGCGTCGTCGACGACATCGCAGCCGTCGACCGTTGCTGAGCCGCCGTCCGGACGCAGCAGGGTGCACAGCATGTTGACGGTGGTCGTCTTTCCTGCGCCGTTCGGCCCCAGCAGGGCGACGATCTTGCCCTTGGGCACCTTGAACGAGACGCCGTCCACGGCGACCATGTCCTTGAACACCTTGCGCAGGCCGTCGACCTCGATCGCGTACTCGACGTCGACGTCGTCCGCGCCCAGCGGAACCAGGTCCAGCGCGGGGAACGCCACCGTGCGGGCGGCCGCGTTCGCCGCCTCCGCGGGGCTGACCCGGGAGGCGTGCCGTGACGGCTCCGACGAGATCACGTCCCAGGCGGAGTGCCGTCCCGTCGGCAACGGACGCGACTCCCGCGGCGGATGCACATCGATCAGTTCGGGCTCCGCACGGCGACGCACGAATCCGCTCAGCGGCCACGGCGCGCTCGGCGGCTGCGAATGCGCCGCGCGGCGCCCCGTGGCTGCGGGATCGACGTACCTGGCCTGCGGCTCGGGACGAGGCTGATCGCGCTGCACGGCAGTGGGGGCAGGTGCGGGCCTTCCGCCTTCGTTCCGCCCGGGTTGCGCAGGCACCGCCACGTCTGAGCGATCATCCGCCGCAGCTCCGGCCGTCTCCGGACCGAGCTCCTTGCGCCACGCCTTCAGCTGTGCGGCGACAGGGTCGTCGAACGACCATGCCGCGGTGTCGCGCAGCGGATCGTGCGGCGGCCGACCACCCGCGTTGTCATCGTTTCGACTGCGGTCAGAGTCCGCCATGACTTCCTTACGTCCGAGATCAGATCGGCCACAGCGGGCCCTTTCGGGGCCTGCACCGAGCCTCTCACCTTATCGATACCAACCGTCCGAGTGTTTCCACTGCGCACACCTGTCTCATCCAACGCGACAATATCAACTTGGACGGCTGATACGACGAACCGCCCGCCCCGAGTCTCCTCGGGAACGGGCGGTTCGCCTGTCTGGATTACGTCGCTTGGAAGCGCCGATCGGGCCTACTTGGCCTTCTCGAGCACCTCGACGAGACGCCAGCGCTTGGTCGCCGACAGCGGTCGGGTCTCCATGATGCGAACGCGGTCGCCGATACCGGCGGTCTCGTTCTCGTCGTGCGCCTTGACCTTGCTGGTCGTGCGGATGATCTTGCCGTAGAGCGGGTGGCTCTTGCGATCTTCCAGCTCGACCGTGATGGTCTTGGTCATCTTGTCACTGACGACGTAGCCGATCCGCTCTTTGCGGCTGGCGCGATCTTCGGTCACCTTCTGGTCCTCACTCATGCGTCTTCACCCTCCGGTCCGGACGCGAGGCCCAGCTCACGCTCACGCATGACGGTGTAGACGCGTGCGATCTCCCGGCGAACGGTACGCAGCCGGCGGTTGTTATCGAGCTGGCCGGTGGCCATCTGGAAACGAAGGTTGAACAGCTCTTCCTTCGACTCCTTCAGGCGAGCGACCAGATCGGCGTCGCTGAGCTCGCGGAGCTCAGAAGCAGCAACTCCGAGTGCCATCAGAACTGCTCCTCTCGGGTCACGATACGGGTCTTGATGGGGAGCTTGTGCTGTGCGCGGCGCAGGGCCTCGCGAGCGGTCTCCTCATTGGGGTAGCTCATCTCGAACAGCACGCGGCCCGGCTTCACCGGGGCCACCCACCACTCGGGCGAACCCTTACCGGAACCCATGCGGGTTTCGGCAGGCTTCTTCGTGATCGGGCGGTCCGGGAAGATGTTGATCCAGACCTTGCCGCCACGCTTGATGTGGCGGTTGATCGCGATACGAGCCGACTCGATCTGTCGGTTGGTGATGTAAGCACCTTCCAGAGCCTGGATGCCGTAGTCACCGAAGGTGACCTTGGTTCCGCCCTTGGCCCGGCCCTTGAGGCTGGGGTGGTGCTGCTTGCGGTGCTTGACCCTGCGAGGGATCAACATGGCCTCAGCCCTCCTGGTTCTCGGCAGGCGCCGCGGCCGGCGCGGTGGCGTCGGCGGCAGGAGCCTGCGCAGCGTCGTTGCGACCGCCCTGGCCACCGCGCGAGTCACGGCGCGGACGGCTGGGACGACGCGGTCCGCGACGGTCCTCGGACGGAGCGGCAGCGGCCAGCTCACGACGGCCGCCGACGATGTCGCCCTTGTAGATCCACACCTTCACGCCGATGCGGCCGAAGGTGGTGCGTGCCTCGTAGAGCCCGTAGTCGATGTCGGCGCGCAGCGTGTGCAGCGGGACGCGACCCTCGCGGTAGAACTCCTTGCGGCTCATCTCGGCACCGCCCAGACGACCCGAGCACTGGACACGGATGCCCTTGACGCCCGGCTGACGCATGGCCGACTGGATGGCCTTGCGCATCGCGCGACGGAACGCCACGCGGTTGCTGAGCTGCTCGGCCACACCCTGTGCGACGAGCTGTGCGTCGGCCTCGGGGTTCTTGACCTCGAGGATGTTCAGCTGGACCTGCTTGCCGGTCAGCTTCTCCAGGTCGCCGCGGATGCGATCGGCCTCGGCGCCGCGGCGGCCGATGACGATGCCCGGACGAGCGGTGTGGATGTCGACGCGGACGCGGTCACGGGTGCGCTCGATCTCAACCTTCGAGATGCCTGCGCGCTCGAGGCCGGTGCTCAGCAGCTTGCGGATGGCGACGTCTTCCTTGACGTAGTCCGCGTACTGCTTGTCGGCGTACCAACGCGAGCTCCAGTCGGTGGTGATGCCCAGACGGAAGCCGTGCGGGTTGATCTTCTGGCCCACTGTTTAGGCTCCCTTCTTCTTCTGCTGCTGGCGACGCCCGGATCCCGCGTTCTCTCCGCCGGCGACGACCACGGTGATGTGGCTGGTGCGCTTGCGGATACGGAAGGCGCGGCCCTGTGCACGCGGCTGGAACCGCTTCAGGGTCGGGCCCTCGTTGGCGAAAGCCTCCGAGACGGCCAGGGTCCGGCGATCCAGACCCAGGTTGTTCTCGGCGTTGGCGACGGCGCTGGCAAGCACCTTGTAGACCGGCTCGCTGGCGGCCTGCGGGGCGAACCGCAGGATGTCCAGGGCCTCGTCCACGTTCTTGCCGCGGACCAGGTCGAGGACGCGGCGTGCCTTCATCGGGGTGACGCGAACGAACTTCGCGGTCGCCCGTGCGCTCTGCACTGCGTTATCAGTCGTAGTCATGGTTACCGGCGCTTCGCTTTCCGGTCATCCTTGATGTGACCCTTGAAGGTACGGGTGGGGGCGAACTCGCCCAGCTTGTGACCCACCATCGACTCGGACACGAACACGGGCACGTGCTTGCGACCGTCGTGGACCGCAAAGGTGTGACCGATGAAGTCGGGGATGATGGTCGAGCGGCGCGACCAGGTCTTGATGACCTGCTTGGTGCCCTTCTCGTTCTGAACATCCACCTTCTTCAGGAGGTGGTCGTCGACGAACGGGCCCTTCTTCAGGCTGCGTGGCATTTTTTACCTCCTCCTAATTATCGCTTGTTCTTGCCGGTACGACGGCGGCGGACGATCAGCTTGTCGCTGGCCTTGTTCTTGCGGGTGCGACCCTCGGTCTGACCCCACGGGCTGACCGGGTGGCGACCACCCGAGGTCTTGCCCTCGCCACCACCGTGCGGGTGGTCGACCGGGTTCATCACGACACCGCGGACGGTAGGACGCTTGCCCTTCCAGCGCATGCGGCCGGCCTTGCCCCAGTTGATGTTGCTCTGCTCGGCGTTGCCGACCTCGCCGACGGTGGCGCGGCAGCGCACGTCGACGCGACGGATCTCACCGGACGGCATACGCAGCGTGGCGTAGGGGCCTTCCTTGCCCAGCAGCTGGATCGACGCACCGGCCGAACGAGCCATCTTGGCGCCACCGCCCGGACGCAGCTCCACGGCGTGGACCTGGGTACCGGTCGGGATATTGCGCAGCGGCAGGTTGTTGCCCGGCTTGATGTCGGCGTTGGGGCCGGATTCGACGACGTCGCCCTGCTTCAGGTTCTTCGGCGCCAGGATGTAGCGCTTCTCGCCGTCCACGTAGTGCAGCAGCGCGATGCGCGCGGTGCGGTTTGGGTCGTACTCGATGTGCGCGACCTTGGCGTTGATGCCGTCCTTGTCGTTACGACGGAAGTCGATCAGACGGTAGGCACGCTTGTGGCCGCCACCCTTGTGACGGGTGGTGATGCGACCGTGAGCGTTACGGCCACCAGTGCTGTGCAGCGGGCGCACCAGCGACTTCTCGGGGTGCGAACGGGTGACCTCGGAGAAGTCGGCGCCGCTCGAACCGCGACGACCCGGGGTCGTCGGCTTGTACTTACGAATTGCCATGAGTCTTAGTCCCTACTCTTCTTCGCGGGCGGTCAGGAGACCGCGCCCCCGAAGATCTCGATGGGCTTGCTGTCAGCGGACAGCGTCACGATGGCGCGCTTGGTGTCCTTGCGCTTGCCGTAGCCGTAACGGGTGCGCTTGCGCTTGCCCTGACGATTGGCGGTGTTGACGCTCGAGACCTTCACATCGAAGATCGCTTCGACGGCGATCTTGATCTGGGTCTTGTTCGAATCCGGGTGCACCAGGAAGGTGTACACGTTGTCTTCGATCAGCCCGTAAGCCTTCTCCGAGATCACCGGCGCCAGGATGATGTCACGCGGGTCTGCCTGCGTAGCCATTCCTAGGCCTCCTTCTTCTGGTTCTGCTCGATGAAGGCGTTCAGGGTCTCAACGCTGAACACGACCTCATCCGAGTCGAGGACGTCGTAGGTGTTGAGCTGATCCGGCGCGATCGGCTGGACGTTGCCCAAGTTGGCGACGCTCTTCCATGCGGTCTGGTCCTCGCGCGAGACGACGACCAGAAACTTGCGACGGTCGCTCAGGAGCTCGAGGAACTTGCGAGCGGCCTTGGTCGACGGGGTCTGGCCGGCGACGAGCTCGGTGACGACGTGGATGCGCTCGTTGCGAGCACGGTCCGACAGTGCGCCGCGGAGAGCAGCAGCCTTGACCTTCTTGTTGACCTTCTGCGTGTAGTCGCGCGGCTGCGGACCGTGAACGGTGCCACCACCGGCGAACTGCGGTGCGCGGGTCGAACCCTGACGTGCGCGGCCGGTGCCCTTCTGGCGGTACGGCTTGGCGCCGCCGCCGGAGACCTGACCACGGGTCTTGGTCGAGTGCGTGCCCTGGCGGCCTGCGGCCTGCTGGGCGACGACGACCTGGTGCATGAGCGCGATGTTCGCGGTCACGTCGAACAGGTCGGCGGGCAGGTCGACGGTGCCGTCGGTGCTGCCATCAGCCTTGCGGACGTCGAGCGTCAGCTTGGTTGCGGTTTCGGTGCTCACTTCTTGCCACCCTTCACTGCGTCGCGGACCACCACGATGCCGCCCTTGCGGCCGGGGATCGCGCCCTTGATCAACAGCAGACCGGCTTCAGCGTCCACCTTGTGGACCGTCAGGTTCTGCGTGGTAACGCGGTCGGAGCCCATGCGGCCTGCCATGCGGGTGCCCTTGAAGACGCGACCCGGCGTGGCGCAGCCACCGATGGAGCCCGGCGAACGGTGCACGCGGTGGGCACCGTGGCTGGCGCCCAGACCCTTGAAGCCGTGACGCTTCATGACACCGGCGTAGCCCTTGCCCTTGGAGGTACCGGTCACGTCGACCTTCACACCATCGGTGAAGATGTCGGCGCCGAGCTCCTGGCCGACCTCGAAGGTCGAGATGTCGTCGATGCGAATCTCGGTGAGGTGGCGGCGCGGGGTGACTCCGGCCTTCGCGAACTGGCCGGCGACCGGCTTGTTCACCTTGCGGGGGTCGATGGCGCCGTATGCGAGCTGGATGGCCGTGTAGCCGTCGCGGTCTGCGGTACGCAGCTGCGTGACGACGTTGGAGCCGGTCGCGATGACGGTCACCGGGACGACCCGGTTGTTCTCGTCGAAAACCTGGGTCATGCCGAGCTTGGTGCCCAGGATTCCCTTGGTTGCATTCTGATTGCTCATTTAGTCAATCCCCCGTCACTGAATGTTGACGTCGACACTGGCCGGGAGGTCGATGCGCATGAGCGCGTCGACCGTCTTCGGCGTCGGGTCGAGGATGTCGATGAGTCGCTTGTGCGTGCGCATCTCGAAGTGTTCGCGGCTGTCCTTGTACTTATGCGGCGAACGGATAACGCAGTACACATTCTTTTCGGTGGGCAACGGCACCGGGCCGACCACACGTGCACCCGTGCGGGTCACGGTCTCCACGATCTTGCGCGCAGAAGCGTCGATCGCCTCGTGGTCGTAGGCCTTGAGCCTGATGCGGATCTTCTGTCCCGCCACGCTGTGTCCTCTTCCGTCTGTTCATCTCTCGACAGCACAACACCGGCGTGACTTCACACCTGCGGTAATGAATCGCAGGCGGCAACTGATGCCACATGACCACGCCATGACATTTGGCGGATCGACGCTGTTCTACTGTCGTTGTACGGTGCCGAACTCTCGTCCGGCTGCCGGCTTTCGCCGACTTCGCCTCCGGCACCCGCGGTCGGGCGTGTCGGTCCGGATCCTCCGGCACAAGTGCCGTCGGCCCCGTCGAACGGGGTTCCGCGTTACACGCCCAGCTCCACGCTTTGTGGTCCTGGAAGTTGGTCTGCCCCTCGCGGGGCAACCTGAATAGTATGCAGCAGGTCGCGGCGTGGATCAAATCCCTGCCGTGCGTGATCTTGGTCTCGGCGTGCGACGACGTCGTTCCGCCTCCGGCTCAGCCATCGTCACACCCTCGATCGCTCGTCACCCCATCAACTGACGCTGTGACAAGGAGTTGAGGTGGTGACGTGCTGACATCAGCGCATCGGCAACCGGTCGAACCGCTCCAGCCAGTACTGCACTCGCGGGATCATCCGGTTGTTCTCCAGATCCGACCAGATCCAGCGGATCACCATGATGCCGATGCTGCGCAGGCGGTCCTCGCGTTCCTTCTCCCGCATCACGGCCTGCTCGATCGTCTCCCCGGGCTTCCGCAGGCGGCCGTACTTGACCTTGCCGTCGAACTCGCCGACGAGTCGGCACTCCCAGTCGAAGTCGGAGCGGTACTCGTGCCCCTCTGCGATGTGGGTGCACTGGAGCACGGGGAAGCGGATGTCGGCGTCGATCATCTGGGCTCGACTCCACGACTCCCCGACCGACTCCGAGAGACTGGACGCGAAGTACAACGCGCGACGGGCCGTCTTGACGCCGCGATTGCGGCGGCCCGCCAGCATCTCGGTCATCACCTCGCGCGACGCCCCTCGCGCCAGCGCCATGTCGAACACAGTCAAGGCTTGAGCGAACGTCGCTCCGTCGGTTGCGACGTCGACCGCCGTCCGCTCCATCGACGTGACGCGGAAGCGACCGAGGTCGACGACGTCGCAGTCGGGAAGCGATACAGCGTGGAGCTGCCGTTCCGCCCGACGACCGCCCCCGCTTCTCGCATCGCGCGTCACGTGGACGTATCTCGTGTCGGATTTGAGCAGCGAGATGCCATGTTGGGCAGCTGCCGACTGATGGCTCAGCACCACCCCGTTGCCGCACCTCTCCGACGTGACCGCAGCCAGTCCCCGCAGTCGATACAGTTCGTCGCGCCCGGCGGATTCTGTGACGAACCACGGGTTCGATCGCACGTAGACGCCCGGGGCAAGATGGATCAGTTCCCCACGGCGGACGGCAGCGATCAGCCTGGTGTCCGACCACCCCGCGTCGAGCGCCGCGGCCCGTCGGATCAGACCGAACTCGTCCACCGGCAACTCATCGACTGCAAGCATTGCTCCCCCTCAACGACTACGGTCCATCGTCGGGCGACAGCCCGAAAAGGGCGAATACGTTATCCACAGATCTGCGAATTGAGGGTCAACACCGCCTCAATCACTCGTCACCCCATCAACTGAGGTGGTGACGAGAAGCCGAGGTGGTGACGTGGCCGGATCGAGCGATTAGCATCACCAGACATGACTGCAACTTCGAGTAACACCAACAGCTCGACTTACGCGCTGCGCCGTCGTCTGCCCGACGGCAAGGTCGGCGACGTGCTGTTCTCGCTGGGCCTGATGGCCAAGGCGCCGTACTTCGCGACCATCATCCCGATCGTGGAGGAGATGGAGCCCGGCTATGCCCGCGTCAAGGCGCCCATGTGGTTCGGCATCCAAAACCACATCGGCACGTTCCACGCGATCGCCGCGTGCAACCTCGCCGAGGCCGCGATGGGCGTGCTGATGGAGGCGACGACGCCCGACACCCACCGCTGGATCCCGAAGGGCATGCAGACGCAGTACCTGGCGAAGGCCACGACCAGCCTCACCGCCCACGCCGAACTGGCCGAGCCCGTCGACTTCGCCGAGATCACCGAAGGGCGCGACGTCGTCGTCTCGATCCGGATCCTCGACAAGGCGGGCACCGAGGTGGTTCACGCCGACATCACGACGTGGGTGACGCCGAAGTGAGCAGACTCCGCACCGTCGCCGCCGGCGCCTTCGCCGTCGCGGCGCTCCTCGCCGGTTGCGGCGTGGACGGGACCGCGGTCAAGGCCTCAGGCGACTCCGGCACGCCGACGTCGACCGGCACGTCGACACCCGGTTCGACGACACCGGGCTCGAGTCCCGACACCACGACCGCACCCGACGGCGCGTTCCGCATCGCGAAGTCCGACAACGTCCGGGTGGTCGTCACGGTCGTCGAAGACATGGCCTGTCCCGCGTGCAAGGCCTTCGAGGCCGCGTACGGCTCGGTGCTCGACGAGATCTCCGATCTGCCCGGCGCCGCCGTCGACTACCGCATCATCTCGTTCCTGGATCGCATGAGCGACGACAAGTACTCGTCCCGCGCGGCCAACGCGTCGTACTGCGTGTGGAACCGCTCCGGCGACGCCGCGCAGAAACAGGACGTGTGGCTCAAGTTCCAGACCGCGGCGTTCCGCGATCAGCCCCGCGAGGGCGGTCCCGGCCTGCCCGACTCGAAACTAGCGGATCTGGCCGCGTCGGCGGGCGCCCCCGATGCCGCGTCGTGCATCACCACCGGCAAGTACAAGGCCGACGTGGCGAGCAACTCGGCGAAGACCCTCGCCGATCCGTCGTTCGAGGGGACGCCGACGATTCTGGTGAACGGCGAGAAGGTGGACCTGCGGTCTGCGGCCAGACTCCTCGACATGGTCGAAGAGCTGCTGCCGAAGTAGACCTTCGACTCAAAGCGGTGTTCCTGTAATGAGTTTCTTAGGTGACGGCAAGTAGGGTTGCTCGGGTAACGACCGTGCGCGTATGCGCGCGAGCGCTCGACGCGAGTCAACAAGCGGAGGAAGAACTATCGTGGCGCAGAAGAGTAGGACCGTCGTCAACCCGCGGGAAGCGGAACGCCGCCGGTCCCTGATGTACAAGATCGGCGCCGTCGTCGTGCTGATCATCATCGCCGCGGGCGTCAGCTACTGGGCGATCAACCACAACAAGGACGGCGCGTCGACCACCGGCGGTTCCGCGGTCCCCACCGTGATGACGAATGACACGATCCGCATCACCACGGCACCGAAGGGCACCGAGCCGAAGGCCGTCGTGACGCTGGTCGAGGACTTCCAGTGCCCGGCATGCCGCGACTTCGAGAGCACGTTCGGCTCCACCGTCGAGGAATTGGCGAAGAACCCGCAGGTCGCCATCGACTACCACCCGATCGCCTTCCTGAACCGGATGTCGACCACCGACTATTCCAGCCGCGCGATGAACGCGTCGGTGTGCGTGGCCGAATCGACCGCCAAGCAGGGCGACTGGTCCATCTGGCGCAAGTTCCACGGACTCCTGTTCGCGAAGCAGCCCGCCGAGGGCGGCTCGGGCCTGCCGGACAGCGACCTGATCTCGATGGCCCGTGAAGCCGGCGCCAACGGCATCACCGACTGCATCAACAACAATCAGTTCGGCCAGTGGGTCACCAAGGCCACCGAGAAGGTGACCTCGAACCCCGACTTCCAGGGCACCCCGTGGGTCCGCGTCAACGGCACCACCTTCAACCCGCAGGAAGGCCCGGAGGGCCTGAAGAAGGCCGTCGACGCGGCCCTCGCGAAGTAAGGAACAGCGCATGAGCGACGACGCCGCCGACACCACGCAGGTCACCGACCAGGCCGACTCCCCCGCCGAGCCGACCGGCGACTTCTGGACGCAGCCGCGTTCGACGCCGATGCTCGCGGGCTGGGTGCTGCTGGTGACCGGCGTGCTCGGCATGGCGGCGGCGATCGCGCTCCTGCTGGACCGCATCCAGCTGCTGATCGATCCGAGCTTCGTGCCGGCGTGCAGCATCAACCCGATCATCTCGTGCGGTTCGGTGATGGTGACCGAACAGGGCAAGTTCTTCGGATTCCCGAACCCGATGCTCGGACTCCCCGCGTTCGCCGTGATCCTGGTGACCGCCGTCCTCACCCTCGGTCGGGTGCGACTCCCCCGCTGGTACTGGCTCGGCCAGGCGATCGTCACGTTCCTCGGGCAGATCTTCGTCGGCTACCTGATCTTCCAGAGCCTCTACCGGATCCACGCCCTGTGCCCGTACTGCATGGTGGTGTGGACGATCGTGCCGATCATCTTCATCCTCAGCCTGTCGCGGGTGCTGCCCGACGGCGACCGCGGCCGCTCGATGCGCGAATGGCTGTGGATGCTGCTGCCCGTGTACTACGTCGTGGTGGTCGCGATGATCGCCATCGAGTTCTGGGACTACTGGAGCACGCTGTTCTGACGCACTCTTCCAGGAGTGCGCCGCACCGGCGCTGACATCTTCTGAACGATGGCGACATAGTCGGGTCTGGGACCCGGGTATGTCGCCATCGTTCTGTCTGCGGGACGGTTACGGCCTAGATCGCCTCCGCAATCAACCCCGCCACGGCCATCACGCTCGCGTGCGGACCCGAGCGGAGCGGCGTCGGGAGGACGGAGCCGTCGGCGACGTGCAGGCCGTCGAAGCCGTGGACCGCGCCGTCGGGGCCCACCGTCTCGCCGAGCGGCAGGGTGCCCCAGGCGTGCGACGACAGGCCGGGCTTCGTGTCTCTGCGGAGGGAACCGGGTTCCACGAGGTCGGCGAACCCCGGGCCCTTGAGCATCGATGCCACGATGCGGGCCCAGAGAACCAGCTCGGACATCTCCCTCGAATCATCTCCGAGGTCCACGCGTCCGTCCCGGTACAGCGTCCCATTGGTCCCGGCGACCATCTCGGTGACGCCGACCGCGAGACCGGACCGGGGAACCCCGTCGATGAACGACGCGAAGTCGTCACCGTAGAAGCGCAGTTCCAGCCCGTCCCGGGTATGCGCCACGGTCTGCAGCAGGGCCGGGGCCTCGACCGGGATCCTCGGTGTGAAACGCAGCAGCAACTCGGCGTGCTCGTGTATCGGCCGGTCGCCGAGCAGTCTCGCCGCGAGCCTCCCGCTGCCCAGGGCGCCCGCCGTCAGGACGACGGTGTCGGCGTCGATGCGGCCCCGCGAGGTCTCGCCCCCGGTGATGCGACTGCCTTTCGAGACGAGCGCGATGACCTCGGTGTCACCGACCACGTCGAGGTTGGGCCGCGGCGCGGAGAGGAACGCCTCGGCCGCCGTGACCCGATGGCCGTCCCGGCGGTTGCTCCGAACGCGGTTGAGGCCGAAGGCGGCGAATCCGCCGTCGTCGCTGAGTGGGCGGGCGAGGCCGGCGCCATCCCAGTGCGCTTCGACGGCCCTCGCGAAGGTACCCAGTTCGTCGTCGCGGAAGGCGCTGACCGACATCGCCTGTTCGACGGCGTCGAACTGGGCGGCGATCTGCTCGATGGGCCACGGCCAGGAGACGTAGTCGTCGCGGTGGCCGCGGAGGAAGTAGCCGCCGTTGATGACCGACGAACCGCCGAGACCGAAGCCGCGGACCACATCGCGACCCCGCACTTCCGGGTAGCGCCGGGCGCGGGGTGCGCCGGGGTGGATCGGCAGTCGGGTCAGTCGAGTCTCGGACGCGGGCGCGGCGGTCGCGGGACCGGCGTCGAGGAGCAGGATGCGACGTGCGGGATCGCGGGAGAGTCGTTCGGCGACCACGCAGCCCGCGCTGCCCGCACCGACGATGACGACGTCGGCGGTGGCGACCGCAGGCACGACCATCAGCGCGTGACGACCGGGCGGAGGGCGGCCCAGTCACGGCCGGCGATCACGCCCTGCCACAGTCCGAGGCCGTAGGCCAGGTCGTCGAGCCGGTGCATCACCGAGTAGCCCAGGGGCTCCACCATGGGCGAGGACGGGTCGTCGAGCCGGGTCCGCAGCCAGGTGGCGACGGCTTCGGCGACCGCGGCCTCGACGAACCAGCGTCGGAAGCGGGCGGAGAAGATCAGTCCCAGCAGGGACAGCGGCCAGTAGTGCCGCAGCACCGCCGACCACACCTGCAGCACGCCGAAGCCGAGGGCTCGGCCCACGTTGCGCGCGGCGATCGCGTCGCGCGCGGGCACTCCGGCGAGCGGAACGCGGAGGCGGGTGAAGATCCAGCCGGACAGGATCGCGGCGACGGCGAACCCGATGCGTGTCCGCGACAGCAACGCGATCACGGCGACCGCCAGGGGCACGCTCGTCATCACCGGGGCGACGAGCCCGCCGTGGCGGCTCGCGAGCTGCGCGGCGCCGGTGCCGTAGAAGCGACGACGGTCCAGGAGGCCGCGAAGCGACTCGCGGTGGTCGTGCGCGACGTGCGCGATCGGGTCGTACCGCATCACCCACCCGGCGGCGTGGGTGCGCCAGCACAGGTCGACGTCCTCGGCCACGCGCAGGGTCTCGTCGAACCGGCCGAAGGCCTCCCGCCGCACCACCAGCGCGGCGCTGGGCACGTAGGCGATCGGAGTGCCCGGGCGCACGGGGCCCTCGTGCGTGCCCATGTCGAGGGACGAGAACTGGTTGGCGTACGCGGAGACCGGATTGCGGCGGCGGTGCCGACCGCGTTCCAGGCCGACGATCCGCGGCGCGACGATCCCGACCGCCGGATCAGAGAAGTGGCTGAGGAGCATCATCAGCCATTCGCCGCGGGGCACGGTGTCCGAGTCGAGGAAGGCGACGAACGGGGTGTCGGCGGCGTCGAATCCCGCATTGCGCGCGACGGCGGGGCCGCCGTTGACGTCGAGGCGGATCACGCGGCAGCGGTCGTCGTCGGGGACCGTCAGCGGGGTGGGTGATGCGTCGTCGACGACGATCACCTTCAGTCCGGGCAGGGCGGCGATGAGGCGGTCGACATTCGCCTGGTTCTGGTACGCGGGGATCACGACGGTGACGTCGTCGGCCTGCGGACCGGTCATGGGACGCGGGTGGGCGATGCCTGCGTCGAGCAGCTTCCGGGCGAGCGCGCGGGTATTGGCGTCGCAGACCTCGATGCGGCCGTCGTCGGAGGTCATGCCGAGCGCCGCGTCGGAGAGCTTCAGCACACGCAGGGGCGAGCCGCCGACCAGGGTCCGGAGATCCCCGCGACGCACGTAGCGGTGATCGATCTGGACCTGGAAGCCGACGGGCAGGTCCGTGGTCGACGGTCCGATCACCGAAGCCTCCCGGAGGCGTCCACGGTCCAGGTGCGCAGGGAGTCTGCGAGGGCTGAGGCCAGGCCGTCGAGGAGTTCGACGCCGTGGGCCGCCGATGCGTCGGTCGGGTCGCCGAGCACCCCGTTGGGCGAGACCTGCGCGACGCCGCCCGCGCGGAGGTCGTCGAGGAGGTCGGCGATGGGCGCGGTGTTGCCGACGGCGAGTTCGCGGTCGCGGACGTCCGACGGTGTGAGCGCCTGCACCACGCTGGTCTCGGTGCGACCTGCGTGGGCGTCGGCGTCGGGGAAGGCGCACGGGAACCAGGCGGCGTCGCGCCCTTCGTAGCGGAGTCGAGCGACGGCGGTCGCGACCGCGTGGGCGTTGCCGCCGTGTGCGTTGACGAACACCAGACGACCGGCCCAGCGCATGGCGCTGCGCCCGTACTCGAGGATCAGCAGTTCGAGTGCCTCGCGGCCGATGGAGATGGTGCCGGGGAAACCCTCGTGCTCCCCCGACGCGCCGTAGGAGATCTCGGGCGCCACCAGGGTCTGTGACGAGTGATCCACGGCAGCAACGGCTTTGCGCGCGACGGCGACGGCGATCCGACGATCCGTGTCCAACGGCAAATGAGGGCCATGCTGTTCGACAGCCCCCACGGGCACGACTACCGTCGGCTCCGCCCCGACAAGCTCGCGCCACGTCCGGGACGCCAATTCGGTCACCGGTGTCATTGCGCCAACGCTACCGATGCGACCGGTCGGAGGGAACGGCTGGTCACGTTTTCGCGGCCCGTGAAGCCCCAGGTGAACCATCGACCCCACGAGCACCGTTCCGGTACACGTGTATAGTGGCGCTTCGAAGCGTGATCCACACCACGACTGCCTCCCACCGAGCCTTCTGTGATCGGAGTTCTCATGACCTCTCCCGCCACCCGCAAGCCGTCCGGCCGCTCCGGCCCGCTCGCCGGAATCCGCGTCATCGAGTTCGCGGGCATCGGCCCCGGCCCGCACGCCGCGATGCTCCTGGCCGACCTCGGCGCCGACGTCCTCCGCGTCCAGCGCCCCGGCCAGCTGCCCGATCCGAACCGCAACGCCGACGCTCTACTGCGCGGCCGTCGCGTCGTCGAGGCCAATCTGAAGAACCCGGCCGACCGCGAGACCATCCTCAACCTGGTCGGCAAGGCCGACGTGATCCTGGAGGGTTTCCGCCCCGGCGTAATGGAGCGCCTCGGCTTCGGTCCCGACGATCTCCACGCCGTGAATCCCGCCCTGATCTACGGCCGGATGACCGGCTGGGGCCAGACCGGCCCGCGCGCCGAGCTGGCCGGTCACGACATGAACTACATCTCGCTCACCGGCATGCTGCACGCGATCGGCCGCCCGGACGAGAAGCCGACCCCGCCGCTCAACCTCGTCGGCGACTTCGGCGGCGGCTCCATGTTCCTGGTGATGGGCGTCCTCGCAGCCCTCGTCGAGCGCGCGGCCTCCGGCAAGGGCGAGGTGATCGACGCCGCGATGTGCGACGGCGCCTCCGTCCTCGGCCAGATGATGTGGGCGTTCCGCGGCACCGGGATGTGGCAGGACCGTCGCGGCGTCAACCTGCTGGACACCGGCGCCCCCTTCTACGAGGTGTACGAGACCTCCGACGGCAAGTGGATGGCGGTCGGTGCCATCGAGCCGCAGTTCTACGCCGAACTCCTCAAGGGTCTCGAACTGGATCCGGAGACCATGCCGCATCAGATGGACTTCTCGAAGTGGGACGAGCAGCGGCAGATCTTCATCGACACCTTCAAGACCAAGACGCGTGACGAGTGGGCCGCGATCTTCGACGGCACCGACGCCTGCACGTCGCCGATCCTCGACTACACCGAGGCGCCGGCCGACCCGCACCTGGCCGCCCGCGGCACCCTGGTCGAGATCGACGGCGTGATGCAGGCCCAGGTGGCCCCGCGCTTCTCCCGCTCGACCACTGAGACGCCGACCGGCCCGGCTCGCGAGGCGACCGATCCGGCGACGGTCTGGCAGGACTGAGCCGGCACCCTGCCGGCCGAGTAAGCATGCGAGCGCAGCGAGCCTGCGCACCGAGGCCGCCGCACGCTGGGATTCCAGTGTGCGGCGGCCTCGTTCGCGTTCGGGGCCTGCGGTCGGCGAGACCCGGCCCGCGGCGATCTCGATACGGCCTCGGCTATCGCCTCGGTCTACTCGATCAGCGTGAGGAGACGTCCGCCAACCGCCGCAACCACGACGCCAACAACGCCGTCTCCTCCTCGCCCAGCACATCCGGCCGCGCCACCGCGTAATCGAGCGCGGCGAGCAGCGCCGACCGCTTCGAGGCGTCGTCGCCGTTCACTCCGGTGATGCCTGCGATCACGGCCTCCCGGACGGCGACTGAGAGCTCCGGGTCCGGCTTTGCCAGCACGATCAGCCTCAGCGTCAGCCCGATGTTGGTGGCGAGGATGTGCGCCGTCGCCTGGTCCGCGGAGACCGCGAGACGCCCCTGATCCTCGGCCACGCCGGTGAGGTTGCGGAGCATCTGCGTCGGTCGAGCCATCGCAGGCCGGACGTCGCCCGGCCGCACCTGGCCGTACATCAACGTGTAGAAGCCCGGGTTCGCCAACCCGAACGCGACGTGCGCGTCCCACCCGTCGCGAAGGTCCTGAATCGGATCGCCGCTGGACTCCTGGGCCGCCTTCGCCGACAGGTAGAGCTCGAAACCGTGCTCGACGACCGCGTCGAGCAACCCCTCCTTGTTGCCGAAGAAGTGGTACAGCGTCGGCATCCGGACGCCCACGCGGTCGCACACCGCCCGCAGCGAGATCTCCTCGCCGGGCGACGCCGCGATCAAATCGGCGGCGGCCTCCAAGAGCCGTTCTCGTGTATCGCCTCGCGCTTTCTCTGTCACTCCGCTACAGTAACTCCATATCGACGATATAGAAATCCATACCGTCGATATATTGGCAACACAGGGACACCATGAAGGGGAATCACATGACTCAGGATCTGACCGGCAAGACCGTCCTCGTCGCGGGAGGCGGCAAGAACCTCGGAGGCCTGATCAGCCGCCTCGCCGCGGAGGGCGGCGCCGACGTCGCCGTCCACTACAACTCCGAGTCGAGCCGCGCCGAAGCCGAGCAGACCGTCGCAGACGTCCAGGCCAAGGGCCGCAAGGCCGTTCTGCTGACCGGCGACCTCACCGATCCGAACGCCGTCGAGAAGCTGTTCGCCGACGCGAAGGCCGAGCTCGGCGGTATCGACGTCGCCGTGAACACCGTCGGCAAGGTGCTGCGCAAGCCGATCGTCGAGACCACCGAGGCCGAGTACGACTCGATGTTCGACATCAACAGCAAGGCCGCCTACTTCTTCATCAAGGAGGCCGGCCGCAACCTCAACGACAACGGCAAGATCATCACCATCGTCACGGCACTGCTCGCCGCCTTCACCGACGGCTACTCCACGTACGCCGGCGGCAAGAGCCCGGTGGAGCACTTCACCCGCGCCGCAGCCAAGGAGTTCGGCACCCGAGGCATCTCGGTCACCGCGATCGCGCCCGGCCCGATGGACACCCCGTTCTTCTACGGCCAGGAGACCCCGGAGCGCGTCGAGTTCCACAAGTCGCAGGGCATGGGCAACCGCCTGACCAACATCGAGGACATCGCCCCGATCGTCACCTTCCTGGCGACCGACGGCGCGTGGATCACCGGCCAGACCATCTTCGCCAACGGCGGCTACACCACCCGCTGACCGAGAGGGGATTCTCAGATGAGCACCGAACTCAACGCACCCGTCGACGCCTTCGTCGCGGCGGTCAACAACCACGACGAGGCGGCCGTCCTCGACGCCTTTACCGCCGACGGCTTCGTCGACGACTGGGGTCGCATCTTCACCGGCCGCGACGCGATCAAGGCGTGGAGCGACAGGGAGTTCATCGGAGCCAAGGGCACGATGACCGTCACCGACGTCCGGCACGACGGCGATACCGTCGTCGTGATCGCGGACTGGCGCAGCTCGTGGGCCAACGGCCTGAGCAGCTTCGCCTTCCGCACGGCGGGCGACAAGCTCACCGCGATGATCATCCGCGGCGCGGAGTGATCGTCTAGGACGACTACGCACAAAGGCCGCCGCGCGCTGGGATTCCAGCGCGCGGCGGGCTTGTGCTTTTGGCTAGACCTTCGTCGCACCCATGTCGATCTGGAACTCCGAGCCGGTGACGGCCGCGGCAGTCGAGAGGTAGAAGACGGCGTCGGTCAGGTCGTCGACGCTGGCGACCGGGTAGTGGTCCATGATCGACGGGAAGTGACGACCCCACTTCTGGAAGGCCTTGAGGCCCTCGGGGTCCTCGACGCCCATCGGGGTGTTGACGGCGTACGGGTGGACGGTGTTGACGCGGATCTTCTCCGGGCCGAGCTCCTTGGCCGCGGTCTGCGCGAGGCCGCGGAGACCGAACTTCGACGCCGAGTACGACGCCTGCGCCGGCATCGCCTTCATGCCCGCGCACGAGGAGATGATGACGATGCTGCCGCCGTTGCCCGCCTCCAGCATGGCCGGGATGGTGGCCTTGAGGGTCTTCCACGTGCCGACCAGGTTCACGTCGACGACGTCGGTGAACTGTTCTTCGGTCAGCTCCCAGGTGAGACCCCAGGTGAGGATGCCCGCGTTGGCGATGACGTGGTCGAGGCGACCGAACTGCGCGACGCCGTCTGCGACGAGCTGCTGCTGGAAGGCGAGGTCGCGAGTGTCGCCCTGGCGGGCGAGGATCTTGCCGCCGGCCTCTTCGACGAGGCGGACGGTCTCGGCGAGGTCGTCGGACGTGGCCGGCGGGTACGTCATGTGGTCGGCGACGCGGTCGGCGATGTCCATGCCGATGACGGCGGCGCCCTCCTTCGCGAAGCGGAGCGCGTGATTACGTCCCTGACCGCGGGCGATGCCCGTGATGTACGCGACCTGACCGTCGAACTGTCCCATTGCCGTAACGCCTTCCTGAAGCACACTAGAGTCGCCGAACTGTAACACGTTCTAGTGTGTCGGATCGGCGTGCTCGATGGCTAGACACGTTCCCGCTGGGTGGACCGCAAAGTTCGTCCCCGTGAACGGCACTCTCCGGCAATATGCCCGGGAGGTCGCGTCACGGGGACGAAGTTTGGAGTGGGCGGTGTCTAAGACCCAGCGATCGTCACCTGGTCTCGACCGACGCCTCGGCTAACGCCTCGGACGTCGGCTCGACCTGTCACTCCGTTCCATAGACCCGCTCGAAACCCTCCGGAATGATGAGGTCCTCGCGGGAGAGGTCGGCGACGTCGGACTTGCCGAGACCCATCAGGGCGGAATCGACGCCCATGCGCATGAGGTCGAGGACGTTCTCGACGCCGGTCTGGCCGTTGGCGGCCAGACCCCACAGGTAGGCGCGGCCGATCATGACCGCCTTGGCGCCCAGCGCGAGGGCCTTGACGACGTCGCTGCCGCGGCGGATGCCGCCGTCGAGCAGGACGTCGAGGTCGCCGCCCACGGCGTCGGCGATGGGACCGAGGACGCGGATGGTGGCGGGTGTGCCGTCGAGGTTGTTGCCGCCGTGGTTGGAGACGGAGATGGCGGTGGCACCGATGTCGACGGCACGCTTGGCGTCGTCGAGCCGGGTGATGCCCTTGACCATGAACTCGCCGTCCCACTGCTCACGCAGCCACTGCAGGTCTTCCCAGGTGGGCGGCGGGGTGTTCATCCACTGGCCGTACACGTCGAAGAACGTGGGGCCGGGCTCTCCCTTGTGCGCGATGTTCGGCGCAGACAGGTCGGGGATGATCAGCTTGCCGTCGCGGAACCAGCTCATCGCGTAGCGCGGCTTGGTGATCATCTCCGGTGCCAGCTTGGCGACGGCGTTGAAGTCCACCTGTTCGGGGATCTCAGGGCTGCCCCAGTCGCGGCCGACGTTGAAGACCCAGTCGGTGGTGACGATCAGCCCCTTGCAGCCGGCCTCCTTGGCGCGCTGCGCGCGAGCGAGGATGTCCTCCTTGCTGCCGAGCCAGTAGATCTGGAAGAAGATCTTGTCGTTGACCGCGGTGACCTCTTCCACCGGCTTCGACGCGAAGCTCGACAGCCCCATCGCAGTGCCGCGGTTGGCAGCGGCACGGGCGACGGCCACCTCACCGTCGGGATTGACGGCCTGCACGCCGGTCGGCGAGATCATCACCGGGAACGGCAGCTCCTGCCCCATCACAGTGGTGGTCAGGTTGCGCTCCGGAGTGGTCCCGATGACGTGCGGCGCGAAGCCGAGCTCGCCGTACGCCTCGACGTTGTCGGTGAGCGTGATGCCCGCCTGCGTGCCGGCGATCAGCGACGAGTAGACGGTCTTCGGCAGTCGCTTCTGCGCGCGACGCTGCGCCTCCCCGACCGTTTCGAACCAGGGGTTCCGACGCCAGGGGTTCTTCTCCATGAGCTCGGAGAACTTGGACATGAGTGTTCCTTCGGGGTTTCAGGTCGATCGAGTAGGCCGCGAGCAGGGCCGGCTCAGCAGGACGAGCAGCCGGAAGCGGTCGTGGGCATGAACCCGGCGAGCGGGTTCTCGTCGCAGTCGCGCGACGGCGGCCTGGTCATCAGGGTCAGCGGGACGCCGCGGGAGTGGTCCTTGTTGGCGGTCGGCTTCGATCGCTCACCGGCGAGCAGCTGTTCGCCGTAGCCCTGGACGCACTCCGGGTCGGGGCCGTCGAGCGGCAGACCGGTGAAGAACTTGGCGGCCATGCAGCCGCCGCGGCAGGCGTCGTAGTGGTTGCAGCTGGAGCAGGCGCCGGCGCTCTGCGGTTCGCGGAGCTCGGTGAACAGGTCCGAGTGCTGCCAGATCTGCTGGAAGCCGCCGTCGGTCGTGATGTTGCCGGCGAGGAAGTTCTCGTGGATCGCGAACGGGCAAGCGTAGACGTCGCCGATCGGGTCGATCAGGCACACCACGCGTCCGGCGCCGCACAGGTTGAGGCCCGGCAGGCCGCTGCCGCCGCCCTGGCTGAACGCAGAGAGGTGGAAGAAGGAGTCGCCGGTGAGGACGCGATCACCGTGTGCGACGAGCCAGTCGTAGAGCTCCTTCTGCTGCTCCGGCAGCGGGTGGAGGTCGTCCCAGACGTCGGCGCCGCGGCCGGACGGACGCAGTCGGGTGATGCGCAGGGTGGCGCCGTAGCGGTCGGCGAGCGCCTTGAACTCGTCGAGCTGGGCGACGTTGTGGCGGGTCATGACGACGCTGATCTTGGCGTCGCCGAAGCCCGCGTTCTTCAGGTTCTCCAGGGCCTTGACCGCCATGTCGAACGAGCCCTTGCCGCGGACGGCGTCGTTGACCTCGGCGGTGGCGCCGTCGAGGGAGATCTGGACGTCGACGTAGTCGGAGGCTGCGAGTCGCTCGGCGACCTCGGGGGTGATCCGGAGACCGTTGGTGGAGAACTTGACGCCCACCTGGTGGTCGGTGGCGTAGTCGACGAGCTCCCAGAAGTCGGGGCGGACCGTCGGCTCGCCGCCGCCGATGTTCACGTAGAAGACCTGCATCTTCTGCAGCTCGTCGATGATCGACTTGCACTGCTCGGTGCTGAGTTCGCGCGGGTCGCGCTTGCCGGAGCTCGACAGGCAGTGCACGCACGAGAGGTTGCAGGCGTAGGTCAGTTCCCACGTCAGGCAGATGGGGGCGTCGAGGCCGCGCTCGAACTGGTCCACCAGGCGCCCGACCTTGGGCGGCGCGGGGACGGTCAGCGGCGGCGTGGTCGACGGCATGCCGAGCAGTTCGGTGCCGGGGCGGGTTTCCACGGATGTCACGGGGTCACTCCTGGGTCGTGTGCGCGTCGGACGTGACCTCGAGGATCATCCCGGACGTGCTCAGGGCAGAGAGGGCTTGCAGGTACAGCGGTCGCTCGCTGTCGGCGATGCCGACGGCCGCCATCGCGGCGTCGGCGCTCGGATGCTCGGTCAGGGCCTGGACCAGGTCGACGACGACGAGGTTCTTCAGGAACGAGAGCTTGCGGGTGCCGAAGTGGTACAGCAGCGCGCCGAACGGTTCCGGACGCAGCGCCACCTTGGGGTTGAGCGCCCAGGCGCGCGTCGGATCGAATGCAGATTCCGGGGTACCGCTTCCGGCGGCCGCGGGGCCGCCGGAAGCAGTGGTCGATGGAGCCGTCATCAGTAGACGCCACACATCCCGTCGATGGACACTTCCTCCACCAGCGACTCAGCAACGAGATCCTGCTGGGTCGAGTTCGCCTGATCGGCCATATGAACCATCCTCCTTCACGAGTACTGATGTGGTTCGCCTCACACCATAATGGCACTGAGTGCAGA
Organism: Gordonia phthalatica; assembly: GCF_001305675.1. Lineage (NCBI taxonomy): Bacteria > Bacillati > Actinomycetota > Actinomycetes > Mycobacteriales > Gordoniaceae > Gordonia > Gordonia phthalatica. Next base: position 3,413,900 of record NZ_CP011853.1, read on the forward strand.
ATGGCTAGAGCCTGGCAGAAAATTGTTTGTCGTAGCATCGTGACCGGCGGCTTTACGCCATCACGCGGCCGAGAGAGTGAGCTTTGATGACCAGATCGGGACGCAGCGGAGTCCTCGGAGGGCGGCCGGCGGCCACCACCCGCGGTCGACTCAGCAGCATCGCGATCGACCTGTTCACCACTCGCGGATTCGACGAGACCAGCGTCGACGACATCGCCACCGCCGCAGGCATCGCGCGGCGCACCCTGTTCCGGTACTACCCGTCGAAGAACTCGATTCCGTGGGGCGAGTTCGACGAGCACCTCGACGGTCTGCGCGACCTCCTGCGCGCCAGCCCCGCCGACGCGCCGCTCGGCGTCACCCTGCGCGACGCCCTGATCGCGTTCAACACCGTCCCCGACTCCGAGCGCGCCGAGCATCGACAGCGGATGTCGCTGCTGCTGGGAGTGCCTGCCCTACAGGCGCATTCGATGATCATGTACGCCGACTGGCGTCGCGTGATCGCCGATCACTGCGCCGCCCGACTCGACGTCCCGGCCGAGTCCCACATCCCGCAGACCGTCGCCTGGCTGACCCTCGGCACCGCCCTGGCCGCCTACGACCAGTGGCTGCTGGACGACGACGCCGACCTGACCGCCCTGCTCCGCGCGGGCAGCGACGTGTTGATCCACGGAGTGTCGTCGCTGACGGCGTGACCGCCGATCAACAGTGTTCGATGTGACCAGACCGTGGTCACAGAGAACACCGTTGATTCAGGCGACGGAAACAGCGCACTCCCGCTGTCCGGAACAGCCCCTATGGCACACTCACCAACGCTGATATTCTTTTATAGAACACGTTCTAATTTTGCTCGACCCCCGTCGAGCCCGATTCCCAGAGAGTCAACTGCGATGACCGACCTGACCCCGCACAGCGCACGCAGCGCCATCCTCACCGTCTCCGAGGTGATCGATGAGACCGCTGACGCGTGCAGCGTCGTCTTCGAAATCCCCGACGTGCATGCGGACAAGTTCGCCGACTACCAGCCGGGTCAGTTCCTGACGCTGCGGATCCCCAGCGACCAGACCGGATCGGTGGCCCGCTGCTACTCGCTCGCGTCGGCACCGGTGCACGACAAGCTGCCGAAGGTCACCGTCAAGCGCACCAAGGACGGTTACGGCTCCAACTGGATCTGCGACAACCTCAAGCCCGGCGCGCAGATCGAGTCGCTGCCGCCGTCGGGCGTCTTCACCCCCGACAACTTCCACACCCCGCTGCTGCTCATCGCCGCGGGATCCGGTGTGACGCCGGTGATGTCGATCCTGAAGCACGCGCTGAAGACCGGCACGCATCGCGTCACGTTCTTCTTCGCCAACCGCAGCGAGTCGGACGTCATCTTCGCCGAGGAGCTGCGCGAACTGCAGTCGCAGTACCCGGCACGACTGACCGTTCTGCACTGGCTCGAGTCGATCCAGGGCCTGCCTAGCGACCGCACGCTCGCCACCCTGTTCGCGCCGCTCGCCGCGACCCACACCGCCTACATGTGCGGCCCCGGTCCGTTCATGGACGCTGCCCACAGCGCTCTCTCGAAGGCCCGCTTCCCCACCAAGAACGTGCACGTCGAGATCTACAACTCGCTCTCCGGCGACCCGTTCGCAGATGTCGAGCTCGAAGAGGTCTCGGCCGAGGAGGCCGCCGCGGCCGCCGAGGTCGAGGTGGAGCTCGACGGTGAGACCCACACCCTCGCGTGGCCGCGGTCGCGCACCCTGGTCGACATCATGCTGGCCGCCGGCCTCGACGCCCCGTACTCCTGCCAGGAGGGCGAGTGCGGATCGTGCGCCTGCACCCTCGTCGAGGGCTCGGTCGACATGGAGGTCACCGGCGCCCTGGACCCCGACGACATCGCCGACGGCTACATCCTCGGCTGCCAGGCACGACCCACCGCGGACAAGCTGAAGATCGAGTTCTGACCCGCGGTCCCCGCACGACGACCCCGTAGACTCGGGCCATGACGAATGATCGCCTGGCCCGAGTCTTGTCGTTGATCCTGCTGATTCCCGGCGTTCTGCATTTCGTGGCGCCGAAGCCGTTCGACTCGATCGTCCCCAAGGAGATCCCCGGCGACCCCCGCGCCTGGACCTACGCCTCCGGTGCCGCCGAGATCGGTTTGGGCGCAGCCGTTCTCAACCCGCGGACCCGCCATCGTGCGTCGGGCCTGGCCGCCCTGCTGTTCGTCGCCGTGTTCCCCGCCAACGTGAACATGATCCGCGAGTGGGTCGACAAGAGCCCCGCGCTGAAGACCATCGCCTGGGCCCGCCTCCCCTTGCAGATCCCGCTGATCGTTCTGGCGCTGATCGTTCGACGCGGCTCGCGGGCGAAGGCTGTGGAGGCCGCCGTCACGGAGTAGCGAGTCCATCGGATGCTTTGGCGGCGCGCCGGTCGAGCTCGCGCTGAAACCGCTCCGCCAGGCCGACCACCGCAAAAGCGGCGCATGCCGCCAGCGCCGGGAGCGCAATCACGCTGAGCCAGATCGTCGGCTGATCACGAAGAGCCGCCACACCGAGGACGGCAACCGCGACGACCAGCGGCAGCACCAGGACCATCGCCGACCGGACCGCCTTGCCCGACACCTCCCTGATCAGGATGCCGACCGCACTCGCTACCAGCGCCAGGAGCCAGAACACGACCACCATCGAGCCCTCGGGAGAGGTCAGTCCGGTCGCCTCGCCGCCATCCACGAAGACATCCGCATCCCCCGTGAGCATTTGGGTGTAGAAGTAGCCCGGGACCTGCAGGCCCAGCGCAAGAAGGAGACCCAACGCCCGAGCGAGGTCCCGTCGGTCGGGCGTCGAGATGCGCAATATCAGCACGAAGACCACGACGCCCGCGATCGCCGACAGCACCCAGCCAGCACCTGCACCGAGCGAAGCGACCACGCGATATCGCTCCACGTTCCGCGTGGTGAGTACCTCGCCCGCAACCGGTGTGAATGCGGCGGTCCCCGCCTGAATCGCTGCGCGGATCACCCACAACCCCACCACGGTGGCGAGCATGGCCACGCCGTCGACCGTCGGCGACTTCGCAGGCCGCCTTCGTCCCACCGTCGTCAACGCTTCGACCGGGGTCACACCGACTCACCGCCCCACCAGCGTCGGATCCCAGCGCGCGCGGCACCCGCGCCGACCGTCAGGGTCGCAAGCAGCAGGGGAACCCAGATCGACGATGTCACCTCGCGGTCGGGGTTGAGCGTGAAGATTCCGACGAGCGCGAAGATCAACGCCAGCGGGGCAGTCAGAGCGCCGATGACACCGACAGTGAGCCCGCCGGAATAGTGCCAGGCGACGACCCCGACCAATGCCGTCACGCTGATCGCCGTCATCATCCAGCCGAGGCCCAACTCGGTCGACGCGCGAATGGACTCCTCATCTTCACCCCGCCAACGCGGGTCGGTGAACCGTGTGACGCACAGGCCGGGGATCTGGAGCAACACGGCGAACAGCAGGGCGAGGCCACGAACATTTGCGTCCCCGTGGCACCGTCTCAAGGGCTATTTGCCCTCGGAGAGGCGCCGCGGGGACGCAAATGTTGATAGCTGTGCGGGGATCAGCTCAACATGCCGCCGACGATGTCGCCGAGACCGCCGGTGCTCGACAGCTGGCCGTCGGACGAGCCGAGACCGTTGGAGTCCATGCTGCCGCTGATCGCCTCACCGGCGTTCTGGCCGCGGATGTTGGTGCAGACCGCTCCGACGGCCACTTCGGTCACGGTCGGCGCCGGCGTGGCGTTGATCGCCGCTCCGCGGCTCACGAACTGGGTGCCCGCCTTGATGCTGCTCGGAAGCTTGTACGTGAACTCCGCGACGAACGCCTTACCCGCGAAGACCGCGTAACCGGTGTGGTCGATGCGCCAGCCGCCGCGGTCCTGATGGACGTTCGCGGGGTTGACGGTGCTCTTCTCGATGAGGTCGCCGAAAGCTCCGCCGCCACCGAGGATTCCCCCGATCAGCGTGAACGCCTTGACTTCGACCGTCGGCTTCACGTTCTCGAGAACCGTGGCGGGCAGGTCTCGCACCTTCTGCACGTAGGGGTTGCCGGAACCCGTGGTGCTGACCGCGACCGAGTACGTCACCGACGTGCCCTCACCGACCTGTGCCGGGACCGACTTCTGGAAGATGTAATCGGCGAACGCGTCCGACCGCTTGGTCAGAGACGTCTGGTTGCACTCGGCAGCCGACGCGGGGCCCGCCTCGGTGATGGTCGGGACGGCGAGACCGGTACCGAAGACGGCGGCGGTGGCGACGGCACCGGCGATCCGCCGGCGGAGGGTGTGTGTGGACATGGGGTGCTCCATTTCAAAAGGGTTGTCTGGGTGACTTTTCGGGTGGAATCGGGGGTCTAGGACGCCGCGCAGGTCGCGGTGTCGATGGTCTTGACGTGTCGCCGTTCTGCACGACGACGGTGTTGCCGCTGATGGACGGCTGGTCGCCCTCGGCCAGCGGGGTGTGGCACACCTCGTCGCCGTCGCGGTAGATCAGCAGGACGCGCTCGCCGCCGGCCACGCCGACGCCGAAGGTGACCTTCGGTTCGGCAGGAGTGCTGGACGACGGGGCCGCGCTGGACGGCGCCGCACTGCTCGGAACCGAGCTGGGAGCTGCGGAACTCGTGGGTGCCGGGCTGCTCGGGGTCGTGGAGGTGCTCGGAGTCGCAGAACTGCTGGGAGCGGCAGAACTGCTCGGGGCCGCGGATTCACTCGGCACTGACGCGCTGGACGTCGGCGCAGACGATTCGGCGGGCTCGAGCGGAAGAACCCTGTCGACCTGGGCACGACCACCGCGCATCATCGGTGCGGACGGCGACCACTGCGCCGACTCCTCCCAGGAGGCGTTGGCCACTCGGCCGGCACCGCCCTGACAGGTCGCATTCCGCTGGCCGTTGCTGCCGACCTTGTGCACGAGGCGGCCCGACGAGACCTGGCGACTGGCGTCCGTCGATCCGCTCGCGAGGTTCACGGTCTGAATCGTCACCGTGTAGTTGTTCCAAGCGATGTTGTAGTTGACGGCGAACGTCCAGGACGTGCCGGTCTGATACCACGCCCCGCGTTCAACCGACGTCGCAGCCTCGTTCCAGAGGGTCAGGCGGTAGCCGTATCCGGGGCCTGCACTCGGCCACGACACCTTGGCTTCATGGAAGCCTGCGCTGCCGGACTCACTGCACGTTGGGTTGCCTGCGGGCAGCGGCGTCGGGAAGAAGTTCTCGCTCGCGATCTGCGATACCTGAGCGGTGGCGGAGTCGGTGCTCGCGGCGAGGGTGTCGGTGCCTGCGAGGGCGCCGACCATCACGGCGGCGGCTCCGCCGACGGCGAGCGCCACCCGCACCGACGGGAAGCGGAGTCGAGAAAGCTTAGACATGGAGGGGCTCCTGATGCTGCGCCGACTCGTCGTCGGGCTGGACAGAGGAAGGTTCGTCGGCACGGCGCGTCGGACCGAACGCGAGCATGAGCACCACACCGGCGACGATGCCGCCGAGGAACACGGCGGTCTTGCTGGAGAGCCAGGCGACCACGTAGCCGAGCAGCGGCACGCTGACCAGGACGCGGTCGGCGTCGGTCACGAGGTATGGAACCGGGTCGGGCCTCGTGTTCGCGTCGCCCTTCAGGGTGAGAGCCACCTGATCGCCGACGTCCTGCAGTCCCACCACGCGGTGCGTGATGCGGGTGCCCGCCTGGTTGTCGACGCTGACGACGTCGCCGACCCGCAGATCCGCGGCGGGCACCGTTCGAGCCAGGGCCAGCGCGCCCGTGGAGATCTGGGGTGCCATGGATCCGGAGCGCAGCACCAACGGGGTGATCCCGAAGAAGACCGACGCGAGCGTCGCGAGGATGCAGACGGCGCCTGCGACGGCGCCGACGTTGAGGGCGAGTTCGCGCCGTGAACGGCGCGGTGTCATCGACTGGTTCATCGACTACTCACGCCTGTGTGGCCGCGAACTGGAAGCCGACGCTGAGCGCCGACATGCGAGCTGCGAGCGGGGCGTCTGCCTCGAGTGCCACCTGGAAGCACAGTCGGTCGGTGTCGCCGACCGCGATGCGGCGCGACGTGGACACGATGTCGGTGGTTCCGAGGGCCAGCGCATTCGACGAGATCTGCGTGCCGCCGCTGCAGGTGGCGCCGTCGGTGGTGCCCCCGCTGAACACGGTCACGGTGAGGTTCTGGGCGAAGACGCCCGCGTTCGCCGATCCGTAGCCCGCGGTCCCCTGATCGGCGGTGACGGCCTTCGCGACGTAGTCGAAGTCGGCGTCCCCGGTGTTGTTGACCGGAAGCATCCCGGCCACCGAGGCCCCGCGCGCCAGGTTGAGCTTGTCGAGCGCCTCGAACGCGTACGTGGGGTGTTGGCTGTTGAGTTTCAGTTCCACGTTGACGGAGCCGGTCGAGAACATGCCGGTGGTGGCGGTCGCTGTGTCCGACCAGGCAGCCATCGTGCCGACCGCACCGAGCCCGAAGACCATGCCGAGGGACAGGACGGCGCGGGTGCGGGTCCAGGCTAGTTCGCCCAGCCGGCCACGCGTGTTGTGAGGGGAAGACATCTGTTCTGCCTTAGTGGTTCGTGATGGGGATGGGTCGGGTGATCTCGGTGTCGTCGGCGTCCGCGGGGCGGTCGTGCGATGCGGGGACGTCGCGCTTCGCACTCCGGCGGTCGCGCAGGCCGCTCCCCCACATCCACAGCGCGTACGCGCCGAGGCCCGCCGCGACCAGGAACAGCGCGATGCTGCGGGCCGAACCGGGGATCAGCGAGGTCGCGCGCCCGACGTAGGGCACCGCGTACAGCAGGCGTCCTCGGATCTGGGGGTCGATGAGCTGGGTCTCGTCCTGCACCGTGTTGGCGTCGCCCTTGGTGATGAACCGACGCTGCCCCTGGTCGTCGAGGAAGATGCTGACGATGCGGTGGGTGACGACCGCCGGGTCGCCCGACTTCGGTTGGAAGGTGATGACGTCGCCGGCCGCGAGCTCGGCGCCCGGGGTGGGTCGGACGACGATCACCGTCCCGGGCGGGTACGCCGGTTCCATGGATCCGGTGAGCACCGTGTACGAGGTAGAGCCGGTGAGGCGGGGCACCACGACGAGTGCTGCGAGCAGTCCGACCGCCGCACTCAGCAACACCCACGACGCGATGGTCTTGATCCACCACGACACCGGTGTCGTCTCGTCGTGCACCGGGACGGAGAGGTCGCGCCTCGGCGTCCCGACATACCCGGGTGCTGGGTGGTGCCCGCCGCCGGTCATGAGTGCGGCACCGATTCCGCGCCGAATGTGAAGGTGGCCGCCGAACTCTTCCCGCGCGGGGCGTTCTGCGCAACGGTCATCCGCAGGCACAACACCTCCGTGGCACCGGCCTGCACGGTTCGCGCCGTGAAGTATCCGGTGTCCGCGGCACCGCTGTAGAGCTGGACGCCGACATCACCGGTCGGGGTGCACGCAGCCTCGTTCGGGACGACGGCGGCGCGCAGCAGCAGCGGGACGTCGCCGGTCACGGAGACTGAGTTCAGCTTGTACGACATACGCACGTCGCCGGAGTTGATGACCGGCAGCGCCTTCTGGACGCTGTCGAGCGGATCGGCATCGTCGAGGGCCAGTGCGCCGAGGTCGAATTCCTTCACGCCCTCGTCGCCCGCGGAGATGTTCAGTACGCCCGCGGTGATGGTGCCGCCGTCGCCGTTGTTCGCGTCCGAGCGCCACAGCGCACCGGTCTGCTGCAGGGAAACGAATCCCAGCAGCAGGACCGCTGCCGCTGCGAGCGCCCACTTGTACTGGGCTTTCACGTGGGCCTCGATCAGACGGCTTGCTGCAGGGTCACAGTGATGCCGGCCAGCGAGGCGTCTTCGCCCTGCCCCGCAGAACCCGTCGTGTCGCCCTTGAACGTGATCGCGGTGCCGATGGTCTTGGTCTGGACGGTGCCGTTCGGGGTGATGGTCTCCTCGCCGCCGACGGGCGTCACGTCGAGCAGGCTCGCGAGGTCACCGCTGATGCCTGCGACCGACGGCTTGAGGGTGGCGGTGAGATGCGTGCCGACCGCGGTGATCTTGTATTCGCCCACGTAGACGACGGTGTCGCCGGGGACCAGACGGTCGGTGGCGGGGTCGAAGGCGGCGCCGTCGGCGGTGTTCCAGTGCCAGGTGCCGGCGGTGCCGACCTGCTCGATGTTGAGCGTGCCCGCGGTGACGCTGCCCGAGCCGAGACTCGACTGCGAGTTCCACGCGGCCATCGTTCCCGCACCACCGGCGAGGATGGCTGCGGCAGCGGCCGCCGCGAGGGCGCCCTTGGTCATCTTGTTCATTGATTGCTCCTTGGGAGGGGTGCGCTCGGATCCGAGCGCGCGGGGAGGCACCGCCGGGGTCGGCGGCGTCGAAACGTGATGTGTTCGGGGTCGATCAGCGGGCTGCGACGACCGTCGGCGCCTTGAGCGTGGTGCCCGCGGACGCCGCCGAGCCGCTGCCGAACAGGCCTCCGACGAGGTCGCCGAGCGAGCCTGAGCTGCTGCCGGTGACGCCGTCGAGCGAGCCGGATCCACCCGTGCCGCCGTTGCCTCCCGGGTCGACCGGAGCATCGGCGGAGACCTCTTCGAGTGCGGTGCCCCAGTCGGGCGTGATGGTGAAGCCCTGCTGCGTGGTGGATGCGGGGATGCCGATGAAGAACTCGACGGAGATCGGCTTGTCCTTGGAGAGGCGCCCGGTCTCGACGAGGAGGATGCCGGGCGTACCCGCGAGTTGTTTGACCACGCCGCGCGCGGTGCCCGCGTTGGCCCTGACCGTCGCGGCGCCACCGTTCGAGACCGCCCAGTCGCCGGCGTACACCTGGAACTTGGCCGGGGTGTCGCAGATGTTCTTGACCTGGAACGCGGCCTGCCGGATCTCACTGCCGGGCACCGGACGGTCGGCCGTGTTCCAGGTGATGACCGTGGCGTCGCCCCAGGTGGCACCGCTGTCCTGGGAGAACTTCTGGCAGCTCCCAGGCAGGTTGTCGCCGACTGCAGCTGCGGACTCGCCTGCCGCGAGTCCGGTCAATGCGGCACCTGCCGCACCGACGAGAAGAGCCGTCGAGATCCCGCGTGCCGCGGTCGACGAGAGAACGCTGATTTCCATACGGCGTATCTTGATATGCCGCGTTCGAGAAAGTCCAGAAAGCGACCGGATCGATCGATCAAATGTCTCAAAAAAGACGCCTTCCCCACATAAGCGCACGTCGTTCATCGACGGGAATTCTCGGCGTCACGAAAGCGCCGCTTGGCACAGAATCGCCCCTTATGGGTGTTTCCGTGCCACCGACGGCACCAAAAGACCGATCTGACATCACGCAGTGTCATACATACGATTGTCGCAGTTCAGGGCTAATTCGACGCAGATCCTGCGGGAGGTTTCGACCCCGAACACCCCGGTCTTCACGCCACAGAACTGTCGGCGGAGACGCATTTCACACACCGCCCTGTAACTTGATCGATTGAACAGTTTCGTGCATTCGAAAGCCCCGGATAGTCTGCTCGTTAATTCTTCAGATTCCACACGACCGACGATTCTTCGCCGGAATTCTTTCAGTGCCCATAAGAATCTGTTAACTCACAGCCGGGTTCCCGACAACGATTCTTCTGCGGATTCGATCGACCCCATTGACGTCATTCATCAGTCCCCTTTCTCGACAAGGATTCACCATGATCGCAAGCACTTCCCGCGCCCGTGTCGCCGCAGTGGTCGGCGCCGGCGCCCTCGCCGCCACCATGCTCGGGATGACGGCGGGCACCGCGTCCGCGGCACCCGCGACCACGAGTGAGCCGTTCGAGAACACGCTCCTGACGATGACCGTCAGCGACACGACTCCGAACGTCGGCGACACGATCACCCTCCGCGCCGACTTCCAGCGCAAGATGTCGATGTCGCATGTCAGCAAGGTGAAGCAGTTGGTTCCGAGTTGCTTGACCTACGTCCCGGGCAGCGTGGCGTGGCAGGGCAGCCCGGTCGCGTCCGTCGAGAACCATGCGTCGACCGGGGCAGGCGACCAGGCCTACGTGCTGACCCAGTCTCCGGCGTGGGACTCGTGGAAGGTGACCGAGGGACTCTTCTTCACCTACGGCGACAAGGTCGGTCTAACGACGAAGTACGTCGTGACTCCGGACTGCGCCACCGGTGAGCCGCTGAGCACCAGCGTTCACTTCACGGCGACGATCGCGTCGGGTACCCCGCAGAACGCGGGGCCGTCGATCACGGTCGCCAAGGCGTCGACCGGTGGGGACAACGGCGGGGACAACGGCGGCGGGTCCGGCAACGGCGGCGACGGAAGCAGCGACGGTGGCGGAAGCAGCGACGGCGGCGGTTCGACCGGCGACGGACCCGATGCCGGCGGCTCCGTCCCGGGCGGCGCAGGCAGCAGCTCAGGCAGCCTCGAGAAGCTGTTCTGAGCCGTCCACTCACTCTCGCGGTGCCGCACCTCACCGGTGCGGCACCGCTCCCCTCCGATCGAGAAAGCGACACCATGACGATCGCCCGCATCGCACGACGGTTCTTGACTACGACGGCGACGGTCGCCGTCGCACTGGCCGCACCGATCGCGCCTGCCCTCGCCGCACCGATGACCTCCACTGTCACGAGCACGGGGCCAACCCGAATCACGTCGGTCGCCGATGCCGGACAACAGCGTCAGCTGATCACCGTCTTCTCTGCGTCGATGGGCCGCGACATCCCGCTCGACGTGCTGCGACCGTCCGATCGTTCCAAGCCCGCGCCGGTGCTGTACCTGCTCAACGGCGCAGGCGGCGGCGAGGACCGCGCGAGTTGGGCGAACCGCACCCGCTACCAGGACTTCTTCGCGCGCAAGCACGTCAACGTCGTCACGCCCCTGCAGGGCGCCTTCTCGTACTACACGGACTGGCAGAAGCCCGACCCAGTGCTCGGCGTGCAGAAGTGGCAGACCTTCCTGACGAAGGAACTGCCGCCGGTGCTCGACGCCTATTTCAAGTCGACCGGCCGCAACGCGATCGCGGGCATCTCGATGGCGGGCACCTCGGTGCTGAACCTGGCGATCGCCGCACCGAAGCTCTACACGATGGCTGCGTCGTACAGCGGGTGCGCGCGCACCAGTGACAAAGCCGGCGAGACCTACATCCGCACGGTGGTCGAGAGCCGCGGCAAGGCGGACGCCCGCAACATGTGGGGACCGTACGGCGGCAAGGGCTGGGTGCAGAACGATCCGTTCGTCAATGCCGCCAAGCTCCGCGGCACCAAGATCTACCTGTCGTCGAACTCGGGGCTGCCCGGTCAGGACGAGTCCGTTCAAGTCGGCAGCACTGCGAATCAGACCAGCGCACTGGCCGATCGGGTGGTCCTCGGCGGCGGCATCGAAGCCGTCACCAATGTCTGCACTCAGCAGATGGCGGGTCGCCTCGCCGAGTTGAGGATCCCCGCCCAGGTGGTAATCCGCCCGACCGGCACTCATTCATGGGGCTACTGGGAGCGCGAGCTGCACGCGTCGTGGCCGTCGATCGCGCGGTCGCTGCGGTAGCGCGATCTTCGTCCCCGTGGCATCGACTCCCGGACATATTGTCAGGGAGTCGCCGTCACGGGGACGAAGTCCGCACCGGGGCCTCCGCACGCGCGTCGCCCGCTGCTCTCCCTGCCTCCTTCTGGTGACCGTTGATGATCTCGACGGTGATGATCGCCAGCACGGCAGCCCCCACCGGGAGCACGACCGTGCCGACCGGGTTCGCGTCCGCGATCAGCGCATCTCCGACCGTCGCCGCGACAACCATCAGCGTGCTCACAGGCACGAACGCCACGACTGCGCCGACGAGCACACCCACCGTGATGGCCCGGGCGGAGAGTCCTCGCGCCACCGTCCATGCGACGGCGCCGACGACCCCTACCAGCCAGAAGGAGAAGACGAGCGAGCTCACCGTCGAGTATCGACCCGTCGCAAGCACTTCATTCAGCAGAGCGTTCGGCACGTACAGCAACGGGCCGAAGCACACCGCGAGCGCAGCCGTAGCAATCCGCCGACCAGGCCCAGCCCGAGTCCTCTGTTCGAATTCCCCACGCCGTCAGGATAGAGACCGATCCGAGCTGACTCAGTCGAGCAGATGACCGGTGCCACCGACATCTGCGTCCCCCTGACACCCTCTCAAGGGCTATTCGCCCTCGGACCGGTGCCAGGGGGACGCAAATGTCGGGTAGGTCACCGGAGCGCCCGGAAGTACCGCCGCTGCTCGGCGGGCAACCTCTCGATCGCGTACGACAGCGCCGCCCGCCCCATGCGTGCCGCGTTGGCCTCGAGGAAGTCCAGGAGCGCGGGCTCGTCGACACGCTTGCCCATCTCCCGGAGCATCCAGCCGAATGCCTTCTGGATCAGGTCGCGGCGGTCGTCGATCACCAGCGGCGCGACGGCCAGGATGGCATCGCTACGACCTCCGGTGATGAACGCGTGGGTGCCGACGATGCCGACGCGGCGCTCCCAGAGGTCGTCGGACGCGGCCCATCGCGTCAACTCGTCGACGTCGTCGGCGCGGCGGGCCCAGTCGCCGAGGATCGGTGCGGCGGAGCAGTCGACGAGGTCCCAGTTGTCGACGCGACCGGCGCGGACGGCGGCCCGATACTGCTCCACCCAGACCGCGGGTTCGTCGGCGCGGCGGTAGTTCTCGCCGAGAACGAGGAGCGCGAGCATGCGGATCTCGTGGAGTTCACTGCCGAGCAGGTCGTCGATCACCGCGGCCGGCGACCCGCGCAGGCTCCGCGCGAAGCGCCGGAGTTCGGGAACGGAGACGCCGATGAAGCGGTCGCCCTCCGCGTACTCTCCGGGACCGGTCTTGAAGAACTTCTGCGACGACGCCGCCCGCTCCGGACTACCCGCCGCCACGACCTCCGCGACGATCTCGGCCGCGGCGGAGTCGACGTTCACGCGGCGGACCTCACGCGTCGAGCAATGTCGCGATCGGCGTCGGGGTCAACAGGAACTGGCGGGCCTTCATCAGCTTGCCGACGCGACCGGCGCCGACGACACCGGTCAGCACACCGTCGCGGCTGTAGTAGGCCAGGAACTTGCGGCCGTCGTCGTCGACCACGTGCACCTGGTCGTCGGACTGCGGCGAGCCGAGCATCTGGAATTTGAGGCCGTACTGGTCGCTCCAGAAGTACGGCACGGTCTGGTGCGGGATCGTATGGCCGAGCAGTTCGGAGGCGACGAGCGCGGCGGCGTCGACGGTGTGCGTCCAGTGCTCGACGCGGTGCCCGGCCCAGTTGGCGCAGTCGCCGAGCGCGTACACGTCGTCGACGCCCGTCTTCCCGACGCCGTCGCAGGCGACGCCGCCGCCGGCGGACCGGTCGGCGAGCGCGATGCCGGAGCCGTCCAAGTACTCGAGATCGGGGACGCCGCCGATCCCCACGACCACCAGGTCCGCGTCGACGCGGGAACCGTCCGACAGCACCACCGCCACCGCCCGACCGTCCTCGGCGACGATCTCCTCGACGCCCACGCCGACGCGCAGGTCGACGCCGGCCTCGACGTGCAGGCGGGTCACCATCTCACCGATCCGGGAACCCAGCGGTCCCGACAGCGGCGACGGCGTCGGCTCGATGAGGGTGACGGGGACGTTCAGCTTGTGCAGACTCGCCGCCACTTCGCAGCCGATGAAGCCCGCGCCGATCACCGCGGCGCGCGTGGCGGAACCGGCGGCGGCACGCAGGGCGAGCGAGTCCTCGACGGTGCGGATCACGTGGACTCCGGCGACGTCGTCCGTGCCGGGGAACCGACGCGGCACGAGCCCGGTGGAGAGGATCAGCGTCCCGTACGACACCTGCTCGGTGCCGCCGTCGCGCTGCACGGTGACGGTGTGCGCGGACGGGTCGACGGCGACGACGCGCGCACCGGTCCGCAGGTCGATGCTCGCCTCGTCGAAGAACTCGGCGGGCTTGAGGTCGACGCGCTCCTCGTCGCCGGTGAGGACGGTCTTCGAGAGTGGAGGGCGGTCGTAGGGCGGGTGCGTCTCGGCGCCGAGGAGGATCAGTTCGCCGTCGTAGCCGCCGTTGCGCAGGTTCTCCGCCACGCGAATGCCGCCGAGCCCGGCGCCCACGATCACGACCGGAGTCTTCACCGATTCCACCACTGTCGTCTCCACCCCTGCCCTGTCCGCGATCTGTGAGGTCACTGCGGCGAGATGTTCTCCACGCGGGAGACTCGCCAATCCTGATCCACCTTAGTGACCGTGATCCACCGCGCAATTCCGACGCGTTCGGGGTAGCCATCACTTTGCCCGACGTGGATCTCCTGCGTCGCGAAGACGAGGACCGTCATGAAGTCGGCATGCTTCTCCCCCGGCGCCGCGCTCGACACCGTGGTCGTCATGGTCACCTTGGAGGCGACGGCGTTCGGGAAGACGACGTCGGCACCGCGCGCCTTGTAATCAGCAGCGATGCTGCCGGTGAGGTGCTTCGCGACCTCGGCGCGCTTCTCCGGGGAGTCGCCGGGAGCGAAGGTCATCAGCGCGGTGACACCGTCGACGGCGGCGCGAACCGCGGTGTGATCGGGATGCGCAGAGTCGGCACGCGATTGTGCTCCGACGGTGAAGCCGATCGCGGCGATCGCGATGGCGATCACGCTGACGACGAGCCACAGGGTCTGCCATCGGCGGTCGCCGGGCACCTGATTGCGCCACCGCTTCCACGGGTTCTTGGAGCCGCCGAGCGCGGTGGTCGACGGTGTCACCGGCACCTCCTGGTCTGCGTCGTCCGCCGAGTGCACGCCCATCACGACACCGCCTCCGTCTGCGCGACGAGCCATCGGCCGCCGACCTGCTTCATCGTCATCGAGACGCCGACCCGGTTCTGGGACGCGTCGCCGCCGACGAGTTCGGGGGTCGTGGTCTGTGCGACCACCAGCACGGTCACGTCCTTCTCCCCGGCACCCACGACACCGGATGAGACCACCTGCCCGGTGGCCGGTCGCGGTTGGGCTGCGACGAGTGCTTCGAGCTGCGCGCGGCTGCCCTGCACGCGGATCCGCTGGTCGCCGGTGGTGACGTCGAGGACGTCGCGCAGGTAGTCGTTCGCGCGAGCGGGATCGGCGGTCAGCATGGTGACGACGGCGCCTTCGGCGGCGGACTGCGCGGCACTCTGGTCGGCGAGCGTGGAGGCGAGGTCGTCGGCGGAGTTGTGGGCCCACCAGCCGATCGCCCCGAGGACCAGAGCTGCGACCAGCGCGGCGACGACGGCCAGTCGCACCATCGCGGCGCGACGCTGCGACCGCCGGAACCGTGCCGGTTCGGCGTCGGTCCGCGCCTGCGCTTCGGCGGCGACGGCGGCGGCGTACCGCTCGCGGGCCTGCTGCAGTCGCTTCGTGGCCTGCGGGTCGAGTGCCTGCGCGTCCGGTGTCGGCTGCGGTTCGGTCACTGCAGTTCCTCCAATCCGCTGAGGAGCCACTGGTCGCCTGAGCGGGTGAACGACGCCTGCACCGACTTGACGCGGCTCTCGCTGAGTCCGCTGCGGGAGGTCACGGTGACGCGCACGATGATCAGCGCTTCACCGCCGGAGTCGTCGGCCCAGGTGACGGCGACGTTCTGCGGCACCCAGTTCACCGAAGTCGCGCCGGCGGGCGGTGGACCGCTGAGGGCCTTGCTGGACGCGACCGACAGGGGCGGCGCCACCAGGGTGCGGGCCGTCTCCCGATCGCTGGTCCAGGAGCGGGCGTCGACGGAGAAGACGTCGGAGACGATGGCACCGGCCTTGTCCTGCAGGGCGGCGCGCGCGTCGAGGGTGCGGGAGTCGGTGTCGCGGGCGTCGAGGCTCGTCACGCAGAAGGTGACGGCGACGGCGAAGACGACCAGGGCCAGTACCAGACGGACGGTTCCGCCGAGTCCGCCCATCGGCTTCTCCAGGTAGGTGACGATGCGCTTCTTCACGGGACCAGCACCAGCCCGTCGATCTTGAGCTCCCCGCCGTCGGGGACCATGCTGACCACCAGGCGGAGACTGCGGATCGGGTTGTCGGCGTCGTCGCCGGACGCCGAGTTGCTGACCTGCACGCTGGCCGCGATGAGGATGGACGCGCCGTCGCTGGTACGCCATTGGACGGCGGCGGCGTCGACGGTGCCCTCACCGTGTGCGCCGGAGTCCTTGACGAAGGTGGAGTAGGAGTCCGCGGACTGGCCGAAGGCGTCGTAGAACGAGCCGGTGGCACCGGCGAGGATCTTCTTGGCGCGGTCGGGGTCGTCGGCATCGACGTTCAGCAGCAGCTTCACCTTGCTGGTGGCGGCTTTGAGGTAGTCGTCGTCGGAGAACCGCTGGGGTGCGGACGCGGCGTACCAGATGCCGACGCCGGCCACGATCAGGAGGACGGCGGCGAGCGCGGGCAGCACCAGGCGGGCGCGTCGGCCCATGGTTCGTCGCACGCCGGCCGATGCTTCGGCGTCGGCGAGCGCGTCGCGCGCGGCACGCACCTCGCGGCGGGCGTCGCGCCACTGTTTCAGTCGGTCGTCCGATCCTCGTGGCCCCACCCGGTCGACCTTAGTGGAACCGCTACTGGCCGATCCTTCTGCTGTAGTCAGATCGTGACTCGGAATCGGGGTTCAGGAAGATCTCCCCCGATCCGGTGGTCCGCAGGATGGCCCGTTTCAGCGGTTGCGGCAGGACCGGATACAGGTTCACCCAGCCCATCGACCGGGGTGCGGCCACGCGGACGCGGACGTCGGCGATCGACGCGAGCACTTCGCGGGCGACGACGTCGGTGTCGACCGAGGTGACCATCGCATTGGTCGCGAGACCGTCGATGAGGCCGGTGTTGGTGAACGTCGGCATCACCGTGGACACCCGGACGCCGCTGCCGGTCAGTTCGGAGTTCAGGGCCTCGGAGAATTCGATCACCCCTGCTTTCGCTGCGTTGTACACGGTGAGGCCGGGTGTCGGGAGGCGGCCGGCGACCGAGGAGATGTTGAGGATCTGTCCCGAACCGCGCGGCACCATGCGCGCGGCCGCCGCCTGGCTGCCGAGGATCACGCCGAGCAGGTCGATGTTCACCGTCGCGCGGATCAGCGATTCGCGGTAGTCCAGGAACGGTCCGACGGGCATGATCCCCGCATTGTTGATGAGGACGTCGACGGGTCCGACGCGCTCGGCGACGGTGTCGAGGAAGTGCTCGAACGACGCCTTGTCGGTGACGTCGAGCTCGATCCCCTCCACGCCCAGGTCAGCGGCGGCCTTGCCGAGTGCGTCGGCGTCGATGTCGCCGATCGCGACCCGCGCGCCGGCGTCGAGCAGCTCGGTCGCGATCTCGAAGCCGATGCCGCGGGCGCCGCCGGTGATGGCGACGACCTTGCCCGAGACCCCCGCTCGGATCCGCGCGTGCCGGTCGGCGGCCCGCCGCCCCGGGGAGAGAATGCTGGTCAATGACATTGCGTGGGGCGCTCCGGTCGGGTCAGTGGATCATCGGCGCCAGGTGGCGCGTGGCGAGGTGGCGGGCGTATTCAGGGGTGGCGCGGTCGGGGTCGCTGGCCGGGACCTCCAGGTAGCTCATCACCAGTCGAACCAGAAGTTCGACGGCTTCGAGGAGCTCGTCGTCGGGCATGGTGGTGCCGCCCTCGCGGAGGGTGCCGGCCACGCGCGCGGTGACGACTTCGATGAACAACCCGCCGATGCCGCCGAGGGCGTCGCGCACCGAGTAGTCCTCCAGCACGACGCGCCGCAGCAGCGGGTTGGTCTGCACCATCTCGGCGCCCAGCGCGAAGCCCTCGATGACGGCGTCGCGCGGCGGGAGTCCGGCGGTCGCGTCCTCGAGTCGGGTCAGCCCGGTCTCGAAGGTCTCCATCGCGACCGCTTGGAACAGCGCCTCCTTGTTGGGGAAGCGGCGGTACAGGGTGGAGCGGCTGACGCCTGCGGCGCGGGCCACCTCGTCCATGCTGGCCTTCCGCAGGCCGACGGCGGCGAACTCGTCGGCGGCCGCGGCGACGATCCCCTGCTCCTGCTCGGAGACCGACGCAGTGATCCGCGGTTTGCGGGTGGTGGGCACTACCGCCGCCGCATCTGCACCGGCAGCTTGTCCTTCGGCACCGGCAGCGCGCTGTAGTCCATCGGCATCGTGTAGCGGTCGGGCACCGACCACTCGTAGCTGCGAAGCAGGTGGTGCATCACCGTCTTGATCTGCATTTGCGCGAAGTAGAGGCCGATGCACTTGTGGACGCCGCCGCCGAACGGGGTCCACGCCATCCGGTGTCCCTTATCCTCCGCCCTTTCGGGCGAGAAGCGCTCGGGGTCGAAGACCTCGGGGTGCGAGTAGTACTGCGGGTCGCGGTGATTGATCAGTTGCGGGATCGACACCATGGTGCCCTTGGGGATGTAGAAGCCCTGCACCTGCGTGTCCTTGACCGCCATCCGGGGCTGCGCGGGGACCGGCGGGCACAGTCGCAGCGACTCCCGCATGATCAAGTCGATCACCGTCAGTTTTGCGAGGTCGGCGTACTCCAGGGTCTCGCCGAACTCGAAGGACTGGGCCCGCGCCTTCTCCTGCCATTCCGGATGCTTGGCCATCCAGTACGACATCTGCGTCATGGTGATGGTGGTGGTGTCGTGCGCGGCCATGAGAACGAAGATCATGTGGTTGACGACGTCCTCGTCGGTGAACCGCGCGCCGTCCTCACCCTCCGCGTGGCAGAGCACCGAGAACAGGTCGGGCGTCGCCTCCGCACGCTTGGCGGCGATGTGGTCGTAGAAGAACTCCTCCAGGATCTTGCGCGACCGGACGCCCTTCCACCAGCGCCCGCCGGGAATGGGCTTGCGGACGTAGGCGACGCCGGCGCGGACCGTCTCGATGAACGCCTTGTTGAGGCGGTCGGCTTCGGCCTGCTCCAGTTCCAGCCCGAGGAACACTTCGAGGGCGACGTCGAGCGTCAGCTTCTTGAACTCGGCCAGCATCTTGACGCGGCCGGTCGGGAATCGGGTCATGCGTTCGGCGACCATCGGTTGCAGTTCGTCGAGGTAGCCCTGCAGGACGCGCGGGGTGAACGCCTGCTGCAGGATGTGCCGGTGGTCGCGGTGCTCGTCGAAGTCGAGGAGCATGATGCCGCGGTTGAAGAACGGTCCGATGAAGTAGCTCCAGGCCGGACCGTTGGCGAAGGCGCGGTCCTTGTTCATCAGGATCTCGCTGGCCGCCGCCGCGCCCGAGCAGGTGACGAACGTGGTGCCGAACGCGTTCATCCCGGACACGTCGCCGAACTTCAGTCGTTTGCGGTCGGCGAAGCCGAACGGGTCGCGGCGCATCGTCAGGATCTCGAGCACCCCGTTGCGCTCGCTCATCGGAACCGCCTTGAGATCGCTGCCGGCCTCCGGCTGCGCAAGTAGTACCACCATCGTTGCTCCTCGAGTCGCGCCGCATCGATGTGATGCGACCCATACTTCGATTGAAACAAACTAATCGATGTGTGTCTACGGGTTCTGGGACGGAAACTTAAATTTGTCGCAACGGGATGGTCAGCGCCGCACCAGCTGGGCGTGGCAGCGACGCAGGCGGTCGTGCCACCACTGCGTGCGCTCCGCCGACGCGAGCGGCAGGTCGATGCCCGGCTCCACGCGACGCGGCTTCACCACACCGCCCTCGATCCGGAACGACGGGGCCACGTCGCGGCTGAACAACTCCCCCGTCCCGAGGCCGCACGCGCGGTGCAGGTTCGGCAGGGCGGCGGCCGCGTTGACGCCGGCGGCGATCCCGATCGCGGTGTCGAGCGCACTGGAGACGACGACGTCCATCGGCAGCTTGTGCGCCAGGTTGAGCAGCGCGCGCATGCCGCCCAGCGGCGCCACCTTGAGGACGGCGATGTCGGCGGCGTCGAGCTGGGCGACGCGCAGCGGATCGCCCGACCGCCGGATCGACTCGTCGGCTGCGATCGGCACCGACACGGCCTTGCGAACCTCGGCCAACTCCTCGGCGGTACGGCACGGCTGCTCCACGTATTCAACGTCGCCGATGGCAGTGATCGCTTCGATCGCCTGCGCCACCGACCAAGCGCCGTTGGCGTCGATGCGGACGGTCTCGACGAGGTCGCGGGCGGCGGCGACGCGCTCGACGTCGTCCTCCAGGCTCTGACCCGGTTCGGCGACCTTCACCTTCACCGTGTCGACGCCCGGGTAGCGCCCGATGAGCGCTGCCACCTGGTCGGCGGGCACCGCGGGGACGGTCGCGTTGACGCGCACCGAATCGCGAGTGGGGTCGGGCGCGCCGAGGTAGGCGGCCTCGATACCCGCGGCCAGCCACATCTTGGCCTCGGCGTCGTCGTACTCGACGAAGGGCGCGAACTCGCCCCATCCGGCGGGCCCCTGAAACACGAGGGCCTCGCGGACCTTGACCCCCCGGAAGCGGATGTGCATCGGGAGGGCCACGACCTTCGCGGTGTCGAGGAGGTCGTCGACGGTCGGCATCTTCGGTGGAGGCGGCGGCCCCTTGGGCTGCAGCCGGAAGGTCGGGATGGGCTTCTTGCGATCGTCGGTGGTGCCGAAGAGCGACTGCTTATTGCGTCCGGAGGGCTGCGAGAAGACCATGCGGCCAGGGTAGCCCGGAGCACTCGACACCCGAGTCGGCGCCGAACCTCCGCCTTGGAACAAATCTTTACATCTGTGTCATGGCGGGGTTAGAGTCGCTCCCATGACCACAGCGAACTTCGAGTCCGGCATCCGCGAGGCCGAACCCGCGTGCGTCGACCTCGACGTCGACTCCATCGATCTCCGACTCGGCGCCGACTCCCTGGTGTGGAAGTTCTACGGCGACGTCCGCGGCGTGCTCGGCTTCCAGCGTCTGGCGGGCACGGAGAACTGCATCGAGCAGTTGGCGCAGGGGGTGGAGGACCACTCGGTGATCTTCTCCGATTTCCTCGGCCGCGCCCGTCGTTCGGGTCCGCCGATCATGCGGACCGTGTACTCCGACCACCCGCACGAGTGGGGCCGCCGCGTCCGCGACTTCCACCGCGACATCAAGGGCACCATCAGCGACGGCTCGCGCTATCACGCGCTCAATCCGGAGCTGTACTACTGGGCGCACGCCACCTTCGTCGACCAGGTCCTGTTCATCACCGACACCTTCATCCGCCGGCTTTCGTACGAGGAGAAGGTGCAGATCTTCGAAGAGAGCAAGACCTGGTATCAGCTGTACGGGGTGTCGGCGCGGAGTCAGCCGCAGACCTACGAGGAGTTCTGCGAGTACTGGGAGTCGATGTGCGACAAGTTCGTTCCGACGCGGACGATCGTGTACGCGACCGGCTACCTCCGGAAGGGGATCCCGGGACCGAAGTGGATGCCGAAGCCGGCGTGGCGGGTGGTCGCGGCACCCCTGAACGGATTCCTGCAGACGGTGATCGTCGGGACACTGCCGCCGCAGATGCGCGAGGTGTGCGAGCTCGACTGGACCGAGACCAAGCAGCGTCGCTTCGATCGCTTCGCAGGCTTCATGCGCGCCGTCAACCCGATCATCAATCGGCTGCCGATTCGAATGCTGTACGTGCCGTGGGCAGCCGAAGGGTGGCAGCGCACGGGCGTCGATCCCCGCCCGCTGCACAACGCTCCCGCCGAGAGGACCGCATGACCGTTCCCACCGCCGACGACCTCCGCGCCGGACTGTCGCGCGCCGATGCCGAGCAGCTCTTCGACGCGTTGCCGACCGTCGCCGTCACCGAGACGCTCGGCCGCTGGCACGGCAGCGAGGTCCCCACCGGACATCCGATGGACGGGCTGCTGGCGATCTCCGGCTGGTACGGCAAGCAGTTCGACGACGCCGACCACGTCCACCCGCTGCTGTTCGGTGCGCCCGGCGCGTTCTACGCGGTGAACCCGAGACTGATCCCGATGTCAGCGCTGAACGCCGTGGGCCCCAAACTGCCGAAGCGACGGCTGCCCGGCGCCGACGTCGCCTTTCGCGGGCTGCGCACCCGGAAGCACCGCGCCCGGGCGCGCGTCGTCGAATATCGGGGGAAGGTCAGCGCAGCAATGGTCTACGACGACCTCCCGATCATCGACCACTTCCGCAGCCTCGACGACGACTGCGTGTTCGGTGCCATGGACCTCCGCGACTCCCCCGCCCCGTATTTCTTCCTGCTGGAACGGGACTGACGCGTTCGGCTGGCGGGCCGGGTCAGAATCTTGTCGTTCTACTGGGCGCCACGCCCAGTAGAACAACACTTTTCCAGGGTAGCTATCTCGTCAGCCCCAGCAACTCCGCCCCTCGCAATGCGAGGAACAGTTCCGCGGACGCGATCGGGTCGGTGACGTCGCGGCCGGTGAGGTCGCGGACCTTGCGGAGGCGGTAGCGGACGGTGTTGCGGTGGCAGTGCAGGCGGTCGGCGACGTCGGCGGCCGCGCCTGCGCACTCGTACCAGGCGGACAGAACCGAGAGCAGGTCGTCGCGTTCGGGCGCGGGCAGCGTCAGCACCGGGCCGAGGATCTGGCGCGCCATCGACGCGCCCGCCTCCGGAACGGTCGCGAGGAGGTGCGCGGTGGGGTCGGAGCCGTAACGGACCAGGCGATCGACGCCGGGCACGATGCTGCGCGCGGCGAGCCTGGCCTCGGCGAGGGCAGCGGGGATCCGGGCCGGGTTGGTGAATGCTGTGCTGACGCCGATGCGGCCGTCGACCAGTTCGCCGAGCCGGTCCACCGACCGGTCGGACTCGCGGATCGATGCGGTGCGCAGGAGTCCGACGTGCACGTCCACCTGCCCGTCCCAGACGGGGAGTGCACCGGTGTCGCGGAGCGCCACGTCGAGGCCGACGGGGAGGGCGGCTCCCGCCTCCGGCGGCACGATCATCACGACGACGAACACCCCGTCTTCAGGAATGCCGAGGGTACGCATCGCGGTGAACGGCCGGATGGGGCTGTCGGCATGGTCGTCGAAGAGGGTGCGAATGAGTCGGTAGCGCGCCTGCGCGTCGGAGTGCACGAGCAGGGACTCGGTGTCGCGGTACGACTGCACCGCGGCGTCGGAGTAGGTGTCGATCAGGTCCCACTGTCGTGCGACGAGATCGAGCAACTCGGGATCGGACGGCCCGTCCGCGAGGTCGGTCAGCTGCTCCCAGATCAGGCGACCGCCGAGCCGGAAGGCGTGCAGGAGGGACGAGATCGGAACTCCGCGTTCAGCTTTGAGCCGGCCGACCGCGTACGCGGGCTGCAGGTTCGGCTCGTCACCGGCCAGCGCGTGGATGATCTCGGTGAGATTCGCCCGGCATGCCTCGCGCAGTTCCTCCTCGGTGATCGGACCGGATTCGGTGTACGCCGAGTCAGCGGCGGCGATTCGCGCGGCGAGGACGCCGGCCACTTCATCGACATCGCTGCGGAGTCGGACCGCCAACGATGCCGCCACCGGTGCACTCACCTGTCGACTCCTCACCCCGGAACGATCTGCCGGATGTGACCCACGCTACCGGCCGTTTGTGCCCGCGCACAAACATCGTCCTGCAGACCCTGTGCCGCAGTCCGGTGCGCAAACCGTGCGCGGCGTCACACAATGGAGTCACTGATCGCCGCTGTCTGTCTGCGGCACCGTGGGAATGGAGCAATCGTGCAAGATCTGGATGTCCGAGCCGTCGACGTCGCCGTGAACGAACTCGTCGAAGGCGAGAAGCGCTGGGGTGCCACGACGCTCCCGCAGCGCCGCGATCTGTTGTTGAAGACCCGCGACCTCACCGCGAAGCACGCGCAGGAATGGGTCGACGCCGCAGTCGAACTCAAGAAGCTCGATCCGTCCTCGCCGCTCGTCGGCGAGGAGTGGCTGTCGGGCCCGTATGTGCTGGCGAACAGTCTCACCGCGCTCGCCGAGACCATCGATCGCCTGTCGAAGGGCCGCAGCCCGCTCGACGGCGCCAAGTTCCACGACGTCGGCAATCAGGTGGTGGTCGATGTCCTCCCCACCAGCATCTACGACGACCTCCTCCTCAGCGGCTTCAGCGCCCAGGTGTGGCTCCAGCGCGGCGTCAGCCGGGCCGCGGCGAAGGCCGACGCCGGGCTGGCGCAGCTGACGCCGTCGAAGACCGGCGGCATCGGTGTGGTGCTGGGCGCGGGCAACATCATGTCGATCGCTCCGCTCGACGTCCTGTACGAGCTCTTCGCCCACAACCGCGTCGTCGCGCTGAAGCTGAATCCGATCACCGATCTGCTGTTCCCGGTGCTCAACAAGGTCCTGGCGCCGTTCATCGAGGTCGGCGCGCTCCGCATCCTGAAGGGCGGCGCCGAGGTCGGCGGCGCACTGGTGAACCACGAGCTGGTTGACCACGTGCACATGACCGGCAGCGCCTTGACGCACGACGCGATCGTCTGGGGCGTCGGCGACGAGGCCGCCACCCGCAAGAGCGCGAAGGATCCGAAGCTGACCAAGCCGGTCACCAGCGAGCTCGGTGGCGTCTCCCCCACCATCGTCGTGCCGGGTGAGTGGAGCGACGCCGACCTCAAGTTCCAGGCCGAACACGTCGCCACCCAGCGCCTCCACAACGGCGGCTACAACTGCGTGGCGTCGCAGGCGCTGATCGTGTCGTCGGACTGGAAGCAGAAGGACGCCTTCCTGAACGAGCTGCGCAAGGCGATCGCCGCCGCGCCGGCCCGCACGCCCTACTATCCGGGCAGCGACAGCCGCGTCGCCACCGCGGAGAAGCAGTACCCGCACGCCGAGAAGCTGGGGCCGAACGGCGGTCGTCTCCTGATCGCCGACCTCAAGGCGTCGTCCGACGAGCCCGCCCTGAGCGGCGAGTACTTCGCTCCCGTCTACGGCGTGGTCGAGATCCCGGGCGTCGGCGCCGACTTCGCCGTCGACGCCACCCGCACCGCCAACGAGGAGTTCGCGGGCACGCTGGGCGTCAACATCATCGCGGATCCGTCGGACATCTCCGCGCTCGGCGACGCCTTCGACGAGATGATCGAGAAGCTGCGCTACGGCACCATCGCCGTCAACGCCTGGACCGGAGTCGGGTTCCTGACGCCGACCGCGTCGTGGGGCGCGTTCCCCGGCCACACCATCGACGACGTCCAGTCCGGCATCGGCGTGGTGCACAACGCGTGGCTGATGGACCGCATCGAACGGACCGTCGTGCGCGGACCGTTCCGTCCGTCGCCGCGGTCGGTGCTGAAGGGTGAGAAGTCCATCTCGCCGAAGCCACCGTGGTTCGTCGACAACGCGACCGCCGCCACCACCGGTCGTCGCCTGACCGCCTTCGCCGGCGATCACAACCCGCTCCGCCTGCCCGCCATCTTCGCCTCCGCCCTGCGCGGCTGAGCCCAGAGAGGAATCCATGAGCAACACTGAAGCCGATTACGTCGTCGTCGGAACCGGGTCGGCGGGTGCGGTCATCGCCGCCCGACTGTCCGAGCAGTCCGGCACCTCGGTGATCGCCCTCGAGGCGGGCGGCGAGGACAAGAGCCAGAACATCCACATCCCGGCCGCGTTCTCCAAGCAGTTCCAGACCGAGTTGGACTGGAACTACCTCACCGAGCCGCAGCCGAACCTCGGCGACCGCCGCATCTTCTATCCGCGCGGCAAGACGCTCGGCGGGTCGTCGTCGATGAACGCGATGATGTGGGTCCGCGGCTATGCCGCCGACTACGACGAGTGGGCCCGCCTGGCGGGCGACGGCTGGGGATTCGCGGACGCGGTCAAGTACTTCCAGCGCATCGAGAACGTCGAGGGCGCGTCCGAGGACGGCGAGGGACGCAGCGGCCCGCTGAATGTGTCGAAGCAGCGGAGCCCCCGCACCTGGACCGAGGACTTCCTCGAGTCCGCGGAGCATGCCGGGTTCAAGCGCGAGCGCGCGAACCTGCCGCAGCCCGAGGGCTTCACCCAGACCATGGTGAACCAGCGCGACGGTTCCCGCTGCAGCACGGCGGTCGCCTACCTGAAGCCGGCCCGCTCACGCAGCAACCTGACGATCCTCACCGGCGCGCAGGCCACCCGCGTACTGCTGGAGGGGACCCGAGCCGTCGGCGTCGAGTACCTGTCCGACGGCGTCAAGCGGACGGTCCGGGCCCGCAAGGAGGTCATCCTCTCCGGCGGCGCCATCAACACTCCGCAGCTGCTGATGCTGTCGGGCATCGGCGACGAGGCGCAGCTGCGCGAGCACGGGATCGGCGTGGTCCACCACCTGCCTGAAGTGGGCCAGAACCTCAGCGACCACCTGGTGTCGTTGATCGGCTTCGCCGTCGACGGCGGCACGCTGTTCGACGCCGAGAAGCCCCTGGAGCTCGTGAACTACCTGACCCGCAAGCGCGGCATGCTGACGTCGAACGTCGGTGAGGCGTACGGATTCATCCGCAGCCGGCCGGATCTGGAGCTGCCCGACATCGAGATCATCTTCGGCCCGGCCCCGTTCTTCGACGAGGGCATCGGCGAGGCCACCGGCAACGCGATCGGCCTCGGTCCGATCCTCGTCGACCCGCGCAGCCGCGGAACGGTGTCCCTCAAGTCCGCGGATCCGACTGCCAAGGCGCTCGTCGACCCGATGTACCTGTCCGATCCGGACGGGGTGGACCGCGAGGCCATGCTGTCGGGCCTGCGCGCGGCGTACAGCATCGCGTCGGCGCAGCCGCTCGCCGGGAAGATCGGCCGGTTCATGCAGCCCAAGCGGGAGCTGCCGACCATCGAGGAGACCCTCGAGGACGCGCTGACCTGGTACTCGCACACGCTGTACCACCCGACCGGCACCTGCCGGATGGGCTTGGACGACGCGAGCGTCGTCGCCCCGGACCTCACGGTGCGCGGCATCGACGGCCTGCGGGTCGCGGACGCGTCGGTGATGCCGAAGATCATTCGCGGGCACACGCACGCGCCGAGCGTGTTCATCGGTGAGAAGGCCGCGGACCTGATCAAGGGGTTGTAGTCGACCGTACGAACATTTGCGTCCCCGTGAGCACCCGCCGAGGGCTATTTGCCCTCGGACCCCGCTCACGGGGACGCATTTGTCGACAGTGCCGTTAGCGTTGTCGGTATGACACGCATCGGCGCCCCGAAGACAGCCCTGCTCGTGGCCCTAGCACTGCCATCACTCGCCGCGTGCGGCTCCGAGCCATCGGACCGGGACCTGCCCCAGGCAGACACCACCGTCGCGTACACCTACGTCGGGCCCGCGACCGCGCCGAACTACCACGACGAGTACGTCATCCAGTTCGCCGGGCAGCAGGCCACCGCACGCATCGGCGGCTACGGCGTCGTGAAGGGCGACGCCGAACCGGCACGGACCACCAGCAGCCGCGTCAGCCCCGAGCAGTGGAAACAGTTGGTCGACGGCCTCGATGCGCTCGACGACCTTAAGCCTCCGGCCGCGGGCTGCGTCGGCGGATCCACCTACGGCATCCACGTGAACAGCGGCGGCCGGTCGGTCGTCGACCGCACCGACGTCGCGTGCGGACCGACCGCGACCGAGGTCGCCGATCGGTACCGAGCGCTGATCGCCTCGATCGCGCCGGTGTTGCAGCTGCCGGGGTGACCCAGCTCGCGGCGGTTTCGACGCGCTCGTCCCTCGCTTGCTCAACCAACGTGAGAGGCGGCGGTTTCGACGCGCTCGTTCCTCGCTTGCTCAACCAACGTGAGAGGCATGCTCAACCAACGTGGGGTGCTACGCCGGCAGCGGATCCCGGATGATCGGGCAGGTCATGCAGTGGCCGCCGCCGCGACCGCGACCCAGTTCGGCGCCGACGATCGTGATGACCTCGATGCCCTCCTTGCGCAGCAGTGCATTGGTGTAGGTGTTGCGATCGTAGGCGAAGACAACGCCGGGTTCGACGGCAACGAGGTTGTTGCCGCTGTCCCACTGCTGCCGCTCGGACGCGTACTCCGAGCCGCCGGCCTCCACCACGCGCAGCACGTCCAGATCGAGCGCCTTGCGGACCACCTCGATGAAGTGCTCGGACTCCTCGATCACCTCCAGGCCCGGCTTCTTGTCCGACGGGACGATCGTGAACGGCTTGATCGCGTCGACGATCCGCGGGTACACGGTCACCACGTCGCGGTCGGCGAAGGTGAAGACGGTGTCCAAGTGCATGGCCGACCGCAGCTTCGGCATGCCGGCGACGATCACCTTCTGGACGTCGCCCGCCTCGAACAGCTTCAGCGCCACCTGGGTGATGGCCTGCCGCGACGTCCGCTCGCTCATGCCGATCAAGACCACACCGTTGCCGGGGACCATCACGTCGCCACTCTCGATGGTCGACTGTCCCCATGCCTGCTCCGGGTCGCCCCAGCGGACGGGTGAGCCGACGAAGTCGGGGTGGAACTCGTAGATCGCCTTCATGAGCAGGGTCTCGTCGTGCCGTGCGGGCCAGTACAGCGGGTTCAGCGTCAGACCGCCGTACACCCAGCAGGTGGTGTCGCGGGTGTAAAGGGTGTTCGGCAGCGGCGGCATCAGGTATTCGTTGACGCCGGTCGATTCGCGCGCGAGCGACATGTACGACGGCCGCAGCTCCTTGGGCAGGTCGCGGGTCGACATGCCGCCGATCAACAACTCCGCCAGTTCACGCGACGACAGCTCCTGCAGGTACCCGCGGGTCGCGTCGACCAGCCCGACGCCGACGTCGTTGGTCACGATCTTGCGGTCCAGCAGCCACGACCGCGCCGCCGGGTCGTCCATGGTCTCGGCGAGCACGTTGTGCAGTTCGACGACGTCGACGCCGCGGTCGCGCATCTTGGTGATGAAGTCGAAGTGGTCGCGCTTGGCGTTCTGTACCCAGAGGACGTCGTCGAACAGGAGGTCGTCGGAGTTTGTGGGCGTCAGCCGCTCGTGAGCGAGGCCGGGCGCGCAGACCAGCACCTTGTGCAGCTTGCCGACTTCGGAGTGGACGCCGTATGCGGCGGAGGGGCGGTCTGTCATGGGGAGGGTTCCTCTCGGTCGGAGACGGAGTCGTCAGTGAGGGCGGTCAGTCGACGGGGTCGGTGACGTAATAGGAGTGACGTTCCTGCTCGGGATGGTCGTAGATGTGCTCGCTGCCGGTCACGAGGTAGATGATTCCGGCGACGGCGCCCACGGCGATCACCCCGAAGATCACCGCCTCGAAGGGCTTGAACACTTTGAGGCCCTGTTCGCGGCGTGCGATGACGAACAGGATGGTGCCGAGCGCGTAGAGGACGCAGGCCAGCAGCAGCTTGTCGAGGCCCGCGGCGTAGGCGAGGAACGCGGTGTACAGGACCGCGAGTCCGGCGATCACCATGTCGCGGTTGTGGGCGCGGTCGTCGCCGTCGTAGGTCTCGCGTTTGATGACCAGGCGTAGCATGTACGCCGCGGACAGGAAGTACGGGACCAGGGCGAGGGCCGCGGTGAGGTCGAGCATGAAGTCGAGCGCGTCGTCGACGAAGAGCAGCAGGAGCAGCATGGCCTGCACCAGCGTGCTGGCGAGGATGAGCGCATTGATCGGGGCGCCCGCCTTGTTGGTGCGCTGCAGGAACTTCGGCATGTCCTTGGCGCGCGCCGGGATGTACAGGAGCTCGGCGGCCATCAGTGTCCACGCGAGGTAGGCGCCGAGGACCGAGACGATGACGCCGATCCGGATGAACACCGAGCCCCAGTCGCCGACGAGGTGGGCCAGGACCGACGCGACGGACGGCTGGTCGGCGGTCGCGAGGTCGCCCTGCGACATGGCGCCGTACGACACCAGCGTCACGAGCGAGAAGACGCCCAAGACGCCGAGGAAGCCGAACACGGTGGCGTTGCCGACGTCCTCGCGCTTGCGCGCGAACCGGGAGTACATGCTCGCACCCTCGATGCCCATGAACACGAACACGTGATGAGCATGGTGCCGGTGACCTGGTCCCAGAGTGAGCCGACCTCGATGCCGTTACCGCCCCAGAAGTTGTCGGAGAAGTAGCCGGCGTCGAACATGATCACCGCGAGCACGATGAAGACGATCAGCGGCACCACCTTGGCGATGGTCGCGATACGGTTGATGATCGCGGCCTGTTTGACGTCGCGGCTGATCAGGAAGTGGAACAGCCACACGCCGACCGACGAGAGCGCAACGGGGAAGGAAGGTGGAGCCGTCGCCGAGGTCGGGGAACAGCGCACTGGTGGTGGCCATGATGAGCACCCAGTACGACGTGTTGCCCGCGCAGGCCGACGCCCAGAAGCCGATGGCCGAGTTGAAGCCGATGTAATCGCCGAAGCCGTCCTTCGCGTAGGCGTACAGGCCGGCGTCGAGGTCGGGTTTGCGGGTGGCGAGCCGCTGGAAGACGAACGCCAGCATCAGCATGCCCGCGCCCGCGACCGTCCAGGCGATGATGGCGCCGAACGCGCCGGTCTCGGTGCCGAATCGCCGCGGGAGGAGGAAGACCCCCGATCCGACGACCATCGCGGTCAGTGTCGGAAGGCTGACTTTCTCGGTCTTCTCTGCGGCTTCCGCCACGTGTCACATCCTCTGCGTCGCCCCGCGTGTCGTGCTTTGCGAAGTTGACGCTACTCGGCGCATCCGCCTCGCGCGTGACCGCCGTCGGATTCAGTCGTCGAGGTGTGCGAGGAGTGCCGAGAGGAACTCCGGGCTCGCGTCACGGTGCACGCTGTGACCGGCTTCGATCCGGACGAAATCCGCGTTCGGCAACGCCTCCGCCACCGACCGGAGGTGATGCGCCGGCAGAAAACTGCGGGCGCCGCCGGAGACCACGAGGGTCGGTGCGCTGACATTCCGGAGCGACGCCCACCACTGCGGATCGGGCGTCTGGAATTGGGTCATCACCGGTTCGCCGAGTGCGCGGTCGTAGCGGAGGAAGGGCCCCGGGTTGGCGAGCAACGCGCCGAAACCGCGGATCCGCTCGCCGAACGACGCGGTCGGCGCGATGTCCTCGGCAGCATCGGCGTCGTCGCGCGGCATCGGCGGCACCTCTTCCAGGACGAGGCGACGCACGCGCGCGGGGCTGGTCATGGCGTAGCGGAGGGCGGCGTGTGCGCCGAGCGAGTGGCCGACGAGGTCGAATCGGGCGAGCTTCAACCCGCCGACCACGCGGTCGATGTCGGCGGCGAAGTCGTCGAGCCGGTAACTGTCGGAGCGGCCGCTGCGACCGTGCCCGCGGAGGTCGACGGCGACGGTCGGGCGACACGTGGCGCGGAGCGTACGGACGGTCGGTCCCCACGTGGTGTGGTCGCCGCCCATGCCGTGAACCAGGACCACCGGTGTCTGTCCGGTCAGGCAGCCGGAGACGTCGACGGCGAGGTCGGGAGCAGACGCATCAACCGAACGGATGAAATTCACCCCGCCAGCGTAACGCCGTCGGCGGAGAACCTGCAGGGTGGCCTGGGTTCGATCCAACGACACCACCCCCGACGAGGACCTACCGAATAGGAATACAAAGTGATCCCCTGCATACTCCTATGCGGAAGTAATCTACTTCACTTTCCATCGAGATCTCCCTCCCACTCGAAAGGTATCTTCATGTCAGGACTCGGCAGTCTCCTCGGCGGCGGCAGCAGCGACAGCAGTAGCGATCCCACCTCGGCAATCCTCGGACTCCTCGGCGGAGTCCTGGGCGCCGGCAGCAGTGACCCGGGAAGCTCCCTCGGGGGCTCGAACCCAGCCCCGTAGCTTCGGTTCACGCGGGAGGGCACGTCACGAAAACACGCGCCCTCCCGCCATCCCCTCAGACACCGAGCGGCCCGACCACGTGAACATCCTGCACGTCCTCGATGCTCACGTAATCCCTTCAGATGACACCTGAACACCCACGTCAGACCTATGTTGTGTGCTTTGCGGCAAATTCGCGCCTTAGGTGGAAATGTGTCGTGTTGTAATGCATACTTGACCGCGGACGTTAGGCCAATCACTTCCAGTCGGAAGTGCCCTCTCCCCCTTCGAAAGGACTACCCATGTCTTCAGTCGGCAACTCCATCTCCAGCGCCATCAACACCGCCATCGGCGACGCCGTCGGCACGCTGACCGCCGGAATCCTGAACGCCGGAAGCTCGGCAGGCAGCTCCAAGTAGCCGACCACGGCATCACTTCGTTCGAGAGGGCACGCGGCATCGTCCGCCTGTCCTCTCGAATCGGTTTCATGACCCTCCACACACGCAATCTGCGCACCGCCGACCTCGGCGAGGCGGTCGAACTCGTCATCGCCGCCATACCGGAGATCCCCCTCTACACCTGGGCCCTCGGCGACTCCGCCGACGACCCCGGCGTCATCGACTGGCTGGCTCGAGCGCTCCTTCGAGGCCATCTCGCGAACGGCACCGCCGTCGGCGCGTTCGCCGACGATTCACTCGTCGGTGTCGTGACGTGGGCCGCCGCCGAACGCGCCACCCCGCCGGTCGACGCCGACGCCGCCGCCCACGACGTCGCGGTGTTGAAGGCCCACCTCGACATGGCCAAGCGCCTCGCACTGACGATGCAGATGGAACGCGAGTCGCTGATGCATCCGGACCCCGAAGCGGTCCACGTCGAGATCGCCGCCGTTCGCGCAGACCACCGTCAGCGCGGTGCGCTGATGGCTCTCATGCTTCCGATCCAGACCATGTGCCGCGACGAGAATCGCCGGTTCACATGCGTGACCGGGAGCGCGACCCTCCGCCGCGTCTTCGCCGCCTCCTTGAACATGACCGAGTACCGCACGACCGCCATCGGCGACGTTCCCCTGTACTGCCTGACGTCAGCGGTTCCGCCGGTCGTGCGCCCGCGTAACCGCTGATTGTCGCGACCGATATCCTCTGGCGAATGCACTCTTCCACCGGTCGAAGCATCAGCACCGGCCTGATCTTCGCCGTCGTCTCCGCGATCTCGTTCGGCATGTCGGGCCCGTTCGCCCGCGGGCTTCAGGACGTCGGATGGTCTTCCGGTGCCGCGGTCACCGCGCGCATCGCCCTCGGTGCAGTCGCGCTCCTCGGCCCGGCCGCGTACGCGATGCGCGGACGGTGGGCGCTCCTCGCGAACGGTCGAACGCAGTGGACGTTGCTGGCGTACGGCCTCGTCGCCGTCACCGTCCCGCAGCTCTGTTACTTCTACGCGGTGTCGACGCTCGACGTCGGCGTCGCGCTGTTGATCGAGTACACCTCGCCGCTGGCGGTGGTCGGCTGGATGTGGTTCCGCTACGGGCAGGTCCCGACCCGCCTCACGTTCGTCGGCACGCTCATCGCGGCGGCCGGGCTGGTCCTGGTGCTGCAGTTGTTCGGCACCGTCTCACTCGACGCCGCGGGCATCGCGTGGGCCCTCGGAGCCATGGCGGGCAACGCCGGATACTTCGTCATGTCGGGCCGGTCGGGCACCGACCTGCCCGCGATCGCGATGGCCGCGATCGGCCTCCTCTACGCAGCGGTCCTGCTCGGCGTCGCCGGGCTGGTCGGGGTGCTGCCGATGACCGCGTCGCTCGACGACGTGACGCTGGCCGACCACCGGTTGGCGTGGTGGATCCCGGTCGTCGCGCTGGGTCTCATCACGGCGGCCTTCGCCTACGCGACCGGGATCGCGGCGGTGCGCCGCCTGGAGCCTCGACTGGCCTCGTTCGTCGCGCTCACCGAGTTGCTCGCCGCAATCGTCGCCGCGTGGCTGATGCTGGATCAGGTGCCCGACCGCATCCAACTGGTCGGTGGCGCCCTGGTGCTGGCGGGTGTGATCGTCGTGAAGCTCGGGGAACGTCCCACACCAGAGACCGAGATCCCTGTCCCGGGCTGACTCTCGCGGACTAGCGTTAGGTCATGTCCGATTCCCCGCGCGATGTCCTCGGTCCCCTCGCTCCGTTCGCCGGCCTCTGGCGCGGCCAGGGCGCCGGTCACTACGCCACCATCGACAGCTTCACCTACGACGAGGAGATCGAGCTGGCGCCGAGCGGCCGGCCGTTCCTCTTCTACCGTTCCAAGACGCGGGCGCCGGGCGGCGGTCGTGCGATGCACACCGAGACCGGATTCCTCCGCCTCGCGGGCCCGAACCACATCGAACTGCTGGTCGCCCAGCCCACCGGGTTCGTCGAACTGCAGCGCGCCGAGGTGGACGGGCCGTCGCTCCTGTTCACCCAGCACACCCTGGGCGTCTCCCCCGACGCGAAGCAGGTGCACAGCGTTCGACGGCGCTTTCAGATCAGCGGGGACACCCTGGTCTACGACCTCTGGATGTCGTACGCCGACGTCCCCGTCTCCCACCACCTGCGGGCCGAACTGCAGCGCGTGTAGCGACGTCGACCCGCTTCCCACATGAGGCGTTGCTTCCCGCTACATGTCGGACGTGTAGCGAGAAGCAACGCCTCATGTGGGAACGGTTACCCGGTGCGGGAGTGGTTACCCGGTGCAGGAATCCACAGCACGACGTCGAATCGCAGACCTGTGGACAACGGATGCGACAAACCGCCCGCTGATGGGTTCACTGAAGCCATGTGGCCCACAGACTCCATCGGACTGGTCCGACGCAGCAGAGCACTCGACGTCGGCATCACAGATCTCCAGTTGAAGCAGGCGTTGCGCGACGGCGAACTGACTGTCGCGGATCGGGGCAAGTACGCGATAACAGCTCTCCTCCCACCCGTCGACATCCTGGGCAGTGCCAGGTTCGACGACGAGCTGTACCGGCTCAAATGCATCGCCGCGGCCCTCGACGACCAATGCCGCCTCGCACTGAGCCATGAGTCCGCGGCCGCAGTACTGGGGATGGCCACTCTGCGGCCGAGTCGGGATGTCGTCCACTTCAGCAGTCCGGCATCAACCGGCGGCCGTAAGCTCCGCACCCGGCATGTTCACACCGGGCTTCCCGCCGGATCGACGATGGTCGTCGCCGGCATCGAGGTCACGACGCCTGCCCGCACTGCGATCGACATCGCTGCCGCCCGCGGATTCGCCGCGGGACTGGCCGCCTGCGACAGTGCCCTGCGCATGGGAGTGACGGTCGACGAACTGCTCGACGAACTGGGCAAGCGCCGCGTGCGCGGGGCCGCCGATGCCCGCGCCGCGATTCAGTACGCCGACGGTCGTTCAGCCAACCCGTACGAGTCGTGGGGCCGAGCGCAGATCATTCGAGCAGGACTCCCGGTACCAGACCTGCAGACGCACTTCGTCCTCCCCGACGGGTCGAACGCCTACTGCGACTACTCCTGGGACCGGAAGGTGGTCGCCGAATACGACGGCAAGCGCAAGTACTGGCGCGACCTCCGTCCCGGCGACGACCCCGGCGACGTCGTCTACCGCGAGAAGAAGCGCGAGGACGGCCTCCGCGCTCTGAAACTCGCCGTCGCGCGGTGGATCACCGACGACCTCCACGCCGAAACCGTCGTCACCAAGGTCCGTGAGGCATTGCTCGACGAACGCTTGATCTGACGTCGACTCGCTTCCCACATGAGGCGTTGGTTCCCGCTACATGTCAGACGTGTAGCGGGAACCAACGCCTCATGTGGGAACGGTTACCCGGTGCGGGAACGCCCCCCGCCGACAGCAGAACGCCCGCCCCGCCGAAGCGGGACGGGCGTTCAAAAAGCCGTCAGGCTAGATCATCACTTGATGATCTTGGTGACGCGGCCGGCACCGACGGTGCGGCCACCCTCGCGGATAGCGAAGCGCAGGCCCTCGTCCATGGCGACCGGCTGGATCAGCTTGACGCTCATCTCGGTGTTGTCGCCCGGCATGACCATCTCGGTGCCCTCGGGGAGGGTCACGACGCCGGTCACGTCCGTGGTGCGGAAGTAGAACTGCGGACGGTAGTTGTTGAAGAACGGGGTGTGACGGCCGCCCTCGTCCTTCGACAGGATGTACGCCTGGCCCTCGAACTCGGTGTGCGGGGTCGTGGTGCCGGGGGCAACGATGACCTGGCCGCGCTCGACGTCCTCGCGCTTCAGACCGCGGAGCAGCAGGCCGGCGTTGTCGCCAGCCTGAGCCGAGTCGAGGAGCTTGTGGAACATCTCGATGCCGGTGACGGTGGTCTTCTGCGACTTCTCGCGGATACCGACGATCTCGACCTCAGCGTTGACGTTGATCTCACCGCGCTCGACGCGACCGGTGACGACGGTGCCACGACCGGTGATCGTGAAGACGTCCTCGACGGGCATCAGGAACGGCTTGTCGGTCTCGCGGACCGGGTCCGGGATCGACTCGTCGACAGCAGCCATCAGCTTCTGGACCGACTCAACCCACTTCGGGTCGCCCTCGAGCGCCTTCAGTGCCGAGATCGGAACGACCGGAGCGTCCTCGTCGAACTCCTGGGCGGCCAGCAGTTCGCGGACCTCCATCTCGACGAGCTCCATGATCTCTTCGTCGTCGACCATGTCGGCCTTGTTCAGTGCGACGAGGATGTAGGGAACGCCGACCTGGCGGGCCAGGAGGACGTGCTCGCGAGTCTGCGGCATCGGGCCGTCGGTGGCGGCCACGACCAGGATCGCACCGTCCATCTGAGCAGCGCCGGTGATCATGTTCTTGATGTAGTCGGCGTGACCCGGAGCGTCGACGTGAGCGTAGTGACGCTTCTCCGTCTGGTACTCGACGTGGGAGATGTTGATCGTGATACCACGAGCCTTCTCCTCAGGCGCCTTGTCGATCTGATCGAAAGCGAAGCTCTCGTTCAGGTCCGGGTACTGGTCCGCCAGCACCTTGGTGATGGCAGCCGTCGTGGTGGTCTTGCCGTGGTCGACGTGACCGATGGTGCCGATGTTCACGTGCGGCTTGGTCCGCTCGAACTTCGCCTTCGCCACTGTGTGTCCTCCTGGACTGTTGTCGCTGCCGGGTGGTTCCCGACAGTGGGTTTGTTACTTCCTGCCGTCGGCAGGAGCAGTTTGGTGATTCGGTGTCAGACCGAAACCCGATTCTCATCGGGTCTGGCCGTCCACCTTATTCTCTTGTGCGCTCGGATTCGATACCCGCCTCCGACGCGAGGTCCGCCAATACGGCGAGCGAGACTACTCGCCCGTCGCCTTCGCGATGATCTCCTTCGAGACGTTCGCCGGAACCTCAGCGTACGAATCGAAAACCATGGAGTAGTTTGCTCGGCCCTGAGTCTTCGACCGCAGGTCTCCGATGTAGCCGAACATCTCCGACAGCGGGACCTGAGCCTTGACGACTCGTGCACCGCTGCGCTCCTCCATGGCCTGGATCTGGCCACGGCGGGAGTTCAGGTCGCCGATCACGTCGCCCATGTAGTCCTCCGGAGTCGTGACCTCGACGGCCATGATCGGCTCCAGGATGACCGGCGACGCCATCTTCGCAGCTTCCTTAAGGGCCTGCGAACCGGCGATCTTGAAGGCCATCTCCGAGGAGTCGACGTCGTGGTACTGACCGTCGAGGAGGGTGACCTTCAGGTTGACCAGCGGGTAGCCGGCCAGAACGCCGTACTGCATCGCGTCCTGCGCACCGGTATCCACCGAAGGGATGTACTCGCGCGGAACGCGACCACCGGTGACGGCGTTCGCGAACTCGTAGGTCGCGCCGTCCTCGGCGTCGACCAACGGCTCCAGCTTGATGATGACCTTGGCGAACTGGCCCGAGCCACCCGTCTGCTTCTTGTGGGTGAACTCGTGCTTCTCGACGGTCTTGCGGATGGTCTCGCGGTACGCGACCTGCGGCTTGCCGACGTTGGCCTCGACCTTGAACTCGCGCTTCATACGGTCGACCAGGATGTCGAGGTGGAGCTCGCCCATGCCGCCGATGACGGTCTGGCCGGTCTCCTCGTCGAGCTTGACCGAGAAGGTCGGGTCCTCTTCAGCGAGCTTCTGGATCGCGGTGCCCAGCTTCTCCTGGTCGGACTTGGTCTTCGGCTCGATCGAGACGTTGATGACCGGGTCCGGGAAGGTCATGGACTCGAGAACGATCGGGTTCGCGATGTCGCACAGGGTGTCACCGGTGGTGGTGTCCTTGAGGCCGATCATCGCGTAGATGTGGCCGGCCACCGCGTTGTCGACCGGGTTCTCCTTGTTGGCGTGCATCTGGAAGAGCTTGCCGATGCGCTCCTTCTTGCCCTTGACGGCATTCAGGACCTGGGTGCCCGGATCGACCTTGCCCGAGTAGACGCGGACGAAGGTCAGCTTGCCGAAGAACGGGTGCGCAGCGATCTTGAACGCCAGGGCCGAGAACGGTGCGTCCTGGTCCGGGTGGCGCTCGATGATCTCTTCTTCGTTGTCGACGACGTGGCCCTGGATCTCGCCGATGTCCAGCGGGTTCGGCAGGTAGTCGATGACAGCGTCGAGCATGGGCTGAACGCCCTTGTTCTTGAACGCGGAGCCACAGAGAACCGGGTAGATCTCCGAGTTGATCGTGAGCTTGCGGATGGCGCCCTTGATCTCCTCGATCGAGAGTTCCTCACCGGCGAAGTACTTCTCCATGAGGGCTTCGTCGGACTCGGCGACGGTCTCAAGCAGCTTCTCGCGGTACTCGGCGGCCTTGTCGGCGAGGTCGGCGGGGATCTCCTCGATGGTCGGCTCGGCGCCGATCTCGACGGTGCCGCGCCAGGTGATGGCCTTCATCTCGAGGAGGTCGACGACGCCGTCGAACTCGTCCTCGGCACCGATCGGAAGCTGCATGACGAGCGGCTTCGCGCCCAGGCGATCGATGATCGTCTGCACGGTGAAGTAGAAGTCCGCGCCCATCTTGTCCATCTTGTTGACGAAGCAGATGCGGGGGACGTCGTACTTGGTGGCCTGGCGCCAGACCTGCTCGGACTGGGGCTCGACGCCTTCCTTGCCGTCGAAGACGGCGACGGCGCCGTCGAGCACGCGGAGCGCGCGCTCAACCTCGACGGTGAAGTCGACGTGACCGGGGGTGTCGATGACGTTGATCTGGTTGTTGTTCCAGAAACAGGTCACGGCGGCGGAGGTGATGGTGATACCACGCTCCTTCTCCTGCTCCATCCAGTCGGTGGTCGATGCACCGTCGTGGGTCTCACCGATCTTGTAGTTCACACCGGTGTAGTAGAGGATGCGCTCGGTCGTGGTGGTCTTGCCGGCGTCGATGTGCGCCATGATGCCGATGTTGCGGACCTTGGTGAGGTCGGTGAGCACTTCCTGTGCCATCTAATCCCTCCGGGATTCTGTTCGCGCTTAAGTCTTGTTCAAAATGGGGGCCTACCGCCGAAACAGTAGTCCGAGTCGGGCGTCGGGGCTGGGTTTGCTTTCGCTCCCCCAGCCCGACGTCACGACCAGGCGCTCAGCCGCCCCCTTGAGGAACAGCCGTGCGCAGCAGTGCGGACTACCAGCGGTAGTGAGCGAAGGCGCGGTTGGCTTCAGCCATCTTGTGCGTGTCTTCGCGACGCTTGACCGAGGCACCGAGACCGTTCGAGGCGTCGAGGAGCTCGTTGGCCAGGCGCTCGACCATGGTCTTCTCGCGACGCTGGCGGCTGAAGGTGACCAGCCAGCGGAGAGCCAGGGTGTTGGCGCGACCGGGCTTGACCTCGATCGGCACCTGGTAGGTGGCGCCGCCGACGCGGCGGCTCTTGACCTCGAGGGTGGGCTTGACGTTGTCGAGCGCACGCTTGAGGGTGACGACCGGATCGGTGCCGGTCTTCTCGCGAGCCTGCTCGAGGGCTTCGTACACGATGCGCTCGGCGGTCGACTTCTTGCCGTCCAGCAGGATCTTGTTGACGAGCTGGGTGACCAGCGGCGAACCGTAGACGGGGTCGCTGATCAGCGGGCGCTTGGGAGCGGGTCCTTTACGTGGCATTTAGATCAGTTCCCCTTCTTGGCGCCGTAACGGCTGCGAGCCTGCTTGCGGTCCTTGACACCCTGGGTGTCGAGCGAGCCGCGGATGATGCGGTAACGAACACCCGGGAGGTCCTTCACGC
Organism: Gordonia phthalatica; assembly: GCF_001305675.1. Taxonomy (NCBI): domain Bacteria; kingdom Bacillati; phylum Actinomycetota; class Actinomycetes; order Mycobacteriales; family Gordoniaceae; genus Gordonia; species Gordonia phthalatica. The sequence goes on from NZ_CP011853.1 coordinate 3,453,559, forward strand.
GACCACCGCGGACGAGCACCATCGAGTGCTCCTGGAGGTTGTGGCCCTCACCGGGGATGTAGGCGGTGACCTCGACGCCACTGGTCAGGCGCACGCGGGCGACCTTACGCAGAGCGGAGTTCGGCTTCTTCGGGGTGGTGGTGTACACGCGGGTGCACACGCCACGACGCTGCGGGCTGCCCTTCAGGGCGGCCGTCTTCTTGGCGGACGTCTTGTCCTTGCGGCCCTTGCGGACCAGCTGGTTAATAGTTGGCACTGAGTTCTTTCTCGTTGCGGACCGGCTCTCGCCGGGCCTCGTTGTGTTCGTTGCGGTTTGTGCTCCGGGCAGGTAGATCACTGCGCTCACGCACAGAAATCGACTTCCGCAACCCGCCCCACCCACACATTTGTGCAGGTCAGGATTGAAACGTGCACCCGCTGTCGGGCGTGTCGCCCGCCGTATGCTTGAGCACGGTCCCACCACCGTTCGTCTCCGCGTGGGAACCGAACCGGTGAGCGGCGCCGAGCATGGCAAGGCACCGACGAAATACTTTACCGCCCCGATTTGGCTCGGTCAAAATCATTGACAGGCCTGAACGCGAGGCCTCCCGGCGGTGCCGAGCGGCTCTGCCCGACTACCTCTCGCCGACGCCCGCGAGCAGCGCGCGAGCCGCCCGTCGAGCACGGTCCGAATCGCCGTCGACGACGGCTTCCACGACCGCTGTGTGCTCCTGCTCGTACGAGAATCCCGGGCCGACGTCGTGCTGGCCGATCGAGTTCCGCAGGGCCGGCAGCAGCGAGTCGTAGAACTCGAGGTAGACGGCGTTGTGGCTCGCGGCCACCACCGCGCGGTGCAGCCGGGTGTCGTCTTCGATGGCGGCGTTCCGGCCGGTCTCGTCGACCGCGTCGTCGCGCCAGGACCGATTGCGCTGAGCCAGCAGTCTCCTCAAGGTCGCGATGTCGTCGGCGTCGCGACGCTTCGCGGCGAGCCCGGCCGCGGTGACCTCGAGCGCCTCGCGCAGTTCCAGGAGGTCTTGCCTGCGCGCGGCCGCGAAGAAGTCACCGAAGGCGACCTCCTGCTCGTCGACGGCGATCACATACGTGCCCGACCCCTGCCTACGCTCCAGCAGTCCCGCGTGCACCAGGGACTGCACGGCTTCGCGCACGGTGTTGCGGGCGGTGCCGGTCATCTCGCAGAGGGCGGGTTCGGTAGGGATCCGCTCCCCGACCGCCCAGCGGCCCGCGGAGATCTCGTCGCGCAGCTGTTGCGTGACCTGACCGATGAGCGTCTGCCGTTTGACCGTTTGCACGGCCGCAGTCTAAATCACTTTGCGCCGATACAACCATTCATCCTACGATTTCCTGTCATGACGGCCGAGACGACGACAGTTCGCGACATCACCCCACCGCGACCGACCCGCGGCGGCGAGTGGCGCGGGCGGATCATCGTGCTGGCCGCGATCATCATCTTCTCGCTGAGCCTGCGCACCGCGGTCACCTCGATCGCTCCACTGCTGACTCGGATCGGCGACGAGGTGGGCTTCGGGACGTCGATCATCGGCGTCATCGGGATGCTTCCGACGCTGATGTTCGGCGCCGCCGGCGTCTTCGCCCCCGCACTCGGCCGCCGTTTCGGCATCGAGCAGGTGACCCTCGCCGCCGTGGTCTTGACCGGTGTCGGCATCGCGACACGATCGTTGGTGCACGAGGTGTGGCCGTTCCTGATCCTCTCGTGTGTCGCCCTGTTCGGCATGGGTGTCGGCAACATCCTGATCCCGCCGCTGGTGAAGCGGTACTTCAGCGATCAGATCGCCGTGATCAGCACCGCCTACATCACGTTCGTGCAGCTCGGCACGGCCATTCCCGCGGCCATCGCGGTTCCCGTCGCCGACGCCGCGGGATGGCGGATGTCGCTGGCGATGTGGGCGCTGGTCCCGGCCGTCTCCCTGCTGCCGTGGGTCTGGGTGGTCCGCGAGCGTCGTCGTACCGTGCGCGCCGAAGCCGAGCTGCCTGCGGAGGCGCGCCCCGCGGCGGAGACCGCAGCACGACTGCCCGTCTGGCGCACTCCGATGGCGTGGGGCCTGACGCTGATGTTCGGTATGACCTCGCTGATGACCTACTCGCTGTTCACCTGGCTGCCGTCGGTCCTGAGCGACGCAGGCGGGTCGGAGGCGTTGGGCGGCGCGATGGTCGCGCTGTTCTCCGGTGTCGGCTTCGCGGGCACGCTGGTGGCACCGGTGCTGTGCACGCGGTTCGCGAATCCGTTCGGGTTCGCCGTCCTGTTCGCGGCGTCATGGCTGATCGGCTTCGCCGGTCTGCTGTGGGCGCCGCTGACCCTCACGTGGCTGTGGGTGATCTTGATCGGCATCGGCCCCACCACCTTCCCGATGGCGCTGACCCTGATCAATCTGCGCACCCGGACCAGTGCGGGCTCGGCGTCACTGTCGGGCTTCGGCCAGGGCGTCGGCTACCTGTTCGCCTGCTCGGGTCCGACGCTGTTCGGCATCCTGCACGACGCGACCGACTCGTGGGCGCTGCCGTTCGCGTTCCTCACGGTCACGGTCGGCGTCATGCTGATCGGCGCGTGGGCCATCTGCCGTCCGCGGTACCTGGAGGATCAGCTGAGCTGATCACGACAGCGGGAGCTCTGCCACCGGGGCCGAGATCATCTTGTCCGGAGTGGCCGAGTCGCCGACGGTGAACGCCACGGCCGTCGCCCCCCTCATGTCCGTGATCATCGCGGTGGTCGACGGTGAGACGTCGGCGTCCGACATGGTTCCCGCGAGCTTCGGCCCGCTCGGACCGATCAGCCACATCTGGTAGATGGTTCCGGGAGCCGGTCGCGGGACGTCGTTCATCACCAGGACACCCTCGCCCGTTGACGGGGAGTAGGTGACGGTCGCCTGACCGCCCGCGACCGTTCCGGTGGTCGTGCGGACGTCTGGCGCCGCGAAGATCTGTTCGGTCTGCGACGGTGCGGCCTGCTCGCCGCGTCCGGCGACCGTGTAGCCGATGACGCCGCCGGCGGCGAGCACGATCGCCGCGGCTGCCGCAGCGGCCACGAGTCTGAGTCGGCGACGATCGCGTACGGGCGATCCGACCGCATCATCCCGTGCGGACGGCTGTTCGTCGAGTCTCGACAGAACCCTGTCACGGAGCTGAGACGGCGGCTCGACGGCAGTCGCCTCGCTCATTCGCACGAGCGTCGCGCGCACTGCCTTCAGCTCGTCCTCGAATGCTCGGCGATCGGTCTCATCGGCCTGCGCCACCGCCTTCAGGATGCGCGCCCGCTCCACATCGTCCACCGCATCGAAGGCGATGAGCGGCGCGAGGTCGCGGAGGTCATCGTAGTCCTCACTCACTGCCCAAGCACCCCCTCAATCGCTTCAGACCGTCGCGGATGCGGCTCTTCACGGTGGGCAGCGCGACCGCCAACCGGTCGGCGACCTCGCGGTAGGTGAAGCCGTCGTAGTAGGCCATGCTCACCGCCTGTGCCTGCAAGTCGGTCAAGGTACCGAGGCAGTCGCGCACGCGACCGCCGGCTTCGCGCATCAGCACCTCGTCGTCGACACCTGCGACGACCTCGGCGAGCGACCGCAACCCGTACCGGTTCTCGCGAGCACTGGCAGAGCTCTCGGAACGCACCCGGTCGACGGCGCGCCGGTGCGCGATGGTCAGCAGCCACGACATGGCGCTGCCCTGCTCGGCGTCGAACCGACCGGCGTCCCGCCAGATCTGGAGATAGACGTCCTGCGTCACCTCTTCGCTGTACCCCGGGTCGCGGAGGACCCGCAGGACCATGCCGTATACGCGCGGCCCGGTGCGGTCGTACAGGTCTGCGAACGCTGCGCGATCGCCGGCCGCCACGAGTTCGAGCAGATGCTCCAGTCGATCCGCATCGACAGTCATCGGCCGCTCGCCCGCGGTTCGGAGGATGTCATCAGGTGACAGCCTAGCCGGAGCGAACGCGACGGTCATGACAGACGGTTCATCTACGGCACCGGCGGCTTCGTGAAGCCGAGCTGGTACACGTCCAGGTAGCCGGACCGGAAGCCGGCCTCGGAGTAGGCCAGGTAGAACGTCCACATCCGACGGAACACGGAGTCGAACCCGAGGTCGGCGATGACGGCGTCGCTACGAACGAACCGCTCGCGCCACAACCGCAGCGTCCGCGCGTAGTGGCATCCCATCGCCTTCTCATCGACCAGGTCGAGTCCGGTGTGGGCGGTCGTGACCTCGCGCAGCGCTTCGATCGAGGGGAGCTGGCCGCCGGGGAAGATGTACTTGTGCACCCAGGTGTACGTGCCCTCGGACGCCAGCATCCGCGCGTGCGGCATGGTGATCACCTGGACGGCGGCGCGACCACCGGGCACCAGCACCCGATCGAGCGTGCGGAAGTACGCCGGCCAGAATTCGCGACCGACCGCTTCGAGCATCTCCACCGAGACGATCGCGTCGTACTCGCCGTCGACGAGCCGGTAGTCCAGCAGGTCGACGCTGACCCGATCGGCGAAGCCGGCCGCGGCGACGCGCTCGAGCGCCAGCTCGCGTTGTTCGCTGGACAGGGTCAGCGATCGGACGTGCGCACCGCGCGCGGCAGCGCGGAGGCAGAGTTCGCCCCATCCGGTGCCGATCTCCAACAGCCGGGTTCCCTCGCCGACGCCCGCCTGGTCCAACAGGCGGTCGATCTTCGCGCGTTGCGCGTCGGCGAGCATCGACCAGTCCGCCGTCTCCGCAGCCGAATCCGAGCCGAAGTAGGCACTCGAATAGCTCAGCGTCTCGTCGAGGAAGGCTCCGAAGAGCTCGTTGGACAGGTCGTAGTGCCGGGCGATGTTGGACCGCGTGTTCGCGACGGTGTTCTGCTCGTCATCGGGGTGGCCAGGCAGCACCAGCGAACGGAGTCGCTGGAGCGGCGCGGGCACCAGTTCCGCGACGCGTTCGGCGAACGGGGTGAGCACGCCGACGAGGTCGTCGGTGGTCCAGTCCCCCGCCATGTACGCCTCACCGAATCCGATGAGCCCGGACGTGCCGAGCCGGTGGAACAACGACTCGGGGTCGCGCACGATCATCCGCGGAAGCACCGCGTCGGACGCGGCACCTCCCAGCCGTCCGTCGGGGTATTCGACCGAGATCGGGAGACGTCGAGTGGCGGCGGCGAAGAGTCGACCGGCGGCGAGGGCGCGGAGGCGGGACGTCGGTCGGTGTGCCACATCGGGCCACGCCCGAGGGTCCACGTGGATGTCGGCGGGCGAGTACGGGAGGCGGTGATCGGTGGTCATGTCACGAGTCCTTCGGTCGGCGAAGTGCATGCGGGGGGTCGGCGGGAATCGGGTCAGCGGGTCGATCGACGATGCGCAGGCCTCGCGCCCACAGCCACACACCGTGGATGCGGATGCGAGCGGCAACGAGCCACGGGGCGAGCGGGGCGGTGAGTTGCGCGGTGATCACCGCACCGACGGTGGCCGGTCGCGTTCGGCCGACGAGCGTCGCGGTGAACGGCGCCTGACCGGGCCTGTCCAGAATCACCGAGAGCCGGACGCGGCCCGCGGGATCCGGTTCGGGCAGCGCCAGACGGTAGCGGCCGGAGACGTCGTTGAACGGCGAGACGTAGAACTCCTTCTCCACCTCGGCACGACCGGCCGCGTCGGTGCGCACCAGGTAGCAGTGCCGACCGCCGTACGTGTTGTGCACTTCAGCGACGACGTACTGCAGGGCGCCCGCCGCGTCGTGGCACCAGAACACGGTCAGCGGATTGAAGACATAGCCGGCCACCCGCGGTGAGAGCAGCGCGGTCACCGCTCCGGTCGGGCGGGCGACGCCGACATCATCGAGGTGGGCGTCGAGACGACTGCGCAGGGTGTCGCCCGATTGCGCGGGCTGAGGGAAGTGGTCGGCCGCCCGGAAGCGCGCCGCCCAGCGCAGGGCTCGCGGGAGTTCCGGGAGCTCGTCGATGTCGACGAACCAACTCAGACTGCGGTGCGCGAACCGGTGGTCGACGGGCTCGCGCCGTACATGGTTGATCCGCGTCGCGACGAGTGACGGGGTCGAAGGCGCGGTCATCGCGCCGCCACCGCCTGGGTCTGCGTCGACGTGGGCCAGGTGCCGCCGAGGAGCTGCGCAGCGCGCGCCCCCGAGGCCGCGCCGTCCTCGTGGAAGCCCCACCCGTGGTAGGCGCCGGCGAAGACGACGGCCCGGGTGTCGATCTGCGACAGTCGCTGCTGCGCCGCCACCGAGTCGAGGTCGTAGATCGGATGCTCGTAGCGCATCTCCGCGAGGACCGTCGTCGGGTCGACCAGGTCGGTACGTCCCATCGTCACGAGGTGGCGTGGACCGTCGCCCGGCAGTCGCATCAGGCGGGTCATGTCGTAGGTGACGGCAATCCCGCTGCCGTCCGGCACGCTGTCGTCGCGGATCTGGTAGTTCCAGGACGCCCGCGCGTTCATCGCGACGGGGAGCAGGCTCTCGTCGGTGTGCAGGACCGCAGGCTTCTCGACGTAGCCGATGGCGCCCAGCACGTCGGCCTGCAGCGTCGTCGGCGCCCGGAGCATCGACAGCGCCTGGTGCGGGTGCGTCGCGACCACGGCGGCGTCGAACAGAGAGGTGGTTCCGCCGGCGGTCACCGCGACACCGGAGCCGATCTCGGCGAGGTCGTCGACGGGGGCGGACAGTCGGATCTCGCCGCCGTGCGCACGCACGTGGTCGGCGACCGCGCGAACATAGGTCGCCGAACCGCCGACCACTGTGCGCCACTCGGGTGAGCCGTGGACCGACAGCATCCCGTGATGGTCGAGGAAGGTGAAGAGATACCGGGCCGGATAGCGGGCGGCCGTCTGCTCATCGCACGACCACACGGCGGCCACCAGCGGCAACAGGAAGTTCTCGCGGAAGTAGCCCGACAGGCGGCTGCGGCGCACGAAGTCGTCGAGGGACTGGTCGTCGCCGGGATCGTCGAGCACGCGGCGCGCCAGCCGATGGAACCGACTGACCTCCGCCAGCATCAGCAGGTAGCGGCCGCGCACCAGATTTCGTGGGACAGGGAACAGACCCGACAGGCCGCGCGCGCCCGCGTACTCGAGACCGGTCAGTTCCGAACGGACCGACATCGACATGTCGGTGGCCTGGGTCGCGACGCCGAGGTCGTCGAAGAGTCGGCACAGGGTGGGATAGGTGCGGTCGTTGTGGACGATGAAGCCGGAGTCGACCGGCATCGGCGAGCCGTCGGCGGCGGTCACCTGGTGCGTGTGGGCGTGCCCGCCGAGGCGGTCATCGGCCTCAAAGATCGTCACCTGAGCGCTCGGTGCCAGGAGGTAGGCGGCCGTCAATCCGGCCACGCCGCCGCCGATCACCGCGACTCGTCGTGCCGTGGGCTGAAGGTCATTGGTTGCAGTCACGGAAGCCATTCGGAGCCACCTCGCGAGCGGATGGGTGGGCACACTGGAAACCATGAACTCAACGGCCATCGTCTGGTTTCGCCGCGATCTCCGCCTCTACGATCTGCCGTCGCTGTCGGCCGCGGCTGACCGCGCGGAGTCGGCGCTCGCCGTCTTCGTGCTCGACGACGCCCTGGTGCGTCCGTCGGGTGCACCGCGGACCACCTTCCTCGCCGGATGCCTGGAGGCTCTCGACGCCGATCTCGGCGGGCGGCTCCTGGTGGTGTCGGGCGATCCGGTTCAGGTGATCCCCGAGCTCGTCGACGTTCTGTCCGTCGACTCGGTGCATGTGAGTGAGGATTTCGGCCCGTACGGGCGTGCCCGGGACGAGGCGGTGGAGGCGGCCCTGCCGGCCTCGGTGCCGCTGATTCGGACCGGCTCCCCGTACGCGGTGTCGCCCGGGCGCGTCCGCACCAAGGCCGGTGGGCCCTACCGTGTCTTCACTCCGTTCAAGCGGGCGTGGCTCGACCACGGGTGGCATTCGCCCGCGCTGACGGGGCCGGACACCGTCGATTGGCTCGACCCCGATGCGGTTCTTCCGCGCGGCCGCATCGAACGTCTGGGGCGTGCCGCCGTCGCCGAGCTGCTGACCGAGGAGGCGAGTGATGCCGCGGCGTTGCCTGTCGCCGGGGAGAAGGCCGCGCTCGAGCGATGGCGCGCGTTCCGGGACGGCGGGACCAGCGAGCTGGATCGTTACGCTGACGACCGAGACCGGCCCGATCTCGACGCGACGTCACGCCTGTCGCCGTACCTGAAGTTCGGCTGCCTCCATCCGCGAACGATCCTGCACGATCTGCGGGCGCGGACCGACGACGGCGCAACCACCCTGCGCAGTGAGCTGGCCTGGCGCGACTTCTACGCGGATGTCCTCTTCCATCGCCCCGAGACTGCTCGCACCGGCGTCGACGCGAAGTTCGATCGGATGGAGTACGACAGCGGCCCGGACGCGGATGCGGCGTTCGACGCCTGGTGCCGCGGCCGCACCGGGTACCCGATCGTCGACGCCGGGATGCGCCAGCTGCTGGCGGAGGGCTGGATGCACAACCGGGCGAGGATGATCGTGGCGTCGTTTCTCACGAAGGATCTGCACCTGCCGTGGTGGCGCGGCGCGCGGTACTTCATGACGCACCTGGTCGACGGCGACCTCGCGTCCAACCAGCACGGCTGGCAGTGGACGGCCGGGTGCGGCACCGACGCCGCCCCGTACTTCCGGGTGTTCAATCCGGTGTCCCAGGGCGAACGCTTCGACCCGTCGGGCGACTACGTGCGCCGCTGGGTGCCCGAGCTTCGCGGCATCGCAGGCAAAGCCGTGCACCAGCCGTGGAAGCAGGCGGGCGGACGCACGGCCGAGCCCGCCCTGTTCGACGCCGCCGACGGCGACCGAGGCTACCCGCCGCCGATCGTCGACCACGCTGAGGAACGCGTGGTGGCCCTGGCTCGCTACCGCGATCTGTGACGCGCGACGCCCGTCATCCCAGGCGGGCGAGTACCTCCGGCAGACCGACGGCACCCCGCACCGCGGACCGACTTCCACTGCGTCGACGACAGGACCGGTGTTCTGGAGAGCACGAAGCCGGACGTCCGGGCGGGGTCGGTCACCAGCGCCCACGAGTAGTCCCTGCCGAGCGCCACGATCACACAGTTCGGCGGGTGGTGGCGACCGCGCTGCGGACGGTCACTCCACGCTGCTCCGACATCGTCTATTCTCCTGGTCTCCACAACGTTCCTGGTACGGACAGCATCGGCGCGCGGAGCGCACGCCCGCGGTGCGTCGTCCCGATCGAGACGACGCACCGCGTCGCCCGCTACCCCGCCGCCGATGCGCTCCTCACTTGTCGGCGGGCGGAGTGAGGACCTTGTCGATCAGGTAGACGGTCGCGTTGGCGGTGTGCACGCCACCGCAGATCACCCGCGCTCCGTCGACCGACAGATCATCGCCGCTGCCGGTGACCTCGACGGTCGCGCCCTCGACGGTCTTGTGCTTGCCGACGACCTGATCGGGACCGAGCTGACCGGAGACGACGTGATAGGTCAGCAGGGACTTGAGCGCGGGCGCGTCGGTCTTGAGCATGTCGAGAGTGCCCGGATCGACCTTGGCGAAGGCGTCGTCGACCGGCGCGAACACCGTGAACTCGCCGCCGTTGAGCGTGTCGACGAGGTTCACCTGGGGGTTGAGCTTGCCCGACAACGCATCGGTGAGCGTGGTCAGCATCGGGTTGTTCGACGCGGCCACGGCGACCGGTGACGTCGCCATGCCGGTCACCGAGCCCGGTCCGGTCGGCACCTTCTTGGCGTAGTCGGCGCAGCCCGGTCCCACCAGATCCGCGGCGGGGTCGGCGCTCATCGGCGACGAGTTCATGGCCGTGGTCGCCATCGGCGAGCTCGACGCCGCACTGTCCATGTCGTCACTCGAGCAGGCGGTCATCGACGCCGCGACAGCGAGGGCGAATCCCATCGCAGTCACCTTGACGGCCGTCTTTCTTCCTGCGCGCATCGTTCGTGTTCTCATCGGCTGCTCTCCCTTGTCGTGGACCGCGGCGGTTGCCTGGGTCATCAGCAGTGCCGTCAGTCATTCGGGGCCGTCGCGAAAACGGATGGGTCCGATGTCGACGCGTTCTCGGTCGAGCCTGCTAGACCCGACCGCGCGACCCATCCGGGACCGGTACCGCGCCGAATGACCTGCATGACCTCACTGATAGCGATCGGCTTCGTCGGCGGACTCATCACCGGGATCTCACCGTGCATCCTGCCGGTGCTGCCGGTCCTGTTCTTCTCGGGCGCCCAGAACGCGCGCACCGACGACGCAGACGGGAATGCCGAGGGTGTCGCCGAGGACGCAGGGGACGCGTCGACGCGACGGGACCGCCTCGCCGAGAGCTCCCGCCCCTACCGGGTCATCGCCGGCCTCGTGACGAGTTTCTCGCTCGTCACCCTGGTGGGGTCGAGTCTGCTGTCGCTGGTGCGCCTGCCCCAGGACAGCATCCGGTGGGCCGGTCTGGTGGTGCTGACCGCGATCGGGTTGGGACTGATCTTCCCGCGGATCGAGCAGCTCCTGGAGAAGCCCTTCGCACGACTGCCCCAGCGTTCGGTCGGTCGAGGTCGTTCCGGCTTCGGCCTGGGACTGGCGCTGGGCGTGCTGTACGTGCCGTGCGCGGGCCCGGTGCTCGCCGCGATCGTGGTCGCGGGCGCGACCGGTGAGATCGGGGCCCGCACCGTGGTCCTGACCTTGTCGTTCGCGATCGGCGCGACACTGCCCCTGCTGTTCTTCGCTCTCGCCGGGCGACGAGTCGCCGAGCGCGTCGGAGCGTTTCGCCGCAGGCAGCGCCTGATCCGCGTCGCAGGCGGCGTGGTGATGATCGCGTTGGCCGTCGGACTGGTCTTCGACGTTCCCGGCGCACTGCAACGCACGATCCCCGACTACACCGGAGCCTTGCAGAACTCCGTCGGCGGCGGCGATGATCTGAACCGCCGGCTCGATCTCGGCGGAATCGTGACCGACGAGAACCGACAGCTCAGCAACTGCACCGACGGCGCCGAGGAGTTGCAGAGCTGCGGCGCCGCACCCCGGTTGACGGGCATCACCGACTGGTTCAACACTCCCGACGGCCAGGCGCTGCCCCTGTCGCACCTTCGGGGGAAGGTGGTCTTGATCGACTTCTGGGCGTACTCGTGCATCAACTGCCAGCGAGCGATCCCGCACGTCGTGGACTGGTACCGCGCGTATCGCGACAGCGGTCTGGAGGTGATCGGCGTGCACACCCCGGAGTACGCATTCGAGAAGGTGCCGGCCAATGTCGTCACTGCCGCGCGGCGCCTGGGCATCGAGTACCCGATCGCGCTCGATCCGGCGTTCTCGACGTGGACGAATTATCGGAACAGCTACTGGCCGGCGCAGTACCTGATCGACGCGTCCGGGACCGTCCGGCACATCGACTTCGGCGAGGGCGGATACGAACAGTCCGAGCGGCTGATCCGAGAGCTGCTGACCGACGCGCATCCGGGGATCGATCTGCCCCGGCCCACCGAGCAGACAGACACCACGCCCACCGAGGCGACCACTCCCGAGACATATCTGGGAGTCGGCAAGGTCGTCAACTACGGCGGTTCCACGCCCTACCGTGCAGGCACCGCCGACTTCGAGTCGCCCCGCGAACTTCGCTCCGACACCTTCGCTCTCGGCGGTCGCTGGACGCTGGACTATCAGGGAGCGCGCGCCGACCACGACGCGACCATCACCCTCGACTACCGCGCGAAGGACGTCTACATCGTCGCGGGCGGCACCGGAACGATCAGCGTCACCGGCAGCGGCGGGACTGGCGACGGCGGGACTGTCGCCAGCGGGCCGGTCGCCTCGCTTCCGATCAGCGGACCGCCGACTCTGCACCGGATCGTGCACAGCTCGGCCGCCGAGCGCGGTCGCGTCGAGGTGTCGATCCCGGAGGGCATGACGGTCTTCTCGTTCACGTACGGGTGACGTCGGCCGGTCCGCGGTGCTCGCCGCGCCGCTCCCCTTCCCCGCTCGGCCGACGCCGATCATCCCAGGCGGGCAAGTTCCTCCGACAGACCGACGGCACCCTGTTCCAGCAGCCTGCGGACCGCGGGGCGCAGCAGCGGCGCAAGCAGGCCGAACACCCCGTGGAAGTCGAACTCCACCGCATAGGTGACGGCGGTGCCGTCCGGTCGCGGCTCGATCCGAATGGTGTCGACCGCGGTCACCGCGGGCTTCTCCCCGCGCAAGCGGATCAACATGTGCGGCTCCAGGTCGACGAGCCGGTAGTCGAGGTCGGTCTCGCGACCGGCGAACCGACTGGTGACGCGGTAGACGACGTCGCCGTTCGGCGTGCCGACGTCGTCGGACAGCCGAATCACCTTCACGGCGTTCGGGTCCCACTGTTCGGCGTTGGTGAAGTCCGCCAGGTAATCGAAGACGGCGACGGCCGGGGCGGTCGTCGTGACGGTGCGCTGCATGCTGATCATGGCTGTGTTCCTTCTCAGAGTCCGGCGGCCGCGAGGACGTCGTTCCAGACGGCGCGACGGTCGGCCTCGTTCGTTTCTCCCGACAGCAGTCGGTAGTTCATCGGGCGCGGGCGGCGGTCGTGCCAGAAGCGGCCGGTCGGAGGTCTCGGGGTGGTCGCCGCCAGCCAGATCGCGGTGTCAGCGCCCTGCTCTGCGGTGCGCAGCAGCGGACCCATCGCGCGGCCGAAGCGTGGCAGCGACTGGGCGACCCCGGGGGTGTCGACCCAGCCGGGATGCATGCCCGCCGTCATGACGCTCGCGTCGGCCCACCGCTCGGCGAGGATCGGCACCATCTCGGTCTGGATCCGTTTGCTCCGCGCGTAGGCCCGCGCGCCGCGGTATTCGCCGGACCGGTAGTCGATGTCACCGACCGGCAGCACCGCGGTGTACATGCCGCCGGACGACATGAAGATCACCCGCGCGTCCGAGCTCGCCGCGAGCTGCGGGAGCAGTCGTTCGGTGAGTCGGATCGGGCCGAGGACGTGGGTCGCCAGCGACAGTTCGTGCCCGTCCGGCGACTCGGTGCGGGTCCGGGGCATCACGCCCGCGTTGTGCACCACGACGTCGACGGAGTCTTCGGCGAGCCGGGCCGCGAGATCGTCGACGTCGTGGGGGTCCGACATGTCGCCGAGTTCGATACTGACCCGGGCATGTGGTCGTCGTGCCTCGAGGTCGGCGCGGACACGGTCGGCGCGTTCGCGATCTCGTCCCACCAGGATCACTCGACCGCCCAGCGCCAGCGCGCCGGCGGCGATGGCCGCGCCGATGCCGGAGGTCGCGCCCGTCACCACTACTGTCCTCCCGGTCAGCGCTTTCGATTGAGGATCGTCGTCGGGCCACGACGCCGCGCGCACCCGGTAGCCCACCCGCGAGTAGCCTGCGACCACCGCTCGGTCGAGTGCTGTGTCGAGCAGTTTCATCGGTGTTCCATGCCTTTCCGTTGTCCGAACACTGCAGTCATTCGGAGCGGTCGCCGATTCGGATCGGTCCGCGGTGTTCCAGGTGAATGACGTCAGGCGATCCGGGTGAGCATCGGCTCCGAATCACTCAACGTCATGACTCAGCGTCGAACCACCACTGGTAAGGAACCCAGATGAGCTTTGAGCACACCGCCCTTCTCGATGCCCCGATCGACGAGGTCTTCGCCTGGCACGAACGCCAGGGAGCACTGCTGCGGCTGCTCCCGCCGTGGCAGCCGATGCGGGCGGTCCGCGAGGCGTCGTCGATCGCCGACGGGCACGCGATCCTCGGTCTGCCCGGCGGATTGCGATGGCGCGCGCAGCATCTCGTCGATGAGTACGACCCGCCGCATCGGTTCGTCGACGAGCGGATCTCCGACGGGATCGCCACCCTTCCCGCCCTGCTGTCCGGTCCGTGGAGGCACGAGCACGAGTTCGCCGAAGAGAGCGCGACCACCACCCGCCTCACCGATCGGGTCCACACCGCCGTGCCCGCGACGCTGCTGCGGCCCACCTTCCGCTATCGGCACCGGCAGCTGGCCGACGACCTCGCCTCCCACACGTCGGCCCGCGCTGCGGGTCTGGCACCGTCGGTGGTGGCGGTCAGCGGCGCCTCCGGAATGGTCGGCTCCCAACTCTGCGCGTTCCTCACCACCGGCGGCCATCGGGTGATCCGCCTGGTTCGCCACGATCCGCGGAGCCGGGACGAACGTCGGTGGGACCCCGACGCCCCGGCCGCCGACCTGCTCGACGGAGTCGACGCGGTGATCCATCTCGCGGGAGCCCCGATCGCCGGCCGATTCACGGACCGGCACCGTGCCGCGGTGCGCGACAGCCGCGTCGGACCGACGCGCCGCCTCGCGGACGCGGCCGCCGGCGCCACGGACGGACCGACGGTGTTCATCAGCGCCTCGGCGATCGGCTTCTACGGGCACGAACGGCCTGACGAGACGCTCGACGAGAGCGCCGCCTCCGGCGACGACTTCCTCGCAGACGTTGTGCGGTCGTGGGAGGAGGCGACTGCGCCCGCAGCGCAGGGCGGTCTCCGGACCGTGCAGGTGCGGACCGGCATCGTCCAGAGCCCGCGCGGGGGCACCCTGCAGATCCAGCGTCCGCTGTTCACGGCGGGTCTCGGCGGTCGTCTGGGCAGCGGGAAGCAGGTGCTGTCGTGGATCGACCTGGACGACCTCGTCGACGTCTATCACCGCGCACTGTACGACGCCGAGCTGTCCGGCCCGGTGAACGCGACGGCTCCGGAACCCGTCGCCGGGACCGAGTACGCGAAGACTCTCGCATCGGTGTTGCGGCGGCCTGCGCTGCTGCCGACGCCCGCGCTCGGCCCACGGCTGATTCTCGGTGACCAGGGCGCCCGCGAGCTGGCGCTGGCCGACCAGCGCGCGGTGCCCGCAGCGCTCGCCGCCCGGGGACATCGGTTCCGCAGGGGATCGCTCGAGGCCTGCCTCCGGCACCAGTTGGGTCGCATGCACTGAGCCGCTGCACGCCGAGGTCGCCTTCACGACGACCTCGGCGTGCGACGGTCGGAGAGATCAGTCGCAGAGTCGGCGGATCTGCTCGAAGCCACCGGTCGTCGGCGACGTCAGATACAGGCAGTCGTCGTTGCCTGCTCGCGCGATGGCGCGTCGGACGGCGGACCATTGCTTCGAGGACAGCGACGGCGTACGGGAGAGGACGAACCCTGAGCCCCGGCGCGAATCGGTGACGTGCGCCCACGAGTAGTCCGGTCCCACTGCGGTCACGATGTAGTTGGCGCGCCCGCGATCCGGATTCGGGATGCCCGGGAAGCTCACATGCAGTCGTGCGTGGGTCTTCGTGTCCAGCACGGTGGCCGTGCCCTTGATCCGGTTCATCTGTCCGGTCCACGTGGTGCACGAATTGCGGACCGTGACATCGCCGCGCGGACTGAGCGAGTATCGCGCCTGGGTGTCACGTGCGCAGACCAGGTTGAACGCCTGCGGAACGGCCGCCAGCTGATGCCAGCTGCCCAGGTACTCCGACAGGTCGAACGCGGCGAACGGCGCGGGTGACGCCGCGTCTGCTGCCGCGGGGACGGCGGTCGCACAGGCGACGGCAGTGAGCATTATCGCGAGGGCGCGTCGTCTCACGCCGCCTCGGGCTCGACGAATGGTGACTGGTGCGGTCGGGGCTGACATGACGGTCTCCTGCTCCTGTGCTGCGGCATTTCCGTGGCGGCGTCGACGAAAACGAACGCCATCAAGGATTCGGAGACGGGTCTGATTCGGATGGGAGACGACTGCGCCGTCAGAGCTTCCCGAACGACACTCCCTTGTACGTCCACCCGGCGCCGGTCACGGCGTCCTGGATCGGCTCTTTGATCTCCCCGGTGCGGAACCGATAGTTGTACACCTGGCCGTACTGGCCCTGCTCGGTGAACGCGTACGCGGTCCCGAACGACGCCTCCACCTTCTGCCCGCGAAAGGCCTCGACCTTCATCGACAGCGACGGCACCCCCGCGCGCCATTCGACGGTCCACTCACGGTCGACGGCACGGACCTCGTTCTGCGCAGGATCCAGCTTCAGCAGGATCTGGAACACCGAGATCAGCGACGCTTTCGCGAAGACGTCGTACCAACGGGCGTCGACGATCCGCCATTCGGCGACGAAGTCGCAGCCCTCGTCGGGCCGGGCCGGTCGGATCTGGAAGGGCGCCGTCGGGCGGTTCACGGCCATGACGGCGTTCGCGACCTCCTGCGGACTGCGCGCCTGGGTTCCGGCGGCAGGTTTCTTGGTGCCGGTCAGCTTGTCGAAGAGTCCCATGGCCATGACCGTATCCACTGGTGACGGCTTTGGGCAGGGGTGTCGGACGACTGACCGACCAGCCGCTCAGTCGCCGATCGTGTGAGGCAGCTTCACCGAGCCTGCGGCAGGCTTCGACGGCCGCGACGGCGGCGGAACCACCGGCCCCACATCGCCGTCGGGTGCTACGTCCAGGTCGAGGAAGACCGGCGCATGGTCGCTGGGCTTGGTGCCCTTGCGCGCCTGCCGGTCCACCCACGACGCCTTCGCGCGCTCGGCCACCGAACCGCCGGCGAGGAGGAAGTCGATTCGCATGCCGAGGTCCTTGTGGAACATCCCCGCGCGGTAGTCCCAGTAGGTGTAGATCTGCTTGTCGGGCCAGTGGTCGCGCATCACGTCGTGCAGACCGAGAGCCTTGAGCGCCTCGAAGGCCTCCCGCTCCGCCGGCGTCACGTGGGTGTGGCCGACGAAGGCCTCCGGGTCGAAGCAGTCGGCCTCGGTCGGGATGATGTTGTAGTCGCCGCAGATGACGGTCGTATCGGCGTCGGGTTCGACGGCCAGCCGCAGCTTCTCCAGCCAGTTCAACTTGTAGTTGTAGTGGTCGGAGTCCACTTCGCGGCCGTTCGGCACGTACACCGAGTAGACGCGGACACCGTCGCACACCGCGGACACGGCACGCCCCTCCGGCTCGCCTGCGGGATCGGGGAAGCCCGGTGCGTCGGGGAAGGCGACGCGGACGTCGTCGAGCCCCACCTTGCTGAGGAGCGCGACGCCGTTCCACTGGCCCTGCCCGGCATGCGCGAACTCGTAGCCGCGGGCCGCGAGTTCGTCACCGAGTTCGGCGGCGAACGCCTCGTCGGACACCTTGGTCTCCTGCAGGCACACGACGTCGGGCTGACGGTCGTCCAACCAGGGCAGAAGTCGCGGTACCCGCTGCTTGACAGAGTTCACGTTCCAGGTCGCCAGGCGCATACCGGCAACCGTAGTCGTCCGGTCGGAGGAATCTGAACTCCGCAGGTCGAACACTCTTTTCACGGCGGCCGGACGGTGCTGGAATTGTTCATGACCACCATCCTGAAGCGTGCGGCCATCGCTCTCGCCGCGGTCGCCGTCACGCTCCCGGCTGTCGCCGCCGCACCCGCAGACGCAGCCACCACCAAGCAGTGGGCGGGATCGTATCGGTTCTCGATCCACGGTTCGCAGAAGACGGGGACCAGTCTCGCCGCGACCCAGCGCGAGGCGAACCAGTCCGCGGTCTTCCGGATGTCCAGCACCTGCACCACCGCGGCCGGGTGCAACGCCGTCGCCACGGGCCCCGCTCCGAGCAACCCGACGGTGCCCACCCCGCCGAAGTACAAATGGAACGGCACCTCCTGGGTCAACACCTTCTCGTGGCAGTGGGACTGCTACCAGGGCGCAGGCGTTCCGAAGGTCTGGGCGCCCGCTCAGTCGACGATGACCTACACGCCCAATCGCGACGGGATGTTCCGCGGCGTGTGGCAGACCACCATTGCCTCGGGCCCCTGCGCGGGCACCGTGACCATGCCGATCAGCGCAGTCGCGACCGTCGGGTTCCGCCGCTTCCTCGACGGGATACAAGCGGGCTGACCTGCTGGCACCGTCACGTAATCCGTGTCACAGTGAATGCGTGACCACCCAGCTCCCTCAGCGCGACGTGATCGCAGCATCGTGGCGACGCGTGCAGTCGTCGGGCCTGGAGCCCGACGATCGTCCCGTCCCGACGCTCTCCGACATCGCCGCCGCCGACCCGCTCCTCGACGCCGCGCGGCCCGTGCTCGCGCGCGCGGCCGAGGTCCTCGGCGGAACCAAGACGGCGCTACTGCTGGTCGACGACCAGAGTCGGATGGTGGCCCGGGTGTCCGCGGACACCACCCTGGAGCGGCATCTCGCCGACTCCGGTGCCGTCGATGGCGCCGCCTTCGACGAGGAGGCGATGGGCACGACCGCCCTCGGCACCACCGCGGAGGTCCGCGGCGACCTCGTCATCAACGGCGGCGAGCACTACCTGGAGCAGTTCCGGAAGCTGAGCTGCTTCGGCCGCCCGATCATCCACCCCGCCACCCGCCGCGTGGCGGGCGTGATCTGCATGACGGAGATCGCGCCCCGCATCAACCCGCTGTCGGTGCCGCTGGTCCGCGGGCTCGTCGACGACATCGCCGAGCGACTGCTGAACCGTTCCCACGCCGAGCACCGGGCGGTCGTCGCGGCGTTCGAGAAGGCCTCCCGGCGGCGCGACGTCGCGGTCGCCGCGGTGGGCGACGACCTGCAGCTCACCAACACTCTCGCGGCCGGTCTGCTGGGCCCGGGCGACTTCGGCACCCTGCGCATGATGGTCCACGAGGGTTCCACCCGCGACCGCACCATCACGCTCGTCTCCGGGATCGTCGCCGACGTCGCCGTCGACCGTCTCCCGGGTGTCCGGCACGCGGCCGTCTTCCGTCTGCGCCCGCGCTTGGATCACGACCAGGCTTCCGTCCTGGCGGCCCCCACGACCATCGACGTGGCGTCGATCGCGATCTGCGGCGAGCCGGGAACCGGTCGCAGTTCTCGCGCCGAGGCCCTGGTCCCCGCCGATCGAGTGCTGCTCGACGTCGCCGCCCGCCTGCTCGACGGCACCGTCCCGGACCTCGCCGGCGCGATCAGAGAAGCGCGTTCACGCGAGACCGGACTGGTGATCGACGGTGCCGACCTCCTCGACGACCGCTCGCTCCGTCTCCTCCAGACGGCGATCGCGACGTACGAGCCGGGCAGGCCGCCGATCGTCGTCATCTCGGAGCCGGCAACGGGCGGTTCGTCCTCCCTGGCCGCGGTGCTCGGCCGCTGCCGCAGCCGGATCACGCTGCCGCCGCTGCGCCAGCGGACCAGTGAGATCGCCGCCATCGGACAGCAACTCGTCGAGCGGATCGATTCCCAGCTGGAGCTCGGATCCGACGCCGCCGACGCCCTGGTCTGCCAGGAGTGGCCGGGCAACCTGACCGAGCTGTCGATCGTGCTCGACGAGGCCGCCGCGGCGGTCCTGGCGCGCGGCTCCCGCCTGGTGACCGCCGCCGACCTGCCCGCCGAGTACCGCGGATCCACCCGCGCCTCTCGACTGATGGGCATGGAGCAGGCGGAGCGGCAGGCGATCATCGACGCGCTCGACGCGTCGGCCGGCAACAAGTCGCACGCCGCGAAGGCCCTGGGCGTCTCCCGGACCACGCTGTACGCCCGCATCCGGGCGCTGGGCATCGGCCGCTGACCCGACCGTCCAGCACCGTCCACCCGCGCTGTTCAGTTTCTGCACACGCACACCCCCTGGAAACGGGCGATAAATGATGCACGCCGCGCAGTGGTCCACATCACAGGCGGCAGAACCATCACACGCGCACCAGGAGGGTCCCATGACCGCAACGCTCGACTCCGCCCTGCTTCCCGAAGTCGCCGACTTCGTCTCCCGCGACCGCCAGATGCTGATCGGCGGCCAGTGGGTCGACGCCGCATCCGGCCGCACGTTCGCCACGATCGACCCCGCCACCGGTCAGACCATCACCAACGTTCCGCACGGCGAGGCCGCCGACATCGACCGCGCCGTCGCCGCCGCCCGCGCCGCCTACGAGGGCCCGTGGGGTCGGATGAAGCCGAACGAGCGCGAGCGCCTGATCTGGCGCGTCGGCGACATCCTGTCCGAGCGCGCCGAGATCTTCGGTCAGCTCGAGGCCCTCGACAACGGCAAGTCCGTCGCCATCGCGACCGCCGTCGACGTCGGCTGGTCCGCCGACGTGTGGCGCTACAACGCCGGTCTGGCCACCAAGATCAAGGGCGCGTCGATCACCCCGTCGATGCCGTTCGCCGGCCCGGACGCCGAATTCCACGCCTACACCCGCCGCGAATCCCTCGGCGTGTGCGGGCAGATCGTTCCGTGGAACTTCCCGATCCTGATGGCCACCTGGAAGCTGGCTCCGGCCCTCGCCGCTGGCAACACCGTCGTGTTGAAGCCCGCCGAGCAGACGCCGCTCAGCGCCCTGATGCTGGCAGAGGTCTTCGAGGAGGCGGGCTTCCCGCCCGGCGTGGTGAACGTCGTCACCGGTTTCGGCGAGGCGGGCGCTGCGCTGTCGGCGCACATGGACGTCGACAAGGTGGCCTTCACCGGCTCCACCGAGGTCGGCAAGAAGATCGTCCAGGCCGCCACCGGCAACCTGAAGAAGGTCTCCCTCGAGCTCGGCGGCAAGAGCCCGAACATCGTGTACGCCGACGCCGACATCGAGGCCGCGGTCGCCGGCTCGGTGGCGGCGTGGATGTTCAACCACGGCCAGTGCTGCGTCGCGGGCACCCGACTGTTCGTGCAGCGCAGCATCTTCGACGAGTTCACGCAGGCCGTTGCCGACGCCGCGTCGCAGGCCAAGATCGGACCGGGACTCGATCCGACCACCGAGCTCGGCCCGCTGGTCTCGCAGGAACAGTTCGACCGCGTCTCCCGCTACATCAACGAGGGCCTCGCCGACGGCGCCCGCGCCCTCACCGGCGGCAAGCGCTGGGGCGATCAGGGCTTCTTCATCGAGCCGACCGTCTTCGTCGACGTGAAGCCCGAGTACTCCATCGTCGAGGAGGAGATCTTCGGACCCGTCGTCGCCGCGCTCCCGTTCGACGACGAGGACGACGTCGCCCGAGCCGCCAACAACTCGATCTACGGTCTCGCCGCAGGCATCTGGACCAAGGACATCTCGAAGGCCCACCGCACCGCCGCCCGGGTGAAGGCCGGTTCGGTGTGGGTCAACCAGTACAACGGCTTCGACACCGCACTCCCGTTCGGTGGCTTCAAGCAGTCGGGGTGGGGCCGCGAACTCGGCGACTCCGCGCTCGACCTCTACACCCAGTCCAAGTCCGTCAACATCGCTCTCTGATCAAAGGACCCCTCATGAAGACCAAAGCAGCAGTCCTCCTCGAGCCCGGCAAGCCCTTCGAGATCATGGAACTCGACCTCGACGGCCCCGGCCCCGGCGAAGTCCTGATCAAGTACACGGCCGCGGGCCTGTGCCACTCCGACCTGCATCTCACCGACGGCGACCTCCCGCCCCGCTACCCCATCGTCGGCGGTCACGAGGGCTCCGGAATCATCGAGGAGGTGGGCCCCGGCGTCACCAAGGTGAAGCCCGGCGATCACGTGGTGTGCAGCTTCATCCCGAACTGCGGCACCTGCCGGTACTGCTCCACCGGGCGGCAGAACCTGTGCGACATGGGTGCCACGATCCTCGAGGGCGCCATGCCCGACGGCACCTTCCGTTTCCACGGGAACGGCATGGACTTCGGTGCCATGTGCATGCTCGGCACCTTCTCCGAGCGCGCCACCATCAGCCAGCATTCGGTGGTCAAGGTCGACGACTGGCTGCCGTTGGAGACCGCCGTCCTGGTCGGCTGCGGCGTCCCCTCGGGGTGGGGCACCGCGGTCAACGCCGGTAACCTCCGCGCCGGCGACACCGCCGTCATCTACGGCATCGGCGGCCTCGGCATCAACGCCGTGCAGGGCGCCGTCTCAGCAGGCTGCAAGTACGTGGTCGTCGTCGACCCGATCGAGATGAAGCGCAACGAGGCTCTGAAGTTCGGTGCCACCCACGCCTTCGCGACCGCCGAGGAAGCGCAGGAGAAGGTCACCGAGCTCACCTGGGGCCAGGGCGCCGACGCCGCACTGATCCTGGTCGGCACCGTCGACGTCCCCGTGGTGCAGGCGGCGACGGCCGTGATCGGCAAGGGCGGCAAGGTGGTGATCACCGGTCTGGCGGATCCGGCCAAGCTGACTGTCCAGGTCTCCGGCGCCGACCTAACCCTGAATCAGAAGACGATCATGGGCACGCTGTTCGGCTCCATGAATCCGCAGTACGACATCGTCAAACTGCTCCGCCTCTACGACGCCGGCGAGCTGAAGCTCGACGAGCTCGTCACCCAGCGCTACTCGCTGGAGGATGTCAACCAGGGCTACCAGGACCTCCGTGACGGCAAGAACATCCGCGGCGTGATCATGCACGCCTGACCTCTCCAGACCCCGCGGGTCCGTCGGCGCAGTCCGCGTCGGCGGGCCCGCGGTTCCAAACGTCAGAGCGCCAAGAATCTCGGCCCCCGAATCCATCTGTGAGATGGATTCGGGGGCCGAAATCTTCAGTCCCAACGCCCTATGACGGATGACCGGGGGTCACGTCGTCCACATCGGCCAGACCGGCCCACGTTCCACGAGCTTCACGGCGATCGAGCACCTCACCGCCGTCGGGTTCGAGCAGGTAGCCGGTGTGGTCGCCGCCGAACTCGACACGGTCCACGACGCGACCCGCGAACCAGATCCCGGCGTCGGAGAGGATCGGCAGGCCGTGGGGTCCCTCGTGCCAGTCGCAGTGTGCGAACTTGTCGATCTCGTCGCCGGTCTCGCCGGCGAACAATCGCACCAGGTCCATGTGTTCTCGGCCGACGACGTGCACCGCCAGGTGATCGGCCGCTGCGGCGACCCCGTGCGTGTGGTTCGCCTTCGAGATCCCCACCAGGAAGCGTAGGGGTTCGATGCTGATCTGCGTGGCGAAGCCGACGAGACAGCCCGACCGCTCCCCTCCCGCAGCCGCCGTGACCAGGTAGACCGTCGAGTCGACGGAGTCCATCATGGCGTCGAACGCGTCGTGGTCGGTCATGCCGTGCCCCCGTTCGGTCAGTCAGCCCGTGCCGTCGTCAGCCCAGCGCCGTCTTCAACTGTTCCACCCACGCGGCGGCGACTCCAGCGCGACGCTTGGAGTCGTCGGTCAGGGTGTCGGCGAGGCCGAAGCCGCGGGCGAGGTCGAGCGTGATCTGTGCCAGGCGGTGCGCCTGCGGGCGGGTGCCGTCGGGGTCGAGTCCGGCGACGACGAACTTGTGGGCGGCCCGCCCGAGCTTCAACTCGAGCGGTCGGATGACGTCGCCGAGCGCGTCGTCCGACGCGGCGGCCGACCACACCTGCAGGGCCGCCTTGAAGGGCTTGCCGGTGTAGATCGCGATGGCCTGATCGACGACGACCGCGATGCGGTCGGAACCGGCGGGCACGTCGGCGAGGGCCTCGCCGGCCTCAGTCGTCATCGACTCGTACATCTCCTCGATGACCGCGGTGAACAGCGATTCCCGGGTCGGGAAGTGATGCTGCGCCGCCCCCCTCGAGACACCCGCCTCCTCCGCGACCCGCGCGACGGTCGTCGCCGCCCAGCCGCGGGTGGCGAGGAGGTCGACGGTCGCCGACAGGAGCCGCTCCCGAGTGGCGCGGGAGCGGTCCTGCTGCGGTTCGCGGACGGACGCGGTCATGCCCGGCTCGTGTCCCACTCGGGACGACGCTTGCTCAGGAAGGCGGTCATGCCTTCCTTCGCCTCATCGGACGCGAAGAGCTTCATGGACTCCTCGGCGCGGGCCGCGGCGGCCTCGTCGAAGCCGTCGAGCAGCGCAGCGGTGGTGAGCTTCTTGCTGACCGACAGACCCTGCGGCGAAGCCTTGCGGATGCCCTCCAGGACGCTGTCGAGCTCGGCGGCGAGCCCCTCCGCGGTGTCGGACGCCGCGGTGACGAGTCCGATCTGCTGGGCGACGTCGCCGCCGAACTTCTCGCCGGTCAGGAAGTAGCGACCGGCCGAGCGCGCGGTCATCTTCGCCAGCAGCGGGATCGAGATGATCGACGCGGCGAGGCCGAGTCGCGACTCGGTGAGCGCGAAGGTGGCGCCCGGGCCGACGAGCGCGATGTCGGCGGCGCCGACGAGCCCGGTGCCACCCGCGCGGACGTGGCCGTCGGCGACGACGATCACCGGCTTGTCGAGTTCGAGGATGGTGCGAATGAGCCCGACCATCGCCTTTCCGCCCTCGGCCGTCGCCTCCTCCGGGCTGAGTCCGCGCCGCAGCGCCTCACCGAGGTCGGCGCCCGCGCAGAACGTCCCGCCCGTGTGGGTGAGGACGACCGCGCGGATCGCCGCGTCGGCCGCCGAGTCGAACGCCTCCTGCAGCTGCCCGACGAGCGTCGAGCTGAGTGCGTTGCGGTTCGACGGCGAGTCGAGCGTGACCGTGAGAACGGACGCGTCGACCGCTGTCTTGACGAGGGTGTCGTCTGTCATGGGAACTCCTAGAACGATGGTGAATGCAGACCCAGCCCGCGGCGGTCTCGATACTCGTCGACGCTCACTCCGTTCGCGGCGTCGAACTCGACCAACCCGAAGGGCCGCCGCACCGAGCGAACGAATCTCAGTAGGACTTCGGGAGACCGAGGCAGGTTTGCGCCACGAAGTTCAAGATCATCTCGCGACTCACGGGGGCGATGCGCATCAGGCGGGAGAGCGGGAGCATCGCGGCCACGCCGTATTCGACGGTGAGGCCGTTGCCGCCGAGCGTCTGCACGGCCTGGTCGACGATCTTGGCGGCGGCTTCGCCGGCCGCGTACTTGGCCATGTTGGCGGGGACGGCGGCGCCCCAGTCGTCGCCGGCGTCGTACAGGGTAGCGGCCTTCTGCATCATCAGCTTGGCCATCTCGAGCTCGATCTTCCCCTGGGCCAGCGGGTGCGCGATGGCCTGGTGCGCGCCGATCGGCGTCTTCCAGACGGTGCGGTCGTTGGCGTACTCGACGGCGCGCTCGAGGGCGAAGCGGCCCATGCCGACGGCCGACGCGGACGCCATGATGCGCTCGGGGTTGAGACCGGCGAACAGCTGGGACAGGGCGGCGTCCTCGGAGCCGACGAGGGCGTCGGACGGGAGGCGGACGTCGTCGAGGAACAGGGTGAACTGCTTCTCGGGGTTCACCAGTTCCATGTCGATGACCTGGGCTTCGAATCCCTTGGTGTCGGTCGGGACGATGAACAGGGCGGGCTTGAGGCGACCGGTCTTGGCGTCCTCCATGCGGGCGACTATCAGGACGGCCTGCGCCTGGTCGACACCGGAGATGAAGACCTTGCGGCCGTTGAGGACCCACTCGTCACCGTCACGCGCGGCGGTGGTGGTGATCTGGTGGGAGTTGGAGCCGGCGTCGGGTTCGGTGATGCCGAAGGCCATGGTGATGGTGCCGTCGGCGAGACCCGGGATCCAGCGCTGCTTCTGCTCGTCGGTGCCGAAGCGGGCGATGATGTTGCCGCAGATGGCGGGCGACACGACCATCATCAGGAGTCCGCTGCCGCCGGCGGCGAGCTCTTCCATGACGATCGCGAGCTCGTACATGCCTGCCCCGCCGCCGCCGTACTGCTCGGGCAGGTTGACGCCGATGAAGCCGAGCTCACCGGCTTCCTTCCACAGTTCGTCGGTCTTGCGGCCCTGGCGCGCGCAGTCGGTGAAGTACTGCTGCCCGTACTTCTTGACGAGGGCGGCGACGGCTTCGCGGAGCGCTGTCTGTTCTTCGGTTTCGATGAAGCTCATGGGGGTCCTTCGGGTGGTGGGGTGGGTGCTACTCGGCCGGGGACTCTTCGTCCGTAATCACCGCGAGGACGTCGCCGACGGACAGCTGACGCCCCTCTTCGACGGCCAGGACGGAGACGATGCCGTCGGACGGAGCGGAGATGGTGTGCTCCATCTTCATGGCCTCCAGCCACAGCAGCGGCTGGCCGGCGGTGACGCGGTCGCCCTCGGCGACGGCCACGCGGATCACCGAGCCGGGCATCGGCGCGAGCAGGGAGCCCGGTCGTTGGACGGCGGCGGGGTCGACGAAGCGCGGCGCTCGGGTCAGGGTGACCGAGGCGCCCGGCCAGTCGACGAAGACCTGGTCGTCGACGATGCTGACCGTGTACCGGCGGGCGACGCCGTCGCGGACCAGGACCACCACGTCGGAGGTCACGGAGGCGACGTCGACGCCTTCGAGGTCGGGCAGTTCCACCGCTCCCCCGCGACCGACGCGGTAGCGCGCGGTGATCTCCGTGCCGTCGGCGGCGACGTACTGCTTGCTCTGGTAGTCGGAGAACAGGTTGCGCCAGCCGGACGGTGCGCCCGGGATCGCGGTGGCGGCGGCCCGGTTGCGGGCGGCCTGCGCGAGGGCGGCCGCGGTGGCCGCGACCAGATCGGCGCCGTCGCCCGCGAGCGGCTTCGACAGCTCCGCGACCCGCTCCTCGGACAGGTAGCTGGTGTCGGTGGCGCCCGCGAGGAAGTCCTTCTCCCGCAGGGTGTTCACCAGCATGTCGCGGTTGGTGACGAGGCCGTGGATCCGGGCGTCGGCGAGCGCGCGTGCCAGGATGGCGGCGGCCTGCGTGCGGTCCGGGGCCCAGGAGATCACCTTGGCGAGCATCGGGTCGTAGAAGGTGGAGATCTCGCTGCCGTCGACGATGCCGGAGTCGACGCGGATGCCGGGTCGTTCCAGCAGCCCGAACCGAGTCTTGGCGGGCAGGTCGATGTGCGCGACGACGCCGGACTGCGGCTGCCAGTCGTGCGCGGGGTCCTCCGCGTACAGGCGGACCTCGATGGCGTGACCGAAACCGCCCGCCTCGGCGGCGACCGGGGCCTCGCCGAGCGGCTGCCCCATGGCGACCAGGAGTTGCCATTCGACGAGGTCGACGCCGGTGGTGAGCTCGGTGACCGGATGCTCCACCTGCAGACGCGTGTTGGTCTCGAGGAAGAAGAACTTGCCGTTCTCGTCGGCGAGGAACTCGACGGTGCCCGCACCGCGGTACCCGATCGACTCGACGGCCTTGCGCGCGGCGGAGAACAGGCGTGCGCGCATGTCGCCGCCGACGCGTTCGACGAGCGGTGCGGGTGCCTCTTCGACGACCTTCTGGTGACGACGCTGGATGGAGCATTCGCGTTCGCCGACGGTCCAGACCTGGCCGTGCTCGTCGGCCATCACCTGCACCTCGATGTGGTGGCCGCGCTCGATGTACGGCTCGCAGAAGACGGTGGGATCGCCGAACGCGGACTCGGCTTCGCGGCGGGCCGCGGCGACGGCGTCGTCCAACTCACCGAGCTCGCGGACGATGCGCATGCCGCGTCCGCCGCCACCGGCGGAGGCCTTGATGAGCAGCGGGAGGTCGTCGGCGGTGACGGCGGCCGGGTCGATGTCCTTGAGGACGGGCACGCCCGCGGCGTCCATCAGCGCCTTGGCGTTGACCTTCGAGCCCATGGCGCGGATCGCGGCCGGCGGAGGTCCGATCCAGACCAGACCCGCGTCGGTGACGGCCTGCGCGAACTCGGCGTTCTCCGACAGGAAGCCGTAGCCGGGGTGGATGGCGTCGGCGCCGGCGGCCTGCGCGGCGGCGATGATCTTGTCGCCGCGCAGGTACGTCTCGGCGGAGGTGGAACCGGGCAGTCGGACCGCGGCGTCGGCGGCACGCACGTGCGGTGCGTCGGCGTCGGGATCGGAGTAGACGGCGACGGTGTTCAGGCCCATCGCCGCGCAGGTGGCGAAGACGCGACCGGCGATCTCGCCGCGGTTGGCGACGAGGACAGAAGTGATTGCGGAAGGCATAGCGGAATTCCTCGCTGTGATCATGTGTGACTCCGTCACATCCGGAAGACGCCGAAGTTGCTGGTGCCCTCGACCGGTGCCGACGCGATGGCCGACAGCGACTGGCCGAGCACCGCGCGGGTGTCGCGGGGGTCGATGACGCCGTCGTCGTAGAGCATCCCGGACAGGAACATCGGCACCGACTCGGCTTCGATCTGGGCTTCGATCATGGCGCGCATGCCGGCGTCGGCCTCTTCGTCGACGGTGCCGCCGCGCGCTTCGGTCGCGGCGCGGGAGACGATCGAGATGACGCCCGCCAGCTGCGCGGCGCCCATCACGGCGCTCTTGGCGCTGGGCCAGGCGAACAGGAAGCGCGGGTCGTAGGCGCGGCCGCACATGCCGTAGTGGCCCGCACCGTAGCTGGCGCCGACCAGCAGCGAGATGTGCGGGACCGTGGAGTTGGAGACCGCGTTGATCATCATCGCGCCGTGCTTGATGATGCCGCCCTGCTCGTACTCCTTGCCGACCATGTAGCCGGTGGTGTTGTGCAGGAACAGCAGCGGCGTGTTGCTGCGGTTGGCGAGCTGAATGAACTGCGTCGCCTTCTGCGCCTCCTGGGAGAACAGCACGCCCTGCGCGTTGGCGAGGATGCCGACCGGGTAGCCGTGGATGCGGGCCCAGCCGGTGCACAGCGAGGTGCCGTACTCGGGCTTGAACTCGTCGAAGTCGGAGTCGTCGACGACGCGGACGATCACCTCGCGCGGATCGAACGGGATCTTCAGATCCGGCGGCACGATGCCGAGGAGCTCCTCCTGGCTGTACCGCGGTTCGACGACCTCGGAGACGGGCGCGGGGCCGTCCTTGCGCCAGTTGAGTCGGGCGACGATCCGTCGGCCGATCCGCACGGCGTCCTGCTCGTCGGCGGCCAGGTAGTCACCGAGGCCGGAGACGCGGGCGTGCATCTTGGCGCCGCCGAGCTCCTCGTCGTCGCTCTCCTCGCCGGTCGCCATCTTGACCAGCGGCGGGCCGCCGAGGAACACCTTGGATCGGTCCTCGATCATCACGACGTGATCGCTCATGCCGGGGATGTAGGCGCCGCCCGCGGTGGAGTTGCCGAAGACCAGGGCGATGGTCGGGATACCCGCCGCCGACAGCCGCGTGAGGTCGCGGAACATCCGTCCGCCGGGAACGAAGACCTCCTTCTGCGTCGGGAGGTCGGCGCCGCCCGACTCGACGAGGGAGATCACCGGGAGCCGGTTCTGCATCGCGATGTCGTTGGCCCGCAGCACCTTGCGCAGCGTCCACGGGTTCGACGTGCCGCCCTTGACGGTCGGATCGTTGGCGACCACCAGGCATTCGGTGCCCTCGACGACGCCGATGCCGACGACCACCGACGCACCGACCTTGAACTGCGAGCCGAACGCCGCCAGCGGGCACAGCTCCAGGAACGGAGAGTCCTCATCGATGAGCAGTTCGATGCGTTCGCGCGCGGTCATCTTGCCGCGCTTGCGGTGGCGCTCCACGTACTTCTCGCCGCCGCCCTCGAGGACCTTCCGGAACTCGAGGTCCAGCTCGGCGAGCTTGGTGTTCATCGCCTCGACGTTGGCCGCGAACTCGTCGGACGACGTGTCGACGTTGCTGCGGAGGATGCTCATGACTGGTACCCCAATCGCTTGGCGGCGAGGCCGCTCAGAATCTCGTTGGTGCCGCCGCCGATGCCGATGAGCCGCATATCGCGGTACTGGCGTTCCACTTCGGACTCGCGCATGTAGCCCATGCCGCCGAACAGCTGGACGGCCTTGTTCGCGACCCACTCGCCGGTCTCGACGGCGGTGTTCTTGGCGAAGCAGATCTCGGCGATCATGTCGTCGTTCGAGTTCACCTTCCGCTCGACGACCGCGCGCGTGTAGGTGCGGGCGATGTCGATGCGGCGGGCCATCTCGGTGACCGAGTCCTGCACGGACTGGCGCTTGATGAGCGGCTTGCCGAAGGTCTTGCGGTTGCGGACCCACTCGAGAGTCAGGTCCAGGCAGCGCTGCGCGCTGGCGTAGGCGAGGATCGCGAGCGACGCGCGTTCAGTGACGAAGGCCTGCGCGATCTGCGCGAACCCGGAGTTCTCCGGGCCGACGAGGTTCTCGACCGGGACGCGGACGTCGGTGAACGACAGCTCCGCGGTGTCGGACGAGAGCCAGCCCATCTTGTCGAGCTTGCGCGCCACCTCGAAGCCGGGGGTGCCCTTCTCGATCACCAGCAGCGAGACGCCGGCGGCGCCGTCGCCCCCGGTGCGGACCGCGGCGACGATGAAGTCGGCGCGCACGCCGGAGGTGATGAAGGTCTTGGCGCCGTTGACGACGTAGTGGTCGCCGTCGCGCACGGCCTTGGTGGTCAGGTGTCCCACGTCGCTGCCGCCGCCGGGTTCGGTGATGGCGAGGCTGCCGATCTTCTCGCCCGCGAGGGTCGGCGTGACCCACTTCTCGATCTGCGCCGGGTCGTTCGCGGCGATCAGGTGCGGCAGGGCGATGCCGTGGGTGAACAGCGAGGCGAACACGCCGCCCGACGCGCCCTGGTAGGCGAGCTCCTCGGTGAGGATCGACGCGTCGATGAGGTCGCCGCCGGAGCCGCCGATCTCCTCGGGGACGCCGAGGCCGAAGAGACCGAGTTCGGCGGCGGCGCGGTGGGTCTCACGCGGGATCAGGCCGTCGCGCTCCCAGTCGTCCTGGAAAGGGAGGATGTGGCGCTGTGCGAAGCCGGCAACGGTGTTGCGGAGTTCGCGGCGTTCCGGGGAGTCCCAGATGTCACTGGCGATGGGCACGGGTCAGTTGCCTTTCTGGATGAGCGAGGCGGGGACGGCGACGACACGCGAGCGCAGCCATTCGCCGAGGCCCTTGGCCTGCGGGTCGAAGCGGACGTTCTCGGCGACGCCGCGGCCGAGGACCTCTTCGACGACGAAGTTGACGGCCCGCATGTTCGGCAGCGGGTAGCGGTGCACAGTGAGGTCGGCGACCTCGGGCAGCAGTTCCTTGAGCTTGTCGACGCTCATGGTCTCGTCGAGCCACGCGTACTCGGCGTCGCTGCGGACCCAGAGGCCGATGTTGGCGCTGCCGCCCTTGTCGCCGGAGCGGGCGCCGGCGAGGGTGCCGAGCGGCACGTCGACGGTCTCGCCCCAGTCGGTCGTCGAGGTCGACGACGGGACGCTCTCGTCGACGATCGGGTCGGTGCGCAGCGGCGACGGGTCGATGGACTCGGTGACGCCGGTCGGCTGGTTGACGCGGTGCGGCACCAGTGCGGCGTCCACGTAGCCGGGTTCGAAGACGCCGTACGGAGAGCCGTTCCCGGGAGGCGCGGTGAGGGTGAAGCCCGGGTAGCTGGCGAGGGCGAGTTCGACGGCGGTGCCGGTGAACTGGCGGCCGGCCTTCTTCGGGTCGGTGTCGCGGGCGACGCAGCGGAGCATGGCGCTGGCCTGCTCCTCGGTGTCGGCGTCGGCTCGGTCGAGACGGGCCAGCTCCCACGTGAGTTCGGCCGGGCGCTCGGGCAGCGCGGCCTCGAACTGCTTCTGGAACAGCTCCGCCTTCGCTTCGATGTCGAGGCCGGTGAGGACCACCTCGAACTCGTTGCGGATGCCGCCGAGGTGGTTCAGCGAGACCTTCAGGTTCTTCGGAGGGGCCTCCCCCTTCACCCCGCTGATGCGGACGCGGTCGACGCCCTCCTGCGTCAGCTCGACGGTGTCGAGGCGCGCGGTGGCGTCCGGGTTGTAGTAGCGCGGACCGCCGACCTCGTAGAGGAGCTGCGCGGTGACGGTGCCGACGAGGACGGCGCCGCCGGTGCCGTCGTGCTTGGTGATGACCGACGACCCGTCGGCCGCGACCTCGGCGATCGGGAAGCCGGGGCGGGCCATGTCCTCGATCTCGGTGAAGAACGAGTAGTTGCCGCCGGTGGCCTGCGCGCTGCACTCGATGACGTGTCCGGCGACCACGGCGCCGGCGAGCTGGTCGAGGTCGTCGTAGCCCCACCCGAAGCGCGACGCCGCGGTGCCCACCACCAGGGAGGCGTCGGTGACGCGGCCGGTGACGACGATGTCGGCGCCGGCGTCGAGCGCGGACTTGATACCGAAACCGCCCAGGTAGGCGTTGGCCGCGATCGGGGTGCCGAGGCCCAGTTCGGCGGCGCGACCGACGATGTCGTCGCCGTTGACGAAGGCGACGCTGCGGTCCACGCCGACCTTCTCGATCGCCGCGCGCAACGCGACGGCCAGGCCGTGCGGGTTGAGGCCGCCTGCGTTGACGACCACCTTGACGTCCTTCTCGGCGATGAGGCCGAGGTTCTGCTCCATCTGGCGCAGGAAGGTCTTGGCGTAGCCGAGGTCGGGGTTCTTGAGCCGGTCGCGGCCCAGGATCAGCATGGTCAGCTCGGCGAGGTAGTCGCCGACGATGACGTCGAGCTCGCCGCCCTCGAGCATCTCGCGGACCGCGCTGAAGCGGTCGCCGTAGAAGCCGGAGACGTTGCCGATCCGGATCGGTGTGTCAGACATGTTCTCCTCCAAGATCGTTGGCTGCCGGCTCCCGCCCGCCTCCGGGCGGACCGGCGAAGGCCTGCGCGATGGACGCCCACTGCTTCGCGTCGTCACCGATCACCTCGAGGGCGAGGTCGGCGATGTTGCGACGCTGGGTGATCAGCTCGCAGAAGTCGACGGCCGGACCGCGAACGATGTTGGTCGCCTCCTCGGGACCCCAGGTCCACAGTTCGCCGGACGGCGCGGTGATCTCGAAGCGGAACTCCTCGGCCGGCGCCTCCAGGCCGTTCACCATGTAGGCGAAGTTGCGGGTGCGGATGCCGAGGTGGACGACGTTCTTGATGCGATCCCCCACCGAGTGCGGCACGCCGAGCGCGTCGGCGATGTCGAGGCCGTGCGCCCACGACTCCATGAGTCGCGCCGTCGCCATCGACGCCGCCGACATGGGCGGGCCGAACCAGGTGAGCTTGGTGCCGTCGGGCACGGCCATGAGCGCACCGGCGAGCTTGGCACGGGTCTTGCGCCAGTCTGCGAGGAGCTCGGCGGGCGCCTTCGCTGCTTCGACCTCGGCCGCCTCGTCGACGAATCCGAGCGGGTTGGTCATGGCCGATGCGGCGAGTTCCTGGAAGCCGGCCGGATCGACGATCGACAGGAGCGAGACCTGATCGGTCCAGTGCAGGTGCCCGATCTGGTGCGCGATGGTCCACCCCTCGGCGGGCGTGGCCGTGGCCCACGCCTCCGCGGGCAGGTCCGCGACGAGATCGTCGACGGCATCGGATTCTTCCTGCAGGGCTTGAACGAGCTGGTCCACAATCGCCATGGGACCAGCCTCACACGGCCGCCGAAATAAATCAAGCGCGCATGATTGTTTTGATCGGGACGTGGTTCCGGTCTCACCTCCCCTTCGCAGCTACCGCCCATTCGGCCGCTGCTGATAGCAAGGAACGTATGACGACTTACGCCGAGTCCGACGCGACCACCGATCCGTTCACCGCCTTCGCGATCGGCCGCGAGCCCGGCGATCCGACGCCCGCCATGACCCAGCTGCTCGGCACCGACCTCACCGACCACCGCGGCCTGATCGAACTCCCCGCGCTCACCGTGCTCTTCGACGACCTCGGCGGACTGCCGTTCTTCCACGCCGATCCGGAGACGTCGTCGATGCAGGCACGGTTGTCGATGTCGATGCTGCACCGCCCCGCCGCCGACGACGTGCTGCGCGCGACCGCACGCCTCGCGATGTCCGACGCCGGATACGGCAGCACGACCGTCGAGATCACTCGCGGCGACGGCGCCGTCCTCTGCGTCGGCACCGCACGCAATGTGCGCGTGGGGCGGCCGATCGTCGACGCCACGGCCGCCGACGACTTCTCTCTGCCCGATCCGGTCGCGCCGAACACGCGACCCGTCGTCGCGCCGCCCGACCCGGAACTGTCGGGTGCGGAGGTCGTCGCCCGGTTGATCGACGGCACGCTGCCGCTCGGCCCGATCGCCGACCTCCTCGGCGCCTCCGTGGCGAGCACGGCCGACGACGGCACCGTGTCCGTGGAGTTCACGTCCGAACCGTGGATGGCGAATCTGATGGGCACCATGCACGGCGGCGTCATCGGCGCGATGCTCGCGCAGGCCTGCTCGTTCGGCGCGCAACGCAACGTCCGCGCGCACGGCGCGTACCAGTTGATCGACTTCACCTGCGAGTTCCACCGCTCCCCCGTCGTCGACGGCCGACGCGTCCGCGTCGAGGTGACACCGGTGAAGCTCGGTCGACGCCTGTCGATCTTCGACGCCCGCATGTACGACGGCGAGCAGCTGCTGGGCCGCGCGACGGCCGACGCGCGCTATGACGCCTGAGTGAACCCGCCCCGGCTCCACATCAGCACCGGAACGATCAGCATCGCGACCAGACCGCCGACCACGGCGAGGGTCCCGAAGCCTGCGGCCGAGGCCACCACTCCGGATGCCGCGCCCGCCCCGGCGCCGGCGAGCGCGATGAGCACGTCGACCGCGCCCTGAACGCGGGCCCGATCCGCGACCGCAGTGCCGTCGACGATGAGCGCCGTTCCCGCGATGAGGCCGAAGTTCCAGCCGAGTCCGAGCAGTGCCAAAGCCAGGATCAGGAGTGCCAGCGACTCCGGAGGCGCGAGCGCCGCGAGGATTCCGGCGGCGAGGAGCGTCACGCCGCCGCCGAGGGCCATCGCAGTGCGACCGATGCGGTCGACGAGTGTCCCGGTGACGAGGGACGGCAGGTACATGGCGCCGATGTGCACGCCGATGACGACGCCGACCTGGGCCAGCGAGTGGTCGTGGGCCAGCATGTGAACGGGCGTCATCGTCATGACCGCGACCATCATGATCTGCGTGAGGACCATGGCCGCGGCACCGGCGATCACGGTGCGCGACCGCCAGGGCGATCCCGTCGATTCGGTGCCGACGGCGTCGCGATGAGGCGCCAGTTCCTGGGCCAGCAGGTACGGGTCGGGCCGCAGGAGTGCGATGAGCACCGCGCCCGCACCGAGATACGCGACGGCCGCCAGGAGGAACGGACCGGCGAGGGCGGGTATCCCGATGTGGACTGCCAGCTTCCCGAGCGGGTCGATGAGGTTGGGCCCCGCCACCGCGCCGAGCGTCGTCGACACCAGGGCCACGCTGATGGCGCGTCCACGCTGTTCCGGCGAGGCCAGGTCAGCCCCGGCGTACCGCGCCTGCAGGTTGCTGGCGGTGCCCGCGCCGTAGACGACGAACGACGCGAACAGCAGCGGGACGTTGCCGATCACGGCCGCGACCACCACGCCGATCGCCCCGATGCCGCCGCCCGCGAAGCCGAGCCCGAGGCCGATCCGCCGTCCGCGCTGTTGAGTGAACCGCCCGATCAAATAGGCCGCGAACGCGGACCCGAGGGTGAACAGCGCCATCGGCAGACCGGCGAAGCCGTCGCTGCCGAGCATGTCCTTCGCCAGCAGCGCGCCCACCGCGACGCCTGCCGCCAGACCCGCTCCGCCGAGCACCTGGCTCGCCACGACGACCCGCAGGGTTCGCCGCTGCACGGCCTCGATCGATGTCATGGAAGGAGTTTACGGCTCGTAAATGAATCACCGAACGCCCGAAAAACGGGCCTTACCAGTCAGTAGACCTCGCCAGGGTGATTTATTTACGAGTCGAGCGCTACAGGACCGTCAGCGGCAGAGCCTTCGACGGCCCGCGGTCGGCGAAGGCGAACGTCGAGCCGGCGGAGAAGCGCACGATGGCGACCTCGCCGGCCTCGGGCTGCGGGTCGCCGCGCCGGATGGTGACGACGAGGTCGTCGCCGTCGACGACGCCCTCTCCCACCACCCAGGTGTCGTCGACCGCGCGGGCCGCCGCCTGCAGCGCGCTCAACCGCCCCTCGGCGAGCAGCCGCAGCCAGGCGCCGTCGTCGACGGCGGCGGAGTCGCGCGGAATCCGGACGCGCACGTGGTCGCCGACCACCTCGGCGACCACACCGGTGTACTGAACTGGCCCGAACACCGGGTGCACGGTGAGCACCGCGGCCAACGTCGCCGCGTCGCGGCCGCCGTCGAACAGCGCGGCTGCGAGCCGCTCGGCGGTGATGCCTGCGATGCCGATCAACTGCTTCTCGAGGATCTCGTCCGACTCCTCGGTGGAGGTCCGCCGCAACAGCGACAGCAGGAAGCCGAGCGCGAGGAACTGATGCTGCAGTGCGGTCTCCTCCGCGATCCGCCGCAGCGCGGACGATGAGAACTCACCGAACGCCAGGTCCTCCAGCAGCGGCCCGCGGTAGTCGCCGCGACCGCTCGAATCCGCCGGGTCGATGGGGCTCAGTGCGAGGTCGGCAGCCTGCGTCACCAGCATCGGCTCGGTGACCCGCGGCAGCGGCAGCTCTTCCCGATCTGGTTCGATCGTCACCGTCCACTCGCAGTGCGGTGTCCGATCCACCGGCGTGCGCGGAGGCCGGTGGACGGGTCGGATCCGCGCGCGGCGGTTGGTGGCGATGGCGGTCGCGTCGAAGGTCGGGTCCTCGATGTCGTGGCACATCGCGGTCACGTACTCGTCGCCCATCGGTTCCACGTCGAGCAGGGCGCCGCAGTGGTCGAGCACGAACGACCCGTGGTACCGGTCGACGATCGAGAAGCGGAAGTCCATGAACTGCGGCGGCGCACCGATGTCGAGTTGCAGACACTTGAACATGTCCTCGACGCCGTCGCCGTCGATGCCGAGCGCGGCCCGCATGCGCCGGGTGTAGATCGGGCTGGCGGCCATCCACTCCTCGATCGCCACCTCGGTCATGCCCTCGCGGCCGAACGCGCCGATCAGATGCGCCATGCCGGAGCGGTCGATCAGCTGCCCCGACAGCAGCGACTCGGGGACGATCGTGGCGAGCTGGTCGTGGTCCAGGTCGTGCAGGCTCACGGCAGTTTCCACAGCCCAACGGGCGACTTCCCGATGTCGTACCAGCCGGGCAGGGTGCCCGGTGCGGACCGTTCGATGCGCGCCAGCATCCCCTCGCTGCACGCCTGGTTCGTGAGCATCTCCAGGAACAGGCTCGAGACGTTCCCCATGTCGAAGAAGTCACGTTGCCAGCTGAACTGGAAGTCGCCGGCGTAGCGGAACCAGCTGCCGCCGAAACCGTGCACCGAGTACCGCGACCCGTCCGGGCGTTCAGCGTCGCTGATCTGCCGCCAGAATCCGATCATGTCGCCGGTCTGATCGTCGATCACCCACGCCAGATACGGGTAGGCCCACCCCTCGAGGCCCTCCATCTCCTGCCCGAGCGCGAGTTCGCGGATCTGTTCCCGCCCGACCGCCATGAAGTCCTTCTGCGGCCCGTAGTTCCAGCCGTAGGTGGCGTCCTCGGTGTAGAACGCGGCGAGCGGCTTCCAGTCGCCGACCTTCTCGGCCTCGGCATTGGCGTCGAGCCAACGCTGCTTCATCTCGTCCAGTTCGGAACGTTCGAACGGCATGTCAGTCCTCCACGATCGTCAGGGCTTGGGTGGGGCAGTAGCGAACGGCGGCCTCGACCTCGGCGCGCTGGGATTCGGGGAACTCCGGCTGCAGGATGGTGACGGAGTCCCGACCGGATTCGAAGACGTCGGGCGCCTCCATCTCGCACATCCCGTGGCCCTGGCACAGGTCGGGGTCGACGACGACGCGCATCAGTGCTCCCTTCTCCGGTAGGCGACGCGGCACGGCTGCTGCAGCTGCACCACCATCTTCGAGTGGTCGTTCCGGTAGCTGTCGGGGTCTTGCGCGAGCGAGAACTCATAGTTCCGCAGCAGCACCGAGAAGATGGCCTTGAGCTGCATCATCGCGAACTGCGCGCCGACGCACCGGTGCCGTCCGGCGCCGAACGGGATCCACGTCCATCGGTTGACGAGGTCCTCCTGGCGGGGTTCGTCGTAGCGTGCGGGGTCGAAGTCGTCGGGGTTGGGGAAGTCTTCGGGCAGTCGGTTGGAGACGGCGGGCGACACCGCGATCGACTGTCCCTTGCGGACGGTGACGCCGCCGACCTCGAAGTCCTCCTGAACCAGCCGCATCAGGATGATGAGCGGCGGATGCAGCCGCAACGCCTCCTTGATCGCGCCCTCCAGCTTCGGGATCTGCCGCATCGCCGCGAAGGAGTACTCGGTTCCATCCGAATAGAGGGTGTCCAGTTCGTCGACGACGTCCGCCAGGTACTCCGGGTGCTTGAGAAGCTCGATCAGCGTCCACGCCGCGGTGCCCGACGTGGTGTGGTGGCCGGCGAACATCATCGAGATGAAGATGCCGGTGACGGTGTCCGGACTGAACATCTGCGAGCCGTCGTCGCTGCGCAGCATCACCAGGACGTCGAGGAGGTCGCGGTCGTCCTTGTCCGCGGGCGGGTTCGCGATGCGCTTCTCGAGCACGCCGCCGATGAACTCCACCAGTTCCTCGCGCGCGGCGTCGCGGCGCCGGAAGCTCTCGATGTCGGCGTGCATGTCGACGTAGGCGATGGGATCGGTGCCCTGCTCCAGCTCGTGATAGAGGTGCGCGATGTGCCCGGACAGCTCCTCCCGGAACTTGCGGCCGATCAGGCATGACGACGAGGTGTAGAGGGTGAGTTCGGCGAAGAAGTCGAGCAGATCGATCTCCCCCTCGTCACCCCAGCCGGCGATCATCCGCTCCACCTCGTCCGGGATGGTCACGGCGTGCTGCTTCATGTGGGCGCCCTTGAGCGCCTGGTTGTGCAGCATCTCCGACCGCCGTTCGGGGCTGGTGTCGAAGACGACGCCCTCGCCGAAGATCGGTGTCATGAACGGATAGGCGGCGCCCTGGTCGAGGACCTCGTCGGGGGCGCGGAAGAACTCCTCGTTGGCGGCGGCGCCGCTGACGAGGACCACTTCGCGGTCGGCGAGCTGGAACATGCCGACTTCCCCGTGCTCGTCGCGGACGCGGCGGAAGAGTCCGATGGGGTCGGCGGCCAGCTCGTCCAGGTGGCCGTGCTCGCCGGTGCCGCCCGAGACGCGGGCCGCCGTGGTGTCGACGGTCATGCGGGAGCTCCTTCGGTCGGGACCGGTGCGGTCAGCTTTCCTTCGGCTTCGACGTCCACCGACCGCATGTGCGCGCCCGGCGGCATCGAGATCATCGCCATCACGGCGGCGGCCAGATTCTCGGGTCGCAGGAAGTGCCCGTGCCGCGCGAGGCCGAACTTGATCCAGTCGTTGAGCATGGCCTCGGTCTGCTTCTGGTCCAGGTTCATGCCCATCCCGGTGAGGGTCTGGCCGGGTCGGACGAGTCCGGTGCGGACGCCGGTCCCCTCCAGTTCCAGGCCGAGGGTCGCGGCGAGGCCCTCGATGCCGAACTTGGCGGCGACGTAGGCCGACGACCACGGCCGCGGATGCGCGACGACGTCGGAACTGATGAACACGATGTCGCCGCGCCGCCGCCCGATCATGGCGGGGGCGACGGTTCGGTAGACGCGGTAGGCGCCGACCAGGTG
This sequence comes from Gordonia phthalatica, assembly GCF_001305675.1. Taxonomy (NCBI): domain Bacteria; kingdom Bacillati; phylum Actinomycetota; class Actinomycetes; order Mycobacteriales; family Gordoniaceae; genus Gordonia; species Gordonia phthalatica. The sequence continues at coordinate 3,492,575 of NZ_CP011853.1, forward strand.
GACGTCGATCTGCGCGGCCCACTCCTCGACGGGCATCTCGTGGGCGAGACCGATCTGGAGATCCCCGGCACCGGTGACCACCACTTCCAGTGGTCCGAGCGACTCCTCCGCGGAGGCGACGGCGGCGCGGACGGAGTCGTCGTCGGTCACGTCCAGTGGGACGGCGACGGCCTCACCGCCGTCGGCGACGATCTGCGCGGCGATCTCCGCGCACTTCTCCTCCCGGCGGGCGCCGAGTGCGACGGGATGTCCCGCTGCGGCGAGCATGCGGGCGGTGGCCTCGCCGATGCCCGACGAGGCGCCGGCGACGAGGGCGGGTCGTCGGTCGGGGTGGGGTTGGAAGCGCATCACCGGGCCTGCACTCTCATCGGGAGCGAGGCGAAGCCCCGCACGTTCACCGAGTGGACACGGTCGGCGGCAGCCAGGTCGAGGTCGTAGTCGCGCACCGTGCGCACGAACTCGGCGAGGCCGACCTCCGCCTCGAGCCGCGCCAGGTGCGCGCCGAGACAGAAGTGGGTGCCGCGGCCGAACGAGAGGATGGTGCGCCGACTGTCGCGACCGATCCGATACCGGTCTGCGTCGGGCCCGAAGACCTCTTCGTCGCGGTTCGCGGATCCGATCAGGAGCAGCACGCGATCACCCGCGGGGATGGTGCGGTCGCCGACGTCGACGTCCTCGAGCACTCGCCGCAGCAGCATCTGGGTCGACGTGTCGTACCGGAGCGTCTCCTGCACCCAGTCCTGCACGCTCTCCCGCGGATCGGCGCCGTCGTGCACCGATGCGAGGATCGACGCCACCTGCTCGTGGTGGCGATGCCCCCAGTAGACGGAGTTGCCGAGGAGTTTGGTGGTGGTCTCGTTCCCGGCGACCACCATCAGCATCATGAAGCCGATGATCTCCTGGTCGGTGAGGCTGGTGAGTTCGCCGTCGTCGTCGCGGATCTCGGCGCCGATCAGCGCGGAGACGAGGTCGTCGGCGAGGTTCGCTCGCCGGTCGGCGAGCAGTGCGGTGTAGAAGGCGTGCAGTTCCAGATACGCGTTGATCGCCGCGTTCGGCACGTCTGTGACGCCCTCTTCGCGGTGGATCAGCAGGTCGGACTGCGCGCGCAGGTAGCGGCGGTCGTCGTGGCCGACGCCGAGGAGTTCGGAGACCACGTCCATCGGGAGCAGGCCCGCGTAGTCGTGGACGAAGTCGAACTCCCCCATCTCCAGGCACCGTTCCCAATGCCGCCGTGCCAGCTCCTCGATGCGGGGGCCGAGCTCACTGACCCGGCGCGGCGTGAAGCCGGTGGAGACCAGCTTCCGCAGTCGCATGTGCCGCGGATCGTCCATCGCCAGGAAGCTCATCGCGTATTCGGCGTTCTCGTTGTACGACGCCGCATCCATCGAGACGCCCCAGCTGTTGGAGAGCCGGACGTTGTCGCGGAAGGCCGCGTCCACATCGGCGTGCCGGGCGAGGGCCCAGAAGTCGCCGTCGTCGTTCCGGTAGACGGGGGCGTCGCGCCGCAGGCGCGCGTAGACGGGGTACGGGTCCTCGTGGAAGTCGTAGTCGTAGGGATCGAAAGGGATGCGGCCCTGCGTGCCGGGCGGCATGTCGGCGACGGTCATGACGGTCCCATCAGCAGTTGCGCGGCGGCGACGAGCCGCTCGGACGTGGCTTCGTAGGTCAGGTGGCCCATGCCCGCGGTCACCAGCCCGCCGGCGTAGAGCATCTGCAGTGCGTCGACCACCCGCTCGGCGTCGGGACGGTCGTGCCCGACCGCCGCGGTGAGCCGGTCGTGGATGAACCCGCCGATCCGCCACCGCAGATGTTCGGAGTCGGGGTCGTTGCCGAGTAGCGCGACGGTCACCGCGCCGCCGAGCTGTCCCTCCCCCGCGACCACCATCGAGACACCGCGCAGCACCTGCGCGACGCGATCGAACGGCGGGAGCGCCGGATCCGGCTCGGGCACCCCCGCGGCGAGCCGGCGCCAGAAGACCTCGGCCACCAGGTGGCTCTTGGAGCTGAAGTAGGTGTACGCGGTAGCGGGCGCGATGCCCGACCGCTTGGCGACGTCGCGGATGGTGAGGGCGTCGTACCCGCCCGCGGCGAGGATCTCGACGGCCACGTCGACCATCGTCGCGATCTTCTCGGCCTGCTGCGGACTCAGTCGACGACGCGTGGACTCCTGCGCGACTCCGGAAACGGCGGGGGTGGACATGTGACGCACGCTACTCTAGCGTTGAATCGAAGTCCAGACACTTGTCCAGATGGAGTTCCAAAGTATGGCTCAACCCCTCCCTCCGCTCCGCCCCGACACCGCCAGCAGGCTCCTCATCGACGGCACGCTGATACCCGGCTCCGGCGGCACCTTCGACGTTCTCAACCCCGCCACCGAAGAGGTCCTCGGCCGGGCCGCCGAAGCCACCGCGGCCGACATGGATCAGGCGATCGCCGCCGCCCGCCGCGCCTTCGACGCCACCGATTGGTCCCGCGATCACGCGTTCCGCGCCCGCTGCCTTCGTCAACTGCGCGACGCCCTCCTGCTCCACGCCGAAGAACTCCGCGAGTTGACCGTCGCCGAAGTCGGCTGCCCCACCTTCCTCACCCACGGCCCGCAGTTGATCGGGCCGATCACCGACCTCGGCTACTTCGCCGACCTGGCCGAGAACCACGACTGGACCGTCGATCTCGGCGAGGCCAGCCCCATGGGCATCAAGAACCGCCGCGAACTCCGGTCCGAGGCCGTCGGCGTCGTCGGCGCCATCACGCCGTGGAACTTCCCGCACCAGATCAACTTCGCCAAGATCGGTCCCGCCCTCGCCGCGGGCTGCACCGTGGTCCTGAAGCCCGCACCCGACACCCCGTGGTGCGCCGCGCTCGTCGGCCGGGTGATCGCGGAGGAGACCGACTTCCCGCCCGGTGTCGTCAACATCGTCACGTCCACCGACCACGGACTCGGCGAGCAACTGTGCACCGATCCGCGCGTCGACCTGATCTCGTTCACCGGCTCCACCGCCACCGGACGGAAGGTGATGGCCGCCGCCGCACCGACCCTCAAGAAGGTGTTCCTGGAACTCGGCGGCAAGTCGGCGTTCATCGTGCTCGACGACGCTGACCTCGGCGCCGCCTGCAGCATGGCCGCGTTCTCCGTCGTCACCCACGCCGGTCAGGGATGCGCCATCACCACCCGACTCGTGGTCCCGCGCGCGCAGTTCGACGACGCCGTCGCCGCCACCCGGAACGCGCTCTCCGGCCTGGCCGCCGACGACCCGACGAAGGCCGGCACGGTCTGCGGCCCGCTGATCTCCGCACGCCAGCGCGAACGCGTCGAGGGATACCTGCGGCTCGCCGTCGAGGAGGGCGGCACGATCGAGATCGGCGGCGGCAGACCGGCAGACAAGGAGAAGGGGTTCTACATCGAACCGACGCTCATCTCGGGCGTCGACAACTCCTCGCGGGTCGCTCAAGAGGAGATCTTCGGTCCCGTCTTGGTGATCCTCCCTCACGACGGCGACCAGGATGCGATCGACATCGCCAACGACTCCCCCTACGGGCTCTCCGGTGCCGTGTGGGGCACCGACCCGGGTCGCATCGACGCCGTCGTCAACGGCGTCCGCACCGGAACGATGAGCGTCAACGGAGGGATCTGGTACTCCGCCGACGTCCCCTTCGGCGGCTACAAGCAGAGCGGGATCGGGCGCGAAATGGGGGAGGCGGGTTTTTCCGAGTATCTCGAGATCAAGTCAGTTGCTCGTCCGGTGTGAGTCCTGAGGGTCGTATCCCGGGGTTGGGCGGGGACGTTGCTCCTCGACAGTCCTCGCTCCTCGGCTAGCGCCTCGTCACTGCGGAGAGCTCGTCGCAACCTCCCCGCCCAACCCCTGTCGCGTCGCTCCGCTCGTTCCAGCGCTGCACCCCCACCCGCTTACACGGACGGCTTGCCGCTATCGACCTTCCCGTTCCTCCACCCAGCGAAAGGATCGTCATGAATAAATTCGAAGACAAGACAGCCATCGTCACCGGTGCCGCCGGAGGCATCGGCGAAGCGTATGTGCGCGCTCTCGCGGCGGAGGGTGCGTACGTCGTCATCGCCGACGTCAACGACGAGGCGGGGCAGGCGGTCGCCGACTCCATCGGCGGCATGTACTGCCACACCGACGTCGCCGATCCCGACTCCGCCGCGGCGTTGGCGAAGGCGGTGGTCGACGAGCGAGGGCGGATCGACGCGCTGGTCAACAACGCCGCCATCTACGGCGGCATGAAACTCGACTTCCTCACCACCGTCCCGTGGGACTACTACAAGAAGTTCATGAGCGTGAACCTCGACGGCGCGCTCAACGTGACCCGCGCCTGCTACAAGCACATGCGGCACGGCGGCGCCATCGTCAACCAGTCGTCCACCGCGGCGTGGGTGTACAGCGGCTTCTACGGCCTGGCGAAGGTCGGCGTCAACGGTCTCACCCAGCAGCTGGCGGTCGAGCTCGGCGGGCAGCGGATCCGCATCAACGCCATCGCGCCCGGACCCATCGACACCGAGGCCACCCGCTCCACCACCCCGCCCGAGATGGTGAAGGACATGGTGTCCAAGCTGCCTCTCGGCCGGATGGGGACGCCGGACGACCTGGTCGGCATGTGCCTGTTCCTGTTGTCCGACGAGGCCTCGTGGATCACCGGCCAAATCTTCAACGTCGACGGCGGACAGGTCATCCGCTCATGAGCGAGACCCTCCGCCTCGGCTACGTCGGTCTCGGAAACATCGGCGGACCGATGGCCGCCCGCCTCGCCGCGGCCTCGCCGACGACCGTCTTCGACGTCTCGGACGACGCGGTCGCCCGCCTGGTCGACGCGGGCGCGACCGCCGCCGACACCCTCGCCGACCTGGCACAGCGCAGCGACCTCGTGAGCATCTGCGTGCGCGAAGACGCCCAGGTCCGCGACGTCGTCGCCGACCTGATCCCCCACCTTGCTCCCGGATCCCTGATCGCCGTCCACTCGACGATCGCCCCGGCGACCGCGTCCGAGCAGGCCGCACTGTGCGCCGAGCACGATGTGCTTCTCCTGGACGCCCCGATCTCCGGCGGCGCGCCGGGCGCCCAGCAGGGGCGCTTGGCGATCATGATCGGCGGCGACCGCGGCGCCTACGAGCGCGCGAAGGCGGCCCTCGCGCCGGCGGGCGACATGATCGTGCACGCCGGCCCGAACGCAGGCGACGGCACCCGCATGAAGCTGGCCCGCAACCTGCTGCACTTCGTCTCCTTCACCGCGACCGCCGAAGCCGCACGCCTGGCCGAGGCCGCGGGCATCGACATCGCGAAGCTGGGTCGGGTGGTCCGCCACACCGACGCCATCACCGGCGGCGCGGGTGCCATCATGCTGCGCGACACCACCGCCGCCATCGCCCCCGACGACTTCTGGTTCGACGTGTTCACGCACGTCCGCGATCTCGGCGAGAAGGACCTGAGCCTCGCACTCGACCTCGCCGACAGCCTCGGCGTCGACCTCCCGCTGGGCCGCCGCGCCCGCACCGACCTGGCCGCCGGACTCGGTGTGCCGCACACCGACTCCCAAGGAGACGAACGATGACCGATGACACCACCGCTCCCGAGATGACCGACCAGCGCCGCAAGGGCCTGCGCGTGATGTCGGAGGTGTACGGCTGGGAGATGTCCGACGGCCCCGGCGACTTCTTCGCGCACACCGCCGACCAGGTCTTCGGCGAGGTGTGGAGCCGCGAGGGCCTCACCCACCGCGACCGCCGACTGCTGCTGCTCGGCGCGCTGGCCGCGAACGGGCAGGTCGACATCGCTGAGATCCAGGCGGGCGCCGCCCTCGGCAACGGGGAGCTGACCCCGGAGGAGCTCAACGAGATCGGCCTGTTCCTCTGCTACTACGTCGGATGGCCGATGGGCACCAAGATGACGATGATGTTCGGCGAGCAGATCAAGAAGCACCGCCGATCCGGGAAGTGATCGCCCACTCGCCCCGTCGCAGGACTGCGACCTACCTAAGGTGACTCCATGGACTTCCGATTGACCGACATGACCGACGACGAGATCGCGCAGGAGCTCAGCGTCGTCGAACCGCTCACCGATTCGGTGCGCGACCTGATCGACGCGGTCATCCGCACCGAGGTGGACGACGACGTGCTGATCGCCGCCCGCGAGCAGATCGACGCCGTCGTCACCTCGCTGCGGGGGAATCAGAAGCCGGGCAGCTACGGAGTCCCGTTCACCAGGAAGCTGCACGGGATGCCGTACGGGAATGCGGCGGTCGGCAAGCGCAACGCGATCGCGCCGCCGCTGCGGGTGGAGCATCACGACGACGGCAGCGCCACCAGCGAGGTGGTGCTGGGCGCCGCGTACGAGGGGCCGGCGGGGCTGGTGCACGGCGGCATCTCCGCGATGCTCCTGGACCAGCTGCTCGGCGAGGTCGTCAGCGTGAGCCAGGGCGTCCCGTGCTTCACCGGGACGTTGACGGTGAAGTACCTGCGGCCGACGCCGCTCGGCCCGTTGAGTCTGCGCGCGGAGACCACCGGCAGCGAGGGCCGCAAGTTCTTCGTGCACGCCGAGATCAGTGATGCCGAGGGGCCTACCGTGACCGCCGAGGGCATCATGATCTCCCCCGCGAACATGCCGCGGCACGAGGAACTGAAGCGTCTGCGCGCCGAGCTGGCGGCCTCGGCCGAGTAGGAACATCCTCGACCGAGCGATCACTCGTTCGCATGTTCCGGGGACGCTCGAACCGCGCCCCGGTAGCGTCGAAGTCATGTGTGACGACCATGACCTGTTGCCCTTCTCGGCCGCCGAAGCCGAAGCGGTGCGCAACATCTGGCAGACGCTGGGCCTCCCCGGCCTGGTCGACGTCCACACCCATTTCATGCCGCGCCGCGTCATGGACAAGGTGTGGGCCTACTTCGACTCCGCCGGCCCGCTGGTCGGCCGCGAGTGGCCAATCGCCTACCGCGCCGACGAGGACACGCGCGTCGAGACGCTGCGCGGTTTCGGGGTCCGCGGGTACTCGTCGATGATCTACCCGCACAAGCCCGACATGGCGCAGTGGCTCAACGCGTGGGGCGCCGAGTTCGCCGCGGCGCACCCCGATTGCCTGCAGACTGCGACGTTCTATCCCGAAGAGGGCGCGGGAGAGTACGTCGGCGACGCGATCTCCGCGGGCGCGAAAGTTTTCAAGTCCCACGTCCAGGTGGGCGAATACTCGCCGATCGATCCGCTGCTCGACGACGTCTGGGGCCGGATCGCCGACGCCCAGGTGCCGGTCGTCATCCACTGCGGCTCGGGTCCCGCACCCGGCACCTTCACCGGTCCCGACCGGATCGCGACCCTCCTGGAGCGCTTCCCCACCCTGCCGTTGATCATCGCGCACATGGGCACCCCCGAGTACGAGGCCTTCCTCGATTTCGCCGAACGCTACGAGAACGTCCGCCTGGACACCACGATGTCATTCACCGACTTCTCCGAGGCGGACGCGCCGTACCCCAAGGAGTTGTACGGCCGAGTCCGCGACCTCGGCGGCAAGATCCTGTTCGGCAGCGACTTCCCGAACATCCCGTACGGCTACGAGCACGCTCTCGCGGCGTGCGTCCGCCTCGACTTCGGTGACGACTGGCTGCGCGGCGTGTTCCACGACAACGCCGCGAAACTGTTCGGCATCGGCTGACGCCCGTGCGGGTCGACACGACCATCGTCCGCGACCTCCGCGAGATGGGTGCGGCGGCGGCCGCCGCCGAGGCCGTCGGGTACGACGGCGTGTGGACGTTCGAGGGCGCGCACGACCCGTTCCTGCCGCTGCTGCTGGCGGCCGAGCACACCGAGCGCGTGCGACTGGGCACCTCGATCGCGGTGGCCTTCGCGCGCAACCCGCTGACCCTGGCGACGCTCGCCTGGGATCTGCAGGCCTACTCGCGGGGCCGGTTCGTCCTCGGTCTCGGCACGCAGATCAAGCCGCACATCGAGCGCCGCTACTCGATGCCATGGGGCAGGCCCGCCGACCGCATGCGCGACCTCGTCTCCGCGATCCGCGCCATCTGGAACAGCTGGGAGCACGGCGGTCGTCTGGATCATCGCGGCGAGTTCTATCAGCACACGCTGATGCCGCCGCTGTTCCGTCCGGACGCCACCGAGGTCGACGGCTTCGGTCCGCCGCCGATCTGGCTCGCCGGCGTCGGTCCGCGCATGACGGCGGTCGCGGGCGAGGTGGCCGACGGTTTCCTCTCCCATCCGCTGTGTCCACCGGAGTTCCTGCGCGGCACCACGATCCCCGCGCTGCGGGAGGGTGCCGCGCGCACCGGTCGACCGCTCACCGCGATCCACCACTCCGCCATGGTGATCGTCGGGCGAGACGACGCCGAGCGCGCCACCGCGCGGGAGGCCGTCAGGAAGCAGATCGCCTTCTACGGCTCGACGCCCGCCTACCACCCGGTCTTGGATTCGGTGGGCTTCGGCGGCCTCGGTCCACGGTTGCACGAGCTGTCGCGGTCGGGCGACTGGAACGGCATGACCCGCCTCGTCGGCGACGACCTCGTCGACGCGATCGCGGTGACGGTCGACGACGTCGATGCGGGAGCCGCCGAATTGCTCTCCCGGTACGGCGGACTCGTCGACCGGCTGGGCCTCAACACCCCGTACACCGCCGATCCGGATCTGCTCGCGGAGATCGCCGCCGCGATCCGCAGGCACTGACGAGACTTGCGTAGTGAAAACGACCCTGGAGCCACATTTCCGTACGCAAGTCTGCGGCGTACCTTTCATTCCGTGCCCACCCCCGCGAAACCGGTGCTCGTCGAGCCGCAGTGGCCGTCGTACGCGGCGCTGGCCCTGTACGGTCTGACAGTCCTCGCCGCGTTCGTACTGGCCCGCGACGCCGTCGACCGGTTCGGCCGCGGCTTCGGGGACTCCGACAGCGCGCTGCACACCTGGCTGCCGTTCCTCGGGATCGTCGCCGGGGCGGCCGCGATGCTGCTCTGCCACTTCGCGGCGCTCGGCGTCGCAGCCCTGATCCGTCGGCGCCTCCGCACGGTCGGCACGGTCTCCGACGGCACCGTCCACGAGATCAGCGCGGACCTTCGGAAGCCGCCGCGCGGTCCGGAGCGGCTGGTCGTGACGGTGACCGTCTGGTTCTCCGACGATCCGAAGAATCCATATCCGAGCGATCGCGCTCACGCCGCGCTGATGCGGTACTTCACGTTCCGACCGCGTGACACCGCACAGTCCGACGCCTTCCGCGATCGGTACCGGATCGGCACCGCGGTCCGCGTCTACCTGGGTCGGCGGCGGATCCTGTACACCACCGACCTGGACCCGACGCGGCTCGCGTGGTTCCAGCCGTGGTGAGTGCGCGTACATTCAGCCCGTGTCCAAGCGTCCCGAGCCCCGATTCGTGGAGCCTCGTTGGCCACGGGTCACGGCGGCGGTCGTCTTCGTCGCCGGCTGGCTCGTCACGGTCTTCGTCGGCTTCGGCGTGGGCATCGCGGGCGACTACGGGCTCGGGACGGCGTCCGGCCATCCGAACGGGGGCCTGTTCGGCACCTCGCTGGTGTTCGGCGGGCTGGTCGGCGGCGTCACCGGCGGCTTGGCGTATCGCCGCGCGACCCGATTCTGTGCCGCCGCCCTTCGCCGCCGACTCGCCCGCACCGGCCGGGTGTCACCCGGCACGGTGCGGTCCGCAGATCTCGACCACCGCTGCAACCCCCGCGGCCCGGACCGCATCGCGGTCACCGTGACCGTGTGGTTCCCCACCGACCCGGACGACCCGCGCCTGAGTTCCCGAGAGATCGCGGCATTGAAGCGGACGATGGCCGTCTTCGACTACGACCGCGACGAGGCCCTCGCCTACCGAGACCGATATCCGATCGGCACCCCGGTGCAGGTGTATCTCGGCCGACGCCGCATCCTGTACTCCACCGATCTGGATCCGACGCGATTCGCCTGGTATCAGTTCTGGTGAACCGAGATCACCCCTCCGACACCCGCACGACAGCCTTGCCGCGCACCCGCCCCTCGGCCAGGTCGGTCAGCGCCTGCGGCAGGTCCGCCAGCTCGTAGAGGTGATTGACCGGCGGACGCATGCCGTCGGCGACCAGCCGAACGATGTCGTCGTGCAGCTTCCCCGGAACGTCGGGGTGGGTGCGGATGTACTCGCCCCAGGCGGCGCCGACGATCGAGATGTTGCGGAAAAGGACCCGGTTCAGTTTGACCGTCGGGATGCCGCCTGCCGCGAAGCCGATGACGACGAACCGGCCGTCGGGCGCCACCGCGCGCAGGGCCTCGTCGAAGACCTCACCGCCGACGGGGTCGATCAAGACGTCGACGCCGGTACCGGTGAGTTCGAGGACCTTGTCCTTCCAACCGTCGGTCAGCTGCACCACCTCGTCGGCGCCGAGACCGCGGAGCATCTCCTCGTTGCCTGTCCTGTGCACCACGGCCACGACCTTCGCGCCCAGCGCCTTGGCGACGATGATCGATGCGACGCCGATGCCACCGGCCGAGCCGAGGACTCCGACGGTCTCACCGGGCTGCAGGTTCGCGCGCATCTTCAGCGCGAACAGGGCGGTCTGGAAGTTGATGCCGAGGGCGGCACCCTCGTCGAACGTCAGGGCCTCGGGCAGCGGGAACAGCTGCTGTTCGACGACGGCGATCTGTTCGCCGAAACCACCGAGCATCGACGCGACCACCACGCGGTCACCGACTGCGAACGCCCCGCCCTCGGGCGCCGCGGATACCACGCCCGCGACCTCGGTACCCGGCGTGAACGGCAGCGGCGGTCGGAGCTGGTACTTGCCCTGGCTCATCAGCAGGTCGGGGAAGCAGATGCCGCACGAGCGGACGTCCACCAGGTAGGTCCCGGGCTGCTGCTCGGGGTTCGGAATGTCTTGCAGCTCCAGCCCTTCGGGGCCGGTCTCGCTGACGATCACCTGTGCTTTCATGCGTCCCACCGTAACCGTCGGACAGGTGTCTATACGATCGATTCATGGCATCGACCTCCCCCTCGCAAGGCCTGTCCGAGGCACGACTGCGCGTCGCCGACGAGGCCCCCGGATTCATGCCGATCGACGAGGCCCGCGCCCTGCACGACGCTGCGGCGGGCTACCTGTCGCAGCCGGACTCGGTGGGCATCGGCGTGGAGATCGGAACGTACTGCGGCAAGTCGACGGTGTTCCTCGGAGCGGCCGCCGAGCCGGTCGGCGCGCTGATCGTGACGGTGGACCACCACCGCGGCTCCGAGGAGCATCAACCCGGGTGGGAGTACCACGACACCGCGCTGGTCGACGCGCACAGCGGCCTGCTCGACACCGCCGCGCGCTTCCGGCGCACGATGTTCGACGCGCAGTTGGAGTCGACAGTCCTCGGTCTGGTGGCGCCGTCGACCGCCGCCGCGCGGGTGTGGGGCCGCGAGGTGGACTTCGTCTTCATCGACGGCGGCCACTCGATGGAGGCGGCGCAGAACGACTACGACGGCTGGTCGCGCTGGGTGCGCCCCGGCGGCGCACTGCTCATCCACGACGTCTTCCCGAATCCGGCGGACGGCGGTCGGCCGCCGTACGAGATCTACCGGCAGGCCCTCGACTCGGGACGGTTCGTCGAGGCGTCCGTACACGGTTCCCTGCGAGTGCTCACCCGCGTCGGGTAACCGGTCGCGTCAGGCACCCACGTTCAAGTCGGGCCGGTAGTGGCGCAGCCACGCGCCGACCGTTCCCGACATCCAGTCCTCCTCGAACTCGGAGGGGAAGATCAGTCCCTGAGGCGCGATGTGGGCCTCGCCGCGGGCCAGGCGACCGCCGGAGAGCCGGTCCTGAGCCTGGAGCTGCTTGCGGTGAGCACCAGGCAGCGGCGTCAGTCGTGCGCGGCCGACGATGCCCGCCGCAACCCGACGCTGCGACGCCGCGATCGCCGCGTTGGCCGCCGCCCCGGCGGCACCGGTGCGCGCCACATTGGCCCCGGCCGACGGCAGCGCGGAGTTCATCGTCTCGATCCGATCGATCTGCGACCACGCCATCTCGGTCGAGAGATTTCCGTCGGTGCGACGCAGCCCGGCCGGTGAGAGCTGCAGGCGCTGCAGCTCGCCATACGTCCGGTCGAGCCGGGCCTTCAGGCGCCACCGCATCAGCAGGGCGATCAGGGCGCCGATGGCGATGCCGATCGGGAAGTAGACGGCCGGGTTCGGCAGCATCATCCCGACGATGACCGACGCGACCAGCGATGCGAACACCCAGGTGAAGAGGAACAGTGGAAGACCGCGACGCAGTTCCCTGTCCGATGTCAGGATGCACTTGAGCTCGATCGTGCCGGTGAAGTCGTGCAGCGGCTGCGGTGGTCCGGGCTGCAGGGGTCCGGGCTGAGGGGCCAACTGCTGGGATCGCGGCGGGTAGACGGGCGGGGGCATCGGCGGCTGCCAGCCGGCGGGCGGCACGGGTCGGTCGGCGTCGGGGAAACGGCCGAACGGCGGTCCCTGGGGTCCGGATGTAGTCACCTTCGGGACGCTATCGCCTTCGGGTCCGAACCGGAAACCCCCTTCATCTGTTCGACAGACTCCGCAGCGAGACGTCCCGGGGACGTCCACTTCCGGGCCTCAGAGAGTCAGCTTGCCCGCCAGCTTCCCCAGGTACGCCCGCGCGGTGTCGACGTCCTTGTCGGGGAGTCCGTACAGGACTCGGGTCACGCCGATCTCCTCCCAGCGGGCCAGCCGGTCGGCGTCGGGCCGCACGTCGAGGGCGACGATCTGCGGCGCACCATCGCGCCCCGCGTCGGACCAGATCTGCTGGAGCAGCGCGACCGACGCCTCGATGTCGGCCTCACCGGGCGTGGTGATCCAGCCGTCGGCGCTGCGCGTGATCCACTTGAAGTTCTTCTCCGTGCCAGCGGCACCGACGTTGACGGCGATGGTCCGCGACGGCTTCGGCCACGCCCAGCTGGGCCCGAAGTCGACGAACTCGCCGTGATACTCGGCTTCCTCCTGCGTCCAGAGCGCGCGCATGGCCTCGAGGTACTCGCGCAGCATGGTCCGACGGCGTCCCGCGGGCACGTGATGGTCGGCCAGTTCGTCGAGGTTCCAGCCGAAGCCGACACCGAGGCTCAGGCGGCCTTCGGAGAGGTGGTCGAGGGTGGCGATGGTCTTGGCGAGCGTGAGCGGATCGGACTGCACCGGCAGCGCGACGGCCGTCGACAGTTCGATCCTGGACGTGACCGCTGCCGCCGCGGCGAGCGATGTCCACGGATCGAGGGTTCGCGTGTAGCGCTCGTCGGGCAGCGTCTCGTCCCCGGTGCGCGGGTGCGCGGCCTCCCGTTTGGTGGGGATGTGACTGTGCTCGGGTACGTAGTAGGCGGCGAAGCCCGCCTCCTCGATCAGCGGCGCCAGGTGCTGGGCACGCAGCCCGCGGTCGCTGGTGAACTGCACGATACCGAAATCCACAGGTGCCTCCGAGGCTCGCAGCGCCTCGATCTGGACGCCAGACTGGACAACAGTCTACGAGCCGAGAAGACGAATTGGAACCTGTTCTAGTTCAGAATCGGCATCAGGTAGTGCTCCGACGAAAAGCAGGTAGTGACGGTGACGACCGTCGCTGGTTTCCACGGAACCCTGATCCTCACCGATCACGAGGCCAGGAGCCAGCCATGAACCTGACGAATCAGTCCCGCGCCCGACTGCTGGCCGCCGCGATCGGCGGTGCTGTCGCGCTGTCGATCGGTACCGGCCAGGCCGGCGCCGACACGCCGCCGGCGGACCCGCCGACCGCGACGGAACAGACCGAATCAACCCCGCCGCCCGAATCCACGCACGGCGACTCCACCCAAGCCGACAGCGCTCCACTCGCCGACGACACGTCGACGAACCCGCCCCAGATCACCGTCCCGAACGACCCAGACCCAACCGCGACCGGGCCGGACGCAACGGGTCCGGACACGACGGCATCGGAGACGTCAGGCGCGTCCGATTCCGACGACGAATCCCCGACCCCAACCCCGACCCCGCCCGAGGATCGACCAGCCACGGCTCCACCGCAGTCACCCCCTTCCGTGGTCTCGGACGGCAGCACTGGCGACGCCACGGAGACTCCCGAGGCCCAGTCGGGCGACTCTCTACCGCTCCCCGACTCGGGCAACAGTCCGACGGACGTCACCGACCCGTTCGGCCAAAGCACCTCGCCGACCTCGTCGAACGACGTGACCATCGAATCGGTCACTGTTTCAGAATCCGACGACACCCATGCTAAGACCACCGGCGACAAGACCGCCGATATCCCCTCGACCACGCCGACCACCCCGACCACCGCCTTCCTGACCAGTAAGAATCCGCCCGCGATCGGGCACGCGTACAGCGGTCCCGTCGCCGATCCGCCTGCAACATCAACGGCGCCGCCCGTCGAACTGCCGCCCGTCGTGGACGGCATCGCAGGCACAGTGCGCACGATGTTCGGCCTGCCCGCCGCTTCGACGACACCGGGAACCGGCAACGGCCCGGCTCCGCTGTTCTCACTCGGCATGCTGTGGTTCGCGTGGCGTCCCGAGCACGTCTTCTTCAACCAGTCGCCCGCGATCGGCGAACCCCCGGTCGTCGTCGCGACCGGCCCGAAGACCACAGGCACGATCACCGGCACCGACGCCGACGGCGACCGCCTCACGTATACCGTCGTCGACGGCCCGGACCACGGCACCGTGACGGTCTCCGACGACGGCAGCTTCGTCTACACCTCCACCGGAACACCGACCGACGACGCGTTCGTCGTCCGCATCAGCGACCGCGATTCCGGCCCGCATTTCCACGGTCTCGAGAGCCTGTGGGCGCTGTTCACCGGTGACTCTCCGCACGACACCGACGTCACTGTCTCGATCGTCGCACCGGTCGCCCCGTGGACCCTGTCGCCGCCCGCTGCGGACGGAACTGTCACCGGTGTCTCCGGCACTCACGCGGACGGCGACATCTACTCGGTCGACGGCGTCACTTCGAGCGCCCCGGACACGTACGTGCTCGACTCGGGTGCGACCGTCGTCTTCGCCACCGACCAGGATGGCGCATACACCGGCGCCTTCACCTACACCCCCTCGCCGTGGCAGCGCTGGACCGCCGGTGACACCGACGACGCGGTCACCGACCCCTTCACCATCGTCCACGGGCACGCCGACGGCACCGACACCGTCGCAGAGGTGGCTCCCGAGGTGTTGCCGTCTGACGAGTTCACCTTGGACATCGACGCTGCTTCGAGCAGGATCGGGAGCACGGCCGACCACATCTACTGGTCCGACAATCTGAATGTCGTGACGATCTTCGACCGCGCAACCGGCGACACGCGGACGGTGACTCTTCCCGATCCGGCAAGGGGTCTCGGGGGAATGATGCCACTGCCGACCGACAGCGACCGGTACGCGGTCTACGCGATGTACCAGGGACGCGAGCGAGGCGTCGCGGTCATCGACCTCGATACCGGCCAGAGCAGCTTCTACTCTCGCGGAGTCGACCACGATACCTACTCGTCCGCCGCCATCACCCAGGGTGGAACCGCACTGATCACCACGGTGTCCAACTCCGACGAATCGTGGTATGGAGTGGTCCGATTCCTCCTCGCCGATCCTTCGAACCCGCAGATCGTCCTGAGCGGGAGTGGTCATCCCGGCCACGCGGCCTACGACGAAGCACCCGACGGCACCGGGTTCGCCATGGTCGACGATGTCGAGTCGATCCGGATTGCACACGTGGACCAGGATGGTCGACAGATCCGAAGCTGGACCATCATCACGCGCGGGAACACGAGCAACGCGGTGTCCGCCGACGGCCCGGTGCCCTTCCTGGTGTCACAGGCCGGCGACACCGTCACGGTCTTTGTGCTCATCCCTGACACCACACCCGCCGGTGTCTCGATGCAAGCGACCGATGCGCTGATCGGCAGCGACGGGCAGTCCGTCTACCTGTTGAACGAGGGCGAGTCCACCACCCAGGTCGTCGCCTATCGTCCGGAGACCGGTCAGCCGAGCCCCGAGGTGACTGTCACCGGAACGGTGCTGGGCAAGGGCGTCACCGACGACGGCCGCGTGTGGTTGGCCACCGTCGACGCCACCGATCCGACCGTCGCGACCATCACCTACGTCGACGCCGACGGCGCCACGACCACCAGTACGCTGCAGGCCTCGGGCAGTCTCACCGACAGAGCGATCATCCGCATCGCAGACGTGTTCGCCGCGGTCGACCCCGATACCAACCGAAGCGGTCCGATCACCTTGCTCCGCCCGACCGCGACGGCCCCGCTCGCGCCGGTCGCCGTCTGAGTCGTCCCCGAGCGAAGCGGCCTCACACCGGCTCACTCACCGCGATCCGGCGGTCGTCCAGGTCGGCGAACAGTCCACCGGCCGGCGTCGCGCGGCTGATCGCGTCGGCGGCCAGGATCACCGCGGCGGACGTCCAGCAGCTGCGTTCCACGGGCCAGCGCTTCCCGTCGTCGTAGACCAGCCCGGTCCAGTACGAGCCGTCGGGATCGCGGAGGTGCTGGATGGACTCCACCAGCGTCGCTGCGCGGTCGGTGTCGCCGAGGGCGTCGAGCGCCAACGCGAGCTCGCTGGTCTCCGCACCCGTGACCCACGGTCGGTGGCCGACGCAGCGGATGCCGAGCCCGGGGACGACGAAGCGATCCCACTGGGCGTCGATGGCCGCGCGACCGGCGTCGCCGCGCAGCACGCCGCCGAGGACCGGGTAGTACCAGTCCATCGAGTGCTCGCCGGGCGGACGGAAGACGTCGTCGGCCTGCGTGAACGCCGCGGCGAGGTCCGCGCGAGCCCGCTCCCAGCGCGGCATCTCCGCGCCCACCGCGTCGGCGAGTGCGAGGCCGCAGCAGAGTGACGAGTAGATGCTGGCGTTGCCGGTGACGAGGGCGTCGTCGAACATCGAGCCGGTCGCGAAGTCGGCGGCCCAGCGGAAGGCGCCGTCGTCGCGTTGAAACATCAGCACGCGGTCGAGTGCCGCGCGGACCGTGGGCCACATGCTCCAGAGGAAGGCCTCGTCGCCGGTGATCAGATGGTGGTGTCGGACGCCGACCGCGACGTAGGCGCAGAAGTTGCTGTCGACGCCGGGATCGACGACCGCCCCGCCTCGCAGTTCCATCGGCCACGAGCCGTCGGCCCGCTGGGTGCGCGCCGACCACTCGTAGGCGGCGCGGGCCTCGTCGACGAATCCCGCGGCGGTCAGCGCCATCGCCGATTCGACGTGGTCCCACGGATCGGTCTTGCCGCCGGGGAACCACGGCAGTGCCCCTTCGGACTCCTGCATGCCGGCGATCGCCGCGCCCGTCGCTCGGACCTGGGCGCGGGTCAGGACGCCGGAGATCGACGGAACCGGCACGACTACCGCTGGTCCGTCTCGGGTTTGCGCAGGTAGATCGCGACCGACTTCCCGACCACCGGGTTCAGCAGCTGCTCGCCGACCTGCGTCACCCACGGCTTGCTCATCATGTCCCACACCAGCATGCGGTGATAGCCGCGGACCAGCGGGTTGCTGTCGTTGTCGACGCCGACCGCGCACTTGAGCCACCAGTAGGGAGAGTGCAGCGCGTGCGCGAACCCGGAGCCGGTGACCTCCAGGCCCGCGGCGACGAGCTTGTCCGCCAGCTCCGACGCCCGATAGATGCGGACGTGGCCGCCCTCCACCTCGTGGTAGGCGTCCGACAGCGTCCAGCACACCTTCTCCGGCCAGTACCGCGGGACGGTGACCGCGGCGAGTCCGCCCGGCTTCAGGATGCGGACCATCTCGGCGATCGCCGCCTCGTCGTCGGGGATGTGCTCCAGGATCTCCGACATCAGGACCACGTCGAAGCTCGCGTCGTCGTAGGGCAGCGCGAGGGCGTCGCCGACCGCGGTGCGGGCGACGCCGGACTCGGGGACCTCCCCCGCCGCGGCGAGGGCGCCGAACATCTCGGCGACGTCGGCCATGTCCTTCTCGTTCTGGTCGAAGGCGATCACGTCGGCACCGCGACGCAGCATCTCGTACGAGTGCCTGCCCTGACCGGCGCCGATGTCGATGGCGCGCACCCCCGGTCCCACGTCGAGGCGGTCGAAGTCGACGGTCAGCACGAAGATGTCCTCTCGCTCGGGGTCTGGTCGGCCGGAATGGGCGAGACGGCCTCGACGGCCGCCCGATAGCGCTCGACGGTGGCCTTCGCGACCGCCGACCAGCTGTAGCGTTCGGCGGCCCTGGCACGACCGCCGGCGCCGATCCGCGCGGCGAACCCCGGGTCGTCGAGGATCCGGAGCAGCGCCTGGGCCAGGGCACCGGCGTCGCGCGGCGGCACCAGCACGGCGGCCGTCTCATCGTCGCCGACCACCTCGGGGATCGCGCCCGCGCGGGTCGCGACGAGCGGGGTGCCGCAGCTCATCGCCTCCACGGCCGGCAGGGAGAAGCCCTCGTACAGCGATGGCACGCACGCGGCCTCGGCGCTCGCGAGGAGTTCGGCGAGCTCGGCGTCGTCGAGCCCGGACACCACGGTGACGCGGTCGGCGATCGCGAGGTCGTCGATCAGGGCGGCCGACTGCCCGTCCGGGTCGAGCTTGGAGACGAGCACCAGGTGCACGTCGCGTTCGGCAGCCGCCTTCGCGACGGCTTCGAGCAGGTAGGAGACGCCCTTGAGCGGGGCGTCGGCACTGGCGACGCACACGATCCGACCGGCGACTCGTGGGCCGCGCGGCGCGAAGAGGTCCACGTCGACGCCGAGCGGGATGGTCGCGAGCGCGCCGGGTGCCACGCGGAAGGCGTCGCGGATGTCGCGCTCGCTGCTGTTGGAGACGGTCAGCAGCGACGGGATGCGTCGTGCCACGCGCCCCTGCATGGCGAGGAACGAGTGCCACCGCCAGGCGGTGATCTTCTTCAGCCCCTTCGCGGCCTTGACTGCGAGCGCGCGGTCGCGGGTGATCGGATGGTGGATGGTCGCGACCAGAGGGAAGCCCTGCCGCTTGATCGAGAGCAGCCCGTAGCCGAGGCACTGGTTGTCGTGCACGACGTCGAAGTCGTCGCGCCGCCCCTTCAGGAGACGCGCCATCCGGAGGCTGAAGGTCAACGGTTCACCGAACGCCGCGGTCCACATGGCCACGACTTCCAGGACGTCGATCCAGTCGCGGTACTCGCGGAGCTTCGGGTTCCGGAAGGGCTCGGGTTCGCCGTACAGATCGAGGCTGGGCACCTTGGTCAGCGCGACGCCGTCGTCCAGGTCGGGGTACGGCTGGCCGGAGAAGACCTCGACGTCGTGGCCGAGTGCCGCGAGTTCCCGCGACAGGTGGCGGACGTAGACGCCCTGTCCCCCGCAATGCCGTTTGCTGCGGTACGACAGGAGTGCGATCCGCACTATGCGCCGCCGACGACGTCGGACTGGCGCGCCATCATCTGCAGCTGCTCGATCTTGGTGAACTTGATGCGCGGGCGGCCGGCGGTCGACCCGGCGTCCCGCTCGGCGGCGTCGATCCGCTTCCAGCCGTCGAGGTCCACGCGCTCGGCACCACGCCCCGTGACCAGGTCGGGCACATCACTCGAGTCCGCGGTCGGTGTCGCCAGCACTCCGCCGGCGAAATCCGCGAGGATCGCCGCCGCGGCCTGCTCACCGCAGAGCCGGTTCCGGCCGATGCCGCCGGTGGGACCGCGCTTGATCCAGCCGGCGACGAAGACGCCGGGCAGCGGGGCGCCGCCGGGACCGTCGAGGACGCGACTCTCGTCGTTGGGCACCACTGAGCGCTCGTCGTCGAACGGCAGGTCCTTGATGGGCAGGCTGCGGTAGCCGATGGAGCGGACGACGAGCCCGGCGGCGATCTCCGAGGTCTCGTCGGTGGGCTCGATCCGGCCGTCGCCGACGTACCGGTTCCGGACGGTCTTGATACCGGCCGCGGCGCCGTCGCCGATCACCTCAGTCGGCGAGGTGAGGAAGCGGAAGACGATGCGGCGGTTGCCCTCGGTCGGCGCAGCGGCCGCGTACTCGCGAGCGAGCCGGACCTTGGTGGCGGTCACCGAGTTCAGGGTGCCGTCGGCCTCAGCGGCGGCCGCCTCGGGAGACAGGGTCAGTTCGGCCTCGTCGATGACGACGTCGACGCCGGCGACGTCCACGAGCGACACGAACTCGGCGTTGGTGAACGCGCCGTGCTCGATGCCGCGGCGACCGACGATGATCACCTCTCGGATGTTCGATGCGCGCAGCACGTCGAGGGCGTGGTCGGCGATCTCGGTCTTCGCCAACTCCTCCGGGTCGGTGACGAGGATGCGGGCGACGTCGATGGCCACGTTGCCGTTGCCGATCACGACGGCCGTCTCGCCGGAGAGGTCGAAGGCCCGGTCTGCGTACTCGGGGTGGCCGTTGTACCAGGCGACGAACTCGGTGGCGGCGATGGACCCGGGGAGTTCCTCGCCGGGGATGCCGAGGTGGCGGTCGTTAGCGGCGCCGACGGCGTACAGCACGGCGCCGTAGCGTTCCCGGAGTTCGTCGTGCGTGATGTGCGTTCCGACTTCGACGCCCAGGTGATAGGTGAAGTTCCGCTTCTTCTCCACCAGCGCGAAGTGCCCTTCGACGCCCTTGGTCTGCTCGTGATCGGGGGCGACGCCCGCGCGCACCAGACCGTACGGGGTGGGCAGGCGGTCGTAGACGTCCACCTGGATCTGCGCCTTCTTGACCAGTTCCTGCGCGGCGTACATCGCGGCCGGGCCTGCGCCGACGATCGCGACGCGCAACTCGTCGGACGGCAGCTGCGGTGCCCGCGGGTGCCGGACGAGGCCGCCCTCGACGTCGTGGTCCTTGTAGTAGTCGGCGTTGATCTGGAGGAAGGGCTCCTCCTGCTCCGGCAGCTGATCGTCGGGGTAGATGGCGCTGACGGGGCACTCATCGATGCAGGCCCCGCAGTCGATGCAGGTCTCCGGATCGATGTAGAGCATCTCGGCCGTGAGGAAATCCGCTTCGTCGGGGGTCGGGTGAATGCAGTTGACCGGACAGACGGTGACGCAGGAGGCGTCATTGCAGCAAGCGCGCGTGATTACATGCGTCATCTTCTGATTCCCTCTCGGTTTCCAAGGGTGAACGTGTTCTAGTTTTGTTCAGAGTACCGTATCGAGCGTCACATTCTTCCGAGCGCTGAGGCGTCGGCAGCCGCGAGATCGAGGAGCTCACCCTTCCATGACAGCACCGCAGACCTACCAGCCGCTCGGCGATCGGAAGGTCGGTGCCAAGTTCTTCACGGCCGATTACCGTGTGCGCACCGGCGACATCGACCAGGACATGCGGGTGCGGCTCGACGGGCTGGCCCGGTATCTGCAGGACGTCGCGAACGACAACATCGCGGTCCTGCCCTTCGCGAAGACCGATCCGTTCTGGATCATCCGGCGCACCGTGATCGACGTCCTGGAGCCGATCACGTGGCCGTCGGACTTCAGCGTGGAACGCTGGTGCGGCTCGCTCTCGACCCGGTGGACCAACATGCGGGTCCGGATCAACGCCACCGCCGAGACCAACGAGTTCAATCCGGAGCCGCGGCCGAACGGCGTCGTCGAGACCGAGGCCTTCTGGATCAACATGAACGCCGACGGCATGCCGTCGCGGATCAGCGATCTCGCCATGGAGACGCTGCTGCCGATGACCGACGAGCACCGCCTGCGCTGGAAGGCGATGAACCCGGGCAAGGCTCCGGCCCCCGAGGAGCTGGACCTCCCCGACCGCGAGCACGTCTTGCGGATCACCGACTTCGACCCGTTCAAACACCTCAACAACGCCGCCTACTTCGAGGCCGTCGAAGACGAGCTGGTGGATCACGCCGACCTGCTCGCGGGTCCGCACCGCGCGATCATCGAGTACCTGCGTCCCATCAAGCCCGGGACCCGCGTCATGGTCCGACGGCAACGGCTCGACGACGTCCTGCTGATGTGGATCATGACCCCAGACGACGACGGCGCACTCGAGGTGGCGGCATCGGTGTCGGTGGCACGGATCCCGGCCTGACCAGCCGGTCCTAGACCGACGCTAGTTGGCCCCGCTGAGGATCAACTCCATCAGCTTGATCGGTGCGGCGCACGCATCCCCCTGCGGGGCGCTCTCGCGTTCCACCCACCAGGTGAAGATGCCGCCCGACTGCGACTTCGCGGTCACTCCGCACACGGCGGGCCGCTTCGGGTCCCGCTGGGTGAAGCCCGACTGACTGCGCACCTGAATGTTCTCGGTGGTGAAGCCGAGATGCTTCGCGGTCTCCTTCTCCAGGTTGTAGTCGCCCCATTCGAACCAGTTGAAGGTCACGTCGATCGTTCCCGGCTGGATGGTCCACCGGCAGTTGGCGCCGAAGAAGTTGGGTGCGGCGGTCGTGCCGCCCACGGTGCGGGCGATGGTCGACGCCGGGAGCACCTCGCATTCGGCGAGCAGTTTGTCGAACTTGCTGGTGTCGACGTGGCCGGTGTCCGAGCCGACCGCGCGCCCCTCCCGAACGGCCTGGCCGTCCACGGTGCAGGAGGCGAGCGTCCACGCGGCGACCGCCGCGATCATCGCGGCTCCGATCCGGGTCCTGATCGTGGTCATGACGGTGCTCCGTTCACGACCTTCTCGGTGATCCGCTTCGCGGAGTCGCAGAGTCGGTCCACCGGGATCGTCGCACCCTGGCCGGGAGCGATCGGCGACGCGAGGGAGATCTCGATGAAGTCGGCGTCCCACGCGATGCCGGTCTCGCAGATGCCGGCCGAGTGCGCGATGAACCCGGGCTTCCCCGCGACCGAGTAGTCCTGGGACCGGTCGCGCTGCAGCTGTTCGGTTCCGCGTTCGCGACCGATCGGCGAACCGCGGTACCAGTTGAACGAGACCGACCCGTTGCGTTCGGCACCGGCCCGCCACTCGCAGGTGGAGGTGTTGTCGATGACGAGCTGCAGCCCCGGCATGCCCGACATCTCGATGACGCCGTCGGTGGTGAGGCCGCCGCACCGGTCGAACTGAGGTCCCGTACCGGCCTTCGGCGTCTCGGTGGCTGCGGAGTCGCCGCCGTCGTCGGACGACGAGCATCCGACCAGCAGTCCCGCGGCCAGCGCGGCGAGCGCGATCACCATCGCTCCGGAACGGAACTGGTCCAGTTGCCGACGTTCGCGCTTGGTCGGTCGGCCCGCACCCCGGTCACGACGCGGGATGCTGGCGATCACCTCGCGCGACGGCGGCGGCGGACTGTGGTCGATGAAGCACTCGGCCGCGGCGGGTGCCGAGACGCGTTTGTTGATGAGCTTGACCACCTCGACGATGCGTTCGCGGCCACCGACGCGCAGGCTCACCCGATCGCCGACGGCGAGCGTCGCCGCGGGTTTGGCGGTCGCGTCGTTGAGCCGCACGTGACCGGCCCGGCACGCCGCACCGGCCGCCGATCGTGTCTTGGTCAGTCGGATCGACCAGATCCAACTGTCGATGCGGGTCGCCATCACTCCCCTTTCACGCCCTGTCCTTCGCACCGCTGCCGACTGAACGCCACGTCGGTCAGGAGTCCCCACCCAGACTAGTGACTGCCACTGATACTGCAGCCGAACGGCGACGACACGCCCGGCACACGTCATTCGATCGGTCGCAAACGGCAGTCCGGTCACCGACAGGAGGACGGCAGGAACCGGCGCGAACGCGCCCGGACCGGTGCCCGATCGCTGAAAGTACCTGGTCCGGGATTCGACTGACAGTTTTGGTTACGCTACCGTAATCGTCGTCGCAGACCGCAACCCCAGGAGATTCACCACTATGGCAGCTGTCATCCTCTACGGCACCGAAACCGGCACCGGCGAGCTCGTGGCCGACGCGATCGCAGACGTGCTTGCGGCTGACTACGACCCGTCGATCTACGACATGGCCGAGTACGCCGCCGAGGACCTGGACACCGACGACTTCCTGGTCGTCGTCTGCTCCACCTACGGCGAGGGCGAGCTGCCGTCGAGCGCGCTTCCCTTCGCAGACGAGCTCGACGAGGAGAAGCCCGATCTGACCGGCCTCCGCTTCGCCGTCTTCGGCATGGGCGACTCCGTGTACGACGACACGTACAACCGCGGTGGCGAGATCATGGCCGAGAAGCTCACCGGACTCGGTGCGACCCAGGTCGGCGAGCACTTCCGGCACGACGCCTCGTCGGCGATCAAGCCCGCGAAGGCCGCCGAGGAGTGGGCGCAGGCGCTGCCCGCCCTGATCGATCAGGCCTGACCCCCAGAACCACGAAGAGATCCCGGTCGCCGACACTGTCGGACGGCCGGGATCTCTCGTTGCGGTGTCGGGGACGGCGGTCTCAGGACGGCGGGCCCATCGGAACCGGTTCCTCGCGGATCCGGGCCGTCGCGTTGGCGGGGTTGGCCGCCTCCTGTGCCAGTCGGACCACCGCGGTGCCCGCGATGATCCCGACGACCACCAGCGTCACCGCCGAGGGCGCGCCGACGTAGACGTTCTCGCCGAGCAGGGCGATGCCCAGCACCATGGCGACGGCGGGCTCCATCACGTTCATCGCCGGGAACGAGGTCTGCAGGTCGCCTGCGCCGAACCCTCGCTGCTGCGCGACGATCGCGAGGATCACCACGACCACCAGCAGGTACACCTCGAAGTGCCCGAACACCGACATCGGGTCGTCGAGCACGCGCAGCGCCACCGCTTTGATCAGCAGCGCCGACACTCCGAACAGCGCGCCGGCCGCGATGCCGTAACTGAGAGCACGGAAGTGCGCGCTCCGGCAGCGTTCGGCGTTCACGACGATCGCGACCAGACCGACGACCAGGGTGCCGACGGTGATCGCCATGACCAGCATGTTGGGCCGACGATCGGTCGAGACCGGTCGGGCGAGGATCAGGAAGCCGGCCACGCACGCCACCAGGACCAGCCCCCACATCCATTCGTTGCGGCGGAGGCGTCGTTTGTCGATCCACGCCTCCAACGGCAACGCGAAGAGGACCGCCAGCACCACCAGCGGCTGCACCACCAGAATCGAACCGAGTCCCAGTGCCGACGCCTGCAGCAGGAATCCGCTGAGCGCGATCATCGCGCCCAGGCTCCACCCGGCGGTGATCGCACCGCTGGCCGCCGACGCCCGCTGCCGCAGGACGGTTCCGACGGCAATCAGGACGGCGGCGCCAATCGCCAGCAGTATCGGAGCCCAGGTATGCATCACTGATCAGATTAGTGGTTGACGGCCCCTTCCCGTCCCCCTACGGGCGCTGATCGATCAACGTGTGACGCGCAGCTCAGTGGTGACGGGCGTCGGATTCGCCGTCAGGTCCTGCACCGGGCAGTGCTGTTCGACGACCTCCTGCAGGCGGCGGTAGTCGTCGTCGGAGGCGGGTCCGCTGATCTCGACGGCGACTCGAACCGCAGTGAATCCGGGACGGACATCGGCGTCAAGCCCGAAGAAGCCGCGCACGTCCAGGTCGCCTTCGGCGGAGAGCTTGAGGTCGTCGACGACGATGCCGAGCCGTTCCGCCCAGAACCGGTAGGTCACCACCTGGCAGGAGAGCAGTGCGGCGAGGTAGTACTCGACCGGGTTGGCTGCGGTGTCGTTGCCGCCGAGGGTCGGGGGTTCGTCGACGGAGACGCGGAACGAGCGAAGGGCGATCTCGCTCGACACGCCCTCGCCGGCGACGGCCGATGCGCTGAAGACCACCTCGGCGTTGCTCGCCTTGGCGGCGACCGCGTCGGCCGTGGCGGAGGCGATCGCGTTGAACTTGCCGTCGGTGTCCGGGATGCTGATGAGCTCTGTTGTCGTCATGGCAACGACGGTAAGGACGCCGCCGGGTCCCGACCAGGATTGTGAGCGGAGTGAATCTAACCTTGTACGGCGATGTCGCGCGCCTGGCCTGAATTGTCAGACCCCCGATCTACCGTGGGTGCATGACCTATCGCAGGGACCTGGAACGGATGACCACCTTGTCGTCGCGGGACATCGGTGACGCCTGCCGCGGCGATCGACTCCCGGCACTCATCAACCTGTGCGTCGACGAACTCCTGGAGCTGACGGAGCTGGCCGACGAGGCGTTGGCCGCCGACCGGATCGAGGAGTATCTGATGTACACCCAGGAGGTGTCCGCGTGGCGCGACACCGCGCAGCTGCTGCGGTTGATGTCGGCCGACGGTTCGCTGCACGCTCCCGGACGGAGTGGCGCGGCATGACCTCCGACGCCCCGAAGCGGCTGTTGATCCTGATGCGGCACGGCAAGTCCGCCTACCCGGACGGTGTGTACGACCACGATCGACCGCTGAACGACCGCGGCATGAAGCAGGCGGCCTTGGCCGGGGAGTGGATGGCGGCCGACGGGCTGACGGTCGACGTCGCCCTGTGCTCCACCGCCACCCGAACCCGAATGACACTGGAGCAGACGGGGATCGATGCGCCCGTGGAGTACGTGGGCGATCTGTACGGCGGCACTCCCGCCGAGATCTTCGAGACGGTGCGGCTGTACGCACCGGCCGACGCGTCCACGGTGCTGGTGGTCGGGCACTTTCCGGGAATGCCCGAGACCGCGCTGTCCTTGGACCCCGCGGGCGAGATCGACAGCTTCCCGACGTCGGCGTACGCGGTGGTGGCGGTGTCCGTTCCGTGGGACCGGCTGGGCCTCGACGTCGATGGTGACGCTCACCTCACTGCGTTCCGGGTCCCCCGGTGAGGTCCGGGCCGGACAGGTAACGTCACGCGCATGACAGTCCCCGACCCGAGCGAACCCGCCGCGACGTACGCGGTGATCCCCGAACCGACCGAAGCCGACTTGGTCTTCCTGCGACGGTGCGTCACGCTCGCGCGTGAGGCGCTCGACGGCGGCGACGAGCCCTTCGGTTCGTTGATCGTCGACGCGGCGGGCGACGTCCGGTTCGCGGACCGCAACCGGGTCAGCGGCGGCGACCACACCCGTCACCCGGAGTTCGCGATCGCCCGCTGGGCGGCCAAGAACCTGACCGAGGAGCAGCGCGCGGCCGCGGTCGTCTACACCTCCGGGGAGCACTGCCCGATGTGTTCGGCCGCCCACGCGTGGGTCGGCCTGGGTCGGATCGTCTACGCGGCCAGCGCCGCCCAGTACTCCCACTGGCGTGCGACGTGGGGACTCCCCGAGGGACCGGTCGCCGCGCTGGCGATCAACGACGTCGCACCCGGCATCCCCGTCTCGGGGCCTGCGCCGGAGCTCGCCGAGGAGCTTCGGGAACTGCACGCCCGCTCGGCCGGCGTCAGACTCTGACCGGCAGCACCACCGTTCAGGGGTCGAGCAGTTCCAGCCTGACCGCCATCAACCGGATCGGTCGGTCGACCTCGAAGGCGTCGAGCAGTGCCGATGCGACCGAGATGATCGACGCGAACTCGGTCGACGGCTCGGACATCTTCCGCGTCTTGGTGCGGGTGAAGAAGGTCGCGGTCCGGACGGTGAGCCCCACCCGGAAGGGCATGCGTCCTTCCGCGACGACCTGATCGAGGACTTCTCGGGTGAGGGCGTGGACGGCGGCGAGCAGGTCGTCGTAGTCGGTCAGGTCCGTGTCGAAGGTCTTCGCTTTGGAATGCGATTTCGCGATCGACGGCTCCGACGAGATCCCGTCGTCTCCCCCGCCGCGACTGAGCACGTACAGCCACGTGCCCTGGTGCGGCCCGAACATCGCGATCAGCTCGTCGCGGTCGGTCGCGACGAGCTGCGCAACGGTGTCGATGCCGGCGGCCGCGAGCTTGGCCGCGGTCCGCGAGCCGACGCTCCACAGGTCGCGGCAGGGCCGCGAGTCCATCAGCGCGGACCAGTTGGTCTCGTCGAGGACGAAGATCCGCGCCTCGTCCGTCGCGCCGGGCTCGCGGATCGCGTGCTTCGCGAAGCCCGTCGCGGCCTTGGCTCGCTGCTTGTTGTCGGAGACGCCGACGCAGCAGGCCAGTCCAGTCTCCGCCAAGACGGTTCGACGAATGGTCTGCGCCACCTCGACGATCTCGTCGAGCGTGTGCGCCGACGGACCGGTGCGGTCATCGATTCCCCGTCCGTCGATTCCCCGTTCGTCTATCCCCCGGTCGTCTATCCCGAGGTAGGCCTCGTCCCATCCCCACACCTCGATCGCGTCGCCGAATCGGCGCAGCACGTCCATCACCGTCGTCGACGCGGCTTCGTACGCCGCCATGTCGAGGGGCAGGAAGACGGCGTCGGGCGCCTTCTTCCCCGCCACGCGCATCGGCATCCCGGCGCGCACCCCGCGGTCGCGGGCCTCGTACGACGCGCAGGTCACCACCTGTCTCGCCCGTGTCGGATCGCCGTCACCGCCGACGATCACCGCGCGACCGACGAGATCGCGGCGACGTCGCCGTTCCACTGAGACCTGGAACTGGTCGAGGTCCACGTGGAGGAGCCACCGGTAGCGCGTCGCCTCACCCATGAGGTCGATGCTATTGCCGATGCATCGACAACGACGGCCTATCGATTCGGCAACGACGCCCGTTTCGGTTTCACTTTCGTCACCCCCGCCCCATAGTGTCGGTCGTATGGGAGGAATCGCCACATCACGACGACATTCTGTTCAAACACTCCTCGCGGCCCTGTTCGCAGCGGCGTGCGCTGTGACGCTCGCGCCGAGTCCCGCAGCGCATGCGGCGCCTCGGGTCACCGCCGCACAGGCGCTGAGCCCCACCGTCTCGATGATCTCGGTGTACTCCCCGTCCATGCGGCGCACGGTCCGCAGCCATGTGCTGCATCCCGCGGGCAGTCCCGCGGGCCTCCCGGTGTTCTACATGCTTCCCGGTGCGGGCGGCGCCGAGGACGGCATCTCGTGGTTCAACAACACGCGGGTCCGCCAGTTCTTCGCGAACAAGCGCGTCAATGTCGTCCTGCCGATCGGCGGCCGGTTCTCGATGATGACCGACTGGCAGCACGACGACCCCGCCCTCGGCCGTAACAAGTGGCAGACGTTCTTCACCCGGGAGTTGCCCGCCGCGGTCGACAAGCAGTTCCGCACCAGCGGCGTGAACGCGATCTCCGGCGTCTCGATGTCCGCGGGCCCGGCGCTCGACCTGGCGACGCAGGTGCCGCGCCTGTATCGCGCCGTCGCGTCGTACAGCGGCTGCCCCGGCACCACCGATCCGCTCGGCACGCTCGCCGCCACCGCAGTCACGGCGCGCGGCGGCGGCAACGTCGTCAACATGTGGGGCCCGCCCGGAAGCCCGGCCTGGTTCCGTCACGATCCCGTCGTCAACGCGAACAAGCTGCGCGGCAAGGCGATCTATCTGTCCGCCGGGTCCGGCATCGCCGGCCCGGTCGACGGCGGTCTCCTCCAGAACGGCAGCGGCCTGGTCGGCGGCAACGTCATCGAAGCCGTCGCCCTGCAGTGCACCACCACCATGTCGAACCGGCTGAACGCCCTGCGCATCCCCCACCGCTTCGTCCACCGCCCCGACGGCGTCCACACCTGGGGCCTCTTCTACGCCGACCTGCGCAACTCCTGGCCGATGATCGCCCGCGCCATCGGCGCCTGAGTACCCGCACCACTTCCGGTGGTATCGCACCACTTCCGGGCGAGTCGCACCGGTTGTGTTTCCCGCACTCGGTCGCGACCGAGTGCGGGAGCTGGAAGTGGTGCGAGAGTCAGTAGAGACCGGCCCGGCGGAGATGCGGGATGACGCGGTCGGCGACGCCATGAGACGTGAGGACCGGCCAATCCCACCGCACCAGGTCGAAGCCCATGTCCTTCAGAGCGTTCTCCCGGTTCTTCTCCCGGATCACCGCCTGCGCGATGGTCTCTCCGGGACGGCGATTGTTCAGGTACTTGCCCTCACCGTCGAATTCGCCGATCACCAGCCCGTCCCACTCGAAGTCGCTGTAATAGAGGACACCCTCCACCTCGACTTCGCGCTGTAGAACCGCCGCGGGGAGGCCGTTCTGGATCATCTGCGCGCGACTCCAAGACTCACCCGGGTTCGCAGCCCCTCCGTCGGCGTGACGCAGGGCCTGACGCACGCGGACGGAACCGCGGCGTCGTCGTCCGTCGATGGCGGCTTCGAGGCTCTCGTGCGTCGCTCCGAGTCGCAGCGCTGAGTCGAAGACGGCGAGGGCGCCGGCGAAGTCGGAGACCAGTGCGACGTCGACCGCCGTGCGTTCCAGGCTCGTCACGGCCACGCCGTCGACCACCACGACGTCGTCCATGTCCAGGCCGCAGTGGATGTGGCGGGTGGCGCGCACCTTGCCACTCGAGCCTCTCGTGACACCGACGTGGATCCGCCGCAGGTCGGGATTCAGCATGGCGAGTCCGAGGATCGCCGCCGCCGACTGGTGGGTCAGAACAGCACCCTCCGCGGCCTCGCACAGGCATCGACGCCGATAGATCTCCTGTTCACGCTTCCACCGGACCTCGGGTAGACCGGCCGCCGGCACATAGCGCCCTCTGGCTGCGATGACGATCTCGCCGGATCGCACCGCGTTCTTGATGTCCGCGTCGGTCGAACCGGTGTCGAGCGCTTCGCTGCGGACGATGACGCCGTTCTCGTTGACTTTCAGCATGGTCGCCATACAAGTCGGACTCAGCATTATTGGCCAGTGCGGTATCCACAGGCTCCGGCAGTCCTATCCACAGCCCTCTTTTTTGCGCACCACTTCCACCTCCCGCACTCGGTCGCGACCGAGTGCGGGAACCACAACCGGTGCGACTCGACCCGAAGTGGTGCGACTCGACCACAACTGGTGCGATACGACGACGGCCCCGCCTCCCAGAGGGAGACGGGGCCGTGCGTGAGCTCAGGTCAGCGGAAGTCGCTGCCGAAACCGTAGTCGTCCAGCGGAACGGCGGCACCGCTCGGGGCGCCGAAGGCGCCGTCCGGGCTGTAGTAGGTGTCGTCGTAGGTCGGCAGAGCGTAGGCGGCTGCGCGAGCCTCCTCGGTCGGCTGAACCTCGATGTTGCGGTAGCGGTTGATACCGGTACCGGCCGGGATCAGCTTACCGATGATCACGTTCTCCTTGAGGCCGACGAGCTTGTCGCTGCGGCTGTTGATGGCCGCATCGGTCAGCACGCGAGTGGTCTCCTGGAACGACGCCGCCGACAGCCACGAATCGGTGGCCAGCGAGGCCTTCGTGATGCCCATGAGGACCGGACGGCCGGCAGCCGGCTCCCCGCCCTCGGCGACGACGGCACGGTTGGCCGCCTCGAACTCGGCGCGCTCGGTGAGCGAGCCGGGCAGGAACTCGGTGGCGCCGGAGTCGATGATCGTCACGCGACGCAGCATCTGGCGGACGATGGTCTCGACGTGCTTGTCGTGGATTGACACACCCTGGCTCCGGTACACCTCCTGGACCTCGTTGACCAGGTGGATCTGCACCTGGCGCGGGCCCATGACGCGCAGCACCTCGTGCGGATCGGCAGCACCCTCGAGGAGCTGCTCACCGACCTCCACGTGGTCACCGTCGGCCAGCAGACGCTCGCTGCCGTCCTCCTGCTTGAAGGCGCGCAGACGCTGACGCTTCGACAGCTTGTCGTACACGACTTCGTCGCTGCCGTCGTCCGGGATGATCGTGATCTTGTAGAAACGATCGTCGTCTTCCATGCGGATGCGACCGGACACCTCGGCGATCGGAGCCTTGCCCTTCGGCACGCGGGCCTCGAACAGCTCCGTGACACGCGGCAGACCGCCGGTGATGTCGTCACCGACACCACCCTGGTGGAACGTACGCATCGTCAGCTGGGTGCCGGGCTCACCGATCGACTGTGCGGCGATGATGCCCACGGCCTCGCCGATGTCGACGAGCTTGCCGGTGGCCATCGAGCGGCCGTAGCAGTAGGCGCAGACGCCGGTGCCGGTGCCACAGGTGAGGACCGAGCGGACCTTGACGTCGGTGATGCCTGCGGCGAGCAGCGCCTCGATGGCGGGGTCACCCAGGTCGGTGCCGCGGGCGATGACGACGTTGCCGTCGGCATCGATCGCGTCGGACGCCAGGGTGCGGGCGTACGCCGAGGTCTCGACGTGCGCGTCGCGGATGATGCTGCCGTCGGCCTGCTTCTCGCCGAGCGGAACCAGGATGCCGCGCTCGGTGCCACAGTCCGTCTCACGGACGATGACGTCCTGCGAGACGTCCACCAGACGACGCGTCAGGTAACCCGAGTCGGCGGTACGGAGAGCCGTGTCCGCCAGACCCTTGCGGGCGCCGTGCGTGTTGATGAAGTACTCGGCGACGGTCAGGCCCTCGCGGAACGAGGACTTGATCGGACGCGGGATGAACTCGCCCTTCGGGTTCGTCACCAGACCCTTCATGCCCGACAGGTTGCGGACCTGGGTCATATTGCCCGTCGCACCCGACTTCGGGATCATCGTGATCGGGTTGTCGTCCGGGTAGTAGTCCTCGAGCGCCTTACCGACCTCTTCGGTGGCCTGCTTCCAGATCTCGACGAGGGCGTCGCGACGCTCGTCCTTGGTGAGGCCACCGCGCTGGAACTTGCGCTCCAGACCGTCGGCCCGCTCCTCGTAACGCTCCAGGATCTCGGCCTTGGCCGGCGGAACCAGAACGTCCGACATCGAGACGGTGACACCCGAACGCGTGGCCCAGTAGAAGCCCACGTCCTTCAGCTTGTCGACGGTCTGTGCGACGACGATCATCGGGTAGCGCTCGGCGAGATCGTTGATGATCACGGCCTGGCGCTTCTTCGGCATCTGCTCGTCGACGAACGGGTAGTCCCGCGGGAGCAGCTCGTTGAACATGACCCGACCCAGGGTGGTGAAGGTCTCCCACGCCTGGCCGCGGGTCCAGCCCTCGGGGAACTGCTCGGCCTCGATGTCGGCGGGCGGACGCTGCTGCGTCAGCCGAACCTTGATGCGCGACTGGATGGTCAGCGCACCGCGGTCGACGGCCATGATGGCCTCGGCCGGGTTCGCGTACACGCCGCGCTCGACGTCGTCGGCGGTGGCCGGGGTGTACTCGCCCGTCAGACCCTCCTTCTGGGTCGTCAGGTAGTACAGACCGGTCACCATGTCCAGACGCGGCATGGCGAGCGGGCGGCCCGACGCCGGCGACAGGATGTTGTTCGAGGACAGCATCAGGATGCGGGCCTCGGCCTGCGCCTCCGCGCTCAGCGGAAGGTGCACGGCCATCTGGTCACCGTCGAAGTCGGCGTTGAACGCTTCACAGACCAGCGGGTGCAGCTGGATGGCCTTGCCCTCCACCAGCTGCGGCTCGAAGGCCTGGATGCCGAGGCGGTGCAGCGTCGGAGCACGGTTCAGCATGACCGGGTGCTCGGCGATGACCTCTTCGAGGACGTCCCACACGGCGGGGCGCTGACGCTCCACCATGCGCTTGGCCGACTTGATGTTCTGAGCCTGGTTGAGATCCACCAGACGCTTCATCACGAACGGCTTGAACAACTCCAGGGCCATCAGCTTCGGCAGACCGCACTGGTGCAGCTTCAACTGCGGGCCGACCACGATGACCGAACGGCCCGAGTAGTCGACGCGCTTGCCGAGCAGGTTCTGACGGAAACGACCCTGCTTGCCCTTGAGCAGATCGCTCAGCGACTTCAGCGGGCGGTTGCCCGGTCCGGTGACCGGACGGCCGCGACGACCGTTGTCGAACAGGGCGTCGACCGACTCCTGCAGCATCCGCTTCTCGTTGTTGACGATGATCTCGGGGGCGCCGAGGTCGATCAGTCGCTTGAGGCGGTTGTTGCGGTTGATGACGCGACGGTAGAGGTCGTTGAGGTCCGACGTGGCGAAGCGGCCACCGTCGAGCTGCACCATCGGACGCAGCTCCGGCGGGATCACCGGCACGGCGTCGAGCACCATGGCCTGCGGCGAGTTGCCGGACTGCTGGAACGCCGCGACGACCTTGAGTCGCTTCAGCGCACGCAGCTTCTTCTGACCCTTGCCGGTGCGGATGGTCTCGCGCAGCGACTCGGCCTCGGCTTCGATGTCGAATGTCTCCAGGAGACGCTTGATGGCCTCGGCACCCATCGAGCCGGTGAAGTACTCGCCGAAGCGGTCCTCGAGCTCGCGGTACAGGCGCTCGTCGATGATCAGGTCGCCGGTCGTCAGCTTGACGAACTTGTCCCAGATCTCGTCGAGGGCCTCGACCTCACGGTTCGCGTGGTCGCGCATGCGCTTGAGCTCACGCTCGGCGGCGTCGCGGACCTTGCGCTTGGCGTCGGCCTTGGCACCCTCGGCCTCCAGCTCGGCCAGGTCGGCCTCGAGCTTCTGCTGACGCTCGGCCAGAGCGGCCTCCACGTCGTCGAGGATCGCCTTGCGCTCCACACCGATCTCGGCCTCGCGGGTCGAGAGCTCGGCGTGACGCAGCTCGTCGTCGACGGCGGTGATCACGTAGGCGGCGAAGTAGATGATCTTCTCGAGATCCTTCGGCGCCAGGTCGAGCAGGTAGCCCAGCCGGCTCGGCACACCCTTGAAGTACCAGATGTGCGTGACCGGGGCGGCCAGCTCGATGTGGCCCATGCGCTCGCGGCGCACCTTGGCCTTGGTCACCTCGACGCCGCAGCGCTCACAGATGATGCCCTTGAAGCGCACGCGCTTGTACTTGCCGCAGTAGCACTCCCAGTCGCGAGTCGGTCCGAAGATCTTCTCGCAGAACAGGCCGTCCTTCTCGGGCTTCAGGGTGCGGTAGTTGATGGTCTCCGGCTTCTTGACCTCACCGTACGACCAGTTGTGGATGTCGTCGGCCGTCGCAAGGCCGATCTTCAGTTCGTCGAAAAAGTTGACGTCGAGCACTAGTTGCCTTTCAGTGTCTCTTGAAGTCAGGTGAGTGTCAGTTGGCAAGGTCGTCGACGGTCGCCGACTCGTTGCGCGAGAGGTTGATGCCGAGGTTGGCAGCAGCCCGCTCGAGGTCCTCGTCGTCGGTGTCGCTCATCTCGATCGCAGTGCCCTCGCTGGAGAGGACCTCCACGTTCAGGCACAGCGACTGGAGCTCCTTGAGGAGCACCTTGAACGACTCCGGGATGCCCGGCTCGGGGATGTTCTCGCCCTTGACGATGGCCTCGTAGACCTTCACGCGCCCGACGACGTCGTCGGACTTGATCGTCAACAGTTCCTGCAGGGTGTAGGCGGCGCCGTACGCCTGCATCGCCCAGCACTCCATCTCACCGAAGCGCTGGCCACCGAACTGGGCCTTACCGCCGAGCGGCTGCTGGGTGATCATCGAGTACGGACCGGTGGAACGAGCGTGGATCTTGTCGTCCACCAGGTGGTGCAGCTTGATGATGTACATGTAGCCGACCGCGACCGGGTACGGGAAGGGCTCGCCGGAGCGACCGTCGAACAGGGTCGCCTTGCCGTCCGCGCCGACCATGACGTCGCCGTCACGGTTCGGGAGGGTGGAGCCGAGCAGACCCGCGAGCTCGTCGTCCTTGGCACCGTCGAACACCGGGGTGGCGGTGTTCGTGTTCGGAGCCGCGGAGTGCATCTCCTCGGGCAGGCGCTTGGCCCACTCCTCCTCGAGCTTCTCCGTGTCGATGTTCCAACCGGCCTTCGACACCCAACCGAGGTGGGTCTCGAGGATCTGACCGATGTTCATACGACGCGGGACGCCGTGGGTGTTCAGGATGATGTCGACCGGGGTGCCGTCCGGCAGGAAGGGCATGTCCTCCTGCGGCAGGATCTTGCCGATGACGCCCTTGTTGCCGTGGCGGCCGGCGAGCTTGTCGCCGTCCTGGATCTTGCGCTTCTGGGCGACGTAGACGCGGACGAGCTCGTTGACACCGGGCGCCAGGTCGTCGTCCTCGTCACGGCTGAACGTGCGGACGCCGATGACCTTGCCGGTCTCGCCGTGCGGAACCTTCAGCGAGGTGTCGCGCACCTCGCGCGCCTTCTCACCGAAGATCGCGCGGAGCAGACGCTCCTCCGGGGTCAGCTCGGTCTCGCCCTTCGGGGTGACCTTGCCGACCAGGACGTCGCCGTCGCGGACCTCGGCGCCGATGCGGACGATGCCGCGCTCGTCGAGATCGGCGAGCACCTCGTCGGAGACGTTCGGGATGTCCCGCGTGATCTCCTCGGCACCCAGCTTGGTGTCGCGGGCGTCGATCTCGTGCTCCTCGATGTGGATCGAGGTGAGGGTGTCCTCTTCGACGAGGCGCTGCGACAGGATGATCGCGTCCTCGTAGTTGTGGCCCTCCCACGGCATGATCGCCACGAGCAGGTTCTTGCCGAGCGCCATCTCACCGTGATCGGTGCAGGGGCCGTCGGCCAGGACCTGACCGGCCTCGACACGCTGACCCTCGTCGACGATCGGGACCTGGTTGGCGCAGGTGCCGTGGTTGGAGCGCTCGAACTTGCGCAGGCGGAAGCTGTCGCGGGTGCCGTCGTCGGCCATGATCGTGATGAAGTCGGCCGAGACCTCCTCCACCACACCGGTCTTGCCGGTGACGATGACGTCGCCGGCGTCGACGGCGGCGCGCAGCTCCATACCGGTGCCGACCAGCGGCGACTCGCTACGGACCAGCGGCACGGCCTGACGCTGCATGTTGGCGCCCATGAGGGCACGGTTGGCGTCGTCGTGCTCCAGGAACGGAATCATCGCGGTGGCGACGGAGACCATCTGGCGCGGCGAGACGTCCAGGTACTGGACGGACTTGGCGGGGACGAACTCCACCTCGGCGCCCTTGATGCGGACCAGGACGCGCTCGTCGGTGATGTTGCCGTCGGCGTCGTAGTTCGTGTTCGCCTGGCCGATGAGGTAGCGATCCTCCTCGTCGGCGGTCATGTAGACGATCTCGTCGGTCAGCACACCGTCGTCGACGCGGCGGTACGGCGTCTCGATGAAGCCGAACGGGTTCACGCGGGCGTACACCGACAGCGAACCGATGAGGCCGATGTTCGGGCCCTCAGGGGTCTCGATCGGGCACATGCGGCCGTAGTGCGACGGGTGGACGTCACGGACCTCCAGGCCGGCGCGCTCGCGCGACAGACCGCCCGGGCCCAGTGCCGAGAGGCGACGCTTGTGCGTCAGACCCGACAGCGGGTTGTTCTGGTCCATGAACTGCGACAGCTGGCTGGTTCCGAAGAACTCCTTGATCGCGGCCACGACGGGGCGGATGTTGATCAGGGTCTGCGGGGTGATGGCCTCGGCGTCCTGGGTGGTCATGCGCTCACGCACCACGCGCTCCATGCGCGAGAGACCGACACGGATCTGGTTCTGGATCAGCTCGCCGACCGTGCGGAGGCGACGGTTGCCGAAGTGGTCGATGTCGTCGACCTCGACCGGGACCTCGACGCCGTCCGGAACGGTCATCATGGTGGTCTGGTTCGGGTCGGCCTCGTGCAGGCGCACCAGGTACTCGACCGTCGCGATGATGTCCTCGGTCGTCAGGGTCGACGCGCCGAACATCGGGTTCGCGGTGAGGCCGAGCTTCTTGTTGATCTTGTAGCGACCGACGCGAGCCAGATCGTAGCGCTTCTCCTTGAAGAACAGGTTCTCCAGCAGGCTCTCCGCGGACTCCTTGGTCGGCGGCTCGCCCGGACGCAGCTTGCGGTAGACCTCGAGGAGGGCCTCGTCCTGGTTGGTGGTCGAGTCCTTCTCCAGGGTCGACATCATGATCTCGGAGAAACCGAAGCGCTCGGCGATGTCCTCGTTGGTCATGCCGAGGGCCTTGAGCAGGATCGTGACCGGCTGACGACGCTTGCGGTCGATGCGGACGCCGACGGTGTCGCGCTTGTCGACGTCGAACTCCAGCCAGGCGCCGCGGCCCGGGATCACCTTGACCGAGTGCAGCGTCTTCTCGGTGGTCTTGTCGATCGAGGAATCGAAGTAGACGCCGGGGCTGCGGACCAGCTGGCTCACCACGACACGCTCGGTGCCGTTGATGACGAAGCTGCCCTTGTCGGTCATGATCGGGAAGTCGCCCATGAACACCGTCTGCGACTTGATCTCGCCGGTGTTGTTATTGATGAACTCCGCGGTGACGAACAACGGCGCCGCGTAGGTCATGTCCTTATCCTTGCACTCCTCGATGGAGGCCTTGACCTCGTCGAAGTGCGGATCGGAGAAGGAAAGCGACATGGAGGACGAGAAGTCCTCGATGGGCGACAGTTCGCGGAGGACTTCCTCAAGTCCGCCGACCGGGTTCTCCTCACCCCGCGCGATCGCCTTTGCGCGCCACTCGGGCGTACCGACGAGCCATTCGAACGAATCCAACTGCAGATCGAGCAGGCCCGGGACCTCGAGCGGCTCGTCGATCTTGGCAAAGGAAGCGCGATGTGGAGCGCCCGGGATGATTCCCGATGTGGTTGAGGTGGACTGGCGGTCGAGTGCCAAGATGCGTCCTTCCAACACGAAGTTTCTCGGTGCGTGGCCATGTGGCCTGCGGTGGTCGTGCAACCTGCACAAACATCACACCCGAGAGCCCTCCCGAAACGGGACGGCTGGAAGGATGATCGATCAGCGGACAGGAGGCAGCCAGCGCAACGTCCAACTGTATCAGATTATTTCAGGGTTGTGTACACCCCGGCGGAAGAAGATTTGCTGAAGGCTGCCTACCTCGCAGAATCGACTTGTCACAGCGTGCCGCGCGGAGGCCGGTACGTCAAGCGAAACGCGCCGAATCCAGGAGAAAGTCCTGGTGACGGGTCCCGATCAGAACCCGCCGATCGAGTTGATCCGCCACTTCCCGTCTTCCCGCTTCACGTCGTAGCGGATGTGCGGGAGGCTCTGCTTGATGTTGCCCTGGCTGGTCTCGCTGACGATGAGCGTCCCGATGACCGACGCGTGGTCGCCCTGGAGGCTCTCCACGCCCATCTGATCCACCTGGCACTCCGACGAGGACTGCGCCTGCTTGATGATCTCCGTGGTGACCTTCAGATTGTCCTCGAACTGCTTCAGCGCTTCACCGGTGAAATGGTCGCGCGTCGAGTCGATCCAGCGGTCGACGGTCTTGTAGTCGTACTGGAACGGGGCGCACGCCGCACTCCTGGTCTGACTGAGGACCTGGTCGGTCTCCGACTGGTCGATGAAAGCGCGGTTGTCCGAGACCTCCGCACCGGGGTGCAGGGCCAGCACTGTGGCGATCACGCCGAGGACGACGGCGATGGCGCCGACGATCGCGGCGGTGCGCAGCGTGGCCTCGGTACCGCGCGGCGGCTTGCCCTCGGCCGCGCGCGAGCGCTCCGCCTTCTCGCGGACCTCACGTGCGGCGGCAGCGCGGCGTTTGCGCTCCACTCCGGAAACGGCGCCGGTCGACGAGGTCGCCTCGTCGGCGGCCCCGCTCGCGACGAC
The DNA here is from genome assembly GCF_001305675.1 of Gordonia phthalatica. Classification (NCBI taxonomy): domain Bacteria; kingdom Bacillati; phylum Actinomycetota; class Actinomycetes; order Mycobacteriales; family Gordoniaceae; genus Gordonia; species Gordonia phthalatica. The sequence goes on from NZ_CP011853.1 coordinate 3,531,686, forward strand.
GTCGGCGTCCGACGCCGCGGTGTCGACCGTCTCCTCGAGAGCCTTCGAGACGGTCACGCGAGCGCTGCTGCGGCCGGCGACCTTCGGTGTCCGCTTCGACGGCGAGGACGTGGGCTTGATCGGGCGTTTCGCGGCCATCAGTTACCACCCTTCTGCGTCGGGTCGGTCGGAGCCGGCGCGGTGCCGGAGCCCGCATCCGAGAACTCGATCTCGTTCAACGCGACCACCTTGTTCACCTTGCGCGTGCCGTCGATGTCGACGACGGTCAGGGCGAAGCCCACCTGGTCGCTCGCCGGCCTACTGCCGCCGTCGGTCGCCGTGACGTTGGCGAAGACCAGCACCACGGCGCTGTTGCTCTCGGTGTCCAGCGACATCACCGCGCTCCGCGCGATCTTCGAATCGATCCGGCCGGGCTTGCTGCCCGCAGCCTGGCTGTTCTCGATCGCCGCCTTCAACTCGCTGATGTTCGCCTGCTTCAGTGCATCGCCGGTCAGCGACGACTTCAGCCGGTTCTCCCAACTCTTGAGGTCGGAAGGGTCGATGGCGGTGATGTTCAGAGCCGCCTGCTGCGCCACGTCGATCGACTGGTCGCGCAACTCGGTCCGCGCGGAGTCGGACGTGTAAGCCCGCGCACCGGTGTAGCCGAAGTAGCCGATGCACACGATCGCGGCGATGAGCGCGGCGACCGCGGCGGCCAACGCCATCGATGCGAACGGCGATCGCGCCGACGCCTCGTCGGTGTCCACGCGGACCGGCTTCTTCTGCTTCTTCGCCGCCGCGTCGTCGTCCGACGATTCCTCGTCGGAGGATTCCTCGTCGGAGGATTCCTCGGCGTCGACGTCAGCATCCGCGTCGGTCTCGTCGGCGTCCGTGTCGTCGTCCTCCGCGGACTCGGCCTCGTCGGTACTCGGTTCGTCGACCGATCCCGCGTCGGAGGCGTCATCCGAGGTGTCGGACGCGTCGGCGTCGCTCTTCTCCAGACTCACGGTCGGGGTCTGGGCCTGCGCCGTCGACTCGTCGTCGACCGTCTCAGCGACGTCGGCCGGATCCACCTCCGGATTACTGCTGTCATCGTGTGTCATCGAGCGCAACCTTAGTCATCGGGTGACCCACCTCGCCAATCTGCCGCCGCTGAATCAGCGGCGGCAGAGTGGTCGGGGCTACCGTGCGTGCACGCCCATCAGGCCTGCGAGCTGGGTGGCCAGCGGGTTCAGATTCAACTTGTCGGGATCCTTCTTCGGCGTGTTGTCCCACGGCTGCGGAATATCCGGGTTGGCCAGCGGGGCACGAGCTGCGCCGCGCACAGAGGTCGGGTTGCCGACCGGCACGTCACACTTCGCCTTGGTGTTCATCGGGAACTCATCGTAGTTGATGTCGAAGTTCGGATTCTTCTTCTTGATGTCCGCGATCATCTGCTGCGTGCTCTCGTAGCCGCGAGTACAGCTCACCGGGTTGCCGGTCTCGAGCACGATGCCGAAGTGGATCTGACCGTCGCCGGGGGTGATGCTGTGAGCACCCGCCGACAGTGCGGACAGCAGCGCGAACGTGACACCGGTCGCGAACGCGGCGGGCTCGACGTGATCGAGCGTCGCACCCAGCTGATGGATCAGCTTGGTCGCGTCGTCCCCGTTGTCCTGAATGAACTGCGACAGGGTGGTCGCCGTCCGCGGGGCGGTCGCGAGGATCCGACGGATGTCGGGATCCGACGCGCTCAACTGAGCGGCCACCAGATCGAGGTTCTTCGACCAGGCCAGGATCTCGTCCGACTGCTCGGCCTGCGTGCCCAGCACCACGTTCGAGTTCTTGATCAGGCTGACGATGGAATCGAGGTTGTCGATGCCGTGCTTCGAGATCTTGTCGAGCGACGTCACCAGTCGGGTGAGGTCGTCACCCTTGCCGTTGAACGCCTGACCGAGCTCGTTGATGACCTTGCTCAGCTGCTCCACCGGCACCGTCTTGGTGAGGGTGATGGTGTCGGCGATGACGTCCTGCAGCTTCGGCGGAACCTCGGCACCCTGGATGCGGCTGCCGTCCTTCAGGAACGGCCCCTGATCGTTCTTGGGCTGCAGGTCGATGAACTGCTCACCGATCGCCGAACGGTTCGCGAGGACCGCCACCGCGGAGTCGGGAACCTTCGGGCCGCCGGAGTTCAGCAGCAGGGTCACGTCGACCCCGCCCGACGGGACCATCTCCATGGGACCGACGAGACCCACCGGCACGCCGCGGTAGGTGACCTCGGCGTTGGTGAAGACGCCGCTGGCATCGTCCATGTGCAGGTTGACGTTGTAGGTCGACACTCCGACCAGCTTGTCGAGGCGCGCATACTTGGCGCCCACGTAGACGATCGCGAGGACGCCGATGACGGCGAACACGATCAACTGGACCTTGACCAGCCTGGTGATCACTGGCCTTCACCTCCCAGCAGCATCCGCATCGTTCCGTTCATGAAGTTCCCGTCGCGAGTCGGCATCATCGTGTACTGATTCTTCTTCGACGTGGGCTTCTTCTTCGACGTCGGGTTCATCGGGTAGGTGCCACCCGACGGCGGGGTGTTCGGACCCGGTCGCGAGTTCGGTGCCGGCGGCAGCAGCGAGATGGTCGGCCAGCCGTAGCGGGGACCGTTGCCGTTGACGTAGGGGTTGCCCTTGTACACCGGCGGCGGATTCACCGACGGCGGCTGGTACTTCGGCTTGCCCTGGCCGACGCCGAGCGCCTCCAGCTGGTTCAGCAGCCGCAGGTCCACCGTCATGAACAGGTTGGTCGAGTCACCGTGCACACCCGGAAGCAGGTCGTCCGGGAACGGGATGGTCGGGATCAGCGGAATCGCGGTGACGGCGTCCTGCGCGGACTTCGACAGCTCCGACAGGATCGGCCTCAGCGCCTTGAGATCGGTGATGATCTCGTCGTGTGCCTTGCCGAGGATCGCGGTGCCGACGTCGCCGAGGTCGTCGAGCTTGGTCAGCAGGTCCACGAACTGCGGCCGCTGCTCCTCGAGCACCTTGACGCCTGCGGGCAGCTCGTTCAGGATGCGCTCGATCTGATCGGTCTGCTGGTTGGCCCGGTCCGACAGGCGGCTGACGCCGTCGACGGCGCGAATGATGTCGTCGCGCTGACGATTCAGGTTGCCGATCAGGATCTCGGACTGCTTCAGCAGCGAACGGACCGCGGAGGGACGATCACCGAGCGCCTCGTTGAGCGAGGTGATGATCGGCTCCAGCTGGTTGATGCCGCCACCGTTGAGCAGCATCGACAGGGCGCCGAGGAGCTGCTCGATGTCGGTGACCGTGCGGGTGCGGCTCGACTGGATGGTCTGCGACTCTGGCTGCCGCGGGGTGGCCGGAGTGGCCTCCGGCGACTCGTTCAGCGCCACGAACTTCTCGCCGAGCAGGTTGGTCTGCTGCACCGAGGCCGACGCCTTGTCGGACAGATCCACGCTGTTCTTGACCTTGACGGTCACGACCGCGTTCCACGAGTCCTTTGGCACCTCGACCTTGGTGACCTGCCCGACGGGAATGCCGTCCTGCTTCACCACGGACTGCGGCACCAGGTCGAGGATGTCGTCGAACTGGATCTTGTATGTGCGCGGGTTGTCGCCCACGTCCACACCGCCGGGCAGCGGTACCGACTGGATGCCGGCGCAGCCGGTCAGCGTCAGGACCGACACGAGTGCAGCGCCCATGCCGGCGACGCGCGTGCGCGTCGACAACTTCACCTTCATCGCTGTCCTCCAGGCAGTCTCGGATCGGGGTTGCCGCTGTTGGTTCCCGGAGCCGGGTTCTTCTGCTCCTTGTCACCGCTCAGGATTCCGAACGGCAGGACCGGCAGCATCGGGGTCAGAACACCGTCGGTGATCTGCTTGCCGACCGCCTTGCAGTTGTTGACCAGCGGGGCCAGCTTGCGGCTGAAGTCCACGGCCATCGGGTTGCCCGGCAACAGCTTGCCGAGGTCGAGCAGCTTACAGGTGGCACCGAGCGGATCCTGAGCCTCCGGGAAGTTCAGGCGCATGGCGAGCGTGCCCGACTCCGCGTCGTAGGTGTTGATCAGGTTGCTGAGCACCACCGGGATCACCGTCAGGATCTCCAGCAGGTGATCCTTGTTGTCCAGGAGCGCCTGACCGGTCGGCTGCAGGTCGCGAATCGCGTCGCCGAGCTTCTTGTTGTTGTCGGCGACGAAGGTCGCGACATCGCCGAGCGCGTACGACAGGGTGTTCAGCGCCTGGCCGAGCTGATCGCGTTCCCCGGCGAGGAACGTGTTGAACGAGGCCATCTGCGTGTTGAACTGACGCACCTGGCTGTCGTTCTCGCGGAGTGCACCGACGAAGACGTCCAGGTTCTTGATGGTGCTCACCAGGTCGTCGCTACCGTTCGACAGCGTGCCCGCCGCCTTCGACAGGTTGGTGATCGCGTCACCGAGCTTGGCGCCGTTGCCGTCGAGGCTCTTGGAGAAGACGTCGACGAAGTCGGTGACCGCGCCGCGAGGCGACTCCGTGTCCTTCTTATTGGCACCGTCCGGGCCGAGCGACTTCGACAGCTTCTGCAGGTTGGCGTAGATCGCGTCGATCTCGACCGGGACTCGCGTCTGCTTGGTCGACAGCTCGATGTCGCTTCCGGCCTTCGCTCCCCCGGTGTACGCGGGAATCAACTGCACGTAGCGGTCGGCGACGATCGACGGGATGATCTGCACGGCCTTCACGTCGGCGGGGAGCTCCACGCCGCGGTTGACCCGCATCTGCACCTTCACGGTCTCGCCCTGCGGCTCCACCTTGGTGACCTTGCCGACGTCCACGCCGAGGACGCTGACGTTGCTGCCCTCGTAGATGCCGACGGCGCTGTTGAAGGTCGCCGTGATCTTAGTGGTGCCGATCAGGGTCGACGCCCAGTAGCCGCCCGCACCGATGATGAGGAGCAGGACCGCACCGAGTGCGCCGTAGACGATGTTCTTCTTGCTGAAGAATCCCGAGGACTGATCCGAGTTGCTCATCGGGGACCTCCATTATTGACATTCTTCTGCATGTTCGGCGGCCGCGTCGTGTTCTGCTGCGGCAGAGCCGGCGGCAGGAGGTTGGTCACGGTGGCCTCGAACCAGCGCCCGTTGCCGAGCACGTTGGCGTACAGCCGGTAGAACGGCGCCATGTAGGTGATGGTGTCGCGCACGTTCTTGTTCTGGCGGGTCAGCAGGTCGGTGACGCCCTTGAGGGAGTCGAGGGCCGGGCCGAGCTGCTTCTCGTTGTCCCGAACGATGCCGGTGAGCGCCTTGCTGAGCGAGGTGGTGCTGGCCAGCAGTGCGGAGATGTCCTTCTGCCGGTTGTTCAGCTCCTTCAGCAGCACGCCGGTACCGGCGATCAGCTTCGTGAACTCCTCGTTGCGGTCGGCCAGGATCTTCGACGAGTCCTTGGTGGCCTTGAGCAGCTTCTGCACCTCGGCGTCGCGGCTGGCGATGGTGTTCGACAGTCGCGAGATGCCGGTCAGCGAGGAGCTGATGTCCTTGGAGTTGGTGCCCGAGAAGGCGTGCGACAGTGCGCGGAGCGATTCCGCCACCTTGTCGGTGTCGACGTTCTCGATCTGATCCGCGGCGTCACCGAAGGCCTCGATGACGTCGTACGGCGACACCGTGTCGGTGAGGGGTTCGCTCGGATCGGCGAGATCGGTGCCCTTCGGGTTCAGTGCCAGGTACTTCTGGCCCAGGACCGTCTTGATCTGGATCGAGGCCTGCGTCTGGTTGCCGATCCACGTGTTGTTCGCGGTGAACTTCACGTCGACCTTGTCGCGGTTCAATGAGACGTCGGTCACTTCACCGACCTTGACGCCCGCGACACGGACCTCGTTGCCCGCCTTGAGGCCTGCGGCCTCGTCGAACACCGCGGTGTAGCGCGCGCCTGCTCCGACCAGCGGAAGGTCCTTCAAGTAGAAGGACGAGACCGCGGCCATGATCAGGATCAGCAGACCCATTGCACCGATGCTCACCGCGCTTCGCCGTCCGGCGAAGCGGCGACTCTTCTTCGGCGTCGTCGGCACCGGCGGCTTGCCGTCCGGAGTTTCCTGTTGGTCGCTCATGCGTTACCTCCCTCCCGGCTGGTTGTTCCGCCAGCAACGCGTCGCGGCGCTGGTGTAGAGAACGTGGTTGATGTTCGGCAGCGGAATCACCGGCTGGGTCAGCCTGGTGGACTTGCCGTTGCCTGCGACGACGTCGATGCCGCACATGTAGAACTGGAACCAGGAGCCGAAGGTCGCGGCGCGACCGATCCGCTGGAGCTTGACCGGCAGGTTGGTGAGCGCCTGCTCGATGTCGTCGGTCCGCGTGTTCAGCTGGTCCGACAGCGACTTGATCCCGGCGACGTCGCCCTGGATGGCCGGCCGCGTCTTGCTGAGGATGGAGCCGGTGACCGTGGTCAGGTTCGACACCGACGTGATGGCCGAGCCGACCGAGTCACGCTGCGCGGCCAGACCGGTGATCAGCTTCTCGGTGTTCACCAGCAGGCTGGTGAACTGGTCGTCGTTGCGGTTCACCGTGTCCAGGACCTTGGTCAGGTTGGTGATCATGTCGCCGATCACCTTGTCCTTGTCGGCCAGTGCGTTGGTGAGGCTCGACGTGTCGTCGATCAGGCTGCCGATCGTGGTGTCCATGTCGCCCTGGAAGACCTTGATGATGGTCTCCGCGAGCTTGTTCATGTCCTCGGGGGTGATCTGCTTGAACAGCGGGCGGAACCCGTTGAACAGTTCCGTCAGGTTCACCGCGTCGTGGGTGCTGGGCTCCTGGCCCGCCACGTTGCGGAACGTGAAGCCCTGGTCGACGGTGTCGCCGAGGGCTCCGGGGCCCTTCTCCAACGCCATGTACCGCAGGCCGGTCAGGTTCCGGTAGCGGATGGAGAGCTGGGTGCCGCGCGGGAGGCGGTCCCGGTCGACGCTGAAGCTGACCAGTGCCTTGTTGCGGTCGGTGATCTCGACGGAGTCGATCTGGCCGACGCGGACGCCCGCGATGCGGACGTCGTCACCGGGGTTGAGCATGGCGGCGTCGTCGAAGACGGCCTTGAAGTTCGAGCTTCCGCCCGAGCCGGCGTTGGCGATGGTCAGGCCGAGCATCGCGGTCGCGATGATCGTGATGACGGCGAAGACGATCAGCTTCACCAGGGGTGCGACGATGCCTCTCACTTAACAGTCACCTCCGCTCCCTGCAGCGCACCTGCGCCGATGTAGGTGATCCACGTCGGAACCTCTTCGGGGTTGATGCCGGAAGCAGCGGCGTACATGACCTTCAGCTGCTTCTGGTAGTCGGAATCGGAGATCTTCCCGCTGGGCGCAACGCTGAACTGCGGCTGCGGCAGGTCGGGCCAGGTGCTCGGACCGGCGTTGCGCGACGGCGGCTGGTACGAGCCGTCGGGAACGCTGCCGCCCGGGTACTGCGGGAACGGACGACCGTTGGTGGCGGGCTGGTAGCAGCGGGCCGGCGGGTTCTTCCAGTTCATCCGCGGCTCGTCCTGGTTCGGCAGGTAGCGACCGCGCGGGTTCACGAACTGCAGGTTCACGCGGACGCCGGGGTTGGCCGTGCCCTTGCCGACGATGGTGCCGATCTTCGGCATGATCTTGGCGAAGTTGTTGAACATGCACCCGAACGTCGGCGACTGCATGGCGAGTCCCTTCAGGAAGGGCTCCGAGTCGATGAACAGGTCGAGCATGTCCTTCTTGTTCTTCTTCAAGAACTTGGTGGTGTCCACCGCGGCCACACCCAGCGTCTGGATGGTGGAGCGCAGGTCGCTCTGCCGCTCGACGATCGTGTTGCCGGTGACGCGGAGGTTGTCGAAGGCGTCGATAATGTCCGGCAGTGCGGTCGCGTAGGTCTGCGAGAAGGTCGCGAGGCCGCGGATGGTGCCCTGCAGGTCGTCCATGTTCGCGTTGACGCGCTTGAAGATGGTGTTCAGGCGCTCGACGATCTCACCGATCTGGTGGCCCTTGCCGCCGATGGCCTGCGAGATCGCGCTCAGCGTGACGTTCAGGTCCTGCGGCGGGATGGCCTTGATGACCGGCAGCAGCGCGTCGAAGAGGTCCTCGACCTCGGCCGCGTTGCCCTGCTTGTCGGTCGTGATGACCGATCCCTCGTGCAGGGTGCCGCCGTCGGAGTTCTTCGGGATCTGCAGCGCGATGTAGCGCTCGCCGAACAGGGTCTTCGGCAGGACACGCGCGGTGGTGCCGTCGGGCAGGTTCTTCATCTGGTCCGGGGTGATCCGGAGTTCGACGGCGACCTTGCCGCCCGGCTGCACGTTCACGGCGTGGACGGCGCCGACGACGACACCGTTGGCCTTGACGTCGGCATTCTTGACCAGCGAGTTGCCTGCGTTGTCAGTGCGCAGGGTGATCGTCTTGTACGTGTCGAAGCCGCCGCTGAACTTCACCAGCGAGACGACCAACAGGCCGATCACGACGGCGAAGAACACCAGGCCCAACAGCCTTCGTTTCAGTGTCTTCACGCTTGCCTAACCTCCCACTCGGATCGACGTGGTCGTACCCCAGATCGCCAGGCCCAGGAAGAAGTCCATCACCGCGATCAGCACGAGGGCTGTTCGCACGGCGTGACCGACGGCCACACCGACGCCTGCCGGGCCGCCACTGGCGAAGTAGCCGTAGTAGCAGTGGATCAGGATGATGACGAACGCGAATATCAACACCTTGCCGAACGACCAGAGGACGTCGACGGGTGGCAGGAACAGATTGAAGTAGTGGTCGTACGAGCCGGTCGACTGGCCGTTGAAGACGGTGTTGACCACCCTCGACGCCAGGTAGGCGGCCATCAGACCCAGAACGTACAGCGGGATGACGGCGATGAAGCCGGCGATGACGCGCGAGGAGACGAGGAACGGGACCGACGGGACGGCCATGACCTCGAGGGCGTCGATCTCTTCCGAGATGCGCATGGCGCCGAGCTGGGCGGTGAAGCCGCAGCCGACCGTCGCCGAGAGCGCCAGGCCTGCGACCAGCGGCGCCACCTCGCGGGTGTTGACGTAGGCCGACAGGAAGCCGGTCAGCGCCTGGGAGCCGATCTGGTCCAGGGCCGCGTAGCCCTGCATGCCGACCACGACGCCGGTGAAGCCCGACATCAGGACCATGACGCCCACGGTGCCGCCGATGACGGCGAGACCGCCGGAGCCGAAGGCCACCTCGGCGAGCAGGCGCATCACCTCGCGGGTGTAGTGCACCAGGGTCTTGGGGATCCAGGCGAGCGTGCGGCCGTAGAACGACATCTGCTCGCCGGCGCCGTCGAGCAGCTTCAGCGGACGGCCGAGCTGCTTGCGTGCCTCATAGAGCAGGTATTCGGGCCTGCTCTTGGAGATCGTCACACCACGTGTCATGACTAACCAACCTTCGGCGGGACGATCTGCAGGAAGACCGCAGTGATGATCAGGTTTGCGAAGAAGAGCAGCAGGAACGTGACGACGACGGACTGGTTGACCGCGTCACCGACGCCCTTCGGGCCGCCCTTCGGGTTGAGGCCCTTGTAGGCGGCGACCACACCTGCGATGACACCGAAGATCACGGCCTTCAATGTCGAGATGTAGAGGTCGGGCAGCTGGGCCAGTGCGCCGAACGACGCGAGGTAGGCGCCGGGCGTTCCGCCCTGGACGACCACGTTGAAGAAGTAGCCTCCGCCGATGCCGACGACGGCGACCAGGCCGTTGAGCAGGACGGCCACGAGGACCATCGCCAAGACGCGGGGCACCACCAGACGCTGGATCGGGTTGATGCCGAGCACTTCCATGGCGTCGATCTCTTCACGGATCGTTCGTGATCCGAGGTCGGCGGCCACTGCCGAGCCCGCAGCACCGGCGACCAGCAGGGACGTCACCAGTGGCGAGCCCTGCTGGACGACGACGAGGACCGACGCCGCACCGGTGTACGACTCGGCGCCGAGCTGCTTGATCAGCGAACCGGTCTGCAGCGAGACGATGGCGCCGAACGGGATCGCGATGAGCGCGGTCGGCAGAATCGTGACGCTGGCGATGAACCAGGCCTGCTGGATGAATTCACGCAACTGGAACGGTCGCGCGAAGAGCTGGCGGGCTACGTCGACGAAGAGCTGGACGATGTTACCGGTTTGGGCGAGGGCACCCTCACCGGCATTCGCAATCTTGTCGACACCACGCGAAGTGGCGCTTGTCATGCCTGATTACTCCCCTTGTCCATCAGACTTGCGGACGGCCGTCTCGATCGCGGACGTGTCGATCGGCTGAGTCAGTGCGTCGTCGCCTGCGGTGGCGTAGACATCGGTCGGACGGTCGATGACCTCGGTCGGGCGGTCGGAGACCACGTTGGCCTGCGCGAGGGCAGCGTTGATACCCGCCTCGGAGCTGAAGTCCGTGTTCGCCAGGGCGACGAGCGTCGCGACCGACTCCGGAGACTCCGCGGCGCGCGCATCCTCCTCGGCGATCGAGGCGCGGATGGCGGCCTGCGCGTTGGGAGGGAGGGTCGGCAGCATCCGAAGGACGTTGGCGCGGTGACGGATCGAGGCCTTGCGGACCTGGACGCCCGGGTTCGGTTGCACCTGCGGGATGATCTCGGAGAAGTCGTCCTGCGTACCACCGCCGGAGATGCCCGCGGCCTGCATCGCGGCCTCGGCCGCGGCGATCGCCTCGTCCTTCTCCTCCGACATGCCGATGGGGCCGAAGCGGTCACCGGCGAGGAACTGCTTGACGACTGGCTGATCCGAGGTAAGGAGCTGCTCGCGCGGACCGAACATGACCAGTTCCTTGCGGAAGAGCATGCCGATGTTGTCCGGGATGGTGCGGGCGATGTTGATGTTGTGCGTGACGATCAGGATCGTCGCGTCGATCTCCGCGTTGATGTCGATCAGCAGCTGGGAGATGTAAGCGGTACGCACGGGGTCGAGGCCGGAGTCCGGCTCGTCGCAGAGGATGATCTCGGGGTTCAGCACGAGAGCTCGAGCGAGGCCGGCGCGCTTACGCATACCACCCGAGATCTCACCGGGGAGCTTGCCCTCGGCACCGGCCAGACCGACCAGCTCCATCTTCTCCAGGACGATGCGACGGATCTCATCCTCCTTCTTCTTCGTGTGCTCACGAAGCGGGAAGGCGATGTTGTCGAACAGGGTCATCGAGCCGAACAGTGCGCCGTCCTGGAACAGGACGCCGAACAGCTTGCGGATCTCGTAGAGCTCCTTGGCCGAGCACTCGGTGATGTCGGTGCCGTCGATGATGACCGAACCCTGCTCCGGATGCAGCAGGCCGATCAAGGTCTTCAAGAAGACCGATTTACCGGTACCGGACGGTCCCAGCAGTGCGTTGACCTCGCCCGCAGGCAGGGTCAGGGTTACGTCTCGCCAGATGTTCTGCGAGCCGAACGACTTGGTTAGCCCCTCGACTTTGACCTCAACACCCACAGTGTCCTCCAGACCTTTCGTATGTACCGCGTACGAGGTGCGAGGCGCGCCGCTCCCCCTACAGAGTTTCCGCTGCCACTCGCCCGGGAAGGCTGTGGCTGCGGTCACTCTAACGCACCAGGGTCTTTCGTCGTACTTCAGTACCCGAAGGTAAACCGGAGCAAAAGTACTTGTACCCGTCAGTAACGTATTGGTGTGCTGAGAATACATAAAGAAGCCGCGTGTTCCAAAGCGAACCGAACATCCGAAGGAGACCTTCATCACTCATGGGAATATCACGCCGCGGACCGGTTCGGCAGACCGTCGTAAGACCGCCTGTACGGCCTGCTGCGCGCCTTCCGTCCACCGACACACCCACGGGACCATCGATGCCGCAGACAGCGAATGAGGCCCACAGGTTTCCCTGCGGGCCTCATTCGACTTCGCCCGACGGCGAGAAGATGCGCTAAGCGCTCAGTCTCACTTGAGCGAGACCTTGGCGCCGGCCTCTTCCAGCTTGGCCTTGGCAGCCTCGGCGTCTTCCTTGCTGACCTTCTCCAGGAGAGCCTTCGGAGCGCTCTCGACGAGGTCCTTGGCCTCCTTCAGGCCCAGACCCGAGACGACCTCGCGGACGACCTTGATGACCTGGATCTTCTTGTCGCCTGCGCCCTCGAGGACGACGTCGAACTCGTCCTGCTCAGCGGCGGCCTCGGCGCCGGCGGCCGGAGCACCGGCAGCAGCGACGGCGACCGGAGCAGCGGCGGTGACCTCGAAGACCTCTTCGAACTTCTTCACGAAATCGCTGAGCTCCAGCAGGGTCAGTTCCTTGAACTGATCGATGAGCTCGTCAGCGGTGAGCTTCGCCATGATGGCGTCCTTCCGTTAATCCCTATGCGGGGAACCTGCGGTGCAGGTTGGTTTATGGGGTGGTGGCCCGCACGGCGGCAGCCGCTTGAACCGGGTGGAGTCAAGTCGACTACGCGGCGTCGCCGGCAGCTTCCTGCTTCTCCTGCAGAGCCGCGGCGAGTCGCGCGACCTGCGATGCGGGCTGGTTGAACAGCCCTGCGGCCTTTGCCAAGTTGCCCTTCATGGCGCCTGCCAGCTTGGCCAGCAGGACCTCGCGGGTCTCCAGGTCGGCGATCTGCTCGATCTCAGCCACGGACAGCGCACGGCCGTCCATGTAGCCGCCCTTGATGACCAGGTTCTTGTTGTCCTTGGCGAACGTCTTGATCGCCTTGGCAGCCACAACCGGCTCACCTTCGATGAAGGCGATCGCGGTCGGACCGGTGAACAGGTCATCGAGACCCTCGACGCCCGCCTCTGCGGCAGCACGCTTGGTGAGGGTGTTCTTGGCGACGGAGTAGACAGCGCCTTCGCCGAGCGAACGACGCAGCTCCTGGATCTGCGGAACCGTGAGACCGCGGTATTCCGTGATCACAGCGGCGGTCGAGTCCTTGAACTGCCCCGCAATCTCTGCGACGGCAGAAACCTTGTCAGCCTTAGCCATACTTCGCCTCCTCTCGTGTCACATTCGTTGCGTCCCGGCGAACCGGGGCGCGGGTATCCAGACTGTGCGGTGGAGGCGGGGCGCTCGACGAGGTGCCTGCAGAAAAGGAAAGCGCCCCGGGCAGGAGGCACGGGGCGCACAGATCCCATGACGGAGGACCGCCATGGGTGAAGTCTCACCACGTTCATCCTGCGTGGGCCGCCGACTCTCATCGGGCCTTCGATCGGAACACGTCCGACAACCAACGGTCTCTGGTTGAACTGACGCAGCGAGCATGGCTCACTGCACCGACGAATAGGCTACTGCCCATGTCCATCGAATCCAAATCGACGGTTCAGGACCGCGCGGCCGCCGCGCAGGTCGCGATCGCCTCCCGGAGTCTCCGCCCGCTGCTGGGTTGGGTGCCGGGCACTCTGATCGGCGCCGTCGCCTGGCCGCCCGTCACCCATCCGCGACGACGCGACCGGTGGACGGCGTCGTGGAACTACTGGTGGCAGGCGCACCTGGTGGACCTGCTCGTCGACGGCGCGATCCACCGCGACGACGATCGGTGCGCCGCCGACGCCGTCGCGCTCCTGCGCGGAATCCGGCTGCACAACGGCCTCCTCTGGACCAACGACTACTACGACGACATGGCGTGGATGGGCCTGGCGATCGAGCGTGTCGACCGCCATCTGCACCGATCGCATCCGTGCGCCCGGCGGGCGCTGTCGTCGAAGATGGTCGACGCCTGGTCGCCCGCGCTGGGCGGCGGCATCCCGTGGCGGACCACCGACACCTTCTTCAACGCACCCGCCAACGGGCCCGCCGCCATCCTCCTGGCCCGGACCGGGCACGGCGAGCGGGCCGTCGCGATGGCCGACTGGATCCACCGTGAGCTGCTGCTTCCGTCGGGGTTGATCGCCGACGGCCTGTGGGTGCGGCCGGGCGGAGTGCGCGAACTCGACGGGACGACGTTCACCTACTGCCAGGGCGTCGCGCTCGGCGCGGAGGTGGAGGCTTACCGGCTCACCGCCGACCGGATCCACCTCGATCGCATCGACGCGTTGTTGCGCGCGGTGCAGGACCGGATGACCACCGACGGCGTCGTCTCGGGCGCGGGCGGCGGCGACGGCGGCCTGTTCAACGGGATCCTGGCCCGATACCTGGCGTTGGTCGCGACCGACCTTCCGGGCGACGCCGCCGGCGTCGACGAGTTGCGGGCGCGCTCGAGCGAGATCGTCCTCCGCAGCGCGGAGTCCGTCTGGGAGCATCGGGCCGTCGCGCCCGACGGTCTTCCGGTGTTCGGACCGGACTGGCGCAAGCCCGCCCGGATCCCCGACGATTCGGGTCGCGGCGCGAGAAAGATCGGCGGAGCCGTCTCGTCCTCGCAAACTCCCGAGCGAGATCTGTCGGTCCAGATCTCCGCCGGATTTGTGCTCGAAGCTGCGGTTTCAGTCACAATCAGGTCAAGCGAGCACACCGGTTCAGCAAACTCGGATTAACAATCTGGCACCCAAACGTTTTAGATTGATGAGACGTCCGCGTGATGCAAGCCACAGCCGCATCGGCGAGGACCCGCGCAACCGCTTTCGTACATGGCAAAGGGGGGACCAGGAAATGACGCTCGACTACGACGTGTCTGAAGGTCGCTTCGCAGTACCGAACCACCGCCCGACGTTGATGCCGGCACCCGAGTACCGAGATGCGGCCGGTGGCGCCGCCGCCCTGGAATGGCGTCAGGCCGTCGACGGCGACAAACGGTACCCGCGCGTGCACATCGACCGCAGCGTCCGCCTGACGATGAGCGACGGCGTCCGCCTCCGCGCCACCGTCGTCCGCCCCGCCAATCGCTTCGGTCAGCCGGTCCGCACTCCCCTGCCCGCCGTCCTCAACGTCAACCCGTACAACCGCGCCCTCCTCGACGGCATCGATCACACGCTGCACGCACCGGTCATCGGCAGCACCGTCAAGACCGCGAGCGCGACGTTCACCACCGACGAGGGCTCACTCGCCGGCCTCTCCCGCATCACCCGCACCTTCTCGAAGGGCCTGTGGGACGTCTTCGGCGTCAACCGCGAACTGGTCCGCTCCGGGTACGTGCAGGTCCTGGTCGACGTCCGCGGCACCGGCACCTCCCACGGCAAGTGGCAGATCCTCGGTCCGCGCGAGCAGCAGGACAGCCTCGAGGTGATCGACTGGATCACCCGGCAGAGCTGGTACGAAGGCGGCGTCGGGATGACCGGCTGGTCGTATTCGGCCATCAACTCCCTGCAGGCTGCAGCATTGCGCCCCGAAGCCCTCAAGGCCGTCTTCGCGGTGGAGGGCAGCGAGGACATCGTCCGCGACATCTACATCACCGGCGGCATGCCGTCGGCGTTCATCCCGTTCTGGTTGGCCCTGGTGAACGGTCTCAAATGGGTGCCGAATCCGGCGACCGCCGTCGCCGACGTGCTCCGCGGTGACGGCTACCGCTGGCTCGCCTCCCGGATGAAGTCGCCGGCGACGGAGATGCCGTCGCTGATGTGGGGCTTCCTGACCGCCCGCGACGACCGCATCTTCGACGATCCGTACTTCGCCGAGCGCGATCCGATCATCGAGAACATCACGTGTCCCACGTTCACGGTCGGCGGCTGGCACGATCTCTTCGGCCGCAGCGCCACCCGCGTGTACTCCAAACTGCAGATGGAGCCGGGCCGCAAGCAGGTCCTCATCGCCGACGGCTACCACTTGGACCCCGGCTGCGACCACCAGCGGCCGTACAGCCCGCCGCGTCTGGACGTCTTGCAGCGCGCCTGGTTCGACCGGTGGCTCAAGGGCATCGAGAACGGCGTCGACGGGTACGGCCCGGTCACCATGGAGCAGCAGGGCGGTGGCTGGTCGTGCGGACCGGCGTTCCCCCGCCCCGAGGTGACTCCGCGTCGCCTGTTCCTCACCGAGGAGCCCACCGGCACCGCGATGCACACGCAGCACGACGGCAGCCTCCGCAACGGTCGCGCCTCGCGCAGGCGGTCGTTGCGGATCCGCCCGAGCCTTCGCGGCTTCGTCTCCCGCGACCTCTCGCAGGTCACCGCGGGCCTGTCGATCGTCCTCGGTGAGAAGTTCACCAAGGACGCGTCGTTCCAGGAGGAGTCGGCGCTCAGCTTCACCAGCGAGGCGGTATCGCGACCCACGCAGATCTCCGGTGCCATGAACCTGCGCCTCAACGTCTCCACCACCGCCCACGAGGGCATCTGGGCAGTCACCGTGAACGACGTCGCCGCCGACGGCACATCCACAGTGCTGACCAACGGCGCACTGACCGCATCCAACCGGGCGCTGGACCCGTCGCGGTCCACGTACGACGCCGACGGCGCCCTGCTGGACGCCTACCACTATCTGTCGCGTGAGCGGCGTCTTCCGGTGCCCGCGGACGAGCCGGTCCGGATCGACGTGGATCTGGTCCCGACCGATGCCGTTCTGCAGCCCGGCCACCGGCTGCGTGTGGACGTCTACGCGGCCAGCCTGCCCCGCTACCTGACGATCGTGCCGGACCTCATCAAGGCCCGCGGCCGCCGCCAGCAGTTGGTCCTGGACCCGGCCAAGCCGAGCTACCTGACCTTCCAGACCGACGGCGACCTCGGCGCCGACCCCGTCCCCGTGGTGACCGCGACCGCCGTTCGCTGACCGGTCGGCGCGGGAGCGTCCCAGCGGACCTCACGGGGTTTCGACTCACTGCGTCGCAGACAGCCCGCTGTCGCCGAAGATCACCCGGTAGACCAGGGCCGTCTCGGGCCCCATCACCAGGTCCACCAGGTCGATCAACGTGGCGACGAACGACGGCCCGTGCGCCGGATCGGCGATCTCGTCGAGGTGGTGCGCCAGTTCGTGCACGACCACCAACTCGCGCAGCGCCCAGCGCCCCTCCGCCGAGTCCGGGACCGCGATGGTGGTGCCGCCTCGCTCGTAGTGGGCGGCACGATGGCCGCGTCGCGCCCTCACGACCACCGGCAGCGCGGCTCGCTCGAACCGCTCCCCCACCGGCCCCAGCGCGAGCACGCGCTCGACGTAGGCGGCGACGTCGTCCACCGTCCCGAACCGCGCCTCGGCGGGCACCGTGAGGTGAGCACCGACGATCTGGACGGTGTGTGCGCTGCCCGCGCGGTCGAGCATCCGGTGCACCATCCGCTCTGCGTCGTATACGCGCGAGCGCGCGTGGTCCCGGCTCACCGGTCCAGTGCGCCTCGGGCACCGCCGAGCCGTCCGTCCGCCCCGATCCGGGCGCGTTTGCCTGCCCGGTCGCCGGCTTGGCGGGCCGCCGTCGAATAGCCCGCCCTGGCGCTGGTCGGCCGCCAGTGGCCGCGCGCCGTGGACTCGGCGCGGTAGAAGTCCTTGACCTCGATCTCCTTGTCGCGCATCGCGACGGCGGTCGACACCGATCGTCCCGCTCCCCCGACGGTCGACGTGGCGTCCTCCATGGCCTCCGCCTGCTGGGCGTCGCGGGCCTCCCGCAGGCGGGCACCGATACGACTGGCGAACGCCGACTGGAAGTTGAGGCGGGCGGTGATGGGTGAGAGCGCCTTCTCCTCCACCACGCGGCGTCGCACGTAGCCGTTGGTCCGGGTCACCACCTGCCGTGCCGTCTGGCCCTTGTACGCACCCGATTTCAGGTAGGCGTCGCTGGCGGCGACCATCTGGATCACCAGCGAGGTGTACAGCGCTTCGCAGGCGTCGATATCCGATTCGAATCCGTAGGCGATCACGAAGGTCGAGTTGGAGGCGACGTCGCAGGTGATGTCATTGGCCTGGGCGATCTGCACGAACAGCTGCACGTAGGTCCGCAGCCCTCGTTTGCCCGCCTTGCCGATGTGCACCTGGCGGGTGATCGGCGACGCCGCCTTCCGCGCGGCGGGGTCGTGCGCCCGGGCCAGGGCGAGGTCGATCGACGCGGCGGTGGCCAGTCGTTGCGCGGCCGCCATGAAGGCCTCGGCCTCGTGTTCGTTGTCGGTCCCCTCGGCCTGCCTCAGCAGCCCGCCGATCTTCGTCAGCAGTTTGTCGTCGCGCATGCTGCCACGGTAATGATCGGCCCTGATGTCTGGCGAACCGGTTGTCCACAGGTTCCGGCACGTTGTCCACAGTTCGCCGTACCACCCGTCTCAGGGCGCCGAAGTCCACTCAGTCGGGCAGGCGGCACTCTCAGAAACTGAAGAACCAGGGATTCGCTGAGCACACGAGTTTCGGATACCGCTGCGGGTCGAGCGTGTTCAGCACGATCGACAGCGCTCGAGGCGAATAGGACATCGAGATGTGATCGGACACGTCCTGCTCGCAGCCGTTCTGCAGCGTGATGTTCTTGACGTTGCGGCCACCGGGAAGGAAGGTCCGATCGTACGGGGTGCTCACCTCGTCGTATCGAGTCGCCACGATCGTGTACTGAACGTCTGGGTAGACCCGCTTCTGCTTGCTGTCGTGGAACGGTGCGCGGTTGTTCACATACTTGACGGTGGCCGAGTCGATCGTCTGGTCGATGCCTGCTGATCCGACCAGAAGCGTCACGGGTGCCAACACATCGAGGCCCGCGGTGGTGAGTGTCCGTCCGAGCCAGCCGATTCCGAGCAGCGTGGTGCCGTTATTGGTGGCGCCGAGGGTGACGAGGTTATTCACCTTCGTGTGACCGTTGTAGCGCTTCATCCAATAGCGCGCCAACAAGCCGCCCTGAGAGTGACCGATGAGGTCGATCTTCTTCGCACCCGTCTCGGCCAGGACCTTCGAGATGTACGGGGCGATCTGCTCGGCGGAACGGCTGACCTCGGCGACACCGCCCGTGTTGGGAAGAACCGTGCCGAGGCCGCCGACGTCGAGCAGATCGGTGCGCCCGTAATTCGGGGCGAAGACGCAGTAGCCGGCCTTCTTCAGCACCGGGGCGAGTGCAGCCCAGTTGTCATAGGCGTTCTCCCACGTGCCGTGCAGCAGTACTACGGGGTTCTGCCCCGACTTCGGCTTGCAGTTCCAGTCGTTCGCACCGGACGGCGCGATGCGGGGGTTGAGTTGACCGTGTGCGAACGCGGGCCAGAAGCCGCTCTGCGGCGGCCCGCCCCCGATCGTGCGCTGCACGGGCGGAAGCTTCTTCGTGGGGCCGGTCCAGTCGACCTGATGCTTCAAGCCGTTGACAGCCCGCCCCACGCCCGGTGAGGCGTTGATGAAGTCCGTCAGGCGTTGCGCCGCGTCCACCTCCGACGCCTGTTGAGGCGCGGCAGTTGCCGGCCCTGCGGCCACCACCGGACCGCACATCGTGATGATTGCACCGACCGCGACGAGACCGCGTCGCAGAGTCATCGACCAGACCTTCAAGACTCCCCCTCGAGTAAGAGACCGAATCGAGAGAATTCGCCCTCAAGCAGTACGGGGAGTATATGGACAAACGCCTCGTACGTCAACAATCAGGGGATTCAGGGGCGGGAAGGCCACCCCGAAGAAAGCGAAAGGCGCCTCCCGCCGAAGCGGGAGGCGCCTTTCGTCAACTGTTCTCGCGGAGCCGATCCGTCAGATCAGGCCTCGCCGGCGAAGTTGCGCGTCACCAGCGGGTCCACCTGGATGCCCGGTCCCGAGTTGGTCGAGATGGTGACCTTCTTGACGTAGCGGCCCTTGGCGGCCGACGGCTTCGCGCGCATGATCTCGTCGTACGCGGCACCGTAGTTCTGCGCCAGCTTCTCGGCGTCGAACGACGCCTTGCCGATGACGAAGTGCAGGTTGGCTGCCTTGTCGACGCGGAAGGTGATCTTGCCACCCTTGATGTCGCTGACGGCCTTGGTCACGTCGGTGGTGACGGTACCGGTCTTCGGGTTCGGCATCAGACCGCGCGGGCCCAGGACACGCGCGATGCGGCCGACCTTGGCCATCTGGTCGGGGGTGGCGATCGCGGCGTCGAAGTCCAGCCAGCCGCCCTGGATCTTCTCGATCAGGTCCTCGGCGCCGACCTCGTCGGCACCGGCGGCAGCGGCCTCGGTGGCCTTGTCGCCTGCCGCGAAGACGATGACACGTGCGGTCTTACCAGTGCCGTTCGGCAGGTTGACGGTGCCGCGCACCATCTGGTCCGCCTTGCGGGGATCGACGCCGAGACGGACTGCGACCTCGACGGTCGAGTCGGTGTTCTTCGACGAGGTGTCCTTCGCGAGCGCGACGGCCTCCAGCGGGCTGTACAGCTTCTCGCGATCGATCTTTTCAGCGGCGGCCCGGTAGGCCTTGCTCTTCTTGCTCATGTGCTCTGTTCCTTCTCCCCGCCTTCGGGCGGGAGTTAGTGGTTACTGGGCCGAGCGCGGCCCTCCCACGAGGGTTCGACGGGACTCACCCGCCGAAATGGATCAGCCTTCGACCGTGATGCCCATCGAACGCGCGGTGCCGGCGATGATCTTCGCGGCGGCCTCGACGTCGTTGGCGTTCAGGTCTTCGGTCTTGGTCTTGGCGATCTCGCGGACCTGGTCCATCGTGACCTTGCCGACCTTGTTGACGTGCGGCTCACCCGAGCCCTTCTGCACACCGGCCGCCTTGAGGAGCAGCTTGGCGGCGGGAGGAGTCTTGAGCTTGAAGTCGAACGAGCGGTCTTCGTACACGAAGATCTCGACCGGGATGACGTTGCCGCGCTGCGACTCCGTCGCGGCGTTGTACGCCTTGCAGAACTCCATGATGTTCACGCCGTGCTGACCGAGCGCCGGACCCACGGGCGGCGCCGGGTTGGCCTGGCCCGCCTGGATCTGGAGCTTGATGATCCCGGCGATCTTCTTCTTCTTGGGAGGCATCTCTCTTGTCCTTTTTCCTTACAAATCCGCGCACGCTGGATACGCGGAAGTCTTCGTGTGATGTCGCGGCACGTGGTCGGCCGCGGTGCATCCGTGCGTTAGAGCTTCTCGACCTGGTTGAAGCCGAGCTCGACCGGAGTCTCGCGGCCGAAGATCGAGACGAGGACCTTCACCTTGCGCTGCTCGGTGTTGACCTCGCTGATCGACGCGGGCAGGGTCGCGAACGGACCGTCCATGACGGTGACCGACTCGCCGACCTCGAAGTCGACCTCGACGAGGTTCGACGACGCGGCGATCGCGGCTTCGACACTCTCGCCTGCCGCGGCAGCGGCCTTGGCGGCCTCCGCCTTGCGGACCTCGGCGCGCGGCATCAGGAACTGAACGACTTCCTTGATCGTCAGCGGCGACGGACGCGAGGTCATGCCGACGAAACCGGTGACACCCGGGGTGTTGCGGACGGCGCTCCACGACTCGTCGTTGAGCTCCATGCGAACCAGGATGTAGCCGGGCAGAACCTTGCGGTTCACCTTCTTCGGCTGACCGTTCTTGATCTCGGTGACCTCTTCGATGGGCACTTCCACCTGGAAGATGTAGTCTCCGACGTCGAGGTTCTGAACGCGCGTCTCGAGGTTGGTCTTCACCTTGTTCTCGTAGCCGGCGTAGGAGTGGATGACGTACCACTCGCCGGGCAGACGGCGCAACTCGGCGCGCAGCTGCGCGACCGGGTCGACGGGCTCGGGAGCGGCTTCCGGTGCGGCCGTCTCCGGCTGCGTGGCCTCGGGGGTCTCGTCACCGATCTCCGGTGATTCGATCTCGTTCTCCGGGGTGCTCACTGCCCCACGCTCCTTCGTTGGTCACTCGGGCTGCTCGCCCTGTGGTAATTGCCTGTCAGCCGAACACCAGCAGGGTCAGCTTGGCGAACCCGATGTCCAGTCCCGAGATGAGCGCCGTGAGGAGCACGACGAACACGAAGACTGCGATCGAGTAGTTGATCACCTCGTTGCGCGTCGGCCAGACGACCTTGCGCATCTCCGAGACGACCTGCTTGAGGAAGATCCAGATCCGCACGAACGGGTTCCGGCTGACGCCGGTCGTCGTGTCGGTGGACTCCGCCGTTCGCTCGGCGACTGCCGTGGCAGCCCCCGTGCCGGCACTCCGACGGCCACGCGCCGAGCGCTTGCCGCTGGGACGCAGTTCCTCGGAGTCGGCGACGTCGACGTCGGCCTCGCGGTCGTCGTTGACATCGTCGGAAGCCTTGCGATCGTGCTTGGCCACCTTCTCACCGATCCCTTCGTCTGCTAGTGCCCTGATGGGCAGGGGCGACAGGACTTGAACCTGCAACCTGCGGTTTTGGAGACCGCTGCTCTGCCAGTTGAGCTACGCCCCTTTGCACGGACCCGTCGGCCCGCACTGTGTCCAACCCTAACAAGACCAACGCGCCACCCTCGGGCAGCGCGCAAGCCTGAACGATCAGACTCAAACGAGTGTAGAGCAAACGTGCCGCTCACCCCAACTCGCCCCCGTCGGGAAGCTCAGTTGAACTGAATCATCGCCTGCGCGCGGCCGAAGATCTTGCGGTCGCCCTGCTTGGCCACCAGCGCGATCACGCCGCGACGGGTCTCCGGGTCCAGCGACTTGATCTTGCCGCTGAAGTCGATGTGCGCGGCTCCGATCGTCGGCACGTAGACCGGGCTCGTGAAGCGCACGTTGAACTCGTAGATGGCCGCCGGGTCGCCCACGAAGTCGCCGATCACCGTGGCACCCAGGCCCATGGTCTGCATGCCGTGCGCGACGACACCGTCCAGGCCCACCGCCTCGGCCACCTCCCGCGAGAAGTGGATGGGATTGGGGTCGGCGGCCACACCGGCGTAATTCACCAGGTTGCCGAGCGTCAGAGACTTGCGGACCACCGGGAGCTCCTGCCCGACCTCGAGCGTGTCGAAGTCGATGGCACCGTACGCCAGCGGTTCCAACGCCGGCGGCTCGTCGGCCACCGGCAGGTCGGCGGCGGTCTTGCCTGCGACGCCCTCGTTGTCGACGTGCATCATGACGGCGTTCAGCTTGCCGATCAGCTCGGGATCCACCTCGATGGCCGCCCGCGCGACGATAGACGTCAAGGTCGTGACAACCGGCTCGCCGAGCTGGTTCGTCAGTTCGTTCCGGCTCACCAGCAGGTCGGCGCCCATCGACTGGCGGAACGACTCCAGCGAGACCTTGCAGGCGAGCTTGTCGCCCGGCTTCATCGGCTGATGCATGATCAGCCGCTGGTCGGTCTGCATGATCTGCCACATGTCGTAGCCGGTGATGACCTCTTCGAAGAGGCGGCGCTGCATGATCAGCCCCAGGACCGAGACGAAGGTCGGATGCGCGACGAGGGTGTCGTGGCCCAGCTCGGCCGCCTTCGCCTCATCCCAGAACACCGGGTGGTCGGACTGGACCGCGCGCGCATGCGAGCGGATCATCTCGCGACCGACCTCGTAGTAGTCGTCGGCGACATAGCTGTATCCGACCAGCGCCTTGGTGCGCTCAGCGACCTGCTCCGCACTCAACTCGTTCGCGACAGCCGCTTCCAGCTGCTCGTCGACGAACACATCTTCCACTGTCACAACCGCACGGTCTCCTTCACTCGGCCTCACCCGGCCGCACATGACCCTCGGACTGCCGACAGGCGTCCGACGGGAGAACTTCACGAAACTGATTCGTTACATTGTCCGCTGCCGACCGGGTGCTGACAAAATAAAGCGAGGCACCTCACAGGTGAGGTGCCTCGCTCTATTGAGTCTCTAGAAATCGCCCGAAGGCGACGCGCCTAGCGCGACTCCTTGTGCGTCTGATGCTTGCCGCAGTTCGGGCAGAACTTCTTCAGCTCGAGACGATCGGGGTCGTTGCGACGGTTCTTCTTGGTGATGTAGTTGCGGTGCTTGCACACCTCGCATGCCAAGGTGATCTTCGGCCGCACATCGGTTGAGGAAGCCACTTTGTTGCCTACTTTCAGCTCTTGCGGTACTTGCGGTCCCACGCTTTCGGGCCGAAGTCCCACCGGCGTAGGCGGAATGTGTAGCGGTGGGGGGACTCGATCCCCCGACCTCACGATTATGAGTCGTGCGCTCTAACCAGCTGAGCTACACCGCCCTGTTCAGTCCTGGTCGGTTGACCAAAACCAAGCGAGCCCCCTGACGGAATCGAACCGTCGACCTTTTCCTTACCATGGAAACGCTCTGCCGACTGAGCTAAGGGGGCGTTCGTCCTGTTCCCGAAGAAGAAGTTCTCCGTTCCCAGAAGCCTCAACGAGGTTACACATACGCATCCAGATTAACCAAAACCGCTGGTCAAGTCCATGTTCATCTGTGTCGATCTCGCGGTGGCAGATGAAGGATTCGAACCTTCGTAGCTTGCGCGACGGATTTACAATCCGCTCCCTTTGGCCGCTCGGGCAATCTGCCGTGTCAACTATCGCGAACGCACCGGGACCAGTCCCGACGGCTCGTGAAAGCAACGGGAATCAGAATACAACGTCCTCCCCCGGTACATGCAAATTGGCTGCTCAGGACACTGATAGTGTGAGGACATGGCTGATTCTTCGTTTGACGTCGTGAGCAAGGTCGACCGCCAGGAGGTCGACAACGCCCTCAACCAAGCCGGCAAGGAACTCTCGCAGCGATACGACTTCCGCGGCACCAACACCACCATCGACTGGTCCGGCGAGGAGAAGATCGTGATCTCCTCCGACGCCGAGGAACGCGCCCTCGCGGGCCTCGAGGTGTTCAAGGAGAAGTTGATCCGCCGCGACATCTCCCTCAAGGCGTTCGACGCCGGCGAGCCCGTCGGCTCCGGCAAGACCTTCAAGATCACCGGCGAACTGGTCCAGGGCATCGACTCCGACCACGCCAAGAAGATCTCCAAGAAGATCCGCGACGAAGGCCCCAAGGGCGTCAAGGCGCAGATCCAGGGCGACGAACTCCGCGTCTCGTCGAAGAAGCGCGACGACCTCCAGGCGGTCATTGCGTTGTTGAAGGGCGAAGATTTCGGCATTGCTCTTCAGTTCGTGAACTACCGGTAGTTCTTCTCCTTCCCATCAGCGCCCGCGGAGTCGGGGGTCGGCTGAACGGTTTCCTCGCTAGTCCTCGCTCCTCGCCCTTGGGGCTCGTCGCTGCGGAGGGCGAGGAACTCCGTTCAGCCGACCCCCGACTCCGCTTTTCGTTGCGGTTTTGTCGTCGCTGCGTCTTTTCTGTTCCCACTGCGAGTGACTCAGCCTCCTGGGCGTTTTGCTTCCAGCCCGCGGCGGCCTCGATGCGCTCGTCGCTCCGCTCCTCGCTTACTCGACCTGCATGGAGGGCTCCGTTACCACCCACGCTGGTCGAGTAAGCACGCGAGCTTGCGAGCCTGCGCATCGAGGCCGCCACAGGCTGGGTCGCCTGCCACATCCCATGACAAGCTGCCTTGACATCTCGTGACAAGTCGGCTTGACTTCTGACATGTCCGAAGCACCATCTCCCGTCAAGGCGGCACGCGGTCGAGCCGGGCTGCGGCAGGCGGATCTCGCGGCGGCGGTCGGCGTCAGTCGGCAGACCGTGGTCTCGATGGAGCGCGGCGACTACGCGCCGTCGGTCCATCTGGCGATCCGGATCGCCCGGGCACTGGACAGTTCCGTCGAAGAGCTTTTTCCCCTACCCGAGGAGCAGTGACATGACACCGCGAGCGAAGACGATCCCCGCGCTGCTGTTGGCCGACACCGACGACTCGTGGGGCGACGAGCGCGAACGATCCGTGATGCTCCAGGCGTATGCCTACGTGTTCATCCTGGCGAACGTCCTGCTGTGGACCCTGGCTGCGGCGGCCGCGTGGTTCGTTCCGGCGTGGGTGACGATCGCGCTGTTCCTCGCGCTGCTGATCCCGTCTCTGGAGTGGCAGCGGTACTGCAGGGCGCTCGGCGTCGACGCCAACACCCTGGCCTACGGCGGCGACTCGTGGCTCCGCGTCGCCCTGACCGGCATCTACTTCGGCGCCTGCGCGGTCGTGATGGCCACCGCGGTGATCGCGAAGCTCAACCCCGACGGCGGCGTCGGCGGAGCCGTCGCCGGAGGCGTCGTAGGCGCCCTGACCGCCATCGCGGCCGGCCGCTGGGCCGCGAAGCGCAAGAAGCAACAGCAGGCCACCGACGACTAGTCCACTCCCTTGGATCGAAGGCTGAAGTCGGCAGCTCGCCGGACGAGGCAGCCTTCCCCGCACCACTTATAGGTGAGTCGCACCACTTGTGTTTCTCGCACTCGGTCGCGACTGAGTGCGGGAGCCACAAGTGGTGCCGCTGGTCGACAGATGGTGCGGCAACCCCTTCGGGTGCAACCGCCCACCGCACCGCAACACCGGAACAGCACAACGCTGGGCAAAAAAGCGCTAAGGAAAGCGCGGCGCCGTGGCCGCCGGGGACAACGGAACGGAACTCAGCGCGCGACGACGAGGAACGAGGCGCGGCGGCGGGACCTGAGCGCTCGGAGTTCCGCGCCCTCCGCAGCGACGAGCCCCAAAGGGCGAGGAGCGAGGACTAGCGCGGAAACCGAGCGCTCAGGTCCCGCCGCCGCACCGGGGCAAAACGCAGCCGGAGCGGGCCGAGACTCAGTACCGCTGACCCCCATCGCGAGCCATCTGCTCCAGACGAGCGATCCGCTCTTGGGTCGGCGGATGCGTCGAGAACAGTCGCGACAGCTTCTCGCCGGAGCGGAACGGGCTCTCGATCATCAGGTGCGACTGGTTGGCGAGGTCGGGGGTCGGGGGCAGCGGGGCGGCTTGGATGCCGCCGGAGATCTTGCGGAGGGCGGACGCGAGGGCGAGGGGGTCGCCGGTGAGTTCGGCGCCGGACTGGTCGGCCTGGAATTCGCGGGACCGGGAGACGGACATCTGGATCACCATGGCGGCGATGGGGCCGAGGAGCGAGATGAGGATCATCGCGAGCGGGTTGGGGCCGTTCTCTCGGTTGCCGCCGAACATGCCCATCCACATGGCCATGTTGGCGAGGCCGCTGATGACGGCGGCCATGGCGCCGGCGATGGAGCTGATGAGGATGTCACGGTTGTAGACGTGCGAGAGCTCGTGGCCGAGGACGGCGCGGAGTTCGCGTTCGTCGAGGAGTTCCATTATCCCGGAGGTGCAGCAGACGGCGGCGTTCTTGGGGTTGCGGCCGGTCGCGAACGCGTTGGGCGATTCGGTGGGGCTGATGTAAAGCGCGGGCATCGGCTGGTGCGCCTGGGTCGCGAGGTCGCGGACGATGCGGTAGAGCTCGGGCGCCTGAACTTCGGTGACGGGCTGCGCGTGCATGGCGCGCAGTGAGAGTTTGGCGCTGTTGAAGTAGGCGTAAGCGTTGGTGCCGACGGCGAACAGCACCGACAACCAGAGGATCGTCGGGTTGTTGAACATGGCGCCGATGCCGACGATCACCGCCGACATCAGACCCATCAGCGCAGCCGTCTTCAGGCCGTTGAAATGCATGGCACCTCACTGTCAGAAATCAGTTACTCACAGTGGTCAACGCACCAGGGAGGCTCGGAAGTTCCTGGCGTAATCGTCGTCACTCGGACATGTCTCCCCGGCGACGATACGCCGTCGTCCGATCAGCCGACGCGGTCGACGGTGTAGCGGACCAGGGCGCTGAAGGCGTCGTTGGCGGGTCCGGCGGGGAGCCCGGCGAGGAGGCCGCGTGCCTCGTCGGCCATCGCTTCGAGGCGTGCCTGCGCTTCCTTCATGCCGGACGAGTCGACGAGCAGGTGCAGCGCTTCGTCGACTTCGGCGTCGTCGGTGAGGGCGCGCGGGGTGCCGGTCTCGGGGTCGACGAGGAGTTCGCGGAGGCGTGCCGCGTCGGGTCCGTCGCCGGTGAGGGCGAGGAGGACCGGCAGGGTGTGCACGCCTTCGCGAAGGTCGGTGCCGGGGGTCTTGCCGGAGTCGTCGGTCACCGAGGCGATGTCGATGATGTCGTCGGAGACCTGGAAGGCGGTGCCGACGACGTCGCCGAGCCGCGCGAGCGTGGTGACGGTCTGTTCGTCGGCGCCCGCGGTGTAGGCGCCGAAGCGCCCTGCGGTCGCGATGAGCGAGCCGGTCTTCTCCCACACCACCTTGAGGTAGTGCTCGATGGGGTCGCCGCCCTTGGTGACGCCGACGGTCTCGCGCATCTGGCCGGTGACGAGTTCTGCGAAGGTGTCGGCGATGATCCGGACGGCTTCGGGTCCGAGCGTCGACACGAGGTGGGAGGCGCGGGCGAACAGGAAGTCGCCGGCGAGGATGGCGATGGAGTTGGACCAGCGGGCGTTGGCGCTGAGTGCGCCGCGGCGCAGCGGGGCGTCGTCCATGACGTCGTCGTGGTACAGGGTGGCGAGGTGGGTCATCTCGAGCACGGTGGCGGAGGTGATGACCTCGTCGCTGGCCGGGTTTGGCCCGAAGTGCGAGGCGAGGATCGCGAACATGGGTCGGAAGCGCTTGCCACCGGCTTTGGCCAGGTGGGTGGCGGCTTCGACCAGGATGTCGTCCCCGGACGACAGTTCACTGATCAGCAGGTCCTCGACGCGTTGCAGCGCCTGCTGCAGCTGACCGGCGAACTCTCCGGTCCCGAGATCCAGTCCGGCAAAAGTGGACTTCACGTTTCTGGCCCAATCCCATCGGTGTTTGCTGAACGTCGCTGATTCGTCGTTCTGCGGCACCAGAAGCGTAACCGCTCCGGTCACCCGACATACTGGTCGGGTGACCAGCGCAACGCCCGGCGAGGCCATTGGAGATTCCGCCGACCTTCTCGTGGTGGGCGCCGGACCCGCGGGTGCGGCGGCCTCGGCCCGTGCCGCAGCACGCGGTCGCGACGTCGTCCTGCTCGATGCGCAGGTCTTTCCGCGGGACAAGACCTGCGGTGACGGCCTGACGCCGCGGGCGGTCGCAGGCCTGACCGAACTCGGCATGGGCGGCCTCCTCGACGACCGCCCACGCATCCGCGGCCTGGAGCTCAACGGGTGGGGTCGGCAACAGCGGGTCGACTGGCCTGGCGCGAACCGGTTCGGTCCGTACGGCAGTGCGATCGCCCGCGTCGAGTTGGACGATGCGATCCGCCGGTTCGCCGTCGAGCGGGGCGCCCGGATGGTGTCGGGCACCAAGGCGATCGGCGCGCACCTGGTGGGCGGCCGCGTCGAATCGGTGACGGTGGTCCGCGACGGTGAGCGTCAC
Source organism: Gordonia phthalatica (assembly GCF_001305675.1). NCBI lineage: Bacteria > Bacillati > Actinomycetota > Actinomycetes > Mycobacteriales > Gordoniaceae > Gordonia > Gordonia phthalatica. The sequence goes on from NZ_CP011853.1 coordinate 3,560,507, forward strand.
GAGATCCGGGTGCGAGATGTGATCGTCGCCGACGGTGTGCGGTCGGGGCTGGGACGCTCCTTGGGCCGGACCTGGCATCGCGACACCGCATTCGGGGTGGCGGCGCGCTCGTACGTGGATTCGGGCCGGGCGGACAGCGAGTGGATGGGCTCGCACCTGGAGTTGCGGGATCCCGACGGCGCGCTGCTGCCCGGGTACGGCTGGGTGTTCCCCCTCGGGAACGGAACGGTGAACGTCGGCGTCGGCGCGCTCGCCACCGACAAGCGACCCGCGTCGATGGCGCTGCGCCCGATCCTGGAGCACTACGCGACGATGGTCGCGGGCGACTGGGAACTCACGTCGAAGCCCCGCGGGGTCGCGTCGGCGCTGCTGCCGATGGGCGGCGCGGTGACCGGGGTGGCGGGCGCCAACTGGATGCTGATCGGCGACGCCGCCGCGTGCGTCAACCCGCTCAACGGCGAGGGCATCGACTACGCGATCGAGACCGCGAAGTCGGCCGTCGAGATGCTCGACGCCGAGAACGACTACTCCGCCGCCTGGCCTGCACTCCTGCGCGCCGAGTACGGGACCTCGTTCGCCGCGGCCCGTCGTGCCGCGGGCCTGCTGACGGTGCCGCAGACCGTTCCACTGCTGGGTCGGCCGGGCATCCGGTCGCCGAAGCTGATGTCCACGGTGGTGCGAGTGATGGGCAACCTGCTGACCGACGAGGACTCGGACCTCATCGCCCGCGCCTGGCGCAGCGCCGGCCGCGTCACCGCGGGCCTGGAGGACCGCCCGCCGTTCAGCTGAGCATCCGGCTCAACTCATCGTTCAGCTGAGCATCCGGCTCAACTCACCGTTCAGCTGACCTTCTTGATCCCCTTGTGGATCGCGACGATCCCGCCGGTCTGGTTCTGCCAGGAGACGTCGGAGAAGCCGGCCTCGCCGATGAGCTTCGCGAGCCCGGCCTGGTCGGGCCATGCGCGGATCGACTCGGCGAGGTACACGTAGGCCGCCGGGTTGCTCGACACCGTGGTCGCGACCTTGGGCAGCGCCTTCATCAGGTACTCCATGTACACGGTGCGGAACGGCCGCGCGGTGGGCGTCGAGAACTCGCAGATCACGACGCGGCCGCCGGGCTTGAGGACGCGGTTCAACTCCGACAGCGCCAGGGGGACGTCGGCGACGTTCCGCAGTCCGAACGAGATGGTGGCCGCATCGAACGACGCGTCGGCGAACGGCAGGTGCAGCGCGTCGGCGGCGACCTTCGGGACGTTCCGGTCGGCTCCCGCGCGGAGCATGCCGAGCGAGAAGTCCGCGGCGATGCAGGTGGCGCCCGAGGCCGACAACTCGACGGTGGAGACCGCGGTGCCCGCGGCGAGGTCGAGGACGATGTCGCGCGGCTTCAGGTCGAGGGCGCGGCGGGTGTTGCGGCGCCACCGGCGGTCCTGCGCGAAGGACAGGACGGTGTTGGTGATGTCGTAGCGGCGAGCGACGCCGTCGAACATCTCGGCGACCTCCGACGGGTCCTTCTCGAGGCTGGCGCGGGTTCCGGGGTCGCTGCTGTCAGTCATGCAGGCAATGCTAATCGCGTCGCGAGCGTCGACCGGTCTCGGCCACCCCCAGCATGAGCACGATCACCAACGCCCAGCCCGCGGCGATCACCGACAGGGCCGGGACCACCGACAGGCTCGCGTCACGACCGACCGGCCGTGCCAGGTTGTCGGGGTCGGTGGCGTCGTAGTCGACGAGGATCCGCTGCCCGGTCGAGAGATTGGTCGGGTACAGCAGTCCGAGTTTCGGGTTGCGCAGCACGCCGTCGGGCGTGACGAAGTTGACCGCCGCGTGCAGGCGGTCGGCGGAGATCACGTCGGCGACGGCCGTGGCCTTGTTGGCGTTGATCTTCGCGTCGTTGCGGTAGGCGCCGGCGATGATCACCGTCCCGATCAGAGCGACCAGCACGCCGAGCACTGCGAGGGCGATCTGGATCCGCCGCTGCACTGTCCGGGTCATGACTGACCAGGATAGCCGGGGCCGGCGTCGAGTCGAGCGCTGATCCGGGCGTGCAGACTGCGCAGCCCCTCCCGGTTGGTGCGGACCTCCAGGACCTCGATCCCGCCGTCGTGCGGCGGTTCGGCGAGCGCGGCGGGCAGTTCGACCAAACTCACCCGACGGTGCCCGATGTTGAAGCCCGCGCACATCGCCTCGAGATCGGTGCGGTGAGGAGTGCCGAAGATGCGGTCGTAGACGCCCAGGTAGGCGTCGCGCGCGAATCGCGGATCACCCTGCTCCAGTAGGCCGAAGATGCCGCCGCCGTCGTCGTTGGCGACCACGATCCGCAGGTCCGCGGGGCGGGGTTCATCGGGTCCGATGATCAGTCCGGTGGCGTCGTGGATGAAGGTGAGGTCGCCCATCAGCGCCACCGTCCGACCGTCGGTGCGGGCGAGCGCCGCGCCGATCGCGGTGGCGTTGGTGCCGTCGATCCCGGCCACCCCCCGGTTGGACATCACGTGGACGCCGTCCGCGACGGTCCCGGCGAGCGCGACGTCGCGGATCGGGTTCGACGCCCCCACCATCAGGGTGTCGCCGGGCGCCAGTGCTGCGGCCACGACCGCGGCGACGTGCATGCCGGTCGCCTCGTGGGAGTCGGCGAGCTCGTCGGCCACGGCGGTGACGATCTCGGAGTTCAAGCGGGCCGCCCCGTCGAGCCACGCCTGCCGCGGCGGTGCGGTCGCGACAGCCCGGGTGCCGGTCGCGTACACGTTGCCGGACACGTCCGGCCAGCGCGGTCCGGTGGTGAGGGCGAAGACGTCGACCGCCGGATCGGCGAGCAACCGCGACACCGAGCGGTGGAGGGTGGGGCGGCCGCAGATGATCGCCTGCTGCGGCGCCAGCTTTCCGAGGGCGAGGGGGTGCAGCGGATTCTGCACGTGCGGTGCGGTCGGCTCCGCGACGGTCGGCAGAGCCGCGAGCTCGGGATGCACGCCCGCACCGTGGCCGGACACCACGACCGTGTCAAGCGACAGGTCGATCTCGAGTGGGATGTCGAGCCTGCCGACCGGAGCGGAGGTCCACGGCGCCCCTCCCGGACGACCGGCGAAGCGTCCACCGTCGATCACCGCGAGATCTGTGTCGGGGAGGTCGCCGCTGTCGGGGACCAGCGGTTCGCGGAGCGGGATGTCGAACTGGACCGGCCCGGCGTTGCCGGTCCGGGCGCCCCGGGCCGAGGCGAGCACGCGGCCGACCGCCGACCGCCACTGCGAGTTGGTGTCCAGGTTCTCTGCCGCCAGCCCCAGGCTGATGGCGGCCCGCACCTGCGTGCCGAACATGCCGAACTGCTCGATGGTCTGGTTGGCGCCGGAGCCGAGCAGCTCGTACGGGCGGTTGGCGCTGACGACCACCAGCGGGATCCGCGCGTAGTTCGCCTCGAACACCGCGGGCCCCATGTTCGCGACGGCGGTTCCCGAGGTCATCACGATCGGCACCGGCCGCCGGCTCGCCGCGGCGAGGCCCAGCGCCAGGTAGCCCGCCGATCGTTCGTCGATCCGCACGTGCAGGCGGAGGCGGCCCTGCGCGTCGGCCGCGTGCAGCGCGAACGCGAGCGGAGCATTGCGGGAGCCCGGGCAGAGGACGGCTTCGGTGACGCCGCCGCGGATCATCTCGTCGACGATCACGCGCGCCTGCAGGGTGGACGGATTCATGACGTAGACACTATGTGTCCACGACGGTGAGACGCCGCTCGCACCCCGGCACTAGAGTCGATGCCATGGGCTTCTACGACGATCGTGTTCTGCCCCGGATCATCACCAAGACTTGCGGCATGCCCGCGATGAACAAGCTCCGACGCCGCGTCTGCGAGCCGCTGACCGGCGCGGTGGTGGAGATCGGCTTCGGCTCCGGGTTCAACGTCGGCCAGTACCCGCCCGCGGTCACGCGCGTCGCCGCCGTGGAACCGAGCGACGGCGGGTGGCGCCTCGGTGCGCAGCGGGTCGCGGCGTCGAGCATCCCGATTACTCGGTCGGGGCTCGACGGCCAACACCTCCCCTTCGACGACGACTCCTTCGACTCCGCCCTCTCCACCTTCACCCTGTGCACCATCCCCGACCTGCCCGCGGCCCTCGGCGAACTCCGACGCGTCGTCGAACCCGGCGGCGTCTTCGCGTTCCTCGAGCACGGCGACGCTCCCGACGACAGCGTCCGCCGCTGGCAACGCAGGCTCGAACCGCTGCAGAAGCGGATCGGCGGCGGCTGCCACCTGACGCGCGACATTCCGTCGCTCATCACCGACGCCGGCTGGGAGATCGTCCACCTGGACACCTTCTACGGCGCCGTCCCGAAGACCTTCTCCGCGTTCTCGCTGGGGTACGCCCGAAATCCCCGGTAGCTCGAAAGACACAGCGGGCTGTGTCACCATCTCGCCCGACTTGCCAGTAGGGTCGACACCATGAGTCGCGAGTTGGACGTCGTCGTCTATGGAGCAACGGGATTCGTCGGTGAGCTGACCGCCCAGTATCTGGCCGATCACGCGCCGGCGGGCACACGCATCGGCCTCGGCGGTCGGTCGGAGACCAAGCTGGCCGCGGTTCGACGACGGCTGGGCGAGAACGCCCGCGACTGGCCCCTGATCGTCGCCGACTCGGACTCCCCCGCCTCGCTCGACGCGATGTGTGCGCGCACGCAGGTCGTGTGCACCACTGTCGGCCCGTACCTCAGGTACGGCGAGAATCTGGTGATCTCCGCGGCCAACGCCGGCACCGACTACGTGGATCTCACCGGCGAGGTGCCGTTCGTCCGCTACTCCGTCGACAAGGCCGACGAGCTCGCCGCCGTCTCCGGCGCGCGCATCGTCCACTCCTGCGGTTTCGACTCGGTCCCGTCCGACCTGGGCGCCTACCTGCTGCACCGTGCGATCACCGAGGACGGCGCGGGCGAGATGACCGACACCACCATGGTCGTCACCTCGCTGCGCGGCGGGGTCTCCGGCGGCACGCTCGACTCGGTCCGGGTGATCTCCGAGCTCGCCAAAGACTCCGAGACCCGCCGCCTGCTGCTGAACCCGCAGGCCCTGTCCGGCGGTTCCGGTGAAACCCCGCGGGTCGGCATCAACTCCGAGCCCAGCGACATCACCCCGGTCGACGCCAAGAAGGTCGATCCGAGCCTTCGCGGCACCCTGGCGCCGTTCTTCATGTCCTCGTACAACACGCGCGTCGTCCGCCGCTCCAACTACCTGCTCGACGGCGCGTACGGCGACGGCTTCCGCTATCAGGAGACGATGTCGGTCGGCGGCGTCCCCGGGCTGTCGGCCGCGCTCGCGGGCGTCGTCACGGTCGGGACCGGCGCCTTCCTCGGCGCCATGAGCTTCGCCCCCACTCGTAAGGTCCTGGACTTCGTTCTCCCGAAGCCCGGCACCGGGCCCAGCGAGAAGAGCCGCGAGACCGGCAACTTCGTCACCCAGACGTTCACGACCACCACCAGCGGCCGCCGCTACCGCTCGCAGATGCGCGCCCACGGCGACCCCGGCTACAAGGCGACCGCCGTCATGCTCGGCGAGAGCGCCCTGGCGCTGGCCCTGGACCGCGACGATCTCCCCGATCGCGCAGGCGTCCTCACTCCGGCCGTCGCGATGGGCGATGTCCTCATCGACCGCCTCCAGGCCGCCGGTTTCGTCGTCGAGGCGCACGAACTGACCTGACCGCGAAACGATGGCTACCGGACCGTGCCCCAGACCCGGTCCGGTAGCCATCGTTCCCGCGTCACATTGCCCGGCGGAGCTCTATCGCCTCGATCAGCTCCCTCATGCACTCGTCGGGTTCGGTGGTGAGCCGCGCCCAGCTGAAACTCAGCGGCAGCCAGCTCATCAGCGCGAGCTGATTCGCCTTCTTCTGGTCCCTGTTCCAGCGGTCGTGCTGCTTATGGAACTTCCATCCGTGGATCTCGACGCTGATCTGTTCCTGCGGCCACGCGAAGTCCAATTCGTAGTCGCCGAACGGGATCTGTTGGAACCAGCCGTCGATCTGATGCTCGCGCAACAGTTTCGCGAACAGCCGCTCGGCCACCGACTCCGACGGGTCCTCTGCGGCTTCGAGGAGAAACCGTGCCCGCCGCATCCCGAAGGACCCTGCATTGCGTTCGAGACTTCGACGCAGATCGACCAGGTGGACACGCCGCTCCTGCAGTGCACGGTCCATGATCGCGATCCCGTCCTCATGCTCGGCAGCGACCTGCAACACCGTCAACGGGAGGTCGGTCACCGGTAGATCCCGAACCACAGTCAGGTCCTCGGAAGGGAAGGTCCGGCGTTTGGCTTGCACCGCGAAACTCAATCGCTGTTCTGTCCGTGTGGACCGGGGCACCGAGACGGTCAGCGGGCTGGGCAGCTCGTCGAGCAACCCGTGCCACCAGGCGGCTGTCGTACGGTCTGCGATTCCGCGGTGCGCAGCAACCGCGATCCGCACCTGCGCGGCGTCGGTCAGGTTGTGCTCGGCCGACAGGTAGACGGCTCGCGCCTCAGCGCTCCACAGACCGGACTCGATGCGGTGCCGAACACGATGCTCGGTCAGGCCGAGCGTGCGGGCCGCCGCACCGGTGATCACCCCGTCGTGGTCTGCGAGGTAGCGCGCAACGGCCAGATCCGGCCGCGTTTCGTCCGTTTTCGTCTCTCTCACATGAGATTGGACGCAGGGACTCCGAGTTCGGTTCCACGACACGCCGAACGATGGCTACGGGACCGGGTCTGGGGCCCGGTCCCGTAGCCATCGTTCTCAGGTGGATGAACTTCTACGCCTGTCCCGGCTTCAGCGCGATGAACAACGCGTCCATCTCGGCGCAGAGACGGTCGCCGTCGTGCAGGGTGCCGCGCACGAAGTACTTGCGGCCCTCGAAGCGCTCCACCCAGGTGCGCAGGGCGAGCGGCTTCTGCAGGGGAGTCAGCGAGCGGTAGTTGACGGTCAGGTAGCCGGTGCGGGCGACGCCGCCCAACTTCAGCGCGGCCGCCATGCCGCCGAGGTCGTCGAAGGCGATCGCGACGTGACCGCCGTGCGCCACCCCGTTGCCACCGAGGTGGAAGGGTCGGAAGGTGACGGTCGCGTCGACGCCGTCGGGGCCGCCGTCGCGGATCTCGTACGGCGGCAGGGTGATGTTGCCGCGCGACGGCAGGTCGATGCGCGTGCCGGACGGGGAGGTCCACTCGTCGACCAGCATGGTGTCGAGCTTCGCGTTGAGCTTCTTGAGGTCCTCGATCACCTCGTCGGCCAGCGCGGGGGTGGGACTCGCGTAGCGCACCTTGTCCATGAACAGCCGGACCTGCTCGATCATCTCGCCGTACGTCGGCCCACCGCGTTCGGTCGTCACCGCGAGGTCGGCGCGGAATCCACCCTCGTGCTGCGAGTTCTCGCCCGCGGGCACGTTCCACTGCTGGTCGGGGGCACCCTTCATCGGATCACCGTCTTCCTCACCTCCGGCCGCCACTGCCGTCGGCACGTCATTGCTGCTCCCGGTTTTCCAGGAGCAGGTCGAGCTTGGTCTCGATGCGCGTCAGCCGCTGTTCCGCGGCCGACGACCGTCCGCCGACCAGCAGGTCGACGAGCTGGCGTCCCACGTCGGTGGTGTCGACCGGCCGGCCGCCATAGCGCTGACCGCGCGCACTGTGTTCCAGCGTCCCGAAGATCATGTCGCGCGCGAGGGATGTCGGGAAGGCCGCGTCCAACTCACCGGACGCCTTCATCTCGTCGATGACGCCGGTGTACAGCCGCGTGTACCGACGGTTCGATTCGATCACGACGTCGGCGAGCTCGGTGCCCGGCGACGTCTGCGCGGCATGGACGTACGCCTGCACCAGATCCCATTTCTGCGCCATCATCGAGCACCAGTCGGCCACCAAGCGACGCAACCGGTCGGTCGGCGTCCCGTCACCGGTGACTGCCGCCTCGCCCTGCCGCTGCAGGCGGTCGTAGAACTCGCGGGTGACGGCGGTCAGCAGGCCCAGCTTGTTCGTGTAGTGCAGGAAGACGGTGCCCTCGGAGACGCCCGCACGGCGCGCGATCTCCGCGGTCGTCGTCGCCTGGAATCCGGACAGCGCGAAGCACTCCGCGGCGGCGGCGCGGACCGTCGCCCGCGTCCGCTCGCTCTTGGAGCCACCACTCGCGCGTTCCGTCATGCGGTCAGCGATGCGAGAAGTTCGGTTCGCGCTTCTCAGCGAAGGCGCTCATGCCCTCGGTCTGATCGGCGGTGGCGAACAGCGAGTAGAACAGGCTCCGCTCGGCGCGGACGCCCTCGGTGAGTCCCGACTCGAACGCGCGGTTGACGGCCTCCTTGCCGTACGACGATGCGATGAACGACTTGCTCGCGATGGTCGCGGCCACTTCGCGGGCCGTCGACACGACCTCCTCGGTCGGGACCACGCGAGAGACGAGGCCGAGTTTCTCGGCCTCGTCGACCTTCATCTGGCGGCCGGTGAGGATGAGGTCCATGGCCTTGGCCTTGCCGACGGCGCGGGTCAGGCGCTGGGAACCGCCGATGCCGGGGATGACGCCGAGGTTGATCTCGGGCTGGCCGAAGCGGGCGTTCTCGCCGGCGATGATGATGTCGCAGAGCATCGCCAGTTCGCAGCCACCGCCGAGCGCGTAGCCGGACACGGCGGCGATGATCGGGGTGCGGGTGCGGGAGAGCTCGTCCCAGGCGCCGAAGAACTGTTCGGTGACGACGTCGGCGAAGCCCTTCGACTGCATCTCCTTGATGTCGGCGCCGGCCGCGAAGGCCTTCTCCGAGCCGGTGATGACGATGGCGCCGATGCCGGGGTCCACGTCGAAGCCGCGGACGGCGGCCACGACCTCGCCCATCAGCTCGGTGTTGAGGGCGTTCAGCGCCTTGGGGCGGTTGAGGGTGATGACGGCGACGCGGCCGTCGGTCTCGGTGAGGATGGTCTGGTATTCGGTCATGTGGGGTTCTCCGTTCGGTGGCGGGTCAGGGTTCGACGATCGTCAGTTCGAGGCCGTCGGGCAGGGGTGCGAAGTAGGCGTCGACGTCGGCGGCTGTGACGGCGTCGATGCTCGCGGGGTTCCACGAGGGGTTGCGGTCCTTGTCGATCACCTGCGCGCGGATGCCCTCGGCCATGTCGTGGCCCCGGACGCACCGCAGCGAGACGCGGTACTCGCGATGCAGAGCCTCGTCGAGGGTCGGCAGCGGTTCCCGCAGGGTGCGTAGGGTGACGGCGAGGGTGGTCGGGCTCTTGGACCGCAGGGTCGACGCGGCCTTGTCCGCAGCAGCTTTGTGGGGCGACGACGGGTCGACGGCCTCGCAGCGGCGGACGATCTCGGCGACGGTGTCGGCGGCGAAGGCTTCGCGGATCCAGTCGCGCTGCGCGAAGAGCGCGGACTCGGGCGGGGTCTGCGCGTACTGCGCGATCGCCTCGTCGACCGAGGTGGCGGCGATCGCGGCGACGAACGCGTCGAGGTCGGCCGACGGGATGTAGTGATCGGCGACGCCGAGCGCGATGGCGTCCGCACCGTTGATCGAGGCCGCCGTGAGACCTAGGTACACGCCGAGGTGGTCGGCGATCTGCGACAGCAGGTGGGTGCCGCCGACGTCGGGGACGAAGCCGATGCCGGTCTCGGGCATCGCGAGGCGCGTGGTGTCGGTGACGATGCGGGTATTGGCGTGCGCGGAGACGCCGACGCCGCCGCCCATCACGATGCCGTCCATCAGCGCGACGTACGGCTTGGGGAACTTCGCGATCTCGGAGTTGAGCTGGTACTCCTCACGCCAGAAGACGGCCGACGGGCAGGCCGCCGCTGCGGCGTCGTCCGCACCGGCCTCCGACAGCGCCTTGGCGTCGCGGTGGATCGACACGATGTCGCCGCCCGCGCACAGGCCGCGCTCCCCCGCGCCGGACAGCACCACTGCGGTGATCGCGTCGTCGTCACGCCAGGCGCGCAGCGCCGTCGCCATCAGGTCGACCATCTCGTCGTTCAGCGCGTTGATCGCCTTGGGCCGGTTCAGCACCAGCCGTCCGACGCCGCCGTCCACCGACACCAAGACCGGCTTGTCCGTCACTACTTCTCCTACGTTCGCTCGTCAGATTCTCGAAAGTGAGTAGCACTCAGTTTCTGAAGTTAGCATCCGAACTGGACGGACAGAAGGAGGAGGGCGGCCCATCCCGACCAGAATTGAGCGATACTGCAGTCCTGACGGGATACCTCAGATCGGCTTGGTCCAGGTCAACGCGTAGCGGTAATAGAAGCGGCGGCGGACGCGGCTGCCGGGCAGGGTGGCCCGTGCGACGAGGCGGATCTGGGCCAACGAGTCCCTGGGCTGCGTGGTGACCATGCCGTCGTAGTCCGCCTCGCCACGCAGCCTGCTCATCACTCGGACCGGCACCACCAGCGCCCCCGACACCGCCCAGTCGACGGCGCTCCGATTCGCCGACAGCCCGATGATCCGGAGCTCACCGCCCGGAGCGACCAGATCGCGCAGCCGAAGGAGCGCCGACTCCAGCGGCAGGTGGTGCAGCGCGGCGACGCTCACGACGAGATCGAAAGACTCGCCGTCGAGCTCCGGCGACGTCATCACGTCGCCGACGACCACGCGGGCATTCGGACGGCCGTCGAGCCGCGCTCGCGCCTGCACGACCGCCGCGCGGTCCGCGTCGATCCCGACCACCCGGTCGGCGACCTCCGACATCCGAGCCAGCAGCAGTCCGTCTCCGCAGCCGACGTCGAGCACCGAGCCTCCGCGACGTGCCGCCGCGTCGACCAGTTCGCGGTGGTAGGCCACGTTGTGGTTCCAGTAGTCGGTCACGCCGTCGACGGTACTGACTACGCTCATCACCATGTTCGACGAAACCCAGTGGAAGTCGGTCGCCGGCTTCGAAGACCTCACCGACATCACCTATCACCGCCACATCGGCGAGGGGCGCGCGAACGGCATCGTCCGCATCGCCTTCGACCGCCCCGAGGTGCGCAACGCCTTCCGCCCGCACACCGTCGACGAGTTGTACCGCGCCTTCGACCATGCGCGCCGCTCCCCCGACGTCGGCACCGTTCTCCTGACCGGCAACGGGCCGTCGCCCAAGGACGGGGGCTGGGCCTTCTGCAGCGGCGGCGACCAGCGGATCCGCGGACGCAGCGGCTACCAGTACGCCACCAGCCACGATTCGGACGTGGAGCACGCGACGGTCGACGGCGTCGACGAGGCCCGCGTGAAGGTGGAGGGCGGCCGCCTGCACATCCTCGAGGTGCAGCGCCTGATCCGTACCATGCCGAAGGTCGTCATCGCCGTGGTCAACGGCTGGGCCGCGGGCGGCGGTCACTCGCTGCACGTGGTCTCGGACCTCACCATCGCCTCCCGCGAGCACGCCCGGTTCAAGCAGACCGACGCCGATGTGGGCAGCTTCGACGCGGGTTACGGCAGCGCCTACCTGGCCAAGCAGGTCGGCCAGAAGTTCGCCCGCGAGATCTTCTTCCTCGGCGAGGCCTACGACGCCGAGACGATGTACCACATGGGCGCTGTGAACCGGGTCGTCGATCACGCCGACCTGGAGAACACCGCGATCGAGTGGGCGCGGAAGATCAACTCCAAGTCGCCCACGGCGCAGCGGATGCTGAAGTTCGCGTTCAACCTGACCGACGACGGCCTGATGGGCCAGCAGGTCTTCGCCGGCGAGGCCACCCGTCTGGCGTACATGACCGACGAGGCCGTCGAGGGGCGCGACGCCTTCCTGGAGAAGCGCCCGCCGAACTGGGACGACTACCCGTACTACTACTAGACTCCCAGGTCACCGGCCTGATTAGGCCCATCCGTCCGCAGTGCGTCCGCAGCAGCTTCACTGACCATCGTCATCAGTCCAGCTGTTGCGGACCGCGTACGGTCCTCCGCAGAGGGCCACAGATGCGCGTACGTCGATAGTGTCGTCGTCGCCGTCGAATGACCCAGCGCCCGCTGCACCGTCACCACGTCACAGCCGGCAGCGATCAGACCCGAGGCGTAGAAGTGCCGAAGATCGTGGAGACGGCAATCGACGCCGGCCGCCGCTCGGGTCTTACGCCATCGCCAACCGACCCTGTTGTCGAACCACGGCACACCCTCGTCGTCCGTGAACAACCATCGGTCTGCAGGTCCCTCCGGCGTCCACCTGGCGACATGCCTCGACAGCGCCTCGACCAGATCCTCCGGTAGGTAGACAACACGCTCCGACCCGTACTTCGGCGGTGCAACCCGCGGCCTGTTTCCGTCGCGCTGAATCTGCCGAGCAACCGACAACTGCCGCCGCAGGAAGTCGATATCGCCGACCTGCACGCCCGCGGCCTCCCCGAGGCGCAGACCAGCGAACGCACACAATTGCACGTAGACGTCGAACCTGTCGACAGCGTGCTCGACCAGCTTCGCCACGTCCCCCGCCGAGGGAATCGTCATCGTGGCATCACGTCGCCGAGCGCGCGGCAAAGTGACATTCTCGGTCGGGTCGCCGGCCACGATCTTGTCGAGGCGCGCAGCCCTGAAGATCGACCTGGCGATGTTGTAGCGAGTCTTGATCGTCGTCGCCGCGAGCCCGGCGTCGACCATCGACTTCACCCACGCTTCGATATCCGATCGTCGGATCGCTGACATGGCCTTCGCCTTGAACGGCACGACCTTCGCCACGTAGTCGGCGTTGGTGCGCGTCGACGGCACCCACACCTGTCGTGCTGACCAGTCCTCGTAGAAGCGGGTGAAGGTGATCGAGCCGCGAACCGGGTCGACGTAGGAGCCGGTCACCTGAGCGCTCGTGATCTCGTTCAGCCACGCCTGCGCGTCAACCTTCCGCGTGAAGCCCTTGGAGTGCTCCCGCGCGTCATCGTCGACATACCTTGCGCGCCAACGCTTTCCCTTGCCATCGTTCGCCGAGGGAGTGCCGTCCCGCTTCCGCCAACGGTCCTCGACACTGGACCGGCGATTACGGCGCTGAGTCATCGTGCTGTTCGATTAGATTGGTCGCCGTACCGATCGCCGTCGCAAACTCCCCCGGACGATCGCCATAGTCAGTCACCTTGATCTCGGCAACGCACTCCTTGAGCTTGTCCACTGCGTGCCGCTCCCGCACACCAAGTTCGAGCAGTCGCTCACGCAGATCGACCACATCCGCGATAAGCAGCTCAAGCTGGTACAGCTTCTCTTCCGCTTCGTCGCCCGGAACTAAGTCTTGAACTTCTAGCCCGAGGATGGTCGCGATCGCCTGCGCCTCCGCAAGTTTCATTGGGCGGCTTCCGTTTTCGATCTTGGCAATGGTCTGCTGCGCCAAAGGGACCCCCATCCGCATCAGGAGATGGGCCAGGGATGCCTGAGTGTGCTTGAGCTTGACCCTCTGCTCCTGCAATCGCTCGCCGATGCCCTTGTTTAGGTCCTCTTCAAAAGACATGCAACAACGCTAAGCCGTTGCGCCCAACAACGTCAACGTGTACGGTCTGGTCTTGTAAGGCTCGACAACGAAATGGAGTACAACCGATGACTGCCCAGCAGCGCCAGGCATACCTGGACGTCCTCACCACCAAGCAGGTGTGCCAGGACTACCCGTTCTTGAACCAGAACACCATGCGCTACATGCGCCACAACGGGACCGGACCGGCATCGTTCGTGATCTCCGGCAAGGTGCTCTACCGGCGCAGCGAGATCGAGCGGTGGCTTGCTGAGCAAGAGGCCGCGACCACCCGCGGAGGTGCCGCGTGACCTGGCCGCAGGAAGCTCACGCCGACCTCGGCCTCATCGACGACGACAACACCGAAGACCTGCTTCCGAACGCAGAAATGCCCCCGACCGGATCCCGCCAAGAACCCCAGGTCGAGGGCAACCGCTTCAACCACCAACAGGAGATCGAAAGCTATGTCTAACGATACCAAGCACGTCTACGCCGACGGAGACCTCACCGCTGTCATGGGCGACGTGTCCGACGACGACTACACCGACCACCTGTACGAGGCCGACCTCGCCAACGAGCGCGACCGACTGGAGGCCGAGCAGACCGGCAACGAGATGGCCGCATACCGAGCCAAGCTCGCCGACCTCCCCGCCCCGATCCCCGGCAAGTACAGCGAAGCCACGACCCGCACCGACTGGATCCCCGGCGTCTACATCGGCAGCCGACACGACCCGAACCTCACCGTGAAGCTCTGGCGCGTCGCCGACCCCGGCGACCAGGCCGAAGGCTTCCCGCCCGACATCGAGTACGAGGTCCAGATCACCAACGACGAGATCCCGATCTCGCTGACCATCGAGGCCGCCCAGCTCCTCGGCTCCAGCCTCCTGCAGGCCGCAGCAACAGCGACCTGGGACCTCGTCGACAACCAGGAGTTCCTGCAGCCGTGACACACGGGGTCAACTGGGACGCGGTGCATCCGTACGTGCGCCGCGTCCTCGGGGGGAAGTACGGATCAGTGCCGATCCTCGGCACCACCGAATGGCAACAACTCGAAGACGACGACCCCGCCAAGGTCGCATCAATCATCGTGGCCGGCGACCGCTGGGCACTCGAAGAACACCTCCTCGAAAAGGCAGCGCAACGAGCCGCGCTAAAGGACGCCGCCGTCGAAGCCTCGCAAGAGCTCGACTGGGCGCGCGTCGCCAAGGGCATCGCAGACCGCGACGCCTTCTACCGACAGCATCCTGATCTACGGAGGAAGACAGCGTGAATGACACCCAGAGTTGCAACTCACCTATGGGTACGGTTGCAACTCTCCACACCGAGAGTGTCAACCCGGTTGCAACCGAGTTGTGCGGATACGTCAACGTCGCGGCGATCCTCGACGGCAGTGCGATCGAGCCTCCGGTCCCGTCGGTCTGCCTCCGCTCGGACGGAATCGGGCTGTTCTACGAAGGTCAGTTCAACGTTGTGTTCGGCGACCCCGAGAGCGGCAAGACCCTCCTGTGTGACTTCGCCACGGTCGAAGTCCTCGCCGCAGGTGGCCGTGTCCTTCGGCTCGACCTCGACCACAACGGTCCTCAGAGCACCCTGTCGCGCCTCATCGACTTCGGTGCTGACGAGACCACTCTCCGCGACGTCGACCGCTTCCTCTACGTCGAGCCTGCCGAGCGCGTCCAGATGCTCCACATCATCGAGCACATGGAGGACTGGCAGCCGACCCTGGTGATCCTCGACTCCATCGGCGAGCTCCTGCCCCTGTACGGCAGCAACTCCAACTCGGCCGACGAGTTCACCGACGTCCACACGCGGGTGATCAAGCCGCTCACCCGGACCGGCGCTGCAGTCGTTGGCATCGACCACCTCGCCAAGGGTGCCGACAGCCGCGCCTACGGCCCAACCGGCACCGCGGCCAAACGTCGAGCAATCGGAGGTACCAGCATCCGCGTCAAGGTCGACCAGGCCTTCACCCCCGATGCTGGCGGATCGGCATATCTGTCGATCCACAAGGACCGCCACGGTGGACTCCGGCGCCACTCACCTTCGGGTGACCGCGAACCGCTCGCCGGCAAGTTCTGCATTCTCGGCGACACGATCACCGTTCAGGCCCCACTGAGCACCGACCGCAATCCCGAGGAGAAGGCACCCGAGGCTGACATCGCCGAGATCGCCAAGCTCGACCCCGCACCGACGTCGGCACGCGAGACACGCGAGCGGCTGAGGTGGAGCGACAAACGCGCCCGAACAGCGTTCAAGTCCTGGCAGAAGGAGTCCGCCTGATGACCCGCAAGCGCCGCAGTCACAACTGCCTCGGATGCCAGCGCCCCACCAAGTCGGTCACCCGCTACTGCTCCGACTGCAGACCAGCAGCAGCACATCCCTACGTCCAGAAGGTCGACGGCCTCATCACCTTCGCCGGACAGACCTACACCACCGACCAAGCACGGCACCTCGCCGACGCAATCCACGACTGCATCGAGGAGACACCATGATCGACCACGACGACAACCTCATCCGCCTCAGCCCGACCGGACACATCAACCTCGCAGTCTTCGACGCGAACACCTCGATCGGACCAATCGAATGTCCGGTCCTCTCATTCACCGACCAACGACTCGGCGACTTCGCACTCCTCCTCGATCCCATCCTCGAGCAAGCCCAACACCTCCATGCCCTACTCGGTGCCTACCTCCAAGGCCACTACGACCGACAGGAGGAGGGATGATAGCCCGACCCTGCCGCACCTGCGGTGACCCCATCCCCACCGGCACCTACTGCAGCGAGTGCAAGCCCAACGACAAAGCCAACCGCCCCCGACACGACGCCCACCTCAACCGCACCCGATGGAAGAAGCTCTCCAAACGACTCCGAGCCATGCAAGCCTTCTGCTCCGCCTGCGGAGCAACAGAAGACCTCACCGTCGACCACATCCAACCCCTCCACCTCCGCCCCGACCTCGCCTACACCCTCACCAACCTCGACGTCCTCTGCCGCTCCTGCAACGGCGCCAAAGACGCTGACCTGGGGAGGAGGACCAAAAGCCCAGGTCAGCCGCCCCATGTCAAGGCACAGAAGGCGTTACACTTTGGACTGAGTCCAGAAAAGGATGGAGGTGAAGCGGCGTGAACTGCTCATGGGAAGGCTGTGACCGGGCGATTCACAGTCGCGGCTACTGCGGCTCGCACTACAACCGCGCGATCAAAGAAGGCATCCTCCTGCGTCGTCGGGACATGCCGTTCTGGGAGGTCGACGGTAGTGGCTGCTGGATATGGAACCGGAAGATCCGGCCCGACGGGTACGGCAGGAAGTCGCTGGGCAAGTACGTCCAGGTACCAGCGCATCGGTGGGTCTACGAACAGTGCGTAGGGCCGATTCCTGACGGCCTGGAGTTGGACCACCTGTGCAACGTCCGGGCATGCGTGAACCCCGATCATCTGGAGCCGGTGACGCACACCGAGAACATGTTGCGTCAGTGGCGACGAAAGAGGGCAGCCTGATGCGCGCCGGGCCCAAGGCTGCCGTATCGGCTGAGCCGCTTCCGTTCAGGCCGAGGTCGGAGGTGGAGTCGGAGCGCTTCCTGGCGTTCGCTGACAAGTTCTTGCGGGTGCCGAAGGGCACCAACTCCCGCGGGAAGCTGCACTTGCGGGATTGGCAGGTCGAGATCGCCGAGGACGTCCTCGACTCAGGTGCCCGCACGGTCGGCCTCATGCTTCCCCGAGGGTCTGGCAAGACCACGTTGAACGCCGCGATCGGCCTGTACGCCTTCTTCTGTTGGGGCGATGGTGCGAACGTCGTGGTCTTCGCTGTCGACGAGAGGCAGGCGGGCCTGGCGTTCTCTGCAGCCCGCCGCATGGTGGAGCTCTCTCCCGAGCTCGCCGAACGCGCCCAGGTGTTCAAGGACCGCCTGTACATTCCGGCGACCGACTCCAGCTTCGCGGTCTATCCGGCGTCGCCGGCCGCGGCCGAGGGCTTGGACTATGTTCTGGCGATCGTCGACGAGGCCGGCGTCGTGAACCGGGATCTGTTCGAGGTGGTGCAGCTCGCTCAGGGCAAGCGGGAGAAGTCGGTGCTGGTGGCGATCGGCACGCCTGGCCCGAACGTCGACGATCAGGTGCTCCTGTCGCTGCGGGACTACGCCCTCGCTCACCCCGACGATGAGACGATGCGCTGGAGGGAGCACTCGGCCGTCGGCTTCGAGGACCACCCCGTCGACTGCGAACACTGCTGGAAGCTCGCCAATCCCGCGCTCGACGACTTTCTCCATCGGGATGCTCTGGTGGCTCTCCTGCCTCCAAAGACCCGCGAGGCGACGTTCCGCCGAGCTCGTCTCTGCCAGTTCGCTACGGACGTCGACGGCGCGTTCCTACCGCCGGGTGTGTGGGACTCCCTCGCCAATGGTGAGCCGGTACCGGACGGCATGGACGTCGTGGTGGCCCTCGACGGCAGCTTCTCGGACGACACCACGGCCCTGCTCGTCGGCACCGTGTCGACCGAACCTCACGTGGACAAGATCAAGGTGTGGGAGCGCCCACCAGGTGATGACTCCTGGCGTGTCCCTGTCGCCGAGGTGGAGGACGAGATCAGGGCGGCCTGCCGACGCTGGAATGTCCTGGAGATCGTCGCCGACCCGTTCCGGTGGACTCGGACGCTGCAGGTCCTCGAATCCGAGCGCCTGCCGATTCTGGAGTTCCCTCATTCCCCGTCGCGGCTGACTGCTGCGACCGGCGACCTGTACAGCGCTGCGCTGAATGGTCGTCTCAGCCACTCGGGCGATTCCACGCTCGCCGCACACGTCGGTGCCGCGGTGATCGTGGAGGACGCTCGGGGAATCCGCCTCGCCAAGCAGTCGAGGTCGAGGAAGGCACGAAAGATTGACCTTGCTGCTTGCTTGGTCATGGCCCACAGTCGCGCTACCTGGCGCGCTACCCGCAAGACACGACGTAAGACTCGGAGTTTCAAATGACAGACACCTTGACCACCCTGTTGCAGCGCCTCGACGAGCCTGCAGCCCGCTACAGCGAGCTGGAGCACTACTACTCAGGCACACAGCCCCTCGCCTTCCTGGCTCCCGAGTCCCGCACGGCCCTCGGCGACCGCTTCGGCCGCATGGCCTCCAACATCCCCCGCCTGGCGATCACCTCCCTCACCGAGCGTCTGCGGGTGACCGGCTTCTCCGGCGTCGACGTTTGGGACGCCTGGCTTCGCAACGACCTCGACCAGACCTCGACGATCGCTCACCGTGAGGCCCTGCTCCTCGGTGCCTCCTACGCGATCGTGTGGGCCGACCACTTGGGCCGGCCGAAGGTGACCATCGAATCGGCAAAGCAGGTCACGATGCTCACCGACCCCGGCACCCGGCAGCCGGTCGCCGCCCTGAAACGGTGGGAGACCGCCACGACGACCGAAGCCGTCCTCTATGGTCCTGCCGAGATCGTCCGTCTGCGTGCCGAGCAGCCCGGCGCCACCACTCAGGGCTTCAAGGTCATCGAGACCCTGACCAACCCGCTGGGCGTCGTCCCTGTTGTCCGCCTCACCAACTCTGACCGCCTCCTCGACGATGGTGTGTCCGAGATTGAAGACCTGAAGCCGCTCGTCGACGCCCTCAACAAGACGCTGACCGACATGCTCACGACGTCGGAGTACGTTGGCCGGCCTCGCCGCTGGGCGACCGGCATCGAGCTCGAAGAGGACGAGCAGGGCGACGCGGTGAACCCGATCCCCGAAGGCAACCGGGCGATGATCTCGGAGAACCCCGACGCCAAGTTCGGGCAGCTCGACTCCGCGAACCTCGGAGGCTACGAGGCCGCGGTCCGCATCATCCTCGGCCAGATCATGGCGGTCTCGGCGCTCCCGTCGCACTACATCGGGCAGCTCACCGCGACACCTCCCTCGGCTGATGCTCTCCGCGCTGCAGAAGCCTCCCTGACCGCGAGGGCTCAGGCCCGACAGCAAGTCTTCGGCAGGGCCTGGGAGCAGGTCGCCCGCCTGATCGTCGCGGTCCGCGACGGCGCTGACCCGCACCGTGTCGAGCCTCGCATCGTGTGGGCCGACCCCGCCACCCGCTCCATCGGCCAGGAAGCCGACGCCATCGTCAAGCTCTACTCCTCGGGCCTGTTGCCAGCCGACTACGCCCTGCAACGCCTCGGCTACGGGGATGACGAGATCACCGCCATCCGCAAGGCCCGCCAGACCGCGGCCCTCGACAATGCCGCCGTCGACCTCTCGAAGCTGGTGTCCTGATGGCGTACCGAGACACGCTGCAGCAGTTGGCAACTGAGTCTGAGCGGACAATCTTGGCCGCGTACCGCTCGTTCACTGAAGGTCTCCTCGACCGGGAGGAGACCGTGAGGATCATCGCCCAGCTGATCGCCGAAGCGAATGGCCGCGCCCGCAACCTCGCCGACATGGCGATGGCCGCTCAGATGATGATCGAGCTCGGCGAACCGCTCCCAGTGCAGGGCGTCGACCACCCCGACGAGATCCCGCGGCTGATGAAGGCCGCGAACACCACCCTCACGGTCGCTGAGACGTCGGAGGTGTCGGAGGCCATCGTCGCCCGCCTCGCCCGTTCGGAGCCGCTGGAGGCCGCAGCGAACGCCGCCCAGGACGCGATGGTCCGCTCCGGCCTCACTAAGGGATGGATACGCCAGAAGTCCGCTGATGCTTGCCAGTTGTGCGAATGGTGGTGGAGGGAGGGCCGCGTCTGGCCTGCCGAGCACCCGTTCCAGCATCACAAAGGCTGCACCTGCAGCCCGAAACCCGTTCTGAGAGAAGGAATCAAGGAAACCATGAAGACCGCACGAGCAAAGGGAATCCGATGAACGACCCCCAAGACCAGACCGTCGACGAGGTTCCCGATTTGGAATCGGAGAACCTCGAGGAAGTCAGTGACACCGAGTCACCGACTTCCTCCGATCTCGAATCCGAGCAAGACGACACCTTCTCCCGCGAGTACGTGGAGAAGCTACGTCAGGAGAACGGCAAGTACCGTCAGCGTGCTCAGCGTGCCGACGACCTCGCCCACCGCTTGCACCGCGCGTTGGTCGCCGCCGATGGTCGCCTGCAGGATCCGACCGACCTCGACTTTTCCGATGATCACCTCACCGAAGATGGTGTCAGCCTGACCGAGGCCATCGACGATCTTCTGAAGCGTAAGCCGCACCTGGCAGCGCGCCGGCCGATCGGCGACGTCGGTCAGGGAGCGACCACGACACCCGGCGAGGTCAACCTCCTCGGCATCCTCGGAGGGAGGTGAACGACATGGAGTACGACCAGTTCGACGCCATCTGCAAACTGCTGGAGGAGATCAGCACCAAGCTCGACGACGTGGTCCTGACCATCCTCGCCACGGCACCCTCGTCATAGGTCTCGCGCCCGCGCGCGCGTGGAGCAGACCAGAAACTTCATAAGGCTCTGATCGGCGTCCCACTCGCGCCCGCGCGCGCGTGGAGCAGACACCTAGAACGAAATCTCACTATGTGAGACGATGAAGGGGCGCGTTTGAAACGCGCCCCTTCTTCTCGTCCTGGTGGCGATCTAGAAATTCTCAATTCGTAGATCGCCTTCAGGAGGCTCCTCATGGTCGAATCGACCGCCACCAATTCCACTCTGCTCGCCGAACAGGTCTCCAGCCTGCTCGTCCAGCCCCTCGAAGCCGCCAGCGTCGTCCTCGGCTCCGGCCCCCGCATCTTCGACACCGCCAGCGAACTCCGCATCCCCAAGCTCGTCAGCTCCGGCACCCCCGCCTTCGTCGCCGAGGGAGGCCTCATCGCCGACACCCACGACGTCGCATTCGACGAAGTGAAGCTCATGCCCACCGAACGCACCTCCATCAAGACGATCCTCCGGTACACCAACGAGCTCGTCCGGCAGTCCGTCATCGGCATCGACGCCGTACTGAAGGCCCGCCTCGTCCACGACGTCTCCGACCTCCTCGACGACGCCCTCCTGCAGGGCGCCGGCACCAGCAACAGCATCACCGGCATCACCAAGCAGACAGGCATCACCACCGGCACCCTCGACGTCGCCGACCCCGACAGCCTCCTCGACGCCATCGCCGCCCTCAACGCCAAGGAGATCACCCCGAACCGCTGGTTCCTCTCCGGCGCCGACTTCGCGGCCCTCCGCAAGCTGAAGGAAGGCACCAGCTCGAACCGCTACCTGCTGGAGCCCGACCCGTCGAAGCAGTCCGGCAGCACCCTGTTCGGCATCCCCGCCACCGTGACCAACAAGCTCGCCGCCGGCACCGCGATCCTCGCCGACATGTCGACCGTCGCCATCGCCCGCGACACCAGCCCGTCCGTCACCGTGCTGAACGAGCGGTACGCCGAGTACGACCAGGTTGGTCTGCGCGTCACCTGCCGTTACGACCTCGGCCTCCTGCACCCCGAGGCCGTCTCGGTCCTGACCGCGGTCACCCCGTAATGACCGCGCCGACCGGCGCAGACATCGCTGCATTCCTCGGCCAGGGAGACGACACCACGCTCGTCGCCCTGGCCGGGCAGCACGTCACCATCATCACCGCGATGGCACGCGCATACACCCGCGGTGAAGGCTTCACCGAAACCGGGCCGGCCGACGACCTCGCCGCCGTCATCACGACCGCCACGGCCCGCCTCGTCACCAATCCTGAGCAGTCCGAAGACCTCGCCATCGGCTCCTACCGGACCAAGGGAGGCTTCCAAGGCTGGACGCTCGCCGAGCTGTTCGTCCTGAACCGCTACCGGAAGAAGGCCCGATGATCTACCGAGACCGGGTGAAGCTGAAGATGCTCGTCGACACCGGAGAGGAAGACGCCCACGGCAACCCCGTCAAGAGCGTCATCGAGCAGTACGTCCTGGCGAACGTCTGGCCCCTCGGCACCGACCAGAAGGTCGACTCCACCCGCACCTACGTCCGCACCAGGTACCAGATGATCCTGGCGCCCACCGTGGACATTCCCGCGGGCATCGGCAATGACCTGTCGATCATCTGGCGTGACTACCTGGAACTGTTCGCAGACGGCAGCGTGGAACGGCACTACCGAGGGTCGAAGCTCCACCACTACGAGCTCATCACCAAGGCCATCATCGGATAGGTACGGGGAACCGAACCCCGTACCTACTTCCGTCCGCAGTGCGTCCGCAGTAGTTCCACGAGAGCCCATAACGCACCAACGACGACAACGCCTCTGACCTGCATATAGTCAAAGTCCCGTATCAGTCCAACGACAGCAAACGCCCAGGACACGGTTCCCGTACTACTACTGACGCCGGAGACCACCTCACCGGTGGCGGCGACCTCCGCTCGTCACGGCGGTCTCGTATGCCGCGCCGAGCGCGGTCGCCATCGCGGTGTCGCTGTACCGAGAGCGGAGGGCTCGGGTCGCTTCGCAGACTCTGAGTCGCTCCGACTCGTCTGCGAAGAAGGCGACGACCGTGGCAGCCACCTGCGACGGGTCCGAGCCCGCGTCGACATATCCCAGTGACCGCATGCTCTCGATCCCTCGGGCCACCACCGGCAGCCCTGCAGCCGCGGCCTCGAGCGTCGCCAGAGGCGAGCCCTCCCACGCGGCGGTGTGCAGGCAGAGATCAGCGTCCTCGAGCCACGCACGAACCACCTCCGGCCTCCGCCATCCGGTGATCTCGACACCCGCCGCTAGCAGGGCCTCCCGCCCCTCATCGCCGTCGCCGATCCAGATGAACTCCGCTCGGTCGCCGACCAACTGCGCGACGGCCGCGAAGAACGTGGGCCCCTTCTGCGCACAGATTCGCCCGATCGCCACGACCCGCCGCCCACCTTTGTGTCCCGCGTGCATCGGTGCCTGCCGCAGCCCGGCAGGCACCGCATTCGGCACGGTCACGACCACCGCGCGGTCCGTGAGTGCGCGCGCGAGTCGGCTCTCGCGGTCGCTCACCGCGAGCACGGTCTGTGGCCTGGCGCTCAGGGCCCGCTCGGCAGCCCAGTAGATCCTGCGTCTCCATCCACTCACCGACTCCGTCGCGTAGCAGTGCGGGGTGTAGACGATCGCACCCCGCGAGGGGATCAGTGCGCGCAGGACGCCGGCGAAACTCGAATGCAGATGAACGATGTCGAAATCGGCGTCCCACAGCATCCGTGCGGCCCCCGCGAGAAATCCGACGAGAGCGCCGTCCAACCGCGTCACCGCGACCCCGTCGGGAATCCGCGCAGTGTCCTGGCCGTCGCGGGCACGAACGATCAATTCGTGCTCGTACTGCGGCGTGGCAGCGATGTAGGCCGCGATCGCGGTCTGCACGCCACCTCCGTAGGCCTCCGCGACGTGGATGACACGGAGCGTCATCACTCGCTGCCGCACGTGCGGCCGAGCGGGTCGCCCGACAACCGATGCCCGATCCATTCCAGATAGGGGGTCGCGTCGACCTCCGCATCGGTTCGGTCGGGTTGGCTGACCTCCTGGATCAGCGAGCCGCTGTCGCACGCGCGCCGGATCGCTCGGTGCACGGTCGCGGGATCGGCGACGGTGTCGCGACCGCCGTAGTAGACGATCATCGGCGCGAGCGCACGCCTACTCGGCACATCCATTCTGGCGGCGATGTCCAGCAGACGCCGGCGGGCCTTGTCGTCGACCGGGACCAGGTCGTCCGCACTCACCGCAGCGAGCGCGCGCTTGCGCGCGTCGTCTGCGCCTGCACAACCTCCGAGCGACGACCAGACCTGAGATGCCCCGCCGCGGCGGTAATCGTCGATCTCGAAGCCGGGCGACGAGGCCTCGAGGCCCTTCAGGACCCACACGTACGCGAGCTTCTGTGCGTCGTTCAGCGTCCTCCCGGCGGCCCGCTGAACGAGGTCTGTCACCGACACGACAGGCGAGACGACCGCCGTCCCGACAAGCACCTCCCCCGGGATCTCGGAGGCCGATTCCGATGCGGCCCAGAGCGCACCGGCACCCTCGCCGACGCCGAACCCAACCCACACGGACCCGAGGTCGCTCAACGACGCTCGCGCAGCGCGCACGATGTCGAGCACAGTGCGCCCAGACGTCTGATTGTCCAGGTAGACGTGTCCGTCACCGGGGCCCGAACCGCGGTAGTCGGGCACCGCGACGGCGTATCCGAGCTGGAGATAGTTGCGGACGATGGGAGCGAGTCCCGCGAGGTCCGCGGACTGCGACGGTGCGCAGCCGACGTCGGCGCCGGCCCGCTCGTGGGCGACGACGACGAGCGTGCGACCATGCCGAGGCGGCGCTCCGATCGGTGCGAACAACGCACCGCCGACGACCGTCGGCGCACCGGTGATGGCCGACCACGACTTGTAGCGGACCCGAATGGCGGTCGCTCCGACCGCCCTGATCGACGAGTCGAGCCGCGGAAAGTTCTCTGCCGAGACGACGTCGCCGCCCGCGACGGGAAGGGACACACCCTCGCGGTCATCCGCAGCCGCCCCTCGACACGCCGTCAGCGCGAGGAGCACCGAAACGACTGCCGCCACGAACTTCGTCCACCGAGTCATGACGCTGCCTTAGACGGGCGTCGACAGAAGTCTCTCGGCGCCACACCCTCGAATCTGCTCCTCACCCAATCGATTGCGTTCGTCGATGCCGAGCCACCGAGGTTCTCGTGCCCTCCCAGCGGCAGCAGATACCACTCGATGACGGATCCGGCCCCGCACGCTCGGTCGAGCGCCCGTGCCACCGAGGCCGGGTCCACGTAGTGGTCCTGGCCGCCGTACAGGACGTACATCGGCGCGGTCAGCTTTGATTCCGGGCGCAAGGCCGCCAGGGCCTCCGACATCCGCGCCGCGTTCTCCGGGGTCGGCTTCACCACCTCTCCCGGTCCCACGCCCTGGAGCAGTCGTGCCGCCTCGGCCGATCGTGGCCCGGTGCACTTTCGGGCGAGGTCCTCCCTGCTGATCAGAGCTCCCCGGAAGTAGTCCCCCAGATCGATGGTCGGGCGGACCGTCCGCTTCAACTGCGCGACCGTGAAGTAGTAGAGGAGAGTCTCGTCGCGCATCAGAGTCCCTGCCGCCGCCCTCTGCGGGAGCTGGGTCAGGTCAACGGGTGGCACGAGCGCCACCACGCCGAGAAGGTCCTTGGCCAATTCGGTTCTGCCGATGGCCCCGTTCGCGCCCCACGCAGCCGTCGCTCCGAGGGACCTGCCGAAGATCGCGAACTGTCGCGTGACGTCCGGTGTCGCCCGCCGCACAGCGCGAACCGCGTTGATGACGTCCTGTCCCAGAACCGGAGCGTTGAGGAACGGCAGGCCCGGCGACGACCGGTCACCACCGATGCCCTGGTAGTCCGGCACCACGACCGCGTAGCCGTTGTCGAGCCACGCACCCACCGTCGAGGCCAGCTTGGCGAGGTCGGGTCGCAACGACGGGCCGCAGTCGTAGTCGACTCCAGTGTTCCCGTGCGTGTAGACGAGCAGCGGCCATCCGCCCTTCGGCGGGGTTCCGCCCGGAATCGACAGGACGCCGGTCGCGGACACCGATCGTCCGTCGGGATCGACAGTCCGGTAGACCATGCGCCAGGTATCCGCTCCGGTCTCGTACACCTTCGGGTCGATGTCACCGAACGCCGCGAGACTCAGCAACGCACCGGGGCCGACGCCCCCCAAGCGCGGAAACCCCTCGGGAAGCGGCTGGTCGGCGCGCGTCGGCGCCGTGATCGACGGCACGACCGTCAAGCCGGGCGGCGTCCGATAGTCGGAACCGGGCGCACACGCGACGAGGCTCAGTACCGCGACGATCACAGTGACCAGCTTCGTGGACCGGGTCATCGCCGTGTCCGACCGAATCGGCGGCGCGATGAACTCGCCTCGAGACCGCCCTTCCGCTGCACCACAGCACCGATCACGGTGACGCCCCCCTGACTGAGCCGCGAAGCGGCAGCGACGAGGTCCTTCCTCTCCGAGACCCCCAGCCTCACGGCGACGATCGCACCGGAGACGTCAGGCGACTCCGCCAATTCGACGACGTCCGCGCTGCTCGAAGCGGGGGCGCACGCGACCACGACCGCGGACCCCTTCGAATACCTCCCGATCACCGCCGCGGCGCGCGCGAGGAGCCTCGCAGGCACGTCGTCGTTCGCCTGGACCGCACCGATGTTCGGCGCAACCGTCACCAGTTCGCTCGGCCTACCGAACCGATCGACCTGGGCCGGGCGGGCGTGCGGCGCCAACCCCGGCATCTTCCGGTCGGTCTCCACGAGCACGACGGTTCGCCCGGATTCCGCCAGCCCGGTCGCCAAGTCCGTCGCACCCGCAACTGCAGCCTGATCGGACTCGCGCCCTACACCGGTCAGAATGACCGCGGACTTGCGCTCCTCCGACAGTCCGCGACTCAGGCGTTCCGCGGTACGGAAGCCTTCGACCAGAGCTGGGGAGTCAGCAGTTCCGGGTTCGCAGACGGCGAGGACCTGGCATCCGAGTCCGCGTTCCACCTCGCGAATGTCCCGCACCTTCGGGTCGAAGATGTCTCGAAGGAATGCAAAGACGACTCCGAGGATCAGCCCCGCCGAAAGGCCGAACAGGAGGTTTCTCACCGGTCTCGGCGAACTGCTGTTCGCCGGCAACTTCGCCCCGTCCAGAATCTGTGCGCTCGCCGCCGGATTTCCGCCGCGTTCACTGGTCTCGATCTTCATGATCAGCCGTGCCGTCTCAGCCGCCACCGTGTTCGCGACATCGCGCGCCTGCTCCGGATTCGAGCTGGTGGCAGTGATGTCCATCAACGCCGACTCGGGCACAGCCGCCGCGGTCACGTGTGATCGAACTTGATCGGCAGTCTCCTTCAATCCGAGCGTCCGCACGGTGGCCTCCGCGACTTGACGACTCGTCGCCAGCGCCTCGTAACTCACCATCCGCTGCTGGGTGAAGAGATTCCCTTGGTAGGCATCGGACACCGACGACCCACCAGGGCTCCGGAATGTTCGCATAGGGTCAGGTCAGGACTAGTTTCATAGCTTGATCTGCGTGTTTGTGGTGGTGCCGGAGTGCTGCTGCGATGTTGGTGACGTCGGCCAGGCGTAGGAGGCTGATGGCGGTGTTGCGCAGGCTCGCCATGACCCTGGGGGCTTGTCCGGTGCGGACCTTGGAGGCGTCTTCGCCGAAGGAGACGTCGCGGACCCAGTGAAGCTTGTTCTCGATAGACCAGTGCCCGCATGTCCATTCGGCCAAAGTCTCCGGTTTCGCGTCTGTGAAGGGCGCTGAGGTGATGATGTAAACGACTTCGCAGGTGCGCTTGGCGGTCTTACGGTCGGTGGCGGTGCGGCGGATCTGCGCGACCTGCGCGGCGCCGGGGAATTCGATCCACTTCGGTGCGTCGACGACCTTGATCGTCCGCCGAACACGCCGCCCGTGCCCGGTCTGAACACTCGAGGTGGCGGGCACGGATTTCCAGTCGATGTCCTTGAGGTAGGCATGCAGCGTCGGCATGTTTCCCTTCACGGTCAGCAGGTAGTCGGCGTGGCCGTCGAGGATCGCTTGGGCGGTGGCGGTCTGGGTGTGCATCGCATCGGCGGTCACCACGGTTCCGGACAGGTCTATTGACGCGAGAAGTGTTCGGGCAGCAGGGATCTCGTTGCTTTTCATATCGGCGCACACCTGCCCGAGAACGACACCGAAGTGGTGATCGAGACCAGCGACCAGGTGTGGTGCACGGTCATCATCGGTGCGGGCCCCGCGGACGGTTTTACCGTCGATCGCGATCACCCGCCGGCGGGCGCGGATGGTGGTGCGCGCGAACATCCACGACCCTACGATCGCGTCGAGGAGATCGGTATCGAGGCGCGCGAACAGTTTCCGCCACGTCGACTCCTCCGGTGACGTATCGCCGAGACCTAGCATCGCGCGTTCGGCTGGCGAGAGCGAGGCCACCGATTGAGCGAGAGCAGCGAACGAGCGGGCACCACCGAGGGTCGCGACCACGGCCGCCGCGAGCATCGGTGCCAGCTCGAATCGGCGGCCCCGCCTCGATCGTGGATCAGACATCCCGCCCAGTGCTGAGATCAGAGATTCCAGGCGGGTCGTGTTGGCGACAGTGCTTGCGGCGGGAGAAGATGACATGCGGGAGTGGCCTTCTGGGCTGGACGGTCTTTTGGCGATTTCCATCCAAACCCAGGAGCCACTCCCGCCACAGCCGACACACCGGCCCCACGGCAACAAACTTGCAGGTCAAACCCTTACGTTCCGAACATTCCGGAGCCCTGGACGACCCACCGGCGGTCTGCACAAAGATGCGTGACGTCGCCTGGTACTCCGGCACCGAGAGCGCCGTGACCACGCCTGCGACCGCTGTCGCCAGGACTGCGACGGCACCGATCAGCAGAATTCGACGCCGAACCACCGAGAAATAGTCCTGAATGTCCAAATCATTCCTCCCCGAATGCCGCGACAGAAGCAGTCGCCACGACGTCTCGACTGTCGAGATCTACATCATCGTCGTTACCGATTCCTCTGCGCCTCGACCAGATTCATGCGTTCAGACCAATTTGCCCGAACGTTGCTAACAGCCACTCGGACGACCTCGATATTTTGACAGAGATCGGCATTTCTACAGGGGGAGCACGACGAGTGAAAACTGCGCTTATCACCGGGATCACCGGGCAAGACGGCCTTTATCTCAGCGAGTTCCTGCACTCTCGCGGGTACCGAGTGTTCGGACTGGTCCGCGGTCAGAACAATCCCAAGGCCGAGGCCCTGGCCCGGACGCACCCGTACGTCACCGTGCTCCACGGAAACCTGCTCGACATCTCCAGCCTCGTTCGCGCGGTCGCTGTCGCCGCTCCCGACGAGGTTTACAACCTCGGAGCGATCTCCTACGTAGCCTATTCGTGGGACAATGCCCTGATGACGAGCGACGTCACCGGTCGTGGCGTCCTGAACATGCTCGAGGCCATCCGCCTTTACGAGGAGCACGCCGAGAAACGCGTCCGCTTCTACCAGGCGTCGAGTTCCGAGATGTTCGGCAAGGTGCAGTCGGTCCCACAGCACGAAGGAACGCTGCTGTGGCCTCGTTCCCCTTACGGCGTGGCCAAGACGTTCGGCCATTACATCACGATCAATTATCGCGAATCATATGGAATGCACGCGAGTTCAGGAATTCTCTTCAATCACGAGTCACCGCGGCGCGGGCCGGAATTCGTCACTCGCAAAGTGACCCGCGCCGTCGCCGAGATATCCCTCGGTCTCCGATCATCCATCGCGCTGGGGAACCTTGACGCTCAACGGGACTGGGGATTCGCCGGCGACTACGTCGAGGCGATGTGGCTGATGCTTCAACAGGACGTCGCCGACGATTACGTGATCGCGACCGGCGTCACGCACTCCATCCGAGATCTGCTCGACGTCGCGTTCCAGGAGATCGGTATCGCCGACTGGCACCCGTATGTGCATCAGGACCCCGCATTGATCCGTCCCGCGGAGGTGGACCAGCTGATCGGCGACGCGTCGAAGGCCAGAAGGCAACTCGGATGGCAGCCGCGCGTCTCGTTCGAGGAACTCATCCGCATGATGGTTCGCAGCGACCTCGACGCACACGTCTCCGCACAGGAGGCTGTGTGACAGGTCGGAGGACTGCGCTGGTCACCGGAGCCGAGGGGCAGGACGGAACCCTCCTCACCCGGGCTCTTCTGGACGCGGGCGAATGGGACGTCGTGGCGACGCATCTCGGCAGCTCAACCGATCCGTCGGACGAGCCCCGGCTCACCCGGGTGCACTGCGATCTCACCGATCCCGATGCTGCCCGACGACTGATCGCCGACCATCGCCCCACCCACGTCTTTCACCTGGCCTCGATGTCCTCCGTCGCACGTTCCTGGGCGGCGCCCGACCAGTGCCTCCGGGTGAACGCCATGACCACGGTGGACCTGCTGCAGTCGTGCGCCGACATCGTTCCGGACGTCGCGTTCGTCAACGCATCGAGCGGAGAGATCTTCGGCGACGCACCCGCACCTCAGAACGAAGGCACTCCGATCGCACCGGCATCGCCGTACGGCATCGCCAAGGCCGCCGCGCACCGGATGGTCCAGACTTTTCGAGCCAGAGGTCTGCGTGCGTCGAACGCGATCCTGTACAACCACGAATCCGTTCTGCGACCGACCACGTTCGTCACTCGAAAGATCACTTCGCACGTCGCAGCAATAGCGCACGGCTCACGCGAGCCGCTGCGTCTGGGAGACATCGGTGTCGAACGAGACTGGGGCTGGGCTCCGGATTACGTCGATGCCCTGCAACGGATCGCACGTCACGAGCCCGCGGACGACTTCGTCGTCGCGACCGGGGTCGGCCACACCCTCTCCGAGTTCGTCGCCGCGGCGTTCCGCGCCGCGGGCATCGTCGACTGGGGCGAGCACACCGTCACCGATCCCACCCGACGACGGCCGTCCGATCCCCGCACACTCGTCGGCGATCCTCGACACATCGCATCCGAGATCGGCTGGACCGCCACCGTGACCTTCGACGAAGTCGTCGCGCGCCTGGTCGACTACGACTTGAGTCTCTACGACCGGCCCCTGGATGGAGCGAACTGATGACGGACCGTATCCACCGACCCGACTTCAACGGAGTCCCGGTTCCGCGCAGAGTTCACCTCGGCGAACGCATCTTCAACTGGCTCGTCACGTGGTTTCCGTCGCACACCGTCCGACAGCGGTACCTTCGAGCATTCGGCGCACGGATCGGATCGGGCACGTCGATCATGATGGGGACCACCGTGCTCGCACCGAATCGCCTGTCCATCGGCGACGACTGTTCGATCGGCGGGCGCTGTCTGTTGGATGCACGCGGCGGGATTCAGATCGAGCACTCGGTCGTTCTGGCCTCGGACGTTCACCTGATCACCGCGAAGCATCTGGTCCACGCCGACGACTTCGCAGCATCGCTCGGGCCGATCACCGTCGGACACCATGCGTGGATCGCGAGCCGAGCAACGGTGTTGATGGACACCGAGGTCGGAGTCGGTGCGGTCGTCGGCGCGTGCTCACTGGTCACCGGCGACGTCGCCGAACGCGACATCGTGGTCGGTGTTCCCGCGAAGTCGGTCGGCAGTCGCCGGGGAAGCCTCGAGTACCGACCGGTGTTCAGGCCGGTGCTGTGCTGATGCCCTCCCCGCAACTCAGCGCCACCACGCTGGTCTACATCGCACCCGTCGAGGGCCGCAGCGGTGTCGGCGACTACGCGACTGACTTCCTCGGAGCAGTTCGTCCGCTGTTCAAGGACGTTGTCGACCACCGTATCCACACCGAGGGCGCTGAGTCCGTCCGCGATGTCGTCCGACACTGCCGAGAGATCCGCGACATCGTTCGACGGGCCGACGGCCCCGTGATCGTGCACACCGAACTCAGCGCCGGTTCGCTGTCTCCGTTCTGGGCGATCGCCGCCCTACCGCGGAACACGCTGGTGTCAGCGACGATTCACGATGCACCCCAACCCGTCTGGTGGCCGTCGAAGACCGCAGCCATCGGGCGCCACCGGGTCGTGAACCATGCGGTGCACTATCCGCTCCGCCCACTGACCGGCATCCTTCAGCGGCGCGTCATGGGTCGCCACACGATGCTCGCGCTGACATCGATCGGGGCCGAACAGACGCGACGACGATTCCCCGACGCGCACGTTTACGACGCCCGGATCCTCGTACCGCCGCGCGCTACCGTCGCCCCCGCGGAATCTCGACCGCTCGCGGTCGGGCTGTTCGGACACGTGTACAAGGGCAAGGGCTTCGATCTCATCGACACCCTGCGCGCGAGACTCCGGCCCGAGATCGAGATCATCGTCGCCGGGCGAGGGACCGAGCGGCTGCCGTCGGCGCCGGGCGTACGCATTCTCGGCGAAGTCAACGACGACGACGAGCGCGCCTTCTTCGAGTCGATCCGAGTGCTCGCCGTCCCGTATGCGAAGGCGAACCGCTACGGCACGGTCTGGGCGGCATCCAGCGCCGCGACGCGCGCCTACGCATACCGCACCCCGATCGCAGCTCTGCTCGACGGTGCACTTCCGGAGATCGTGTCCGAGGGCGGCGCAATCGGAGCCGACGACATCGAATCGCTCGCGGACCACGTGAACACGGTGATCGCGGACGACCGCGCGGTGGCCGCGCTCGGGGCTGAGGTCGATGCGCTGAGATCGTCGCGCAGCCCGCACGCGTGCGCGCAGCCCTTCGTCGCGACCTGGCAGACGATGCTGGCGGGTACGCAGTGCCGCTGAATCTGAGTCCACACGTGTGGCGGGCCGCCATCGCGTCGATGTGGAACTACTCCGGGCGCGCAGTGGGCCTCGTGTGGACCGCGGTGATGATCACCCGGCTCGGGTTCGACGGCTACGGCCACTACGCGATGGCCGTTGCGGTCGCGGCAATCACGAACGCCGCACTCGACAACGCCTTCTTCGTCCGTTCCGTCCGGGTCGGTCCTGACGAGTTCGCTCGGGAACGCGCCGCGCGGACGATTCTCGGGATCGCCGTCATGGTCGCGGGCGGACTCGCGATCAGCCTCTCCTACGTGGTCGGTGCGGCGGCGATCATCGCGGCGGGCGAGCTGCTGTTCAACACTCTCAAGAGCCCCCATCTCCGCAGGGCCCGGCCGGATGTGACGATGCGGATGGACACCGTCCGTCAACTCTCGAGCATCGCGCTGGCTGTCGGTTACCTCTTCGCGGTGCCCGATCCCACGGTTCTGGGCGCGACCCTCTGCTACGTCGCGCCGTACGGAGTGATCGCGGTTCTCTGTGTTCGTTTCATCCCCGGTCAACGCCCCGCTCGGCCCGGCGGCCCGCGCGAGTTCTGGCTCCTGACATCTGAGGCGCTCGCGGCAGCGGTGTACTTGCAGGCCCCGGTCGTCGCCGTCGGCTGGTTCCTCGGCGAGCGCGCGGCCGGCTACTACTCGACGGCATCGGTGACCGCCATGGCGCTCGCGATCCTGGGACAGAATTTCGCGAACACCTACGTCGACCGTCTGCGTGAGGCCCACGGGTCACGCGACGCCGGTCCATCGCTGTGGTCGATCGGAAGGCTGTCGGCGTTCACGGGCTTCGCGATCGCGGCGCTCGGCGCGGGAATCCTGCTGTTCACCGCTCAGCACGCCCTCGGTGTCATCGCTTTGATCCTCGCGCTGTTCACCGCGGCCCGAACTGCGAACCTCGTCTTCACGATGTTCCTCTTCACATCGCATCGGGATCTGCTCCGGGTGCGAGCGACCACCGCTGCCGCCCTCGCGCAGATCGCCGCGCTCTACCCCATGATCTTGATACTCGGGGTGTACGGTGTCGCACTCGCTTCACTCGCCTGCGAGCTCGTGCTCGCAGGCGTCTACTTCTCGGCGATCTACCGGACGAACGGTGTCGCCGCGCCCGTCTCAGAGGAGGCTCTGCCATGAGGACCACCTTCATTCTCGGCAAGGACCCGTCGTCCGAGTCGACCGGTGACATGACTCTCGCATCACTGATCATGCAGATCGCACGGGAGGAACACGAGGTCGACGCCATCTGCCTGTCCTCGACTCCCTCCTCGGAGCGAGACGGTCACACCCGCGTCGCGAAGCCGGAACCCGAACCGCTTCCCCTCCTCGTCCGTTCGGTGCTCAGCCACCGGAGCCTGCTCCACACCCGATTCGACATCGATGCTCTGGCCCGCGCCGTCGACGACCACGACACCGATCAGTTCGTCGCGGATCACTCCTACATGGCCGAGTGCGTCCTCCGGTCGAAACGCTACGACCCGTCGGTGCACCTGACCGTCAGCACCACCGTGTCGGAGGTGGAGATCTGGAAGCAGACACGAGGACTCCCCGGTCGGATCGACGCTCCGCGGATTCGTCGAGACGAACTGCGCGTGGCACGCCGTGCTCGATCCGTCGGCTGTTACGAGTCCGCTGAAACCGACGACTATCGGGCCAACGGAGTCCCGGCCACCTGGCTCGACCTGACGCTTCCCCCGAAGGCCCGCGTCGACCCGTCTGACACCCCGCCGCGCCTGCTGTTCCTGGGCGACCGCCGATGGGCCCCGAATGCCGACGCCGCCGAGCTGCTCATCGAATGGTGGCCTGCAATCGCAGACGGCATCGCCGGAGCCGAACTCGTCCTGGTCGGAGCACCCGACCCCGATCGTCCATTGCCTCCCCTCCCGGACGGCGTCCGGGACCTGGGCTTCGTCGACGATCTCGGCACCGCACTCGCGACCTGTCGGGCGCTCGCCGCCCCGATCCGCACCGGCGGCGGTGTGCGCGTCAAGATCCTCGACGTCGCCGCGCGAGGCCTGCCGGTCGTCGGAACGCGCGCCGCCGTCGGCTCGCTCGACAGTGTCCTCGGCCTCGGGGTGTACGACGACCGCGACGCATTCGTGAATCAATGCCGACAACTCCTGACCTCGCCTGCGCTCGCGCATCGGCTGGGAGACTCTCTCTACGGCGCGAATGCTGATCGTTGGAGGCTCCGCCTTCCGCACAGGAGTGTTCACGAGTGGCTGGAGTGAGGGCGCTGCGCGATGCCCCGCCATCGGTCGCGGAACCGACCGTCGCGCGACGGCAGGCCTGGCACGGTTCCCGAGCCGGCCATCGCCTCATGCTTCCCATCGCGGCCGCCGTCGCGGTGGCCGGAGGGGTTGCCGCGGGCACGGATCAGGGCCTGACTCTGCGGATCATCGTCGGCGGAGCCGTCGTGTGCCTCGTCATCGCAGGCACGATCGCCGCGCCCATCGCCGCAGCCCGCGTACTCATGGTCGTGTTCGGCGCCGCGCCGATGGCGGTCGTGCCGGGACTGGCTCTTCCGCTCTTCGTCTTCGTCGTTCTCGGCCTCTGGTTCATTGTGATCTCGCGTCCCTGGGCCTCCCGACACATCCACGGAATCGAGGTCGCGGTCCTGCTCCTCGTCGCGACGACCGTGACCAGCGCGATCATCACCGACAACGGTGGCCGCGCCGAGTACGAACTCGTCAAATGGATTCTCACGACGTCGGTCGTCTTCGTGTTCGGGTTCCTGTCCGCCGAGGAGTTGCGCGCCCTCGGGCGCGCCTTCGTGATCGGAGCGTCGATCGGCATGGCATTCGCCCTGTCGGTCATGGCTTTCGACCCCGGAGCCGGAGCGATGAACGCTCTCTCACTGATCGGCTACGGCCGGACCGGGAGCACCGGCACCCATGTACGGACCTTCGAGTCTGTGAGCGGAGACATCGTCCGATTGACCGGGACGTACGTCGATCCGAACCTCGCCGGGCTGTTCGCACTGGTCGCGTTGGTTCTCGTGCCCGTCCTCTTCGGCGGTGCCGCGCGGGCGATCATGGCCGCGATTCTCCTCGCCGGAGCCTTTGCCACCCTGAGCCGATCCGCGCTGCTGTCCCTGGTCGTCGCGGTGGTGGCGTACCTCATGTTCGCCCGCGTCAGCCGCATCACGCGGGCGAGGATCGCCTGCGCACTGCTCACCGTCACCGCCGCCTCTCTCGCGCTGACCAGCGTCCGGGAACGCGTGTTCGGTTCATTCGGCAGCGGAGATCGCGGCTCCGACGACCGCGGCGCAGCGCTCACGAATTTCATGCCGTCGATGAGCGGCCACTGGTGGTTCGGGCGCGGGTTCGGCGCACCGGAGTTCACCGACGAAGTCGCGGGTTGGAAAGTCAATTACGTCGCCAACGCCCCCCTGCTCACGACCTATCGCGCGGGATGGGTCGTCGGGGTCGCGTTCAGCGTGGTTCTCATCGTCGGCATCGTCTGGTCGTATCGCCTGCTTCGGCGCGGAACCCCGAGTTCGGGAGTCGTCGGCGCCGGCTTCATCGGCTTCTCACTCGTCGCTCTGCAACTGGACTTCCCCGTGGTGACCAACCCGCCGATCACCCTTCTGTTCAGCATCTTCCTCGGATACGTGATCGTCGCGCCGCGCCTGCGGACCTCGCCGACGCCATCGGCCGTGAGCAGTCAGGAAAGTCGATGACGCACCCGAGCACATCTGGACCGGCGCGGCGGCTCCCCGCCCTCGACAGCCTGCGCGCCGTCGCGACGGCCGTCGTCGTCCTCGTCCACGTGACGGCGATCTACTATCCGCCTGCGATCATCACCGGGCACATCGATCTGCTCGGCCAGGCACTGACGTTCTTCTTCGTCCTATCCGGCTTCCTCATCTATCTGCCGTTCGCGGAGCATCTCCTCGGCCACCGCCCGAGACCGAGTGCGCGCCGCTACCTCGGTCAGCGACTGCGCCGAGTGTTCCCCGCCTACGTCGTGATCCTGGCCCTGGCGAACTTCGCGATGCACGCGGTCTTCACCCGGAATCCGGTCCTGTCTGCGGAGAACGGGCTACCGGGGTACGGCGGAGGCATCCCCGGAACAGGGACCGATCGTGACGCGTGGCATCTCGTCACCCAGTTCACCCTCACGCAGAGCCTCTTTCCGAGCACCATGCAGACGGGCCTCAACCCGGCATGGTCGCTGACCGCCGAAGTGACCTTCTACCTTCTACTCCCCGCCCTCGTCGCATGTCTGCCCTTCCCCCGCCCCGGGATCCGTGCAGCGCTCCGCATGCCCGCAGTCGTCCTCGTGATCGGACTGGTGGGCACCGTCTGGTCGCTCGTCCTGATTCACCGCGGCGTCGGCACCGCGGAGTATCGGGCGTGGGGGCCGACGTGGTCCGCCGTCGTCTCACACAGCTTTCCGGCTGTGGCGACCCAGTTCGCCCTCGGCATGTTCGCAGCAGTCCTGTTCGCGACGGTCAAGTGGAACCCCGAGGCGCCACGCCCGTCCGATCGTCTCCTCGGGTTCCTGATCATCGCCGGTTTCGCAGCAGCGATTCTGTCGTACGCCGTCGCTCCCAACCTGCTCGGAAACGTGTCGGCGATTCCGTCCGCAGCCCTCATCCTCATCCTGGTCCTGCCAGGACGATCTCAACGATCGCAAACGGTCATGGCGAGTTTCGACCGAAGCCTGACGTGGCTGACCGAACCGACGCTGTCCGTGTACCTGTGGCACTACCCCGTCCTCATCATCGTCACCCGAACGGTCACGATCCCCCACACCCCGAGTGGTCTCGCCACAGCATTCGCAGCGGTCTTCGTGGTCACTCTGCTGCTCGCCACCATCACCTTCCGTCTCGTCGAGCAACCGGCGATGCGCTGGGGGCGGTCGACACGCGTTCGCGCTGCCCCGACCCGCCTCTAGGATCGACGTGGTGAGAGTCCGGAGACATGCGACTTCGAGACGGGTGGCCGGCATTCTGCTGTCCGTCCTCCTGGTCGTCATCGCGGTGCAGGCGGTGTCGACGAAGTCTTCTCCGTCCACCGTCGACTCAGGCACCGCTGCGTCTCCGATCAACGCGAAGGCGATCGGCTTCGCCGAGGGCTACAGCCTGCTCGACAAGGACACCGTGACGCTCGATCACGACTTCGACGCCATGCGATCGCTCGGCGGCACCTGGATCCGCGTGGAGATGAACTGGCGGACCATCGAACCCGTTCCGGGACAACAGGACTGGTCCGCGGTGGACCGTGTCGTGGCGGCGGCCACCCGCCACGGACTTCAGGTCGTCGGTCTGCTCACCGCCGCACCCCGTTGGGCCTCCGACCCGAATGCCGGTGATGCGCTGGGCAGTCGGCCGAATCGTCCCGACGCGTTCGGGTCGTTCAGCGGTGCCGCCGCGGATCGATACCGAGCGACGATCAGGGTGTGGGAGATTTGGAACGAGCCGAACATTCCCATCTTCTTCGTCCCTGCGCCGGACGTCGACCTGTATGCACCACTGCTCAAGGCGGCGCACATCGCGATTCATGCGGTTCGACCGGACGCGATCGTGCTGACAGCGGGCACTGCGGCGGCCAACGACACCGCTGTCACGATCGCCCCCACGACATTTGTGAACCGTCTGTACCGACTCGGAATGGCACCGTATTTCGAAGGCGTCGCCATGCATCCGTACACCTTCCCGTTCACACCGCAGAACGATCCGAACGGCAACTGGGACAGTGTGTCCGATGTTCGACGGATCATGGTCGCAAACGGCGATGAGAAGAAGGGGATCTGGCTCACGGAGTTCGGTGTCCCGACAGGAAGCAGCGGCGACGCGATGACCGAGGCCCAGCAGTCCGCGATCCTGGAGGACGCGATCCAGACGGCGGGCCGGATGCCGTTCGTCTACGGCCCGCTGCTGATCTACATGATCCGGGACATGGGCACCGATGCCTCCTGGCGCGAGAACTGCTTCGGAGTCCTTCGCTACGACTACTCCCCCAAGCAGTCTGCTCTGATGCTTCGTCGGATCCGCCCCGAGTAGCCGATTCCGGTCGGCCATCCCCTCTCGATCAATACGCCCCGGTCGGCGCGATCACCGCGCGCAAGGTGCGCAGGAGGATGACCCCGTCCATTGCCAACGACCAGTTCTCGACATACGACAGATCGAGTTGAACCGAACGCTGCCAGTCGAGATCGCTGCGACCCGAGACCTGCCACAGACCCGTCATCCCGGGCCTGACCAACAGCCGCCGAGTGACGACCGCGTCGTACCGGTCCACTTCTTCCCGCAACGGGGGGCGCGGTCCGACGAGGCTCATCGATCCGCCGACCACATTGAACAGTTGTGGCAGTTCGTCGAGGCTGTATCGCCGTAGAAAACGACCGACCTTCGTCACGCGAGGATCGTCGTGCATCTTGAACAAGACCTCGTTGCCGTCGTTCACGCTCTGCAGGCTCGGTCTCATCGCATCGGCACCGTCGATCATCGTGCGGAACTTCCACATCGTGAAACCGCGGTTCGCGGCTCCGACGCGCTCCGCACGATAGAACACCGGCCCGCGCGAAGAGCATTTGATGGCGATGGCCGAAACCAGCATCACCGGGCTGCACACGAGGATCAGAACCAGTGCACCGAGGCGGTCGAACGTTGCTTTGAGCACGCGATTCGCCCCTCGATACTGCGGCGAATCGACTTGCAGCACCGACATCCCGGCCAGCGGCCTCACGACCACCCGCGGTACTCCGACATCGATCGCCGACGGTGCGACCAGAAGGTCGACGTTGCGGTCCTCGACCATCCATGACAGTTCGCGGACGCTTTTGATCCCGAGGTCCGAGGTGTTCATGACACCGACGACGTCGACATCGAACCTGTCGATGTGCGCGCCGATTCTCGAAAGGTCCTCGACGATCGGCACCGAGCGCCCGCCCACGTCGAGCGTGGACGCGGATGCGGCAGCGGTCGGCACGCACACCGCGACGATCTCGTATCCCGCCTCCGGCGTGCGGAACGACCTGGCCACAATCCCGCGTGCCGATGCGGCGTCACTGACGAGGAGCA
Source organism: Gordonia phthalatica (assembly GCF_001305675.1). Lineage (NCBI taxonomy): Bacteria > Bacillati > Actinomycetota > Actinomycetes > Mycobacteriales > Gordoniaceae > Gordonia > Gordonia phthalatica. Next base: position 3,600,089 of record NZ_CP011853.1, read on the forward strand.
CCCGGTGCAGCCATCGACCCGAGTCGCGGACCCTCACGACGTACTGACGCCACAGCCAGCGCCCAAGGACCAGAGCCGCCGTTCCGGCCACCAGCACTTCGCCGATCAACAGCCTGGGCGGATTCGCACCGAACACCAGCGTCGCCGCCGCGACGACACCGAATGCCGATACCGATGCCTTCAACACGGCCGTGTACTCATCGTGCCCGACGCCGAGCTCGCGCCGATCGTAACTCTGGGCGGAATGGAGGCAGATCACCCAGACCACGCCGAGTGCAACGCCGACTTTCGGCGAATACCAGAAATCGACGTTCCACCCTTCGACCAGAGCCGCCGGCCCGAGATGCACAGTCATCATGACGACGATCACTGCGACCAGGACGGTGACATCACCGATTCGAACGCCTCGCGCATACCAGTCGATCCAGCTTCGACGCCGGGCGGCGGCTTCGGCCACCCGAGAGAAGTCAGCCGATTCGTCGACCGCAGCGAGGCGTCGTCCACCCCGATCAGAGGAGGCACGGCCGAGTGCGACCGCAGACCCCACGCCACCGGAGCACAGCGGGTGATGATCCGACGATGTCGCCGACGCAGTCGAACGACTGCCTCCGCTTGTGGATTCGCGGTCCAATTGCACACCCCCAGGAAAAACCGACCCGCTCCCCAGAGAGCGCAGCGAGGTCGTAAACCGGGTTGTCCCGGACTCACCAGAGTTATCTCGAATTAAAAGGTGACCTGTTACACAAATCTATGACCGGTTTCCGGGATTGGACCGACTGGACGACACCTATTATTCGCAAACGGAACATCTCCGTATCAGCATCCGGTGACCGCCGCCTTTGCCATCCCGAACAACTGGCGAGCGCTGACGAGGTACCAGTCGACCAGCGTGTACCCGGGATGTCCACCGGGGACGGCGACCACGCTGACATCACCGTTCACACACCGCCGGAAGACGTAACGCGCACGATCCACGTGGTAGTCCCACGTCACGACGACGACTCGACGCCATCCCCGTCCACGGATCACGCGGGAGACGTGCGCAGCCTCCCCTTGCGTCGTCGAAGGGTCCGGGACGAAGCACTCCACATCGATTCCCGGAACGTCCGCGCGACAGACGGTGTCCATCACCGGATCTCCTGCACCATAGGGATCAGACAGGAGAACGCCCTTGGCACCCAGCGTCCGCGCAAGTTCGAGTCCGTAGTATTCGCGGCCGTCGTGCTCGCCGCCGAGAACCACGACCACATCAGCACTGCCGACTGCGTCGGAGTGGCCTCGCGAGAAGAGGACGTAGCCCACCGGCCCCACAGACACGACAAGGAACAACACACTGCCGAAGGCGACAAGCCACGTCGCCCTCCGACAGCGAGGTCTCTTCACACCGATCGAACCGTCGGTGCCTACCCGATCATCTCCGCGAGCACCCGCATGTCCTCGACACGCTGCTCATGGGTCCAGGCCGCGGGCGAGGCCAGGAGCACGCCGACACCGCTGTCGCGGAAGCGCTCCACCTGCTCGGCGACCGCGGACTTCGGACCGATGAGGCTCATGGCCTCGATCAGTTCCTGCGGCACGGCGGCGGCGGCCTCGTCCTTGCGGCCGTCGAGGTAGAGGTCCTGGATCAGCTTGGCCTCGTCGACGTATCCGTATCGCTGGACCAGGGAGTTGTAGAAGTTCTTGCCGCGGGCGCCCATGCCGCCGATGTAGAGCGCGCTGTGGTGGCGGACGGCGTTCTGCGCGGCGGCGATCTGGTCGGCGTCCTCGGTGATCAGCGCGCTGGCCTGAATGACGATCCGGAGATCGGGCAGCGACGGATCGCGCTTGGCCTTGCCCTCCGCGAGCGGCTCGCCGAACGCCGCGGCGACGTGATCGGGGTGGTAGAGGAACGGCTGGAGTTCCTCGAAGAGCTCGGCGGCGAGGGCGACGTTCTTGGGGCCGATCGCGGCGAGCAGCATCGGGATGCGGTCGCGGACGGGATGGTTGATGATCTTGAGCGCCTTGCCGAGACCGCTGCCGCCGTCCTCCTTGGTCAGCGGCAGCTGATAGCGCTTGCCGCGATACTCGACGCGCTCGCGGCGCCACACCTTGCGGCAGATCTCGGCGTTCTCGCGCGCCCGCCCGAGCGGGAAGTCGTACTTGACGCCGTGGAAGCCCTCGATCACCTGCGGACCGGACGCGCCGATGCCCAGCACCGCACGACCACCGCTGATGTAGTCGAGGCCTGCGGCGGTCATCGCCAGGTTGGTCGGGGTCCGCGAGTACATCGGCAGGATGCCGGTCTGCAGCTCCATGGTCTCCGTGCGCGCGGCGATGTAGCCGAGCTGGCTGACGGCGTCGAAGCTGTACGCCTCGGGGACCGTCACGCGACGCACGCCCACCCCCTCGAAGTCGCGGAGGTTATCGATGGTCTCGCGGAAATCGCCCGCATAGTTGATCGGCATTCCCAGCGTCATCTGCGTCATGGGCTGATTTTGGCACACGCCGCCCGGGGTCGCGTCCAGTCACGTCTCACCAGCCGTCGAATGCTGCCCAGCACACATTTCGCCGCGCTGATTCACCTGAGCTTCACCTGCGCGTCATCTAGCACCCCAACGCATCGATCAACGCTCGGTATCGGCCACTCCACCAATGGGTGAACATTCCGTTAACTTGGCCGAGTGCTCATCAAACTCCCAGGTCAGAGCGATAATGGCGAGGTTGCATCGAGTTGACGAGCAATACCGATCGACCGTCATAGTTATCGCATGACCGCAGAGATGCTCATCCTCGTATTGCTGATCGTCACAGCATTAGGCTTCGACTTCACCAATGGCTTCCACGACACCGGAAACGCCATGGCGACCTCGATCGCCACCGGTGCGCTGAAGCCCAAGGTGGCTGTAGGACTGGCCGCGATCTTGAACCTGGTGGGTGCGTTCCTGTCGGTCGAGGTGGCCGCAACCATCACCAAGGACGTCCTGAAGATTCAGGAGACGTCCGGCGACATGAAGGGTGAACTGGTCCAGGGCCTCGACGCCAACAAGGCGTTGATCATCATCTTCGCGGGCCTCATCGGCGCCATCCTGTGGAACCTCTTCACGTGGCTGTTCGGTCTGCCGTCGAGCTCCTCGCACGCCCTCTTCGGCGGCCTGATCGGTTCGGGTCTCGCGGCCATCGGCACCTCGGGCATCAACTGGCACGGCATCCTCGCGAAGATCATCGTCCCGGCTCTCTTCGCCCCGGTCATCGCCTGCGTCGTCGCCGCCTTCGGCACTCTGCTCATCTACGCCATCACCAACGGCATGTCGGAGATGAAGAAGGAGAAGGGCTTCAAGAACGGTCAGATCGCCTCGGCCTCGCTGGTCTCGCTGGCGCACGGCACGGGTGACGCGCAGAAGACGATGGGCGTCATCGCCCTGGCGCTGATCGCCACCGGCCACCTCGACGCGGGCAGCGTCGCTCACGGTCTCCCCTTCTGGGTGGTCTTCCTCTGCGCGGGCGCCATCGCCCTCGGTACCTGGCTCGGCGGCTGGCGCATCATCCGCACCCTGGGCAAGGGCCTCGTCGAGATCAAGGCCCCTCAGGGCATGGCCGCCGAAGCCTCGTCGGCCGCGATCATCCTGACCTCGTCGGTCGCCGGCATGGCGCTCTCGACCACCCACGTCGCCACCGGTTCGATCCTCGGTACCGGCCTCGGCAAGAAGGGCGCGGAGGTCCGCTGGGGCGTCGCGGGCCGCATGGCCATCGCCTGGGTCACCACGCTCCCCGCCGCCGCCCTCGTCGGCGCCCTGTGCTTCTGGCTCGCCAACATCATCGGCGGTGCCGCAGGCGCCATCGTCATCTTCTTGATCCTGTCCGCGCTGTCCGGCTACATGTACTGGCGCGCACAGCAGCAGAAGGTCGACCACAGCAACGTCAACGCCGACTGGGACGACGAGACCAACTCGCCCGTTCCGGCCGCCGACCCGGCCGCTCAGGCCTGATCCGCACCCGCGAGAAGGACAAGAACTCTCATGGACATCGTCTCCGCCATCACCAAGGTCCTCGCGGTAGGACTTCTCCTGGGCGCAGGACTCCCCGCCCTGTTCGCCGTCGGCATGCGTCTGGAGGCCATCGGCCACGGCGACCTCGGCAAGCCCGCCAACCCGACCTTCCGCGTCCTCGGCTACGCGATCTTCGCGTTGACCGCCGTCGTCATCCTCTTCGGCATCCTGTGGGTCACCCGCCAGACCCTCGACTACTACCTGGACCTCCGGGTCTTCCCCGACTTCGCTTACAAGTAGGCCCTCCGGGTCCTTCTCCCGGGTCTGAAAGGCACCGAGAAATACCATGGCACCATCGCTGTTCGACAACGTCATCAAGTGGATCCGCGCCGGCTACCCCGAGGGGATCCCGGCCTCCGATTACCCGCCGCTGCTTGCGCTGCTGACTCCGCTCCTGTCTGAATCCGAGATCACCGACGTCGTGCTGGGCCTGGCCCTGGAGCACGGCACCGACACCCCCGCCACCCCCGAACGGATCCGCGACGCGATCCACGCGGTCACCGAGCAGTCCCCGTCCGAGGATGCGATCCGTCAGGTCTCCGCACGTCTGGCCGCCGCTGGCTGGCCGCTGACCGATCACGTCAAGGTCTCGGAGTAGCGCGAGGCCATGGATCGTCCCACCTTCCTGAGCGGTGTGGTCCGCTGGCTCCGCGCGGGATATCCGGAGGGGGTTCCGCAGGGCGACTACCTCCCGCTGTTCGCGCTGCTGCGCAGGCAGCTGACCGAAGAGGAGATCGCGAAGGTCGCGACCGAACTGGTATCGACCTCCGAACGGGACAGCATCGACCGGATCGACGTCGGCGTCGAGATCTCCAAGGTGACGCAGGAACTGCCCCGCCAGGAGGACATCGACCGGGTGAGGGATACGTTGGAGTCGGCCAAATGGCCGTTCGACGACGCCCCGCTGGCCCCGAAGAACGACCCTGGCGACCACATCGACGACGATTCTGAGGAGTGACTCTGCGAGTCCTTCGACCGCTTGAACTCTCGGCAGATCCCGCCGCGCTGCATGCGCGGCGGGATCTGCTCGCTCTGCTGGCGGGCGACGCCGCGTATCTCCCCCTCCCCGTCGGGGACCCCAACGAGGTGGCACGACTGTCCGGAGCGCTCGCGCTCGGCGAACCGATCGACGACGAAGCCGCCCTCGTGGTCTCGACCTCCGGCACCACCGGAACCCCGAAGGGCGCCGTCCACACGGCGTCGTCACTGCGCGCGTCGATCGACGCGACCGCGAGCGTCCTCGGCGGTCCGGGCAGCTGGCTGCTGGCGATGCCGCCGCACCACATCGCCGGGCTGCAGGTGATGCTCCGCTCCCTCGCCGCCGGCTACGACCCGGTGATCCTCGACCTCGCGGCGGGGTTCGACCCCGCAGGCCTCCCCGCCCTGCTCGACGCGATGCCCGGCAACCGTCGCTACACCTCGCTGGTCCCGATGCAGCTGCGGAAGTCTCTGGACGACCCGAGTGCGACCGCCGCCCTCGCCGACGTCGACGCGATCCTCGTCGGCGGCGCCGCCACCGGCCCCGCTCTGATGGCGCGGGCTGTGGAGGCGGGACTGCCGATCGTCACGACGTACGGAATGAGCGAGACCGCGGGCGGCTGCGTCTACGACGGCGTACCCCTGCCCGGAGCGCGGGTGCGGATCATCGGCCCGAACGACGACGGCGTCGGCCGCGTGGCTCTGGGCGGCGCGACGCTCGCCAAGGGCTACCGGAATCGTCCCGACCATCCGGCGTTCGCCGAGCCCGGTTGGTTCCTGACCGACGACCTCGGAGCCGTCGACGACGGTGTGCTGCGGATCGTCGGCCGCGCCGACGAGGCCATCTCGACGGGCGGACTCACCGTGATTCCCCAGGTGGTGGAAGCGGTGATCAGCGAACTCCCCGGCGTCGCGGACTGCGCGGTATTCGGGTTGCCGGACGAACGGCTGGGCGAGCGCGTGGTCGTAGCGCTGGTCCCCCGCCCCGGGCACACGATCCCGGACGCGGCGGCCGTCCGCGCGGCGGTCGTCGACCGGCTCGACCGCTATGCCGCTCCGCGCGACGTCTTCGTCCTCGACGCGCTGCCACGACGAGGACCCGGCAAAGTGGATCGTCGAGCGCTGCGCGCATCGCTGGGCTGATCGACCCGAACCACCGGGCGCGTCGAGCGCGAACGCTGCTGCGAGCGATCGGCTCGCGGCATCAGGCCGTGGACCCCCGTGGTCTGCGGGGCAGCAGGCGTGAGCGGGACCTCTGTGACTTCGACCTTCGGATCAGCATTCTCAGCGGTGATCGCCTGCGTCGGATAGAAGGCCTCCGCACGGCGGTCCCAGTCGCGCATCTGTCGATCGGAAACTCGGAGCCCGATCGACTCCAGCGCCATCGCCGGGACCAGTGCCAGCGGATGGTAGGTGTCGTAGACCTCGTACGTGGTGTTGCCGTCTCGGCTCCGCAGGGTCTTGACGTGATCGACTTCGTCGAGGCGTGCATAGCTGGTGTCGCCGGTCCCCGAGTGAATCGCCACGAACCCTGCCGCCTCGACGAGAGCCGAGGCGGCAGGCCGCGTCGGATCCCACTGCGCGTGCGCGACCGGATCTCCCTGGAGGATCACCTGAACGACCTTCTCATCGCCGGTCGCCGCGGGATCGCGTACGCCGTCGTCGTTCACGCCCATCGGCGCGAGCAGCGGAGCCACGTTCGGCATCTCGCTCGCTCTGGACTTGATTCCCCACGGACCGCGGGGGTCCGACACCAGGAGGATCGTCGAGTTCCCCCGCAGGAGTCCCTGCCGCATGCCCTGTTCAGCAGCATTCCCGAGCGCGTCTGATCCTTGTGAGTAGCCCGTGTACACGACCGTCCGGTCAGAGCCCGTCAAGGCTTTCATCACCGCGAGGGTGTTGTCGGCGGCTACGGTGCGCGACCGGTTGTACGTCGGAGCGAGGAACGGCAGGGCTCGCCCCGACTTTCCGGAGATGATCGGCCAGAAGGACTCGGGATAATCGACGATCAACGAGTCCCGGCCGGCGACCAGTCCGTCGATCCTCGGAGATCGGTCGTCGTCGGTTCCCGGAACCACGACGACCAGCGTGTCGCGGTTCGCTCCCGGAACATAGTTGCCGAGGACGTCGTGGCTCGAGACCACAGCCGGGCCGTCGTAGGCGATCTGGTTTGCAACGGGTGAGGCACCGCAGGGAGCCGCCGCAATCGGGGCCACGACTCCGACACAGATTCCACCGGCGACGATCGATCTCGCGAGCGCGCGTTTCAAGACTGACGATCCCCCAAGACATCGAGCACAGTGCACACCTGCGGAGGCAGGCGGCATTCACCATCGTGACGTTCATGGAAGCAGCCGACGGCCCGCCTGAAAAGTCCCCGAGATCGTGACAATCGTTCAGATGACACCAGGTCAGGTGACAGATCGCGGGTTCGAACGCGGGGACGGAACCGTGGCCCGATGGCGTCGACCGCTATGCCGCCCCGCGCGACGTCTTCGCCGTCGAGTCGCTCCCACGACGAAGGCCCGCAAAGTGGATCGCCGGGCCCTACGCGCGTTGTTCGGTTGATCGATCAGGCAGCCTGTTCCAGCTCCACCGGATCATCGGCCGTGTCGCTCTCGGCCGGTGCCTCTGGTGCGACCGTCTGCGGGGCTGCGTCTCCGGCGTCTTCGGCGCCGCCGTCCACGACGGGAGCCTCCGGGGCTGCGGGAGCGAGATCGTCGACGGTGGTCGTCGGTCCATCTGCTTCGTCGGTGGCCGGCGCCAGGTGGCGCGGCCCGTCGGACTCGGTGGCGCCGATGAGCGGTGCGGGCTCAGCCCAGTCACCGGTGTTCTGGTCGATCAGGCGGCGGGTGCCCGGCGTGTAGCCGACCTGCGTGGTGGCGGCGTCGGCTTCCGGAGCAGGCGTCGACGCGTCGGGCGTGAGTTCGACCTCCGTCACCTTCGCCTTCGGGTCCGCGTTGTCGGCGGTGATCTCCTGCGTCGGGTAGAAGGCTTCGGCAGCCCGATCCCACGCCTGCATCTGCGCATCGGACACTGGGATGCCGAAGGCTTCGAAGACCATCGCGTTGAGCAGTGCGAGCGGATGGTACGTGTCGTAGATCTCGTAGGTGCTGTTGCCGTCTTCGCTCTGCAGCGTCTTCACGTGCTCGAGGTTGTCCAGGCGCGCGTAGGTGTACTTGCCGGTGCCCGAATGAATGGTCACGAATCCGGCGGCGTTGACCAGGAGCGACGACAGCGGGCGCATCGGATCCCACTGGGTGTGGGCGACGGGGTCGCCCTGGACGATCACGTGGACCACCTTCGTGTCACCGGTGTCGGCCGGGTTGCGCGCGTCGTCGTTGGTGACGCCGATGAGCGACAGCAGCGGCGTCGCGAACGGCGTGTTCGCCAGCTTCGACTTGACGCCCCACGGGCCGCGCGGGTCGGAGACCAGCAGGATCGTCACGTTGTCACCGAGGAGGCCGTCCTTGCTCGCCTGCTCGGCGGCGTTGCCGAGAGCGTCCGAGCCCTGTGAGAACCCGGTGTAGACGATGACCTGGTCGGCGTCCTTCAGTGCCTCCATCACCGTGAGGGTGTTGGCGGTGGCGATGCTGCGCGACTTGTCGTAGGTCGGAGACAGGAACGGCAGCACGGTGCCGGACTTGCCCGCGATGATGGGCTAGAACGACTCCGGGTAGTTCACGATCAGCGAGCCGCGGCCGGCGATCAGGCCGTCGATCCGCGGCGAGCGGTCGTCGTTGGTGCCGGGCACGACCACCACGAGGGTGTTGCCATCAGCACCCGGAACGTAGTTGCCGAGGACGTCGTGGTCCGACGGAACGCCCGGACCGTCGAACGCGACGTCGTCGGCGATGTTGTAGGCGGCGGCCGACGCGAAGGCCGGCGGGACGGCGACCGGAGCGACCATTCCGAGACAGAGTCCACACGCCGCGGCCGACGTCGCGATTTTGCGCTTCAAGCAGAGATCCCCCTGTGTGAACCGAGTGCACCGCCCCGTGAACAGGCACAATGCAGCATTGTGGGATTCATTCAAGCGACAGACGAATCGGCGCAAAAGTCCCAATCACCGTGACAATCGATCAGTTGACACCAGATCTGGGGACAGTTCCCAGGGATGGAACAATGGCCCGGTGGCAACCGTGAGTCAGTGGATCGAAGGCGCTCGTCCGCGCACCCTACCCAATGCGATCGCTCCGGTGATCGCCGGAACCGGCGCCGCCCTGCACCTGGGCGACGTGTGCTGGTGGAAGGTCGCCTTGGCGCTCGTCGTCGCGTTGGCGTTGATCGTCGGCGTGAACTTCGCGAACGACTACTCCGACGGCGTGCGGGGCACCGACGACGACCGCGTGGGTCCCCTGCGCCTCGTCGGTTCGGGCGCTGCGAGCCCGCAAGCGGTGAAGGTCGCGGCGTTCGCCTCCCTCGGCGTCGGTGCGGTGTGCGGCCTGGTCTTGGCGATCGCGACCGCCTGGTGGCTGGTCCTGGTCGGCGCGGTGTGCATCGCGGGCGCCTGGTTCTACACGGGCGGAAAGCGACCGTACGGGTACCTGGGCTTCGGTGAGATCGCCGTGTTCGTGTTCTTCGGACTCGTCGCCGTCCTCGGCACCCAGTTCGTCGCCGCGGATGCGATCGACTGGGTCGGCGTCGGCTGCGCGGTCGCGGTCGGCAGCCTCTCGAGCGGAGTGCTGATCGCGAACAATCTGCGCGACATCCCCACCGACGCAGAGTCGGGCAAGATCACCCTCGCCGTGCGTCTTGGCGACCGGAACACCCGCATCTTCTACGTGCTGATGTGCGCGGTCCCGGTGGTCGTCAGCGTCGTACTGGCCATCATCGCACCTGCGGCGGCCGCCGGTCTGATCGCGGTGATCCCGCTGGCGAAGCCGGTGAAGATCATTCTCGGCGGCACTCAGGGGCGCGGTCTGATCCCGGTCCTCGCGCTGACCGGCATGGCGATGCTGGTGTGGTCGGTCGCGACCGCGGTGGGACTGGCGTTCGCGTAGGCGCTCACCTCACGAGACAACAGTGTTCCCTGTTACCACGGGTTGGTAACAGGGAACACTGTTGTTTATCTGCCTAGCCGACCGCAGCCTCCGGCAGGAGGGCGCGGACCGCGTCGCGGAGCTTCTCGACGGTGGTCGCCGTTTCGACGACCGCGACGGCCGCCGGGTCGCCGCCGTCGAGGATGGCGAGCAGCGCCCGTTCGACGCTGAGGTCGCGATCGCCGGCGGCACGCGCCGACATCACGGTGCTGCGGATCGCGTCGCGGGCGGCGTCGGTCATCCGCCCGCGGCCTCGTCCACGCGGACCGCGGCGGCCGCGACCGCCATCCATCGGCCCGAACCAGACACCGTCGGGTCCGAACTGCATCTGCATGCCGGCCCCTCCCCATCCGCCCGGTCCGCCATGCGGGCGACCGCGGTGGGGTCCGCCGCGACGGCCCCGCTCGGGACGTCGTCCCCAGCCGTCGGCGAGGTCTTCGCCGAAGCGGTCGCCGACGGCGTCGCGCATCTTGTCGAGGTCGATGCCGATGCTGCGCAGGGCTTCTCGGTCTTCCTCGTAGCGGTCGCGGACGTCGTCGGCGGTGTCGCCGTGGGTGGCCTTCACCGCTTCGCGGGCCGCCGTCAGGGCGAGCCCCTGGTCGGCGAGGACCGCGAACAGCGGGCTGCGCGCGTTGCACAGCATGCCGAGGATCAGGTGGTCGGTCCCGAGCTCCGGGTGGCCGAGGTCTTTGGCTTCTTGCGTCGCGAACATCATCACGGCGCGTGCGTCTGAGTTGAAACGGTCAAACATCGTTGCCGTCCTCTCCGGCCGCTTGCGCGGCCTCTCGATAGGAATGTTTCTGATGCACGGCTTGACGGCTGACTTGGAGGACATCGGCGATCGCCTGCCAGCTCCATCCCTGCGACCTCGCCGAAGCCACATGAATGTCCTCGAGCCGGTCGGCGAGAGTCCGCAAAGCCCGAACGACGCCCAATCCGACCCCCGGGTCATCACTGACCGCGGCGGTGGCCATCGAATCGCCGTCGTCCACAAGCTCATCTCGTTCATGCATGCTGTCAATTTATCTTGACGATCACTGACTGTCAAGAATTATTGACACGTGCCCAACGCAAGAACACGCTGGAACCCTCACACCTAAAAAGATCGATCACCGATGAGCCCCCGCACCGACGACCCGACGCACCTGACGCTCCCGGCAGACAAAAGACGCTAAGACAAGAACACCCACGAAACAGCGTGACCAGGCAGCGCTGGGTCGAGGCCGGGATTGTTTACCGCGACCTCTCCGCAGGGACGAGGCGCTAGCCGAGGAGCGAGGACTGCGGAGCGGAAACAATCCCGGCCTCGACCCAGCGCTCCCGGGCGTTCAACGTCTATGCGATGAGCGCACACTCACTCAGCAGTCAACTGAGAAGAGATGTTCAACCGAGAAGCACGAACAGCAGGAACGAACGCACCGACCAGACAGAGAACAACGGGCACGGCAACGTAGCCGACAGCCGAAAGCACCGGCGAATAAGAGATGTCGATCGACGTCGTCTGGCTCAGTATCCGATCCGCGAGCAGGTGCAGTCCGCTGCCGAGGATGAGGCCGACGACGGCGCCGACGAGGGCGATGGCCGCCGCTTCGCTGAGGACCATGCGGGTGATGAAGCGGCGGGAAGCCCCCATGGCGCGGAGGACGGCCAGTTCGCGGCTGCGTTCGAGGACGGAGAGCAGGAGGGTGTTGAGGAGGGCGATGGCGGCGGCGCCGGCGACGATCCACTGGATGGCGACGGTGAAGGCGCCGGCCTGTTCGGCGCTCTTCTGGGTGGCGGCCAGGGCTTCGGGGCCGGTGTAGACGTTGACGGGTCGGTTGCCGAGGCCGGGGTGGCGGTCGGCGATGGCGGTGAGTTGCGCGCGCACCCTCTCGTGGTCGGCGCCGGGCCGGAGGGTCACTTGGAGGTAGGTGTCGCCGTCTCGCCGGAACCATTCGTGCAGGAGGGTGTTGGAGACGGCGCCGACGCCGGAGTCGATGGCGACGTAGTCGACGGTGTCGCGGACGACGAGTTGGTGGTAGCCGGTGGGACTCGCGAGGCGGATGGTGTCGCCGACGGACACGTCGAGCATGCGGGCGAGGACGTTGGAGAGCAGGACGCCGTCGCCGTCGAGGGTCTGGCGGACGGCGTCGTCGGACGCCTTCTTGATGAAGGGGGCGGAGGCGCCGGGGACGAGTCCCTGGATCAGCACCTTGGCGTCACCGATGTTGACCGACGCCCATTGGCCGCCGACGACGGTCTTCACGTCGGGCAGGGCGCGCACCTCTCGTTCGATCTCGGGGTCGAGGGCGGGTCCGAGCGGAATCGCTTCGGCGGTGCGAGAGGAGACGTAGAAGTCGGGTTCGGCGAGGCCGTCGAGGGAGCCGGAGATGGACCCGACGAGGTTGTTCAGAGATCCGGAGATGCCGACGCCGACGGCGATGGCGACGGCGACGGTCATGACGGTGGCCCAGACGCGTCGGGGTGCGCGTTCGGTGTTGACGGCGGCGAGCCGGCCGGGACCGCGCCAGCGTCCGGCTAGTCCGGAGACGCCGCGGACGAGGGGCGTCATGATGGCGAAGCAGAGGAGGAGGCCGCCGATGGAGTAGATCGCGCCTGCGAGGATCGCGGCCCGACCCTCAATGGTTTCGGCGGTGATCCAGGCGGCGCCGAGGAGGGCGGCGCCTGCAACGCCGCTTGCTATGAGGAGGCCGGTGGCGGGTGGTTCGGCGTCGGACGCCTCTCCGGGGACCATGGCTTCGACGGGGGCGACGGCGAAGACGGATCGGGCGGCGAGGGTCGTCGCTCCGATGCAGGCGACGATGCAGGCGGCGATCGCGACGACGGGAGCGTAGGCGGGCAGGTGGTAGTCGATGACGACGCCGACGGATTCGGACGCGTCGGGAAGGCGACCGATGATCCACCGGCCGGCGAGGATGCCGAGGGGCACGCCGAGCACTCCCCCGATGAGTCCGAGGACTGCGGATTCGGCGAGGAGGTCGCCGACGAGGTGGCGGCGTCGGGCACCGAGCGCGCGGAGCATGGCGAGGGACTGCCGGCGGGAGGCGACGGCCATGTTCATGGTGTTGAAGACGAGGAAGGCCGCGATGACCAGGGACACCATGGCGACGAGGAGGGTGGAGTCGTGGGTGACAGAGTTGGCGACTTCGACTTGCTTCACGCGGAAGGCGGGGTCGACGACGCTTGCCTGCCCGCCGACGACCTTCGCGACCTGACCGCGCAGGTCCGGTTGGGAGACTCCGGGCTTCGGGACGATGAGGATGGAGTCGACGGCGTGGTCGAGTCCGGTGAGCCGCTGGGCGAGGCCGAGGTAGGCGAAGACGAAATTCCCGCCGTTGAGCATGCGAGCCCGACTGTCGGGTACCACGCGAAGCACGGTGACGTCGACACCGGAGATGGTGGTGCTCTGACCCTCGCGGAGGCCGGTGGCGGCACCGACGATGACGCCGTCGTCGAGCCCGCCGGTGTCGAGTCCGTCACCGGAGGCGTCGACGGCGCTGCGGAGGTCGCTCGACAGCGATGTCACGTACATGTCGGAGCCGAGCAGGACGGCGGGATGGCCGCCGATCACGACGGTGCTGCGGACCAGGGGGACGACGGCCTTGGCGCCGGGAGTCTCGCGGCGGAGCTGTCCGGTGAGGTCTGCGTCGACGCCGGAGTCGGTGATTCCCGCGACTTCGACGGTCGCGTCGCCGGACAGGGCCGCATTGAACTGGCGGACCGATTCGGACATCGACCCGTAGGTGCCGAGGACGGCGACGAGCAGCGCCGAGGACACGAGCACCACTGCGAGGGAGGTGACGACGCGGAGCTTGTGACTGCTGAGTTCGCGGAGGTTGAGGATGCGGACGCGCGTCAGTCCGGCGAGGAGAGCGCGCATCTCACGCGTCCCGCTCGTCGATCCTGCCGTCGCGCACGGTCACGATGCGATCGCAGACGGCGGCGGCGTTGTTGTCGTGCGTCACCATGAGCACCAGTCGGTCGGGTTCGTCGTGCGCCACCTCGGCCAGCAGTTCGAGGACGTCGGCACCGGTCTTGGAGTCGAGGTTGCCGGTCGGCTCGTCGGCGAGGAGGATCTTGGGTCCCATGATCAGCGACCGCGCGATCGCGACGCGCTGCATCTGACCGCCGGACAGTTCCGCCGGTCGGTGGTCGACGCGAGCGCCGAGCCCGACGCGTTCCAGGAGTTCGACGGCGCGCGGTTTGGCCTTCGTGAACGAGCGGGAGTCGAGCAGCATCGGCAGTGCCACGTTCTCCCATGCGGTCAGGGTCGGGACCAGGTTGAAGAACTGGAAGATGAAGCCGACGCGGTTGCGACGGAACTCGGAGGCCTCGTCGTCTCCGAGGGCGGTGAGGTCGGTGCCGTCGACCCGGATCGTGCCGGAGGTGGGGGTGTCGAGAGCCCCGATGATGTGGAGCAGCGTCGACTTGCCTGCGCCCGAAGGACCGACCACGGACACGAACTGTCCGCCGTCCAGGGTCAGGGACGCACCGTCGAGCGCGCGGACCGTCTCGGTTCCCATGCGGTACTCGCGCACCAGGTTCGACGCTTCGACGACGGCCACGCTGCTCCCCCTCCGCGGCCGGCGCCGCTTCCTCTGTTCGAACGCTACCGGGTCTACTCCGGCCAGACGCCGGTGGCGAAGAAGTTCTCCAGCGCCGCGGTGTGCGGCGCCAGGTCGAGCTTCTGCTCGGCCACCCAGTCGTCGTTGAAGTAGGTGTGGTCGTAGCGGTTGCCGCTGTCACACAGCAGCGACACGACACTGCCGCCGCGGCCGCGTTCGAGCATGTCGGCGATCACCGTGCAGACGCCCCAGAAATTGGTTCCGGTGGAGCCCCCGACACGACGACCGATCCGCTGCGACAGGAAGCGCATCGCCGCGACCGATGCGGCGTCGGGGACGGGCACCATCGCGTCGATCACCTGGGACACGAACGACGGCTCCACGCGCGGCCGTCCGATGCCCTCGATGCGCGACGCGGTCTGGGAGGTCAGGGTCCCGTCACCGGTCCGGTAGGCGGGCAGGAAGACGGAGTTCTCGACGTCGACGACGGCGAGCCGAGTCGGATGCTGCCGGTACCGGATGTATCGGCCGAAGGTCGCCGACGTGCCGCCGGTGCCCGCGCCGACGACGATCCACTCCGGGACCGGATGCCGTTCGGCCTCCATCTGCTCGAAGACGGACTCGGCGATGTTGTTGTTCCCGCGCCAGTCGGTGGCGCGTTCGGCCATCGTGAACTGGTCGATGAAGTGGCCGCCCAGTTCTGTTTCGAGCTGCTGCGCGACGGTGTAGATCTCGGACGGAGAGTCCACGAAGTGGCAGACGCCGCCCTGGGCCTCGATGAGCCGAGTCTTGGCAGGCGACGTCCCCGACACCATCACCGCGATGAACGAGACGCCGATCAGCTTCGCGAAGTAGGCCTCGGAGACGGCCGTCGACCCCGACGACGCCTCGATGACCGTAGTGTCCTTGCGAATCCATCCGTTGCAGAGGCCGTACAGGAACAACGACCGCGCCAGCCGATGCTTCAGCGAACCGGTGGGGTGCGTCGACTCGTCCTTGAGGTACAGGTCGATGCCGTCGCCGCGAGAGGCCCAGTCGGGCAGGTCGACCTTCAGCAGGTGCGTGTCCGCACTGCGACGGGCGTCCGCCTCGATGAGCCGAACCGCCCGGCTCGACCAGTCGCGGTCGACGGCGTGCTCCACCATCCGGCTCGTCACGGTCAGTCCTCGCCGCGCAGGCGCGCCTGCAGGTCGTCGCGCTGCGCCGAACGCTTGGCGTCGATCTGCGCGATCTGGTCGTTCACCCGCAGCCGCAGCGACTTGAAGATCACGAGGCTGAGCGGCAGAGCGATCAGCACACCGAAGACGGCGGCGACGAGCGGCGGAACCGTGACCCCGAACGCCTGCCCGCCGAAGTAGACGGCGAGGGCGAGCACGACGACGAGGCCGATGCGCGCGACCGAGTAGATGACCACCGCAAGAATGAGACTCCCCATCGTCGCGGGAGCGTGGTCGGCGGACTGCTGAGCGTCCGGCTGTTCAACTGTCATACCGACAAGGGTACTGGCGAGCAGCCAGGACCTGCGAATACACCGTTCAGAGGACATCTTCGGACAGGGAGAGCAAGCGGCCGAATCAGACCTAATCCAACATTACGGACTCTTTACCAACCCCTGACTGTTCGAGCAACCAGCACATATGCGTGTACATGTGGTGTGTACCGGGCGAAACCGCCCTGTGACTCGATCAGTAACCGAAGGGGAGAGAAAATGACCATCGCTGATAACTCCACCGAAACGGGCCTCATCACGCCCGCGCTCGCCACCCAGCACAACCTGACCCCCGGCCAGGTCGCCGCGATGTTCAACGTCAACCCGAAGACGGTGGCCCGCTGGGCCTCCTCCGGCGTTCTCAAGTCCATCCGCACCCCGGGCGGCCACCGTCGGTTCCGCGAAGCGGATGTGGTCGAGCTGCTCAACCGTTCCTGAGCCTTTACGCGTCTTCGTCCGTCAGACCGACGGCGACGCGAAACACTGTTTCCTCGGCAGTCCTCGCTCCTCGGCTAGGCCGTGTTGCGAAAGTCCACTGCCTTGGATCGGTGGATCCGATGGACGGCTGGCAAGGCGGAGGAGGGAGGCATAGCGGTAGCTATGTCGACCGACGACAACGCAGCCAGGCGTTCATCGGGCCGCCGAGACAGGCAAAGGGACTTTCGCAACACGGCCTAGCGCCTCGTCACTGCGGAGAGCTCGGAAATCAGTGTTTCGCGTCGCCGTCGGTCTGACTCTTTTTCGGTAGGGTGGCGGTTGAGCTTCTCGTCTGAGATGTTTGTGGTTGTTGTCGGGTTGCGTCGTATCGTTACGGTTGCGATTCGCTGACTGGAGGTTGTGGTGCCGTACCTGTTCGTCGTGCTGATCGTGTTCGCGGCCGCGTACCTCGCGTGGCGGATCACGCGGACGCAGCCGCACCAGCATGCCGGGCCGTCGCGCGGACAGCAGCCTCCCGCACCGCGCGGACCCGACGACGATCCCGACTTCCTGCGGTCGCTCGACGACCGCTGACAGACTTCACATACGAGAGAAGCCCGGTCCCTCAGGGACCGGGCTTCCTTGCTGTCTGCGTCAGGCGACGATCACAGACCCGCGTACGAATGCAGGCCCGAAACCACCAGGTTGATTGCGAACAGGTTGAACAGGAGGGCGACGAAGCCCGCGACGTTGACCCACGCCGACGCGTTGCGCCAGCCGGCGGTCGCACGGGCGTGCAGGTAGGCCGCGTAGATCACCCACGCGATGAACGAGACCGTCTCCTTCGGGTCCCAGCCCCAGAACCGCCCCCACGACGCCTCGGCCCAGATCGCGCCGCAGATGATGCCCAGACCGAACAACGGGAAACCGATCACCGTGCACTTGTACGCCGTGCGATCCAGCGCCTCCGCGCTCGGCAGGTGATCCAGCAGGCGCCGCATCGACGCACCGAAGCCGGTCGACGTCTCGTCGATCGCACCGATCGTCGGCCACTTGCTCCGGGCCAGGTACAGCATGCTCGCGACACCGGCCACCAGCAGGATGCCGGAGGCGATCGAGATGATCGAGACGTGGATGGCCAGCCAGTACGACTTCAGCGCGGGCACCACCGGAGCGGCCTGCGTGTACAGGTAACGGCCGCCGATGAACATCAGCAGGACCACCGGAACCAGCACGAAGCTCAGGAGCGGACGCGACTCCTTCTTGCGGAGGACCACCAGACCGGCGCCGACGCAGGCGATGCAGGTCAGCGAGATGAACTCGTACATGTTGCCCCACGGGGCGCGATCGGTCGAGACACCGCGGAGCACGATCGACCCCAGGTGTGCTGCGAAACCGACCCACACCACCGGGTACGCCATCGCGGCGAGCTTCTCGCCGAGCGCCCGGCGCGGCGCAGGCCCCGCCACCCGCCCGGGAACCCGATCCGACGCCGCATCGTCGCCACCGGCACCGACCGTCACCAGCGCCTTCGCCGGCTCCTCGAGCTTCGCGTAGCGGGCCGCGGCCAGCGCGCCCAAGAACATCAGCATCGCGATCACGTAGACCGTGATACCGGTTGCGAACAGCTTGTCGGAGTAGCCCGCCAACGTCTCGTTGACGTAGCCCACAGCGTCGTTCATGAACGATTCCTCATCTTCTCTTCACTCCCGAGCAGTCAGAGCTTCGCTCGGTTCTTCGACGCGTCTCCGTCGAGCAGACCGCGTGCCTGCTCTTCGAAGCCGTCGCCCCAGCCCGCCTGATCCGTGCGGGCCAGGCCGGCCACCTCTACTACAGTACGTCGTTCACCGCTGTCGGCAACAGGCACGATTCGCGCCCAGATCCGACGACGGCGGATCATCAGCGAGACCACCAGGCCCAGCACCATGACGATGGCCGACACCAGGACCCCGGTCTGCGCAGGATCGTGCGACACCTGGATCGACACCCAACGTTGGAAGCCGTCGAACCGGACGCGCGTTCCGTCCGGCAGCACGGTGTCCGCGCCTACCGCCAGGTTCACCGACGCCTTCTGCTTCAACCGCCCCTGATCGATCAGACTCTGATCCAGCGAGTACACGTTCTGCGGACGACCGGTGTCCAGGCCGGTGTCGCCCTGATAGATGCGGATCGCGACGCTCGGCTTGTTCGGGACCGGCGACTGCGAGTCGAGAATGTTGCCGTGCGCGAAGACCGCGTCGGGGGCGAACAGCCCCTCGATCGCGATCTGGTTCTTACGTCGATCGTCCTCGTTCGGGAACATGCCCGCCGGAGTGTCCACGCGGACCGCGCCTTCCGACAGCATCGTCTGCGTCGACTGCGGGATGAACGGCGTCGTCTCGGTCCTCGTCTCACCGTTCTTGAACGTCACGGTGAAGGTCGGCGCGAAACCGTTGCCGAGCACATACACGCGGTCGCCGGCGATGCGCAGCGGCCGGTTGACCTGCACCTGCGTGGTCGGCCACTGATTCGCGGGCTTGGTCACGTCGGTGGTGTAGGCCATCTTCGCGTCGTACATGTCCGGCTGGCCGCTCGGCAGGAAGGTCGCCGAGAAGTCGTCGATCCGAATGCAGAACGGCTCCAGCCCCGTGCCGTCGATCATGGCACCCGACCGGAAGGAGTCGTAGACGGCGGTCGACGTGTTGCAGAGGACCTGGTCGCCGTCGGCCACCAGCGTTCGGGTGCCCTCGTAGCCCCACAGCTTGCCGACCGCAATGGTGATCAGCAGCGACAGCAGCGCGAAGTGGAAGACCAGGTTGCCGAACTCGCGCAGGTAACCCTTCTCCGCCGACACCTCGACGGCACCCTCCGGGTACCGGGTCGACGGCTCCACCGTCCGCACCTCGGTGCGCCAGCCCCGCAGGTTCTTCCGAACGCGCTCGCCGATCTCGTCGGGCGTGCCGTCGACGGTCTCCTCGATGTGCCGGGGCAGCCGCTTCAGGTTGCGGGGCGCCTTCACCGGCTTGGCGCGCAAGGCCTTGTAGTGCTCGACGGTGCGCGGAGTCAGGCAGCCGACCAGCGACACGAACAGCAGCACGTACACGGCGGTGAACCAGCTGGACTGGAAGACGCCGAACAGCTGCAGCTTGTCCATCACGGTGCCGAGGGTGCCGTGGTCCTTGATGTAGTCAAGGGTCTTCTGCTCGTTCAGCTCACGCTGCGGCAGGAGGGCACCCGGGATCGCGGCCAGCGCGAGCAGGAACAGCAGTGCCAGCGCGGTGCGCATCGACGTCAGACCGCGCCACGCCTTGCGGAGCGGCGTCACGACGAAGCGCTGCAGCGCTGCCGGGCGGGCGGACTCGGTCATACCTTCAACTCCCAGTCACTGATCATGGAGATTCGGATCCAGTCGACGAACTCGTTCCACCAACCCGTCACCAGCATCATGCCGACCGCGATCAGCAGGACGCCACCGACGATCTGGATGGTGCGGGCGTGCCGTCGGACGAAACCGAGGCTGCGGACCGCCCACGCGGACGAGAACGCCAGGATCAAGAACGGGATGCCGAGGCCCAGGCAGTAGGCGGTCACCATCAGCGCCCCGCGGATCGGGGTATTGCCCTCGGTGCTCATGGCGACACCGATCACGGCGCCGAGAGTCGCACTGCTGCAGGGGATCCAGCCGATCGCGAAGACCGCGCCCAGGATCGGGGCGCCGATCAGGCCGGTGTACCGGCGCGGGGTCATGCGGCGGTCGCGCTGCAGGAACGGGATCATCCCGATGAAGACCAGGCCCATCACGATCGTCAGGACGCCGCCGATGCGCTGCATCAACTGCAGGCGGTCGGTGTTGAGGAAGACGGAGGTGACACCGAACAACGCGGCCGTCGCCAGCACGTAGACGACGGTGAAGCCGAGGACGAACAGTCCTGCAGCGCCGACCACCCGCCAGCGGCCCGACTTGCGCTCCTCCCCCGCCGAGACCGCGGGAGCCTCCGCACCGACGAGTCCCGCCAGGTACGACAGGTAGCCGGGCACCAGAGGGACCACGCACGGCGACGCGAAGGAGATCAGACCGACCAGGATGCACACGCCGAGCGCGAGCAGGAGCGGTCCGCTGGTGACGGTGGAGACGAAGGCCTCGCGCGTATCAGCCAGGATCAGTTCGTTCATCACTTCGCCGGGCTCTCCGCCGCCACCTTCAACACGGCGTCGCGGAGCTCGTCTTCGGTGATGGCGCGCAGGAACAGCTTCGCGGGTCGATGCTGTCGGTCCAGCACCACGGTGGTCGGGACGACGCCGACCGGCACGCCCAGCGCGGCGAGCGTGGCGCCGCCGTAGTCGTAGATGGAGCGGTACGGGACCTTGCGGTCCGTGACGAAATCCTTCGCGCTGTTGCGGGAGTCGCGGAAGTCGATGCCGACGAAGTCGACGCCCTTGTCCTTGGTCTCCTCGTACACGTTCTCCAGGTCGCGGAACTCGGTCCGGCACGGCGGGCACCAGGACGCCCACACGTTGACGACGAGGACGTTGCCCTTGTACTCCGACAGCTTCACGGTGCCGTCGCCGAGGAGGTCCTCACCCTCCACGTCGCCGATGTCGCGGCGATCGCCCGGTGCGTACTCGATGACGGTCTTGCCGTCGGGCGAGACGAACTGGTTGCCGCGGTTCTGCGAGACGGCGTCGTTGCCGGTGCTGCAGGCGGTCAGCATCGACGCCGCAGCGAGGATCGCGCACAGCACGGCGACGATCCGCCGTCGCCCGCTGCCCACGCGCCGAAGGTCACCCATGCCGGTCACGCTCCGGTGATTCGCGGATCCGAAGCGCCGGCGGGTTCGGAGTAGACGATGTCGACGAGCGCGTCGTCGTCGTAGATCAGGGTGGTCAGCGACGCCAGCGAGCACTGCCGCACGCGGGGGTCGTGCCAGAGGCGCTGGCCTTCGAGGAATCGACGCAGCGTGTAGACGGGCAGCTGGTGGCTCACGCAGATGGCCTCGTGGCCGCGGGCCGCGTCGCGCGCGGTGTTGGCGGCGGCCAGCATGCGGTGCGCGATCTGGATGTACGGCTCGCCCCACGACGGGGTGAACGGGTCGCGCAGCTTGAGCCAGTGGCGCGGCTTGCTGAGGGCGCCGTCGCCCACGGCCACCTTGAGTCCCTCGAACTGGTTGTCGGCCTCGATGAGGTCGTCGTTCGTGGTGATCTGCAGCTTGTGCGCGGTGGCGATCGGCGTCGCGGTCTCCTGCGCGCGCTGCAGCGGCGACGCGAAGACGTGGCTGATGTCGTGGTCGGCCAGCACGTCGGCGACCGCCTGCGCCTGTGCGACGCCGGTGTCGGACAGGTGGTAGCCCGGCAGACGGCCGTACAGGATGCCCTCGGGGTTGTGCACCTCGCCGTGGCGCATCATGTGGACGATCGTCTTCATCAGGCTTCCTTCGCGGGGTCGGTGGCGGCGGCCGCGGCTGCGGCGGCTGCGGGGAGGGCGTCGGCGATGATCGAGAAGGCATCGTCGTCGAGCGCGGCGGATACGAACCAGGCTTCGAAGGCACTCGGCGGCGCATACACGCCGCGGGCCAGCAGCTCATGGAAGAAGGGCGCGAAACGCCAGGTCTGCGTGGCCTTCACGCCGTCGTAGTCGACGATCGGCTCCGTCGAGTCAGTGAAGAACACGCTGAACAGGTTGCCTGCGTGCTGAACGCGGTGCGCCACACCGGCTTCGGTGAGCGCCTCGCTGAACATCCGCTGCAGGCGCTCGGAGTTGGCGTCGAGCGCGGCGTAGACGTCGGCGGTCGCGTTGCGGAGTGTGGCGAGTCCCGCGGAGACGGCGACGGGATTCCCGGAGAGGGTGCCCGCCTGGTAGACGGGTCCGGTGGGCGCGAGGTGCTCCATGATGTCGCGACGGCCGCCGAAGGCCGCAGCGGGCAGACCACCGCTCATCACCTTGCCGAACGTGTAGAGGTCGCCGGCGACACCGTCGAGCCCGTAGTGTCCGGCCGGGCTGACGCGGAAGCCGGTCATCACCTCGTCCATGATCAGCAGTGCGCCGTTCTCGGCGGTCACGCGACGCAGGCCCTCGTTGAAGCCGGCGACCGGTGCGATGGCGCCCATGTTGCCCGCGGCGGCCTCGGTGATGACTGCGGCGATGTCCCCACCGTGTTCGGCGAAGACCCGCTCGACGGCGGCGATGTCGTTGTAGGGCACGACGATCGTGTCGTGCGCGGCGGCTCCGGTGACGCCCGGCGACGTCGGCAGGCCGAGGGTCGCGACGCCCGAGCCGGCGTCGGCCAGGAGCGCGTCGACGTGACCGTGGTAGCAGCCGGCGAACTTGACGATCTTGCTGCGGCCGGTGAAGCCGCGGGCCAGGCGGACCGCCGACATCGTCGCCTCGGTGCCCGAATTGACCAGGCGCACACGAGAGACGGGGTCGACGCGGTCGATGATCTCCTCGGCCAACTCGATCTCACCCGCGGTCGGAGCGCCGAACGACAGGCCGGTGGTCGCGGCCTTCTGAACGGCCTCGACGATCGCCGGGTGCGCGTGTCCGAGGATCATCGGCCCCCAGGAGCACACCAGGTCGACGTACTGGTTGCCGTCGGCGTCGGTCAGCTTCCAGCCCTTGGCCTCGGTGATGAACCGCGGCGTTCCGCCGACCGCCGAGAACGCGCGGACCGGGGAGTTCACGCCCCCGGGGATCGCTCGCGTCGCCCGTTCGAATAGTTCTGCACTGACGGCAGTGTTCACCGCGGGGACATCGAGAGGCTGGGACATGTCCTCCAGTGTTCCAAAACCTGGTCCCCCTGCCCAATCGCTGCCTCGTACATCACACCTCTGAGACGCCTCTGCAACGCTTATGCCGTACTCCTGTCCCAACATAGGGGACGGGAATACGGCATAAGCGCCTGGCGACGATCAGATGCCGCAGTCGGGACCGCAGCGCTTGACGTGTCCGGTCCAGCCGGCGTCGCGGAAGATCCTCCCGAGCTTCGCCGCCGTCGAACACGCCCGACCGAAGACCTGACCATAGCCCAGTCGTTGGGATCGCTTCTTCTCGAAGGCCGCCGCATCAAGGTCTCGCTCCATGTCCAAGTCGCGAGCACGGGCGTTGTCGTGGCACAGGCGGCCGTCGAGCTCGACGATCCAGTCCAACTCCGGGTATTCGACGTCGCGAAAACCGGAGCGCCCGGACTCGGTCGGTGTCTGGCGGATCCCTTTCGGCAGTCCGTGAGCGCGTTCGACCTTCGTCAGGTATTCGTGCTCGAGGACCGAGCAGGTCCCATCGCGGACGTTGAGCAGCACATCCCGCAGGAATTTCCGTCTTGGCATGCGCATCCGACGGTCGAGGGCGGCGATCAGCCGATCAGCCGTCGTCGTGCGTGCCTGAACCACATCAGCCAGGACGGCGATCGCCTCGAGGTCGTCGGCTCCAGCCGCTGCGACGTCGAGAGCCGCCTCCTCGAGCCGCATCCTCGGTGGATGCGTCCGCATCAAGGCGCGTTCGCCGAAGTGCCTGCTGTAGTGCACGACGATCCCCGGCCGGGCCGGTACCCGACGCGAGGCGTCGACGACGATGTGGATCGGTTCGTCATCGCGCCCTTGGTAATACTTCGGATTCGCAGCCCGAAGCGCCGACCGGTGACTCAACGCCGCCGGCTGCGCATCGAGTACCGCGCACCACGCCCGTTGACGCCACGTCAGCGGACCCGTGTGATTCACACAGACGCCCGGGTACACAGCAACCCACGCTCGTCGCCTGACCTGGCGCCGGAAATACGCCCGCCCGGGCCCCACTTCCATGACCTGCGCCTTGGTGATGACGCCGTCCTGCAGTCGCAGTATCCGATCGACTTCCGCTTCCTGATCCCCCATGAAACAATCTTCACGCAAAACGGACACCACTGCGGAGGGTTCCACTCCCCTGTGGATAACTCGGCAATTCGGCTTATGCCGTACGTCTGTCCCAACATAGGGGACGTCGATACGGCATAACCGCTCAGCGCAACACGCTCTCCACTGCGTCGGCGATGGCGCGCTGGCCGAGGACGTTCGGGTGCATGACGATCGGGGAGTCGGCACCGATCTGAGGTTCCACCCAGCGCATCCCCTTCGGGGAGCAGGCCTCGTGGCCGACGGAGCGGGCGGCCATGTCGACGAAGGTCGCGCCGGTCCGCTGCGCGGCGGACGAGATCGCGCGGTTGAGGGCGGTTTGAACGCCGTGGACGAAGGTGACGTCGCCGTCGGCGATCCCGACGGCGGGCCGGCACGACGTCCGCGCGGGCATCAGCCACGGATACCCTGCGACGACGACCTGCGCGTTCGGGGCCTTGGCACGGATCTCGCTGAGGCCGCGTGCGACGTCGGCCTCGGTCTTCTCCGCGATGGTCCGGACCGGTTCGGCACCGAATTCGGTCCGACACGGAGAACCGGTGGGATCATCGGTCGCCAGGCGCGTGCACTCCCCCACCATCGTCGCGTAGACGGCCGAGTCGTTGCCGCCGATCATCAAAGTCACATACGACGCGTCCGGCGTCACCGCATCGAGTTGCGGACGCACACCGTCGTACTGGGATCGCGTGAGATCCTCGGTGGTCGCGCCCGCGCAGGCGACATCTGTCACGCGCAGGTTGCGCCGCTGGGCCAGCAGCTCCCCGAAGTTCTGCTGCGAACGTTGGCAGGTGAACGGCGAGTCCTCGACGAGCGGCGACGTCCCGGCCCCGGAGGCGTAGCTGTCGCCGAGATGGACGAGCTCGACGCGAGCGTCGTGCGGCTTCTCGGCGCGGTCGACGGGCTGAGGGTCGCGGGGCGTCGCGTCGATCATCCAGATCGCTCCACCCACCGCCAGCGCGAGGACGGCCACCACCGACAATCCCAGCACCACAGCCTCGCGAAGTCTCCCCCAGTCAGCCAAACGCTACTTCTTCCCCTTCGGAGGCAACCCCATCTTGATGGCCATGTGCGCCTCGGTGAGTTCGATTCTCAATCGGCCGACGTCCTGCGCCCAGGCCTGCGCCAACCGGCCGTTAGCCAGCCGCACACCGATTCCCTTGCGTCGCCGCGGGACCGCGTGCAGCTCGCCGAGAGCGGGAGCGCTCTCCCAGTCCTGCGTCTCGCTGCCGTTGTTCTCCGGGAAGATCTTCACGATGTCGGCGATCTCGATGGTCTCGCGCCCCTGTCGCAGGGTCCGCTCCGTCAACCGCATCGACACGTGCTGCTCGGCCGCGACCTTCTGCATCCACGAGAACCCGACCAGGATGGAGCCGAAGATCAGCATCGCCACCCAGTGGATCGGACCGCCGCCGATGATCTCCATGATCAGGATCGTGGCGACCAGGCACGGGCCGATCGCCACCACCCACCAGCTGCCGCCGCGTTCGTACAGCAGCGTCTCGCCGGGGTCGACGGGCAGGTCGGACTTGTGCTTCTTCCGCGGATTCAGGGTCGCCGCGGCCGCCTCGTCGGTGGCGGCGTCAGCGTCCGCCGCGTCGGAAGCCGTGGTCTCGGACTCGATGTCCGCATCGTCGACGTCGGCGTCGACCGCGTCCTGGGTCTTGTCGTCGGGCGCGTCGGTCACCGGTCGGAGTCCTCCGGATCCTCGGGCGGGCAGTCGCCGAGCTTGCACTTGAACCAGCGGTCGGCCGGCGGGCGGTAGGCCAGCACCGAACCGAATAGGCCCACCACTGCGACTGCCAACACGATCGCGAGTCCCGCGCTCTGGAAGCCGATGGTCAACGGCAGCAGCATCGCCACGACGACGCAGGTCAGCGCCGACAGCGACGACCGCCACTGGACCGCACCGCGATAGGTCTTGGCACCGAGCAGCAGGTAGACGACGCCGAGGATGGCGATGAGGAAGTCGAGGGCAAGCACACCGAAGTCGAACCCGAGGCTCACCGCATCGGCGACGACGCCGAAGGCGCCGAGCGCGATCAGCAGTCCGCCGGCGATCATCCACAGGCGGAGTGCCCATACCACCTGCGTCGGCCGGTCCCTGGGGTCCGGTCGGGGTGGTCTCTGTCGTGCGGGCACTTCAATCATCAGAACCCATTCTGCCGTCTGCCGGCTCGGAATGCTGCTGCCTCACGGCAAAAGGTCGCGCTGTCGCGGTGCATCAGCGCGGTCAGAGCACCGACCGCGCACACGCCGCCGAGGATCGTCGGGACCATCGCCCAGGCCGGAGACTCCGGGAGCGACGAGTCGGTCTGCGTGTCCATGAACAGCGCGGCGACGGCGAAGACCAGGTTGACGGTGACGAAGGCGCTCGCCCACCCGAGCACCAGCCGCGCCCACGTGTAGCCGCGGTAGGTGAACCGCATCAGCACGCCCGCGATCGCCGTCAGGATCAGGGCGAGAATAACCATGCCCGCGATGAAGGTGGCGTCGGTGTTCGCGGCGAGGGCGGCGTCGTCGAGCTTCTTGCTCGCGTCGTCCATCTGCCGGTCGAAGTCGGCGCGCAGCACGTTCCAGTTCGCCACCATCGCGAGCAGTTGGAAGGCGATCACGCCGAACCACAACTGCACTGCGAAGCGGACGCTGTCGGGTCGTTTCGGCCTCGCGACAGGGTCTTCGCTCGGTAGTCCGGGAGCGGTCATGCCTCCAGCCTAATCACGCGCGCGACAGTCGCCGCGCAACGTCGGGGGCCGCGTACGTGAGAATGATCGACGCACCCGCGCGCGCGATCGACAGGAGCGACTCGTCGATCGCCCGGTCGAAGTCGATCCAGCCGCGTTCGCCCGCGGCCGCCATCATCGCGTACTCGCCGCTCACCTGGTAGGCGGCGACGGGTGCGTCGGTGCGGTCGGCGACGTCGCGGACGATGTCGAGGAAGCTCATCGCCGGCTTCACCATGACGATGTCGGCGCCCTCCTCGAGGTCGGCGAGCAGCTCGCGCGCCGACTCCAGGCGGTTGGCCGGATCCTGCTGGTAGGTGCGGCGGTCGCCCTGGAGCGACGAGCCGACCGCCTCGCGGAACGGACCGTAGAACGCGGACGCGTACTTGGCGGTGTACGCCAGGATCGTGGTATCGATGAAACCCTCGGCGTCGAGCGCGTCACGGATCACCGCCACCTGGCCGTCCATCATCCCGCTCGGGCCGACGACGTGCGCCCCGGCTCGCGCCTGCGAGAGCGCCAGCTCCGCGTACAGCGCGTTGGTGGCATCGTTGTCGACGACGCCCGACTCGGTCAGGACGCCGCAGTGTCCGTGGTCGGTGAACTCGTCGAGGCAGGTGTCGGCCATGATGACGGTGTCGTCACCGAAGTCGGCGCGCAACGCGGCCAAACCGCGGTTCAGGATGCCGTCTGGGCGGGCGCCGACCGAACCGGTCGCGTCCTTGTCCTCGGGCTTCGGCACACCGAACAGCATGAGTCCGCCCACGCCCGCGGCGACCGCATCCGCCGCAGCAGCACGCAGCGAGTCGACGGTGTGCTGCATCACGCCCGGCATGGAGCCGATCTCCTGCGGTGCGTCGATGCCGTCGGCGACGAACATCGGCAGCACCAGCTGCGACGGATGCAACCGTGTCTCCGCCACCAGCGCCCGCATCGCTGCGGACTGACGGAGTCGGCGAGGACGAACGATGGGGCCGGTCATCGAATCGCTCCTCACGAGCGTGAACGACGGGACTTCTTGCGCGGCGGAGGCAGCGTCCCCTCCGCACGCAGCTGAGCGGCGTGCGCGGCCAGCGCATCCACCAGTTCGATGATCGAGGCGTTCTCCGGGCGGACGTCCACGCGGAGCCCGAACTCGATCGCCGTCTCGGCCGTCTTGGGGCCGATGCACGCGACGATGGTCCGCGCGTGCGGCTTGCCCGCGATGCCGACCAGGTTGCGGACCGTGGAACTCGAGGTGAAGCAGACCGCGTCGAAGCCGCCGGTCTTGATCATCTCGCGGGTCTCGGCGGGCGGCGGAGCAGCCCGAACGGTGCGGTAGGCGGTGACGTCGTCGATCTCCCAGCCGCGGTCGCGCAAACCCTCCGAGAGCGTCTCGGTGGCGATGTCGGCGCGCGGCAGCAGGACGCGGTCCACCGGGTCGAAGACCTCGTCGTACGGCGGGAACACCTCCAGCAGCCCCAGCGAGCTCTGCTCGCCGGTCGGGAGCAGTTCGGGCTCCACACCGAACGAGCGGACCTTGGCCGCGGTGCCCTCGCCGACGCAGGCGATCTTGACGCCGGAGAAGGCGCGGGCGTCGAGACCGAACTCGGCGAACTTGTCCCACACGGCGCGGACCGCGTTGGTGGAGGTGAAGACCACCCACTGGTAGCGGCCGTCGACGAGGCCCTTGACGGCGCGCTCCATCTGCGCGGGGCTGCGCGGCGGCTCCACCGCGATGGTCGGCACCTCCTTCGGAATGGCACCGTGCGAGACGAGCCGCTCGCTCATGTCGACGGCCTGCTCCTTGGTGCGCGGCACCAGGACGGTCCAGCCGTAGAGGGCCCGCGACTCCCACCAGGAGAACTTGCCGCGCTGGTTGACGATCTTGCCGACGGTGACGATCAGCGGTCCGGTGAGGGCGTTGCCCTTCTCGTTGACGGTCGCGAGGGTGGCCTCGATGGTGCGCTGCGTGCAGGTGGTGCCGTTGACGGTGATCGCGACGGGCGTCTGCGCCGCCAGGCCGTGCTCGGTCAGCTCGCTGGCCAGCTCGGCCAGGTGCGCCGACGTGGCGTGCAGGACCAGCGGTCCGGGCGCTGCGGCGAGCGCGGCCCAGTCGATGTCGCCGCGGACGTCGGCGACGGTGTGCCCGGAGCCGAGGGGCATGCCCGCGAAGCTCGGGACGGCCGACGACGACGGGATGCCGGGCAGCACCTCGAACGGGACGCTGGTGCGGGCCACGGCGGTCACCTCGGCGAGCACGGCGTCCGAGCACATCGGGTCGCCCGCGACGACGCGGACCACGTTGACCCCGGTCTTGGCTTCGGCGACGAGGGTCTTCGCGACCTGCGTCGGATCACCGAGCGCAGGCCTGGTGACCTCGGGTGCCTCCGCGGCCTGTTCGGCGGCGGCCTTGCGGCCGGCGCGCGTCGGTGCGGGCTCGGCGGCGGCGTGCGCCGAACCGATCACCGCGAGAACACCGGCCGGCACGTCCGGGTCCACGTACGCGCTCGTCGCGTTCACCAGGACTTGTTGTGCTCGCACGGTCAGCAGATCTGGATTTCCGGGACCCGACCCCACGAACAGGATCCGGCCAGGATTAGCATTCTTCGTACGGCTCATGCGTTCGCACTCTCCTGCCCCGCCCCCGGGGCTGCAGTTCGTTCCTACCCCGCCACAGCGGGATAAAGGTTCTCCTGCGCGAGTTCGGTCACGCCGCGGCTTCTAGGCCCTCTTGGGCACCAGA
This sequence comes from Gordonia phthalatica, assembly GCF_001305675.1. NCBI lineage: Bacteria > Bacillati > Actinomycetota > Actinomycetes > Mycobacteriales > Gordoniaceae > Gordonia > Gordonia phthalatica. The sequence goes on from NZ_CP011853.1 coordinate 3,629,910, forward strand.
GGTGCGGCGCCGAGCTCGAGCAGTTCGGCGGCGAGATTCCTTCCGAGTTCGTCGGCCCGTTCGACGGGGCCCACCGCCGAAGCGCGGATCGTCTCCGATCCGTCCTCGGCCGCCACCACCGCGCGGAGCGACAGTTCGGCGAAGATGCGCCCGTCCTCGTCGATCGACTCGACCACCTCTGCCAGCGCACCGACGGGAGCGGTGCACCCGGCCTCCAGGGCCGCGAGTACCGCACGCTCGGCGTCAACCGCTGCGCGGGTGGACGGATCGTCCAACTCGGCGAGAATTCTCACCAGTTCGGCATCATCGGAACGACATTCCACCGCTAGGGCGCCCTGCGCCGGCGCTGACAGCATGACCAACGGGTCAAGTGCCTCGGTGACGGCGTCGGCTCTGCCGATCCGCACCAGTCCGGCCCGGGCTACCACAATCGCGTCCAGCTCACCGCTCGCGACTTTGCCCAACCGAGAATCAAGGTTGCCTCTTAGGGGGCGAATTTCCAAACCGAGACCCAGTGCTCTAAGCTGCGCGGCGCGCCGCGGCGACGACGTGCCGATCACGGAGCCCGACGGGAGCTCGCCGAGGACCATGCCACCCTTGCTGACCAGCGCATCTCGGGGATCGACGCGGGTCGGAACGGCCCCCATCGTGAAGTCGGCCTCGGGTTCGGTCGGCAGATCCTTGTACGAGTGGATCGCGACGTCGCACTCCCCCGCGCGCAGGGCCTGACGGATGGCGGTCGTGAACACGCCGACGCCGATCTGCGCCACGGGGGCGGTCGAGGTGTCGCCCGCCGTGGTGATGATGACCAGTTCGGCCGGGTGACCGTTGGCGGTCAGCCGATCCGCGATGTCCTGGGCCTGCGTGGTCGCCAGCTGCGAACCGCGTGTGCCGATCCGGATGGTCCCGCCCGAGTAGCCGACGGGTCGGTCCGCGGAGTCTTGCACGATGTCGTCCTGTCCTTTGAGGGTTACTTCCGCTGCATCCGCTCCTGGGGGGGAGAGGCTCAGTGCAGCTTGTCGATTCCGGCTTCCGGCGCCGAAACAGCTTCGGCCGAACCGGGTTTCAGTTCAAAGAGTTCGCGGAGGGCTTCGGCGTAGTGGTCGCCGCGGCCCGTCGACGCGAGCTGCTTCACGCGCACGGTCGGCGCGTGCAGGAGCTTGTCCGCGACGCGTCGCACCGTCTTGGCGACCTCGTCGCGCTGGGTGTCGTCCAGGTCGGTCAGGCGGCCCTGTAGGCGCAGGATCTCGGCTTCGACGACCTCGGCGGCACGACGGCGCAGGGCGGCCACGGTGGGAGTCACTTCGGCCTGCCGCTGCGCGGCGAGATACTCGGCCAGTTCGCCGGAGACGATGTCGCGGGCGGCCAGGGTGTCGGCTTCGGCGGCGCGGGCGCGCTCGTCGCCGCGCAGCCTCTCGATGTCGACGATGTGCACGCCCGGCAGCCTGCCCGCGGTCGGATCCACGTCGCGCGGGAGACCGAGATCGCAGATCAGCAGCGGCGCGGTGTTGGTGCGCCTGGTGAGGGCCGAGTGGACGTCGCCGACCTGGACCACCGAGCTGATGGAGCCGGTGCAGGTGACCACGATGTCGACGTCGGCCATCGCGGCGGCGAGGTCGTCGAAGGTCGCTCCACGCGCCGTGATGCCGTACTTCTCGGCGACCGTCGCGGCCACCTCGTCGGCGCGGGCCGCGGTGCGGTTGACGACGGTGATGTCGGTGACGCCGTCGTGCGCCAGTTCGCTGGTCGCGAGGGAGCCCATGGCGCCGGCGCCGATGACGGCGGCCGACCGCATCGGCGGATGGTCGGTGCCGCGGATGCTCGCGGCGCGGCCGACGGCGACGGACACGACGGACGCACCGGCGCGGTCGATCCCGGTCTCGGTGTGCACCCGCTTGCCGACACGGAGCGCCTTCTGCGCCAGTTCGTGGAGGGTGCTGCCCGCCGTCTGGTTGGTGTCGGCGTCGGAGTACGCGGTCCGGATCTGGCCGAGGATCTGCTGCTCGCCGACCACCAGCGAATCCAGGCCGGCGGCGACGGTGAACAGATGCTCGACGGCGGCCTCGGAGTACCGGACGTAGGCGTGATCGGTGAGTTCGGCCACCGACAGCCCGCTGTGGTCGCCGATCACCTGGCCGACGGCTTCGAGGGCCGGGTGGAAGGCGTCGACGACGGCGTAGATCTCGACGCGGTTGCAGGTGGAGACGAGCATCGCCTCGGACACGGTGTGGGAGGAGAGGAGAGCGTCGACCAGCTTGGGACGGTCGTCGTCGGAGACGGAGAGTCGTTCGAGGAGGGATACCGGAGCGCTCCGATGGGACACGCCGAACAACAACACACTCACAACGACAAGCCTCCCGCCCGGGGGTTCCGGGAGCATCCTGATGCCCCGCAGACCACCTACCGGCGCTCTCTCCTCTTCCGAACTCGACCGGATGACCGAGTGGACATATCTTTCAGGCTAGATCAACCGCACCGACGAATGCACGCCACCTCGGTGTGGTGCCGACCGCTGCGGCCTCAGCGAAGACCTTCCAGGTCGCGGCGCAGACGCGGCTCGTCTACCTCCCAGTAGCTGTGCTCGACGCCGTTGACGACGACCACCGGGACCCGGTCCCCGTACTCGGCGCGCGGCAGCGGATCCCCCGCGTCTGCACGCTGATCGACGTCGACGACCGTCGCGGTGAGACCGAAGTCGGCGAGGATCCGGGTCAGGTCGGTCTCGGCGCGGGCGCACATCGCGCAGCCTGCGCGCGACATCAGTTCGATCGCTGCATCCATGTCCGCGAGTGTAGGAGAACTCACGGGTGTGACCGACGTCCACGCTCGACGCCGTCCACAAGGAGGCCGGGTGTCGGACTCCCGCGATAGGCTGGACCCCAATCGTTTCCACGGCGAAGGAGGTGGCCTGTGAGCCGCGATTCGATGGACCGTTCCGACTCGGACGACGAGGTGTTCACCGATTCCGACGACGAGGCGCTGACGCCCGACGAGGCCGACGAATTGGTCGAGCATCTCGCGGAGGGCGCCGAGTTGGAGGCCGAGCAGTTCGACGTCGAGCATCCCGAGGAGGTCCTGGAGGACCGCGACGGCGGCATCCTCGACGGTCCCGACGCCGAGGCCGAGGGCGACGACGCGACCGAGCCGGGCGAGGACCGCCGCGTCGGCGAGTGGCTCACCGAGCGCGCGGGCCGGTTCCGTCAGACCGCCGGCGAGCTCCGCCAGGTTCTCGCCGGTGAGGCCTCCGCGAAGGCTGCGATCGAGTCCCTGCGCGCCCGCACCCCGGACTCCGCGGACGGTCAGGTCACCGACCTCACCGCCGCCGCGTTCTTCGACGTCGACAACACCCTGGTGCACGGCGCGTCGATCGTCTTGTTCGCCCGCGGCCTGGCGTCGCGGAACTACTTCTCCTACTCGGACATCATGGAGTTCGCCTGGCAGCAGGCCAAGTTCCGGATCACCGGCAAGGAGAACGCCGACGACGTCGCGGAGGGCAAGGACAAGGCGCTGTCGTTCATCGCGGGTCGGGAGACCGCCGAGCTGGTTCAGCTGGGCGAGGAGATCTACGACGAGTACATCGCCGACAAGATCTGGCCCGGCACCGCGGCCCTCGCGCAGCGCCACCTGGACGCGGGTCAACAGGTGTGGCTGGTGACGGCCACCCCGCTCGAGTTGGCGCAGACCATCGCGAAGCGTCTCGGTCTCACGGGTGCGCTCGGCACCGTCGCCGAGAGCGTCGACGGCGTGTTCACCGGCCGACTGGTCGGCGACATCCTGCACGGCCCGGGCAAGGCGCACGCCGTCCGCACCATCGCCGTCCGCGAGGGTTTGAACTTGAAGCGCTGCACCGCGTACTCGGACTCGCACAACGACGTCCCGATGCTCTCCCTGGTCGGCACCGCGGTCGCGATCAACCCCGACGCCGATCTCCGCGAGATCGCCCGCGTCCGCGGTTGGGAGCAGTACGACTTCCGCACCGCCCGCAAGGCCGCCAAGTACGGCATGCAGACCGCCATGGTCCTCGGCGCCGCCGGCGGTGCCGCCGCCGTCGCCACGAAGGTCCTCCGCCGCGCCTGACCCCCGTCCACGGCAGACGCATCTGTCCACGGGAGACGCATCTGCGTGATTTCCACGTGTCTGCGTCTCCCGCCGACGCTTGCGTCGTCCCGGACGACGCAGATGTCGGTGGCAGACGCGGATGGTGTCGTGGGGAGACGCAGACACGCCGACAAGGCCCGATTTGGAACCGGTCCGGCTCCGCGTGCGTCCAATCAGCATGTGGATCAAAGATGAGCACGGGCTGATTTGGCGAAACCGGAATCTCGATGCGGGGATCACCGAACGACGGTTACGAGCGGCACTGCGGAGTGGTGAGCTCGTCGCCGTCGGACGCGGGGTCGCCGCGGAGACTGCGACTCTCGGCGACACTCCGTGGAAGCAAGCGACCGAGCGTTACCGACTGGCCTGCATCGCTGCGGCGATCGAGATCGGGCACGACGACCCGAAGGCCCTCAGCCACGAGTCCGCGGCCGCAGTCCTGGGTCTCCCGCTCCTCAAACCCCGTCGCGATCGGATCCACCTGACCAACGGCCGGAGCAGCGGAGGCGTGGTCCGCCCCAACCGCGTCATCCACCACGGCCTGCTCCCCGACGAGGACGTCGTCGAGGTCTGCGGAATCAGGGTCACGAGTCCGGCTCGCACCGCGATTGACCTCGCGCTTCACATGCCGGACTTCGCCCGAACCCTGACCGTCCTCGACAGCGCCTTGCGGATGAAGGTGAACCGCCTCGAACTCGAAGAACGGCTGGCCTGTCAGAAGCGCAACGTGGTCGCGGCCCGGCATGCACTGGGTTTCGCAAACGGGCTGTCGGCCAACCCCGGCGAATCCTGGGGCCGGGCGCAGATGATCACCGAGAACCTGCCGGTGCCGACTCTGCAATTCGAGTACCCGTTGCGGACCGGGAGACTCGCCATCGTCGACTACGACTGGGACGGGATCCTCGTCGGAGAATTCGACGGCTTCGTCAAGTACCAGCGCGAGACCCGCAGGCCGGGGCAGACCGTCGAAGAGGCCGTCTTCGAGGAGAAGCGCCGCGAGGACGCCCTCCGAGACCTCGGCCTGGACGTCGTGCGGTGGATCTGGGCAGACCTCGAAAACTACCGGCTGGTCCCGCTGCTCGTCAGCAAACTGAAGCGCAACGGGATCCTCGTCGCCTAGTTGCGTCTCCCCACGACACCATCCGCGTCTGCCGCCGACGTCTGCGTCGTCCGGGACGACGCAAGTGTCGGTGGGAGACGCAAGCACGTGAGAATCACGCAGACGGCGGGTCAGCCGAAGTAGACGCTGCCGCGGCGGCTGAGCATGCGGAAGAGGGTCTGCTGGATCTCTTCGCGGACGTGGTCGGTGAGGTCGAAGACGACCATCGGGTCGTCGGCGGCCGACTCGTCGTAGCCGTCGGTGTAGATCGGCTTGCCGAAGTGGATGTGCCACTTGGACGGCAGCGGAATCACGCCGAGGGGGCCGAGCCACGGGAACAGCGGAGTGATCGGGAAGTACGGCAGACCCAATGTGCGGGCCAGCGGCTTCAGATCGGCGATCATCGGATAGATCTCTTCGGACCCGACGATCGACACCGGGATGATCGGCGCCTTGGTGCGCAACGCGGTCGTGACGAAGCCGCCACGGCCGAACCGCTGCAGCTTGTAGCGATCCTTGTAGAGCTTGCCGATCCCCTTGTAGCCCTCCGGCCACACGGCGGTCAGCTCGCCGCGGCGCAGCAGCGCGTCGGCGTCGTCGTTGCAGGCCAGGGTGGCGCCGATCCGACGCGCCAGGTCGCCGACGACGGGCGCCTCGAACGCCATGTCGGCGGCCAGCAGGCGCAGGTACCGCTGGTTGGGGTGCTTGTCGCGGACCGCGAGCGAGGTGATCACGGCGTCGATCGGGATCGATCCCGCATGATTGGCGACGAGCAGGCCCGGGCCGGTGGCGGGCAGGTTCTCGATGCCCGTCACCTCCACGCGGAACCACTTCTCGTACACCTGGCGCACGGCCGGGAACCACACCGACTCGGCGAAGTGGGGGTCGAAGCCGAACTCGTCGACGGCGAAATCGCCCGTCATCCGCTCGCGGATGAAGCCACTGGTCGCGATGAGCGAATCGGCGATGGCGCCGCGGATCCCGCCCAGGCTGAACAGCGGGGAGTTCCGCACCGGCGCCACGGGCGCAGTCGGCTCGTCGTGCAGGTCGATGCCCTCGTGGATCGGCATCACATCGGCGTCGCGCAGGCCGAAACCGTCCGTGTTCGGATGGCCGGTGTTCGCCGAACGACGACGCACATTGGGGTCCGTGTAGAGCGCAATGACCTTCGCCGTGCGCGATTCACCCGGTTTCTCGGCAGCCGCCATGGTCAACACCTCCGCTCGGAGCAGTCAGCGGGTCCGAGTGTCCGAACCCTGGAATAGTCGTCCCACATACTACTTCGGCCACCCCCGTTCACTGCAGTCGTGTGGCGGTCGCTACAGCCCGCTGTTCAAGGCTGCGCCAGGCGTCCGCCGAGACCACCGGCTCGTTCTTACCGCGCGCGATGAAGTCGTCGAGCGTCTCCATCGAGGTGTACCGCGGCTCGAATCCGAGTTCGCTGCGCATGCGGGTGGTGTCGAGCACCCGCCCGTACGAGAGGTATGACGTGTGCTCGGAACGCATGCCGGGCAGCCGACCGTTCTGGAGCACGCTCACCAGCGGCGAGATGAGGGTCGCGGGCACCGGCAGTTTCACGTGTCCGGCGCGGTGCACCGATTGCGACAACGTGACGATCCCGTCGCCCGCGACGTTGAACGTGCCCGGACGCGGATTCAGCGTGGCGTGCGCCAGAGCGGCGAGTGCGTCCTCCTCGTGCAGGAATTGCAGACGCGGCTGGTACCCGAATGCCGTCGGCACCACCGGCATCGACAGGTAGGCACTCATCCGCGTGCGGATCCGCGGGCCCAGTATCGACTGGAACCGCAGGATCGAGACGCCGATGTCCTGCCGCCTGCGCGACAGGCCGCGCGCATAACCCTCCATGTCGATCAGGTCGCGCCCGTAGCCTCGTCGCGGCTCCTTCCGCGCGGGAGTGCCCTCCGAGAAGAATCCCGGGTCGCTGGGCCCCGCGCCGTAGACCCTCGCGCTGGACCGCAGCACCAGCCGCTTCACGGATGGACTCCGCTGGCACGCAGCGCACACCTGCATGGTGCCGACCACGTTGAGTTCTTTGATGGCCGCCGAGTGCTCCACCGAGTCCATGATCGACGGCGCCGCATGGACCACGGTGTCGACGTCGTAGCTGGCGATGGCCTTGGCGATCGCGGGTCGGCGGATGTCCAGTCGCAGGAAGTCGGCGCGGCCCATGCGGCGCATCAGGTTCTTGGTCGGGACCCGGGAGTCGACCGCGACGACCCGCTCGATGGCCGGGTCCGCGGCGAGGCGGGCCACCAGATATCCACCCAGAAACGTGGATGCACCGGTCACGAGGACGGAACGCGGCGGCGTCTGGCTGCCCTTGTCGTCGGTCATGGGTCCAGCCTATCGCCTGCCGGGCCGCCACAGCACCGTCCGACCCGGCCCGGAATGCACAGAACCCGCCTCGAGGAGGCGGGCTCTGGATCTATCACTTGCCGAGTTTACGACGCTGCACTCGCGTGCGACGCAGAAGCTTGCGGTGCTTCTTCTTCGACATGCGCTTGCGGCGCTTCTTGATAACGGAACCCATGGGGTCTCCCTCACGATCGGTAATGAACTCATGCGGCCTGGCCCGAGGACCTCCTGCCGGGCCGTCGCCGACAGGGGTTACAACCAGGCGACAGCGACCTGACGAGCAATCTTACCGACCAGATGAACCTGAGGCGAATTCGGCCCTTCACCGGCTGCGATCGACGCACCGTCGGACCCGCCACGGAGGTCGCACCACCCGGCCATCGGACCCAGAAGGCCCGACGACCCCCTCGACCGTCGTGGTCGAGGGGGTTCGCGGGTCGTCGCCTGCGTACGAGGAGAGGCCTAGCCTGCGTCGAAGTACGACGTCTCCAAGTACTCGTGAACCGCCTTGGCGTGAACACGGAACGACCGTCCGACGCGCACGGCAGGCAGTTCGCCGTTGTGCACGAGTCGGTAGACGGTCATCTTCGAGACGCGCATCAGCGCGGCGACCTCGGCGACGGTGAGGAACTGCGTGGCGGACGAGTTGTTGACGCCGCGAACCGCGAAGTCGTTCCGTTCACCAGGCTTTTCTGCTGCAGCCATGAAAATACCAACCTTCGGTGCACGCATCGCGGCCACCGGCTTCCCCTCCGGCGGACATCAGACACGTACGTGCTGCTAGCAGCCTAGCGTGACCAATGTGAAAAGTGCGACGTGAGTGGCGGAATCAAGTGGCTTCGACTCGCCGCGCCCACCGGAAATCCCGCATTCCTGCAGGCTGGGGCGCTACTGTTGCTCGCTTGCGGTCTCGGCGCCGACCTGAACTCCCTGGCTAGAACCCTCAACTTCCACTCGACGTGCAGTTTTGGCGCTGATCTCTGCGCAGGCCGCTGTCGCCTCGTTCACCGCGTGCCGCAGACCGGCTCGTTCGAACTCCTTCAACGCCGCCGCGGTGGTCCCGGCGGGCGAGGTGACCGCAGCCCGGAGCTCCACCGGCGACAGCCCGGACTCGCTCAGCAGCACGCCCGCCCCCTTGACCGTCTGGACGGCGAGCTCGCTCGCCAGCGGGCGGGTGAGACCGAGTGCGACGCCGGCGTCGATCATGGCCTCGACCATCAGGAAGAAGTAGGCCGGCCCCGATCCGGAGATCGCGGTGACGGCGTCCATCAGCTTCTCCGGAACCACCGTCACCTTGCCGACGGCCTCCATGAGCCGCACGGTCAGCGCCACCTGCTCCTCGCTCGCGTACCGGCCGGGGCTGATCGCCGACATCGCCTCGTTGACGAGCATCGGGGTGTTCGGCATCACCCGGACCACGGGTGAGCCCGCGGGCAGCGCCGCCTCGTACCGCGAGGTCGGGATCCCGGCGACCAGCGTCACCGTGATCCGCTCCAGCTCGCCGTCGTCGTCGGTCACCGACAGCGCCTGCAGGACGCCGTCGACCGCGTCGGGCTTCACCGCGATGACGACCACGCGCGCACCTTCGACGGCGTCGGCGATGTCGCTGGTGACGCGGATGCCGTAGTCGGCGACCAGCTCCGCCGAACGCTCCGCGGATCGCTCCGCGACGACGAGGTCCTTCACGGGCTTCCCCGAACCGATCAGACCGGCCAGCAGTGCCTCACCGATCTTGCCGCCACCGATAATCGCGACCCGTTCGGTCATGGCGATCACTACCTTTCACATGGTTGTACGAAGTGTTGAAGTGGTCGCCGCCCAGTGGCGACGACCGGTCAGCGCGGTGCGGGCAGGAGGGCCAGTTGCCGCGACTGCGCGACGGTGGCGCCCGTGGCGTCGACCGCCACGTGGTCTTCGGCGAACATGCCCTGCCCCACGTCCTGGCTCGACGCGGCGAATCTGAGCCAGCCCGCCGCGGGGACGCGGTTCACATAAGTCGTCAACTGGACCGTCGGCGCCCAGCCGAACATGCCGAGGTTCATCACCACCGGCGGCGACACGTCGCACACCAGCACCGGGAACAGGGCGTGCACGTCGGCGGTCACGTCGGTGCGCGGTCGCGCCCAGCCGCGGATCACCGGCTCCCCGGTCTCGCCGCGGAGTGCGGGGAACCGCTCCAGGTCCAGCACCACGTCCACCGCCGCGTTCAGGTGGAAGATGTCGCCGAGCGGCGACGAGGTCAAGTCGGCGATCCCGGTCGGCGGTTCCGGCGGCAGGTCGGCGACCGGGGTGAGGCCGCGGAACCGCGCCTCACCGTGATCGGGCCGCCCGAGCGTCACCGTGGAGGTGACCATCAGTCGACCGTTCTGCCGGACGTCGACGCGCACCAGCCACACCGTGCGGCCGGTCTTGATCAGCGCGACGTGCAGGTCCACCGCGGCCGGATCGGGTGCGGCCAGGTAGTCGCTGGCCACCGCGATCACCGCGGTCCCCACCGCGGGGTCGGCGAGCTGCGTCAAGGCCCGGCTCGCGGCCGCGGCCACCATCATCTGCAGGCTGCCGCCGTGCACCTTGGGGCCGATGGTGAAGACCGGATCGAGGTGACCGGTGTAGACGACGCCGTCGGCCGACACCGCGCCGGCCTCCAGTTCGGTCAGCGAAGTCAGGGAGGCGGACGGGGCTTCCGTCGTCATGGCGTCGGTTCCTTCAGATCTCGATGCAGATGGGTGCGGGCGAAGTCGAGGCAACGCGCGAGCATGGCGGCGCGCTCGTTCTTGGTGCGCGCCGAACCGGTGTGCACCTCCAGGACCACCGACCCGGAGAAGTCGCTGTCGGCCAGCCTCCGGCAGACCTCGATGCACGGCTGCGAGCCGTCGCCGGGGATCAGGTGCTCGTCGTGCGCCGCGCCGGTGCCGTCGGTCAGATGCAGGTGCTCCAGTCCGTCGGCCATGCGGGACTGCAGTGCCAGGGCGTCGACGCCCGCGGTGGCCGCATGCGAGAGGTCGAGCGTGTAGTGGTCGTAGCCGTCATCGGTGGGATCGATGGACTTGCCGAAGGCCGACGCGCTGGCCCCGGGCTTTCCGCCGCGATCGATGAGCCGACGCGCCGACCGCTCCCCCGCACCGAAGATCCGGTCGGCGCGCATCGGGAACATGTTCTCCACGGCCACGGAGACGTCCGACGACGCCTCCAGTTCCAGGACCAGGTCGTCGAAGGCACGGACGTAGTCGCGCTGCCAGCGGAACGGCGGGTGCACGACGACGGTCGACGCCCCGAGATCCTCCGCGGCCTGCACCGATCGCCGCAGCTTGGCTTTGGGGTCGCGGCCCCACACCCGCTGCGAGATGATCAAGCACGGCGCATGGACCGACAGGACGGGAACCTGGTAGCGCTGCGACAGGTGCGCCACCTGGGCGACGTTCTGACTCACCGATTCGCCCCACACCATCAGTTCGATGCCGTCGAACCCGAGGTCGGCGGCGTAGCCGAAGGCTGCCTCGGTGTTCTGCGGATAGACCGAAGCGGTCGACAGCCCGATCGGGATCGGGAAACGCATGTTCGCCACGTCGATCGGCTCAGGCCGCCAAAAGGACCAGCGGCCCGATCGTCACCAGCATTCCGACGCCGAGAGCCAGCAGCGTCGTCGGCAGGTCCCGCTTGCGCAGCACATGCGCAAAGGTGACGATCGCGAAGATCACCACGACGGCCAGGATCAGCGCGAGGTACACGTACCGCTTCCACAGTTCGGTGAAGCCCCAGAACAGTCCGGCGCCGACGGCCAGACCGAGCACCACCTCGCCGAGGAGCGCCAGCCAGCCGAGGAACGCCGACTTGCCGTGCGATTCCTTCTCGGACTTCTTCGCCTTCTTCTCGGCGGCACGCGCCTTCTTCGCAACTTCCGCGTCGGCCTCGTCCTCGGCCTCCTGCGCGGCTTCGAGGTCGGCCGACGACGCCACGCGGCGGTGCCCGGATCCGGGTTCGTCGTCGGCCACGTCGACGAGGGCCGCCGGGGCCGGGGCGGCGGGGACGTCGCCGACCGCCGTCGTCGTCTCGTCGTCGAAGGGCATCTCGGGCAGGTCGACGCCCACCAGGTCGTCGCCGGCGACGGGCTCCAGCGCCGTCGTGAAGTCATCGACGTCGTCGTCGCGGACGATCGGAATGATGCCGGTGACGGCGTTGGCTTCCGCTCCCGGTTCGTCCGCCGGTGCGTCGGGTTCAACGGACGGATGCGCGGGCATGCCGGAAGCTCCCGCACGGCGGAGCGAACGTCGATCCTCCTCCGATGCGGACTTCGGGAATGCTGAGCCGCCGGCCTCGGACCGCGCAATCAGTTCCGAGACCGTGATGGGCCTCGCGCGCGGTTCGGAATCCTTCGCCATATCTCCCTCGAACCCCCGTCATTCTGCGTTGATCTGTGTTCGGTGTCCTATTGCCCGATGTGGTCTCGCGCACTCCAGGCGAGTGCTCGTGTCGAGACTACTCGGCTAACCGGCGCTGACCATGACCCCCGCTGGCTCCGCGTCGAGTCGGCGAAGAATGACGCCTTCGCGCAAAGCCCACGGACAGATTTCCAGTGTATCCACACCGGTGGCGCGCATCGCCGCCTCGGCGACCAGCGCGCCCGCGACGATCTGCGACGCCCGATCGGAGCTGACGCCCTCGAGGTCGGCGCGATCGGCTGCGGTCATCCGCGAGATGAAGGCGATCAGCTGGCGCAGACCGCTGACGGTCAGGGTGCGGCGCACCCGCGGTCCGGCGCCCGACGGTGCGGCACCGGTCAGTCGCGCCAGGGAACGGAAGGTCTTCGACGACCCCACCGAGATGTCGGGCTTGCCCGCGGCCCGCAACTCCTTCGCGGGCTGCTTCAATTCGGCGTCGAGCCAGTCGCGCAGCACCGACACGTGCCGCTTGCTCGGCGGATCGCCGGGCAGCCATTCGCGCGTCAGTCGGCCGGCGCCCAGCGGCAGCGACAGCGCCACCTCCGGCTCCTCGTCGACCCCGCTGGTCAGCTCCAAGCTGCCGCCGCCGATGTCGAAGGTGAGGATCCGGCCGGCGCTCCAGCCGTACCAGCGGCGCACCGCGAGGGAGGTCAGCCGCGCCTCGTCGACGCCTTCGAGAACGTCGACGGTGAGGCCCGACGCCTTCTTGACCTGCGAGAGCACCGCGTCGGTGTTGGTGGCGTCGCGGACCGCGGAGGTCGCGAACGCCATCACCTGCTCGCAGCCCGACGCCTTCGCGATCCGGGTGAAGTCCTTGACCGTCGCGGTGAGCGAATCGGCACCCTTCTGGGTCATCTTGCCGGTGTCGTCGATCTCCTCGGCAAGACGCAGCACCGCCTTGGTCGAACTCATCGGGTTGGGATGACCACCCCGATGCGCATCGACCACCAACAGATGCACGGTATTGCTGCCCACGTCGAGCACTCCTAGTCGCACCCGATCAAAATTACTGTGCCGTCGGCCTCCACGCTAACCGAAGGGCTACGGTGGTTCGTTGAATTCATCTAAGGGAGATGAAAAATCCGAGGGGAGACCAGGTGACCGGGTCGAAGAAGAAATCCGGGGCTGCGCGGGGCACCGCCCCGGTCCCCGAAGTCCCCCTCGACTTTCCGCGCGAATGGTTCGAGTTCGTCGACCCCGCCGACGACGAACACCTCATCAGCGCCGATCTGACGTGGCTGCTGTCGCGGTGGAATTGTGTCTTCGGCACCCCGGCGTGTCACGGGATCATCGCCGGCAGGCAGTCGGACGGCTGCTGCACACACGGCGCGTACCTCACCGACGACGAGGATCGCGAGACTCTCGCGGCCGGCGTCGCCATGCTGACGGAAGAGGACTGGCAGTTCTACCGGGAGGGCTCCGGCAAGGATCCGCTCGGCAGGCGCGGCTACCTGGAGGAGGCGGAGGACCTCGACAACGAGCCCGCCCTCAAGACCCGCCTGCACGACGGTGCCTGCATCTTCCTGAACCGTCCCGGCTTCGCCGCCGGATACGGGTGCGCGCTGCACTCGATGGCGCTGCGCAAGGGTCTGGAGCCGCTGACGGTGAAGCCCGAGGTGTGCTGGCAGCTGCCGATGCGGCGCACGCAGGAGTGGGTTGAACGGCCCGACGGCACCGAGATCCTGAAGACCCAGCTCACCGAGTTCGACCGCCGCGGCTGGGGCGAGGGCGGCCACGACCTGGACTGGTACTGCTCAGGATCCCCCGAAGCCCACACCGGTGCCCGCCAGGTCTTCGAGTCGTACAAGCCCGAGTTGATCGCCCTCATCGGCGAACCCGCGTACGACGTCCTCGCCGCCGCGTGCCGCCGCCGCAACGAGCTCGGCCTGGTGGCCGTGCATCCGGCGACCGCCGCCGCGACGAGTCGTCGGGAGAACGACATCAAGTACGAGCAGTTGTAGGAACTAGCTCTCGAACTTGTACCCCAGGCCGCGCACCGTGATGAGGTGCCGGGGCTGCGAGGGATCAGGCTCCACCTTGGAGCGCAGACGCTTCACGTGCACGTCGAGGGTCTTGGTGTCGCCGACGTAGTCCGCGCCCCACACTCGGTCGATCAGCTGGCTCCGGGTCAGGACGCGCCCGGAGTTGCGGAGCAGGTACTCCAGCAGGTCGAACTCCTTCAGCGGGAGCGTCACCTCGTCGCCGGCGACGGTGACGGTGTGCCGCTGCACGTCCATGCGGACCGGGCCCACCTCGACGACGCCGATCACCGCGTCGTCATCCTCCTCCGCCGCTCCGCCGCGGCGGAGCACCGCGCGGATGCGGGCGATCAGCTCGCGCGCCGAGTACGGCTTGGTGACGTAGTCGTCGGCGCCGAGCTCGAGGCCGACCACCTTGTCGATCTCGCTGTCGCGGGCGGTCACCATGATGACCGGCACCGTCGACTTGGAACGGATGGTCTTGCAGATCTCCGTGCCCGAGACGCCCGGGAGCATCAGGTCGAGCAGGACGATGTCGGGGTTGATCCGCTCGAAGGTCGGGACCGCCTGTGCGCCGTCGTTGACGATGCTCGCCTCGAACCCCTCTTTGCGGAGCAGGAAGGCCAGCGGGTCGGCCAGCGATTCCTCGTCTTCGACAATCAGTACGTGCGTCAACTCGTCAGTTCCTCTGTGTTCGCCGACCCGGTGTCGCTGTCCGACGGGTCGATGGGGATGTACAGGCTGAACGTCGAACCGGTTCCCGGTCGACTCCACAACCCGATATGACCGCCATGGCTGGCCGCCACATGCTTCACGATCGCCAGCCCCAGTCCGGTGCCGCCGGTCGCGCGAGACCGCGCCTTGTCGACGCGGAAGAATCGTTCGAATACCCGCTGCTGATCGGCGGGTGCGATGCCGATGCCACGGTCGGTGACCGCGATGCACACCATGTCGACGTCGTCGACCTTCGAGACCTTGCGGCTCACCGACACCACATCGCCCGCGGACGAGTGGTTGATGGCGTTCACCAGCAGGTTCGAGAGCGCGGTCAGCAGCAGGGTCCGGTCGCCCTGGACGTGCAGTCCGATCGGGTCGTCGGTGATGAGGCTGATCTCGGCGACCTCCGCGCTGACGCTCGCCGCGGCAAGGGCGTCGTCGATCAGCGGGTCGACGTCGACCTGCGCGAAGTCCGGAATCCGGCCCTCCTGCAGGCGCGACAGGCCGATCAGTTCGTTGACCAGGGAACCCATCCGCGTCGCCTCTTTGAGCACGCGCCGCCCGAAGTGGTCGACGGCCTCAGGGTCGTCGCGGGATTCGAGCATCGCCTCGGCCATCAGGCTGATGGCGCCGAGCGGCGTCTTCAGTTCGTGGGAGACGTTGGCGGCGAAGTCGCGTCGCGTGGCCTCGACGCGCTGGTTGGTGGAGTCGTCGTCGCCGAAGATCAGCGCGTAGCGGACGCCTTCGAAGATGGCGAGGCGCGCGTTGCAGCGAACGTTCTCCACGGCGCGGGGCGCGGTGCGGCCGGTCGAGAGGAAACCGAGGGTCGACGACGGCGGCACGAAGTCGAAGTACCGGTCGACGCCGGTGATGAAGACTTCGGTGACCGCTTCGGCGATGCCGTCGGCGAGGGTGTCGCGGAACATGCCGAGATCGGTGGCGCGCTTGTTGTAGAGCACCACGTTGTGGAACTCGTCGACGGCGATGATGCCGGTCGCGGTGTGCGCGACGATGAGACCCAGGAGGTCCGGGCGCGACCGTCGCTCATCGACGATCACCAGATCTTCGAGAGGGGTGTCAGGCGCCACCGAGTCGTCGGATCGGGTGGTGACCGAATTCGGTTCTTCGCCCCGCACGACTCCCCTGCTCCGCTACAACGACATGGACACTTCGCGTGCCCGAAGGGCACACACGGATCTTACGTCCCGTCCACCTGAGTTCGCAGCCCGGGAGGACAGTGTTCGATGCCCGTTCACGCCCGGTTGACCTGGGTTGCACGGACATTAACGCGCGGCGTCCACGCCATGACGTCGACGCCGCGCGGGCGGTGTTCGGAGAGGACTCGGGTCAGTCGGAGATGAGGTCCTGGTACTCCGGGTGCTTCTCGACGTACTTCTGCACGTACGAGCAGACCGGAACCATCGTCTGCCCGTTGGCACGCACGTCGTCGAGCACGTGCTTCACCAACTGCGCAGCGAATCCGCGACCGCCGAAGCGCTCATAGACGACGGTGTGGGTCAACGCCAGACGATCGCCGTCCTGCGTGTAGTCGACATAACCGACCTCCACCGGGTCGTTGTCGTCGTCGATGAGATCAGCGCGGTAACGCTCCTGAACCGAGAGATGAGTTACCTCGAGAGTGCCGTCAGCCATGACATCCAATGTAGCGCAGGCCACACGGACGCGCACCCGGCCCCGACGATGCGGGACCGGGTGCGCGGGGTGTGCGAGGATGCGGCGTTTCGCTACTTGTTGCCCTGTGCCGCAACGGCTGCCGCGCCCGCGGCCGCCGCCTCCGGATCCAGGTAGACGCCGCCGACGGTGACCGGACGGAGGTTCTCGTCGAGGTCGTAGCGGAGCGGGTTCCCGGTCGGGATGTTCAGATGCGCGATGTCCTCGTCGGAGATGCCGTCGAGGTGCTTCACGAGGGCGCGCAGCGAGTTGCCGTGCGCGGCGACGAGCACGGTCTTGCCCGCGCGGAGGTCGGCCTCGATCGACTCGGTGTAGTACGGGATGAGGCGCTTCACGACGTCCTGCAGGCACTCGGTCAGCGGGACCTCGATGCCGGCGTAGCGGGGGTCGCCCACCTGGCTGTACTCGTTGTCGGCGTCGATGGCGGGCGGCGGGGTGTCGTAGCTGCGACGCCACAGCATGAACTGCTCGTCGCCGTACTTCTCCTTGGTCTCCGCCTTGTTCAAGCCCTGCAGCGCGCCGTAGTGACGCTCGTTGAGGCGCCAGTCGCGGACCACGGGGATCCAGTGGCGGTCGGCGGTGTCGAGCGCGATCTGCGCGGTGATGATCGCGCGACGCAGCAGCGACGTGTAGAGGACGTCGGGCAGCAGGTCGTGCTCCACCAGGAGTTCGCCCGCGCGGACGGCCTCAGCCCGTCCCTTGTCGGTGAGTGCGACGTCGACCCAACCGGTGAACTGGTTGGACGCGTTCCACTCGCTCTCGCCGTGCCGCATCAGAATCAGGGTGCCGTTGCTCATGTCGGCTAGTTTCCCACACGGATCGGCGAGGCACCCAGCCGCTCCGGCGCGATGCCGTCGGGATCGTTGTTACTCCGACGACTGGCTCGGCCCGTCGCCGACCGACCACACCGGAAGGGCGTCGGGGTCGCCGAGCGGGGCGATCTCGGGAAGGTCGTTCTCATCGATGAGATGCTCGAAGGCTTCGAGGTTGCGCATCGACTCGCCGCGTGCCTTGCGCCACGCCCACTCGCGCTTGATCGAGGTGAGGAAGCCGATCTCGAGGATCTGGTTGAAGTCGCCGTCTGCGGCCTCGAGGACCTGGCCGAGGATGCGGTCCACCTCGGTCGCGGTGATCGCGTCGACCGCGATCCGGCCGACGAGGTAGATGTCGCCGATGTTGTCGAGTGTGTAGGCGATGCCGTACAGGCGCCGGTTCCGCTTCAGCAGCCAGCGGTAGACGGCCTCGTGGTTCTCGTCGGGGCGGCGGCAGACGAAGGCCTCCACCCGCACACCGTGTCCGCCCGCGGTCAGCAGCACCGTCGTCTTGAGCTTCCGCTCACCCGGCAGCTCCAGCACGAAGTGCTCGGACTTGGCACCGCCCGACGACTTGCGGACGTACTCCATCTCGTTCTCGTCGAGCGCTGCGATCAGCGCGTCGACCGTCTCGTCGAGGTTCACACCATCATCCTTGCTCTGTTTCTCCACCGCCGGAGCCCGAAGCGTCCGGAGTCGGTCTGTGCATGTCGACCGAACGCCGACATCGCCCGCGAGTAGCTCGCCATCAACGCGTCCGTGGTGTGCTCCCACGAGAACTGGCTCGCGTGCACGGCCGCGGCCCGCCCCATGTCGGCACGACGGGCCGGGTCGGCGAGCAGCTCCGACAGTCGCCGGGTCCACTCGTCGATGCCGTGGCCGTCCACCAGCACGCCGGTCCGACCGTCCTGGACGGCCACCCCGAGTCCGCCGACGCGGGCGGCGATCACCGGGATGCCGCACGCCTGGGCCTCGATGGCGACCAGACCGAAGCTCTCCGAGTAGCTGGGCACCGCGACGACATCGGAGGCCCGGTACACGTGCACCAGTCGTTCGGGTGGTTGCGGCGGCAGGAAGTCGATGCGATCGGCGACGCCGAGGTCGCGTGCCAGGTCGATCAAGGCGGTCGGTTGCGCCAGCCCGCTGCCCGACGGTCCACCGACCACCATCACCCGCAGTCGTCCGGTCGCGTCGGCCTTGAGGAGCGGCGCCATCGCGGCCACCAGCACGTCGGGCGCTTTGAGCGGTTGGATGCGGCCGACGAAGGTGACGAGGACGTCGTCGGGCGCGAGGCCGAGTTCGGCGCGGGAGGCGGTGCGGTCACCCGGGGAGTAACGGTCCAGGTCGGCGCCGGGGACCACCACGTCGATGCGCGACGGGTCGGCGCCGTACATGTCGGTCAGTTCGGCGACCTCGGTGGCGGTGTTGGCGATCAGCCGGTCGGCCTCGTCGACCACCTGCTGCTCGCCGACCACGCGGACCATCGGCTCGGCGGCGTCGCCGTCGGCGAGCGAGGCGTTCTTGACGGCTGCGAGAGTGTGCGCGGTGTGGATCAGCGGGACGCCCCAGCGGTCGCGGGCCAGCCACCCCACCTGGCCCGACAGCCAGTAGTGCGAGTGGATCAGGTCGTAGTGGCCGGGTTCCTGCGCCGCCTCCGCGCGCAGCACGTTGGCGGAGAAGGCGCAGAGCTGACTGGGCAGGTCGCGCTTGTCCAGGCCGTCGAACGGGCCGGCGACCACGTTGCGGACGGTGACGCCGGGCGCGGCGTCGACCACCGGCTGGTCGGTCGACGAAGTGGCGCGCGTGAAGATCTCGACCTCCACGCCGCGGCGTGCCAGCCGGGTGGCCGTCTGCCACACGTAGACGTTCATCCCGCCGGCGTCCCCCGTGCCGGGCTGGGCCAATGGAGAGGTGTGCACGGAGATCAGTGCGATACGCCTCGGGGTGGGGCCAGCGGTCATGTTTCCAGAGTAGTGAATCGACGAAACCTGTGGCGGCCGCCCATCGCTTCCACGGTGCGGTCGCGATCCGTTTCATGCACGTATGCGCAGGCAGGCATCGCTTCGACAAGCGGGAGTCGCGGTTATACACTTGCCGGGAACGATTTTCATTATCCCTTCACCGGGGATACCGAAGGGGGATCCCCGCATGACCGAAACCAGGACCGCGCGACGCGCACTCCTGGCGCTCCTCGCGCTTCTCACCGCAGCGGTCGCGACCGCGTGTGCAGGCAGCGACGGGCCGGTCGCGACCGACAAGCCCGTCGTCGTCACGTCGACCGACGTGTGGGCGGCGGTCGCGTCGGCGGTCGGCGGCGAGCACGCCGACGTCCGCGCGCTGTACTCCTCCCCCGACGGCGATCCACACGAGTTCGAGCCGTCGAGCGCCGACACCGCGCGCGTGCAGGACGCGAACCTGATCCTCATGAACGGCGGCCACTACGACGAGTTCCTGGCCCAGGCCGCCGAGGGGGCCAAGGGCGCCAAGGTGGTCGCCGACGAGGTCCGCGTCGACAAGTCGCGCGGCAACGAGCACGTCTTCTACGATCTCGCCGCCGTCGCCGACACCGCGAAGGCCGTCGCCGAGGAGCTGGCGACCATCGCTCCGGTCAACGCCGAGCACTACCGCGCCAATGCTGCGAAGTTCGTCGAGCAGATCGACGGACTGCGCGCCTCGCTCGCCGACATCAAGAAGAAGCACGCGGGAACCGAGGTCGTGTCCACCGAGCCGCTGGCCGTCGCCCTGCTCACCGATGCCGGCCTGGTCGACATCGCTCCGTCCGGATTCGTCGACGCCGTCGAGGAGGGCCAGTCGCCGTCGGCCGCCGATCGCGCCACGTTCGACGACCTGCTGACGTCCCGTCGAGCACGGGTGCTGATCTACAACACGCAGGCCGTCGACTCCAGCACCAAGGCCGTCCTCGCGACGGCCGGGAAGGCCGGTGTTCCGGTGGTCCAGTTCACCGAGACGCTCCCCGAGGGCGTCACCGACTACATCGCATGGCAGCGCGCACAGATCGACGCGCTCGCCAAGGCCCTGAACTCGTGAGCGCGCCCGTCCTCGCATTCCGCGACGCCGGCCTCACCTTCGGCGAGCGAGTGCTGTGGCGCGACCTGAACCTGGAGATCGCGCCCGGCGAGTTCGTCGCCGTGCTCGGCCCCAACGGTTCCGGCAAGACCTCCCTGCTCCGCGCGATCCTCGGGCACACCGAGCTCAGCGAAGGCGAGATCGTTGCCGACGGTACCTTGGGCTACGTGCCGCAGCAGCACGCCGAGGACTCCGACACCATGATGCTGCGGGGCCGCGATCTGGTGGGCTTCGGCGTCGACGGCAGTCAGTGGGGCTTCGGGCTGCGCGGCATCGGTCGACGCCGCGCGAAGGTCGACGCCGCCATCGAGCAGGTCGGGGCGGGAGGCTTCGCTCATCGCCCGCTCGGCCTCCTCTCCGGCGGAGAGCAGCAGCGCCTGCGGATCGCACAGGCACTGACCCGCGATCCAGCGCTGCTGCTGTGCGACGAGCCGCTCGCCAGCCTCGACCTCGCCAGCCAGCGGACGGTCGTGGATCTGCTCGACACCCGCCGCCGCACCTCGGACACGTCGATCCTGTTCGTGACGCACGAACTCAATCCGGTGCTCCCATTCGTCGACCGCGTGCTCTACCTGGCCGGCGGATCGTTCCGGATCGGGACGGTGGACGAGGTGATGAACTCCCGCACGCTCACCGAGCTGTACGGCAGCCCGGTGGAGGTGCTGCGGATCGGCGGCCGCCTGGTGGTCGTGGGCGGCGAGGACGACCACCACTGTCACGTGCACGCTTATCCGGGCGACGTGCTCGGCACCGATGTCGGCTTCGCCGTCCCGGGAGAGGACTTGTGATCACACCTTCGACTACGGTTCTCGCCGCCGACCTCGGCAACTTCTGGAACTTCTCGCAGACCGGCGATCTGCTGTCGCGCGGTTTCGTGCAGCAGTCGCTGCTCGCGCTCGCACTCCTCGGTCTGATCGGCGGACTCCTGGGCCCGATGATCGTCGCCCGGCAGATGAGTTTCGCCGTGCACGGTGCGGCGGAGCTGTCGTTCACGGGTGCCGCGGCCGCGCTGCTGGTCGGGTTCAGCGTGAACATCGGCGGCGTGATCGGCGCCGTCATCGCTGCGGCGGTCTTCGGCGTGCTGGGCCGTCGTGCCCGCGAACGCGACTCGGTGATCGGCGTGGTCATGGCCTTCGGCCTCGGCCTCGGCGTCCTGTTCCTCAGCCTGTACGGCCGTGTCGGAACCGGCTTCGCGCTGCTGACCGGTCAGGTGGTCAGCGTCGGACGAGACGGCCTGATCGCCGTCGCCGTGACGGCCGTCGTCATCGTCACGGTCCTGGCCGCGATCTATCGGCCGCTGATGTTCTCGAGTCTGGATCCGCGGGTCGCGGCCGCCTCGGGTGTTCCGGTCCGCGCGCTCTCGATCGTCTTCGCGATCCTCGTCGGTCTCGCCGCCGCTCAGGGCGTGCAGATCATCGGCGCGCTGCTGGTGATGAGCCTGCTGATCACCCCCGCCGCCGCGGCCGCCCGGCTCACCGCGAACCCCACGACGGTCCTGATCCTGTCGGTGGTGTTCGCCGAGATCGCCGCCGTCGGCGGTCTCATCCTGTCCCTGGCGCCGGAACTGCCGATCTCGGTGACCGTCACGACCATCTCGTTCGCGATCTATCTCGCCTGCCGCGCGGTGGGGCTGCGCGCGCGAGACTAGGCCGTGTTGCGAGTTCGATCGAGGCCACCGGCGCCTTTCCCGGCTGGTCGAGTGCGACGCTGCGAGCCTGCGAGCAACGACGCGTATCGAGGCCACCGGCACCCGGGCAGGGTCAGCCCCTACTCCCCACGATCTCCGCGAACATCGCCTCCCAGTAGCCCAGCGACGGATCCGTCTCCGGATCGCGCGGGTGGAACGTGTATGCGAGGCGCGCACCGCGCATCGAGGTGATCATCACCTCGCGGGTCCGCACGTAGTCGGGCCGCGCCGTCACCTCCGCACCGAAGAGTTCATCGGCGCGGTCGCGGAGGATCCCGAGCATCCGGTGCTCCACACCCGAGAGCGCTTCGCGCAGTTCGGGATTCGCCGTCCTCGCCCCCATCCAGAGTTCCATCGACGCCCAGAAGCACGACTGCCCCGTGATGTTCCACATCGCCTCGACGGCGAATCGGATCCGGTCGGACAGGTCGTCGGGGATCGTCACACCGGCTGTCAACTCCGCGATCCGAACCTCGGCGAGGTGATGCACGGCAGCGGTGAGCAGCATCTCGCGCGACGGGAAGTGGTGCAGCAGCCGCCCCCTCGTTACGCCTGCGACCTGCTGAATGTGCAGGGTCGTCGCCGCCGAGTACCCCTCCTCGAACAGCACCTTGGCGGCAGCGTCGAGGATCGTGTCCCGCGTCTGCGCCGCGCGGTCCTGCTGTCGTCGTTCCACCAGACTCATTCTCCACACTTCTGCCGAGTCCACCATTGACAAAACAGTCACTTCTGACTGTATCGTGCTTCTCATGTCGCTTCCCGAGATCCTGCAGACCCCGCTCACCGTGCCCGTCGTCGCGTCTCCGATGTTCATCGCGTCCGGTCCTGCGCTGGTCAGCGCCCAGTGCCAGGCGGGCGTCATCGGCTCGTTCCCCGCGCTCAACGCCCGGCCGGCGTCGCAGCTAGCAGACTGGCTCGACGAGATCACCGAGTCCAACGCCGCCTACGCCGCCGCGAACCCCGACGCCGTCGTCGCACCGTTCGCCGTCAACCAGATCGTCCACCGCTCCAACATCCGCATGGAGGAGGATCTCGCGACGATCGTCGAGCACAAGGTGCCGATCGTCATCACCTCGCTCGGCGCGCGGCCCGACGTCAACGAGGCCGTCCACTCGTACGGCGGCATCGTCCTGCACGACGTCGTCAACGACACCTTCGCCCACAAGGCCGTGGAGCGCGGGGCCGACGGCCTGATCGCCGTCGCCGCCGGCGCGGGCGGCCACGCCGGAACCCTGTCACCGTTCGCGCTGGTCCAGGAGATCCGCACCTGGTTCGACGGCCCGCTCCTGCTGTCGGGTGCCATCGCGCACGGTCGCTCGATCCTGGCCGCCCTCGCCGCGGGCGCCGACTTCGCCTACGTCGGATCCGCGTTCCTCGCCACCGATGAGGCCAACGTGGTCGACGACTACAAGGACATGGTGGTCGCCTCCCGCGCCGACGACATCGTCTACAGCAGCACCTTCACCGGCGTCCACGGCAACTACCTGCGCGGCAGCATCGAGGCCCACGGCTTCGACCCCGCGAACCTCCCCAAGCCCGAGTCCGGCCCCAACCCGCTCAGCGGCGGCCTCGGCGAGGTCCGGGCCTGGCGCGACGTCTGGGGCTCCGGCCAGGGCATCGGCTCGGTCGCGAAGCGCACCACCGTCGCCGAGACCGTCGACCGTCTTGCCGCTGAATACCGCGCAGCGCGCGAGGGACTGCTCGAGCGAGTCGGCGCCGCTGTCTGACGCATCCGCTGAGGCTCCGCAGCATCCGAGTATTTCCTGCGCACACGAATACCGGCGATTCGCAGAACTGTGGATAACTCATTCCCGGTTTCACGCGCGTCTCCGTAAAGTGGACAGCCACCGGGCGAGACGGGGAAGGGGCCGCAGATGACAGTTCGAGTCGACGTCGAACCAGACCTTCTGCGCTGGGCCGCCGAGCGCGCAGGCTGGGACCGAGAAACTGTCGAACGCCGCGCACCACGATTCGAGGCATGGATCACGGGTACCGCCCGTCCAACGCTGAAGCAGTTGGAGGCGTTCGCCAAGGCGACGCACACCCCGTTCGGCTTGCTCTTCCTTCCGCGACCTCCGGTTGAGGAGGTCCCGATCCCCGACATGAGGACCATCGGCAACGATGACATCGCCGCTCCGTCCGCGAATCTCCTCGACACGATCTACACCTGCCAGAATCGCCAGGACTGGTACCGCGGCTACGTCGAGGAACACGGCATCGACTCTCCCGACTTCGTGGGCGCTGCGCGTGCTTCCGATCCCGCCGAACAGGTAGCCGCACAGATCCGGCAACGCCTCGACTTCGAGGTCGCCGACCGACGCGGGCTTGCCGGTCCCAGTGCCGCACTTCGTGCGCTGATCGATCGTGTCGAGTCGCTCGGTGTGCTCGTCATGGTGAGCGGCATAGTCGGCAGCGACACGCACCGACGACTCGATCCCGACGAGTTCCGCGGGTTCGCGCTCGCAGATCCCGTCGCGCCGTTGATCTTCGTGAACGGCAGTGACACAAAGGCCGCTCAACTGTTCACACTGATCCATGAGCTGGCGCACGTCTGGCTCGGCGGAAGCGCACTGTCCGACGCTGCACCGACCGCGACGTCCGGCGTCACCGACGAACTCTGGTGCAATCGCGTTGCGGCCGAGGTGCTCGTACCCAGATCTGTCCTGCACGACGAGTTCAACGGTCACGCCGACCAGATCGAGATCACTCGACTCGCACGCCTGTTTCGTGCAAGCACGCTCGTTGTGATCAAGCGCCTGTTCGACATAACGTTGCTGGATTGGGCCGACTACCAGCAGGTCTACAACGACGAACGCGCCCGTCTCCTGAGTTTCATCCGCGATACGAAGCGCAGCGACGGCGGCGACTTCTACAACACTCAACCGCTTCGGCTCAGCCGACGGTTCACCCGATCCGTCATCGGAAGCACCGTCGAAGGGACCACTGCCTACCGCGACGCTTATCAGCTGCTCGGGACGAAGACGCACGCCACGTTCGAGAAACTCGCAGAGCGAGTCGGGGTCGCGTGATGTACCTCGTCGACGCGAACGTTCTCATCGAGGCGAAGAACCGCTACTACGCCTTCGATCTCGCCCCCGGCTTCTGGGATTGGATCGATCACGCGCACCAGCAGAACCTGGTGTGCAGCATTGACGCTGTCTACACCGAACTGACAGTCGGTACGGATGCGCTCGCGACCTGGGCGGAGCGGCGTCCAACGTTCTTCCGCCCGATCGACGAAGCAACTACGCGGCATTTCGCACCGCTGACGCAATGGGCCACGTCAACCGGCTTCACGCCGGCAGCGCTCTCGAAGTTCACCGGCGACAACACCGACTACCTCCTCATCGCCTACGCCCGCGAGCACGACCACGTCGTCGTCACCCACGAGATCTCTCAGCCAACAGCACGGAAGCGCGTCTTGATCCCCGACGCCTGCCACGCCATGGGAGTGCACACTGTCAATACGTTTGACATGCTCCGGGCGTCCGGCGCTCGGTTCGGGCTGCAGTTGCCCGCCTAATCTACCGAGCCCCGGCGAGTGCTGAAACTAGTCGCGTCCGGTCTGGTCCGGTCCGCGGAGCTCTTGATGCCTACTCCGTACATCTGGACAATTACGCGGTCCAAAAGTGCGGACTAAGCGCCGTTGACCGCCAACCCACACAGAACGCCCAATCCGATATCTTAGTAATCGGCTCGCCCTCCGAACAGCGCGCTCAGGAGGTGCTGGAATGCTGCGCGAAGGCCTGTACGACGCACTCAAGTCATTGTCGGCGCTCTACTCCGGACCTCCGGATGAAGCTCTCCTTTTCAACGATGCGGTAGCGACGGTCTTCTCTCTCACTGGCCCGATGTCGGGACGCTCCGAGGTTGAACGAGACCTGCTTTCGGAGGTCTACCTACGTCTCCACAAGCATGAGTGGACAGATCTGCTGGAACCGTTGATCGACGCGGCTCGCAGCAACGAAACCGAATCCGCTTTCGAGCTGAGCCTCGATCAGCTGGTGGCCGAGCACCAGAGCCTACGAGATGCCAGTGACGCATTACCGCACCTCAAACGCGAACGCCGAAACCTCCAGTCGATGATCGACATCGCGGCGGACGATTCCAAGAGACGGTTGCAGTATCACGTCGACGACGTCGAACAGCGCCTACGCGCCGCCGAGGAGATGCTGGCGAAGCACCTCGAAGTCGACAGGGTGGGCAGGACCGCAGCACGCACATACCGACTCAATTCCGACGGCATCAGGGAGTCGTTGAAGGCTCGCATCACCCGCGACGGCCCGGTTGCGGCCAGGGCATGGCTCCGACACGCGAATTTCCGAAGCGCCGTGGCCGACAGCGACTTCGCGGGACTCGCCGTCGGCCACGTCAAATCCTGGTGCCGAGAACACATGTCGGGGTTCGTCCCCGACGACGAGCAAGCCATCGCGATCGCAGCGGCGGGCGCTCATGCGATCGTCGAGGCACGCGCCGGAAGCGGGAAGACCGCCACCATGATCGCCCGCGCGGCCTACCTGATCGACGTCCACGGCGTCGACCCGCGATCGATCATGTTTCTCGCCTTCAACACCGCGGCAGCGCAGGAAGTCGCGGACAGGTTGGCCAAGTACCTGCCCGACGCGACCGTGCCGCACGCGATGACCTTCCACGCTCTGGCCAAACGCATCGCGAGACCACCGGAGAACATCCTGGTGGACTCGAGCGAGACGTCGCGCCCGCTGAGCCGGCTGGTCCAGACGGTGATCGACGAGTTCGTCCACGACCCCGCGCACATCAACCGTGTTCGCGATCTCATGCTCGAGTACGCGAGGCAGGACTGGGCGGAGATCTCGCGCCGCGGCGACGACCTTCCACCGGAGTTGCAGGTCCAGTTCCGCCGATCGCTGCGTCAGGAGACGATTCGCGGCGAATACGTGAAGTCGTTCGGCGAGAAGCTGATCGCCAACACCTTGGCCGAGCACGGCATCGCCTACCGGTACGAGAAGTTCTTCGCGTGGAATGGAAGTCCGTACCACCCAGACTTCACCATCTTCGATGCTCAGCACCGCGCGCGGATCGTCATCGAGTACTTCGGCATGACCGGCGACGCCGACTACGACGAGCAGACCTCGCAGAAGCGCGCGTTCTGGAAGGAACACAATGCTTCCGTCCAACCGTCGGATCAAGTGCACTTTCTGGAGTACGCACCACGCGACATCGCTCGTCCAGATTTCCCCGATATGCTCCTCGCCGATTTGGCCGAGATCGGCCTGAGTCCGGACCGGCTCTCGGAGGACGAGATCTGGTCGCAGATCAGGAAACGGTCCATCGGCAAGTTCACCGACATCATCACGAGCACGATCAACCGTGCCCGTCAGCGTCGTTGGTCGGGTTCGGACCTGCGAGCGGAGTGGGCCCGGTTCGATTCCTCGGCCGCCATCGTCGACGAGTTCATGGAGCTCGGCGCTGAGGCCGTGGACCGTTACGCGGAGTTGCTCGTCGAGACCTCGCAGATCGACTTCACCGGCCTGCTGTGGCGGGCCGTCGACGAGATGGCAGCGGGCGCCGTCGAATTCGGCCGCGGAGGCCGCGTCGAAGGTGACATCCGGACGCTTCGGTACATCATCGTCGATGAGTTCCAGGACTTCTCGCCGGTCTTCTACGAGCTCCTTCGGCAGGTCCTCGATGCCGCACCGCAGGCCGAAGTCATGGCTGTCGGCGACGACTGGCAGGCCATCAACGAGTTCGCGGGATCGACGACCAAGTACTTCACCGACTTCGACGAGTACTTCCCCGGCGGCAAACGCTTCCAGCTTCGCTCCAACCGACGGTCGATCGGTCGTGTCGTCGCACTCGGCAATGCAGTGATGGAGGGGCACGGGTTCCCCGCGTGGCCGATCGTCCGAGGCGACGGAGAGATCCGCGAGCTGGTCCTCGACGACTTGGTACCGACCCGCCACGAAGCAGAACAGTTCAGCGGCGACCTCCTGACCCCCGCACTGCTCCGCCTCATCGCCTCACACCTGGACGCAGACCCTCCGCGATCGGTTGCGGTCCTGGACCGCAGACGCACACGCTCGTATTGGACGTCCATCGACGGAAAGTCCATCGAACTGAAGGGAATCGAAGAGTACGGGGCCCGCCTCCTGAGGCTATTGGATCGCGGCGACGTCGATGTGCAGTTCGGTACGGTCCACGGGTTCAAAGGGCGCGAGGCGGACGCCGTCATCCTGACCGCTGTCGACGTGGAGTCGTATCCCCTCGTCCACCCGACGTGGGCCCTCGGCACCGTGTTCGGCGACACCTTCCCGTCACTTGTGGAGGCGGAACGGCGCCTGTTCTACGTCGGGACCAGTCGCCCCAAGAACTACCTCGACGTTCTCGTTCCCAGAACAGGCCAGTCCATGTTCTGGAGTCGGCTGCCCGCTTCGCTGATCATCCGGAAAGCGACCTGGGCGGAATTGAGGACTGCGGTCCAGGACCGATCAGACCGTGTCGAGATTCGTGTGTTCTTCTCCAAGTTGTCCGATGACGAATTCCAAGTCGTGAGATCGTGGCTGAAAGAAAACCGATTCAAGTTCAGCTCTCGCACAGGTGCAAAGTACTGGTGGACAGTGCTCGATGAACTAGATGAGGACAGGGCCAGGGACAGCTGGATCGGGCGTCACGCCGGCGTCACCCTCGAAGGCTGGCAGAACGACCGCTTGATCTTCTCGCATCCCCGGCCGCGCAGACCGTTCTAGCGTGCGCGTGTACGCCCCCGGTCCCGCCGACTCGTCAACTCGCCGCCACCAACGCCGACTCCCGCACCGACTGCAGCACCGCCAGGATCCCGTCGACACCGTTGTCGTCGAAGACTCCGGCCACGCCGTCGGACGCGTTGTCGATGTACGGGCTCTCGAACAACCGTCCCGGCTCCATGACGCCGTTCTTGGTCAGCTCGTCGATGATCAGGTCCACGAAGCGGATCTGCTCGACGGAGAAGCGGGAGCCGTCGAGGAACTCCGCGAACGCCTCCGACGCCGCCCCGCGGTCCAGCCCCACCAGGCCGCGGATGAAGATGCCCAAGCCTCCGGGCTGGGATGACGCCCACGTCAGATCCCCTTGGTCGCCGACACCGCTGTCGATGAGCATGGTTTCCAACGACGTCAGATCGTCTGCGGTCAACTGCTTGTTGCGACGAAGGCGTTGCAGTGCAACGTGGTTCACGTTTGCCTTCAGGTACGCCTCCGCCTTTGAACGGAAGCGCTCCAGATTCGTGCCCGGAGTGACGCCCGGGAGGTCGACGACGACGCCGTCGATCATCGTGTCCGTGAAGTCGCTGTAGAGAGGATTCGTGGGCTCCCGTCTGATCAGATTCACGAGACCGCGGATCCGCAGACGCGCCACCTCCAGCATCGGCAGGGTGACGTCGATCCACCACTCGTCGCCGGCGACGGACTCCAACAGTTCCATCTGCTGCTGCACCGAGGGAATCGCGTCCATGCCCTTCAACTGCGCGGCGATCGCCTGCATGGTCTCCCGAATGCGTTCGGCCGTCGACGTGTCCCCGTCCAGCTGTGCGAGCTGACGACGCAGCACCAAGATGTCGAATCGTTTCGCCTGCTCGTCGGCGTCGCCCACCGTCGACGGCAGCCCGGCGATCGCGTCGAGTTGTTCGGCGTCCTCCGCAGACAGCGACTCCCAGGCGCCGGCCTCCGCGAACCGCTCAACGGCCCGGCGGTGCGGTCGCACGACGAAGTTCTCGAGGTTCATCCCTGCGACGATCTCGCGCAGCGTGACGGCCGTGTCGTCGCGAAGCGTTCGCTCAGCAGGGTCCTCCGCGGCCGCAAGTCCGCGGATCAGTGCGACGCGTGCCTCGAAGATCCGATGCGACAGCGACTTCTGCGTCTGTCCCTCAGAGCCGGGCAGGTCTTGGCTGAAGAACTCGAGATTGCCGCAGAAGTCGAAGACGAAGAAGTCCTTCTTGTCGTGGCCCGGCCCGTACAGGTTCGGGCACAGTCGGGTGCCGCGGCCGATCATCTGCCAGAACTTCGACTTGGCGCGCACCATCTTGAAGAAGACGAGGTTCACCACCTCGGGCACGTCGATGCCGGTATCGAGCATGTCCACACTGATCGCGATGTGCGGCGCCTTGTCCGCCTGCTTGAACGAGTCGATGAGCGATTCCGCGTACGGCGTTCCGTGCGTGATGACCCGCGCGAACTGTCCCGCGTACTGCGGGTAGTTGATGTCGAAACGCTCGCCGATGAACTCCGCGTGCCTGCGGCTCTTGGCGAAGATGATCGTCTTGCCGAGCCGATCACCACCCTCCACCGTGTGCCCCTGCGTCATCAGATGCTTCAACACCTTGTCGACCGTGTCGGTGTTGAACAGGAAACGGTTGATCGCCTCGGAGTCCACCTCGTCGGGCGGTCCGTCCTCACCCCAGTCCAGCAGGTCCCACTGGTCCTTCTCGTCCGGGGTCAGCTCGTCGTACCGGATACCCGAGCGAAGGAACTTGGTGCCGACGCTGATGGCCTTCGGCGGCACCAGGTAGCCGGCGTCGACGGCCTCCTCCAGGGTGTACGCATCGGTCGGGACACCGTCCTCCAGATGGAACAGGCGGTACGTGTTGTGGTCCACCTCGTCCTTCGGCGTCGCGGTCAAGCCCACCAGCAGGGAGTCGAAGTAGTCGAAGATCGCACCGTACTTGGCGTACACCGAGCGGTGCGCCTCGTCGATGATGATGAGATCGAAGTAGCCGGGACCAAAACGTCGGCCACTTTCGTCGACGGCATTGATCAAGTTCATCATCGTCGGGTAGGTGCAGACGAAGACTCGCCCCTCCGTGGACTTCTCGGTCACCAGGTTCACGGTGGTGGCGCTCGGCAGGTGCTCCTTGAATGCGCCGACAGCCTGCGAGACCAGGGCCGTGCGGTCGGCGAGGAACAGGACCCGCTTCACCCAGTTGGCCTTCATCAACTGATCGACGAGAGCGACGACGGTCCGCGTCTTTCCCGTTCCGGTCGCCATGACCAGGAGAGCTTCGCGGTTCTTGTTGTCGAACACCGCGTCGATCGCTCGGATGGCCCGCTGCTGGTAGGGGCGGCCGGCGATCTCGGCATTGGTCGGCGCGGCTGACAGCGGCTGCCGAGTGGTGCGCCGCTGGATCAGGAGCTCCAACTCATCGCGCGTGTAGAAGCCGCGGACCTGACGCGGCGGGTAGCCGGCGGCGTCGTCCCACATCCAATGCTCGTAGCCGTTGGTGTAGAAGACGACAGGGCGTCGACCGAGGTTCCGTTCCAGGCAGTCGGCGTAGAGCGAAGCCTGCTGCTTGCCCACCTGCGGCGACTTGCTTGTTCGCTTCGCTTCCACCACAGCGAGCGGCAGGCCGTCGGCTCCCCAGAGGACGTAGTCCACGTAACCGGTGCCGCTAGCACTCGGCATCCCGGTGACCTCGTACTCGCGATCGCGCGCCTGGTCCAGCGGCCAGCCGGCCTCGTTCAGAAGCACATCGATGAAGGCGTCGCGCGTTGCGTCCTCGTCGTAGTCGCGGTCGTCGGGTGCGGTCTTGGTCGCTTGGGCAGCCTCGATCTCCTTGCGGAGCCTGGCGATCTCCGCTTCCTGCTCGGCGAGGAGCCCTTCCTTCTCGGCGAGCGCCTGCTTGTGCGCCTCGTCCTGATCGTTGAACATCTTCAGCAGGCGAGCAACCTCGGCCTTGCTGAGCGGCGCCGACTTCTTGGCCAGCGCGACATCGAACGGTGCGCCCATCGGCGCCGCTGCGGGATTCGGCGAATGGTTGTACGACGCCCAGAGCATCACGTGGTGCAGGTCTTTGATCACCTGGAACGCCGCGTTCGGCGGGATCGGCTGCACCTCGTGCGCGGCAGTGTTGCCAACCTTGCGGATCAGGTTCAGCTTGGCGACGATTCCGTTGCCCACCCGGGCCTTGAACACACCATCGTTGATGTGTGCGGACAGGTCGTCCCGGTACGGGTCGGCCAGGTTCATCACTCGGTAGAGATGTCCTACCAGGAGTTCCGTTGCCCGACGCGCGTAGACGCACGCCGACCGGGGATCAGACTGCATATAGCTCTCGGCCCGAGCACAGTCCTCATAGACTGCCGGGAGCGTGGTGTGTACGAAGTCGAAGTTGCCCATCGCATGTAATCCTATGCCGTGGTTACGACATACCGGTCAGAAACGGGACACTCGAGGTCTCCCCGCCGAGCCCCGACAAGCACCACCTCGGCCACGACTCACTCTGGTACCCAGCGGAGCCCACCTCCGTCACAGACGCCGCCGGCGAGGACCAGCCCCGCCACTACCTCCATTAGTCATTGCGTCCCGAAGGCCACATCGTCCGGACAACCCCCAACACCGGGATGGACAGCAGGAAGCCACCGGCCACGTTGTTTCCGACTGAGAAGAAGACAACCGCCGCGACGAAGAACGCGAGCAGGAAGAACGTGGCCATGCTCCGATCAGACTTTGCGTTGTCGATCTCCGCGTTGACCAGACGATCCTGGCGACGCGACCTGTCGACAGTTTGCGACTCAGCCATTCGCATGATCCGTTCGGCCGCGTCCGGAATCAGCATCTGATAGTCGCGCATCTCCTGCGCCGGCGGCATTGGGCCAGACCACCGGCGATGCTGGGTCAGTTCGATCGCGACCTGCTGAGCGACTTCAGTCAGCTGCGTTTCATCGCCCGACTGATCGAGCGACTGATCGACTCGTCGTAGATCGGCTCCCGATCCATCTCCTCGATCCGCATGCGCATGCGTCGAATCCGCGTGGTCTGATCCAGCGTCAGCCCCTCGAGACCACGCTCGATCGACCGGAGAAGACTCCGCCGATGCGTCCGATTCGTCACGCTCGTCATACCTCAACCCTAACCCCGATCCCCGAACATCGCGATCCGATTCCGCAGTGCGTCGAGCACCAGCAGATCTTGCACGGCCCCTCCCGCAACACCTCCGCACTATACCGACATAACGGACGATTAAGACATGTTCGAAGAACCTACTCGAAGAAGTCTTCATCCACTTCAACGACGTGCAGCGTCTGCTTCACCTGGACGCCGACACCGAACCTGATCATCAAGCGAGTCAGCCGGTCTCCGTCGATCAGGACGACACGCGTCGGCACCGAGTCGGCGTAGGCGATGGCGTCGGCACTGTACCTGCTGGTCGTGATGAAGACGCCCTGACTGGCCTGGTTGCCGGCGAGAGCCCCGACGAAGCCTTGGATCGCAGGCCGCCCGACGATGTTGTCACGCGCATACCGCTTCGCCTGGACATAAATGCGCGACAGGCCGAGTGCGTCTTGGTCGATCACCCCGTCAATGCCGCCGTCCTTCGACAGCCGAGTATGAAGTGCCGATCCCTCAACTCCGCCGTATCCCATTCCGATCAGCAGGTCCAGCACGGCCTTCTCGAAGAACGCCCAATCCTGATCCAGCAGTCGGTTCAACAACTGATCGGCAACGTCCGCTTTGATCCGCGCAATCCCCTCTTCGATCTGCTCACGAGGATCGAGCACCGTCTCGATTTCTGACGGCACCACCGCCGCAGGTTCCCCACTTGGACTTGGAAAGGCCTTCCAAGTGTGCGGTGCATTGGGGTCACCGGACAGCGCGCGGAGATGCTTCTCCGTGATCCCGTCCGGATGGTCGGCGAGCAGCTTCCGTCCGACGTCGGTGATCCGATAGTGCGCACGACTCGTCCGCTCCAACGCCCCGACCCGAGTCAGGTACGACAGCGACCAGTTCCCACGGTTCACCCACTGGTTCTGGCCGGACGGGATGACGATCGCGCGCTGCTCCTCCGACAGCCCGAGAAGGTCTGATGCGGCCTGAACGAGGTCCCGATTCCGACGGATCTCACCGTCCAGCGAAGCGCGCAGTGTCGGCGCCATGTACTGATCCCACGTCGGTGCTGCCATCAGAGTTCACCTCGGAATGCTCGGGATTGGAGGGCGGCAAAGAGTTCGTCATCGGCTGCTAGAGCGCGTTGAACAGCCTCGGCCATGCGAGCAATGCACTCATTCCTCGACCGATAGCTCTTCTGCTGATCCTCGGCAAGCTCAGGCACTGGCGCATTGCGCACAATGTCACTGTTCAGGTTCGGCAAGGTCGCACCCAACGAATTCCGCTTAAGATGGTCCTTCATCCTGACCGATGCCATCAAGGCATGCAAGTACTCCGGTACGATTCCCTCACGCGGCCGAAGAATCATCGATCCTGTGCCACACAACGAACCAACGTGTTCACGTTTCACCAGGCCTGCACGACCCATTTCGCCCCGGCGCCCTAGCACTACGTCTCCCTCAATCAGACGAAATGCGGTAAGGCCAGCTGCTTTTTCGGGCGATACCGAGAACGACCTGTCCACAGTAATCTTGCCGTCAACTAAATGCATCGGGTTGATCACTGGAATGCCATCATTGATGTAGTCATGCTTGTGAAGGAGGGACCCAAAAGGACCGATCTGTACCTCGGCAATACCTTCGACCCTCCCAGACCAATCCCGCCCTTCGATCGCTCCGCGAAAAATCGAACGCGACAGGTCGTCAAGGTGGGCCAACGTCTGGCGACGCTTGGTGCGGATGGCGTCGGCTTGGTCGAGGATCGCGGCGATGCGGCGTTGTTCGTCGAGGGGAGGGAGGGGGATCTCCAGTTCCGAAATATCAGCACGGTTCACCTGAAGGAAGGTTGCGCCCTTCCCTTTCGAAAATAGTTCACGCTCTGCCTTCGACAAGAAATGCCACAGATAGGAACTATCAAGTTCAGGTCCTGCTGTCAGTCCCGCAACACCACGCCCAAGACAGTAATCAGCATCCGCTGGAACCTTCGCTCCGATCGAGGCGCGAATACTCAAGACAATATCGCCAGGTTTGCATACCTTTGTTGGTCTGGTCGTGTACTTTTTCGGCAGAATTGTGCCGTTCATGAAGTCGCCTGCACCTGCAATCAGCGGTAGCCCGTCTTCGCTCCCATTATATGAATCACCCGACGGGGCTTGCCCCATTGTTATGGTGCATACCGAACCGAGCTCCACCATCCTCACGACAGCATCTCCTTCAACTCGGCCACACCGGCGGCGATCTCACCGTTCAGCGCTTCAATGTCGGCGATGATGTCCAGCGGCGGGCGATGCTCCACCTCGTCGTACTCGATCTCCTTGTACCGGTTGATCGACAGGTCGTAGCCCTGGGCCACGATGTCGGCCTTCGGGACCAGGAAGCTCTGGTCGGTCCGGGCCCGCGCACGTTCGGGTGAGTCCTTGCCCGACAGGGTCTTCCAGCGCGCGACCACATCCGCCAAGTCGTTGGCCTCGATCGGGTTGCGCTTGTCGTCGAGGGAGAAACCATCGGTCTGCACGTCGTAGAACCAGACGTCGTCGGTGCCGCCGGAGTTGGTCTTCGTGAAGAACACGATCGCCGTCGACACCCCCGCGTACGGCTTGAACACCCCGGATGGGAGCTTCACGATCGCGTCGAGTTTCTGATCCTCGACGAGGATGGTCCGCAACGCCTTGTGCGCCTTCGTCGAGCCGAACAGCACGCCGTCCGGCACAATCACCGCCGCACGACCACCCGGCTTCAGCAACTTCAAGAACAAGGCCAGGAACAACAGCTCGGTCTTCTTGGTCTTCGCGACCGCCTGGAGCTCCTTGCTCGTCGACTCGTAGTCCAGCGAGCCGGCGAACGGCGGGTTCGCCAGAATCAGCGTGTACTTATCCGCATCCTCACTCGCACCTTCGGAAAGAGAGTCACGGTAGCGGATGTCCGGAGCCTCGATGCCGTGCAGCAGCATGTTCATGCTGCCGATCCGCAGCATCGTCGAATCGAAGTCGTAGCCGTGGAACATGGAGTGGTGGAAGTGGTTGCGCTGCTCCGCATTCAGCAGCGCGTCGGCATGGTGCTCGCGCACGTACTCGCTGGCCTCCACCAGGAAGCCTGCGGTGCCGCACGCCGGATCGCAGATCTCGTCGCCGGGCGCGGGAGCGGTCATCGCCACCATCATCTCGATAATGTGCCGCGGCGTCCGGAACTGACCGTTCTTACCGGCGGAGGCAATCTGCGACAGCAGGTACTCGTAGAGATCGCCGTTGGTGTCTCGGTTGTCCATCGGGATGTCGTCGAGCATGTCAACGACCTTGCTCAGCAGCGCCGCCGTCGGGATCGTGAAGCGAGCATCCTTCATATGCTCGCCGAACGTCGAATCGTCGCCGCCGAGCTGCCGCAGGAACGGGAACACCTCCTCACCCACGGTCCGGTACATGACTTCCGGGGCCGAGTTCTTGAACACGCTCCATCGCAGATGGTCTTGACCGGGCAGGAACGTCGGGTTCTCGATCTTCCCGGTGACCCGCGCCTTCTTCTCCGCGCGCGTCTGCAACTCGTCCAGGCGACGGATGAACAGCAGGTACGTGACCTGCTCGATCACCTCGAGAGGATTGCTGATGCCGCCCGACCAGAACGAGTTCCAGACGGCGTCGATCTTATTCTTCAAGTCACCGGTGATCACGGGTCAGACTCTAGCGCCAAGGTCGGACATTTCTGCCGTCAGATGGTGCGTGGGGGTGTTTGTTCCCGGGGCCCAGCCCGGCGTCGATCTCGATGCGCTCCTCGCTTGCTCGATCAGCGTGGGGTGACGGAGCGTCGGCGCGGAATGCGACGACCGCGGAGTAAGGGCTCGAGTCCCCTCACTCCTCCGCGAACCCCGGGTTGCACCTGGTCCGAACCATCTCGTCCGGGGAGACGACGGGGCGGTCGGGCTCGATGTTCCAGGTGGGCTTGTTCGGCTGGACCAGGCGGGCGTAGGTCCAGTGGCACAGGAACTGGTCCTTCATGCCGGGGGTGTCGGCGGACGGGTCGAGCTTCAGGACCTCCGCCCAGGCCTCATCGCCCGCCGTGGGCGACGACACCTGGCGGCCGTTCGGAGTCGGCGCGATCTGCAGGCTCGGCCCCACCTCGGTCTCCACCCACGTCGCGGACTCGATGTAGGGCGGCGGCAGGACGGGCGTCGGAGACGGGGACTCGACGGAAGGGGACTCGACGACCGGGGACGACGACACCGTGGTCGGTGCGGGCGCGTAGTCGGTGATACCACCGTCGTCGGACCCGCCCGAGCAGCCCGTCAGGATGAGGGCGGCCGCGCAGCACGCGACCGCCGGCAGCGCGCGTCGGGTCACCCGGTCACCTGAAGGTGCACGCGTTCCCATGCGGCGCGACGCTCCCCGTCGGGATCGACCTCGACGCGGGTCGGGTCGTCGAGGATCATCACGCGACGATCGTCGACGGAGTAGGCGGGCCAGTCGGTCGCGGGCTTCCCGGTCCGCGCGAACCAGGTCCACCGCGACTGCAGGGTGGCGGTGATGCGCTTGGTGGACCCCCAGCTGCCTGCGGCGGCCAGGCCCGCGCCGATCGGGTCGCGGTAGATCCCGAAGACGGCGAACAGCTCGGTGGCGTGCGTGGCGCCGATCCCGCTGGCGCGCAGGAGGGTCGGCGCATAGTCGTACCGGTAGACGTAGGTCGGCGCGTGCGCGCTGTGATAGCCCGCGAACAGGATCGTCGGCGTCCAGAAAGTGGCGTCGGCGGAGAGCCGGACGTCGTCGCGCCTCCCCGGATACAACCGCTGCAGCGCTTCGCTGATCTCCGGATCGTCGATGCCCACCAGCGCCTGCGACGAGTCCGGCAGGATCTTCCAGAACCGCACGAAGAGCTCGCCCTCGTCCTTGTTGTTGCCGATGATCGTCGGCACCGGGAGCGTCTTGCCTGCGCGGGCGGCGTCGACCGGCCGCAGCGGCAGGTAGTCGCCGTCGATGACGGGCGCGAACGGGATCGGGTCGCTCATCTGTGCGGCGCGGGTGAACCCGAGGAGCTTGTTGCCGGTCGCCAGCAGTTCGAGCGCGGTGGCGTCGCCGACGACGCGGGCCACCTCGGCCGGGTCGAGCGGCGGCTCGTCGCGCTCGGCGCCCTTGCGCCGCGACGGATCTTTGAGGAGTCGGACGAACTCGTCGGCGAAGATCTGCGCGTTCTCCTTGGTGACGACGAGGTCGGGGGCCGGGCTCTGCGAGATGGCTCGCGAGAACAGGCCCTCCGCGGCCGGCGTCGACAGCAGGGTGAGGACCGCCGATCCGCCTGCGCTCTCACCGAAGATCGTGACGCGGTCGGGGTCGCCGCCGAACTCGGCGATGTTCCGCTGCACCCACTCCAGGCCGGCGACCATGTCGCGCAGGCCCAGGTTGCTGTCGAACCGGCGCTCATCGGTGGAGTAATCGCTGAAGTCCATGAACCCGAGCGGCCCGACACGGTAGTTCACCGTCACGACGATCACGTCACGGGACCGGGCGAGATACGAACCGTCGTAGATCGGCGTCGACGTGCCGCCCAGGATGTAGGCGCCGCCGTAGAAATACACCATCACCGGGCGCGGCGTCACCGACCTGGTGGAGGGGGTGAAGACGTTGAGAGTCAAGCAGTCCTCGCTGCGCGGCTGGAACCTGCCCGCGCCGCGCGCGGTGAACAGCTTCTCCTGGATCGGTGCGTTGCCGTAGTCGAAGCATTCGCGGACACCCGGCCACGGGGTCAGCGGCCGCGGCGCGCGCCAACGGTACTGCCGCACCGGGGGTTCCGCGAACGGGATACCGAGCCAGGAGACTGTCCCGCGCCGACCGAGTCGGCCGCGCTTGCCCTCCACTGCGCCGTCGAGCGTCTGGACCACGGTTTCCATAACTGCCATGGGTCGAGACTATCGGGAAACGGTCATTACCATGAACGACGTGGCCTCCCC
The DNA here is from genome assembly GCF_001305675.1 of Gordonia phthalatica. Taxonomy (NCBI): domain Bacteria; kingdom Bacillati; phylum Actinomycetota; class Actinomycetes; order Mycobacteriales; family Gordoniaceae; genus Gordonia; species Gordonia phthalatica. The sequence continues at coordinate 3,668,660 of NZ_CP011853.1, forward strand.
TTCCCGCACAATCGATCTGAACGCCGACCTCGGTGAGGGCGTCGGCGACGACGCCGCGATGCTCGCCCTGGTGACGAGCGCCAACATCGCGTGCGGCTTCCACGCGGGCACCCCGACGCTGCTGCACCGGACGTGCCGAAACGCAGTCGAGGCCGACGTGCGGATCGGTGCGCAGGTCTCCTACCCCGACCTGCCGGGCTTCGGCCGCCGGTTCATGGACGTGACGCACGACGACCTCGTCGCCGACGTCCTGTACCAGGTCGGCGCGCTCCGAGCACTCGCCGAATCCGTCGGCGGGACGGTGGAGTATGTGAAGCCGCACGGTGCGCTCTACAACACGATCGTCCATCACACCGCCCAGGCTCGAGCCGTGGTCGACGCCGTCGCCGCCGCCGGTCTGCCCCTCATGTGTCTGCCCGGATCGGAGGCGCAGCGGCTGGCACGCGACGCCGGTCTGCCGGTGATTCTGGAGGCCTTCGCCGACCGCGGTTACACGCCCCAGGGCACGCTGGTGCCGCGCTCGGAGCCGGGGGCACTGCTGACGGACCCGAGCCGAGTGGCCGAACGTGTGGTCCGCTTGGCGCAGTCGGGGCAGATCGTCGCCGTCGACGGTACGGTGCTCGACGTCGCAGCCGACTCGGTCTGCCTACACGGCGACACCCCCGGGGCCGTCGAGCACGCACGCCACGTCCGCGCCGCACTGGCCGGCGCCGACGTCGTCGTGCGCGCTCGATGATCGCGAAGACCGGCTCAGAGAACGCGCGGGGCCTGGTCGCCGGGTTCGGCGCCTACGCCATCTGGGGCCTGTTCCCGATCTTCTTCGACGCCCTGCGCCCCGCGGGACTGTGGGAGATCCTGGCGCATCGCATCCTGTGGACGCTGCTGCTGTGCGGCATCGTCCTGGCGGTGCTGCGCGACTGGGCGTGGCTCGCGCCCCTGCGCCGACAGCCCCGCCTGCTGGCGGGCGTCACCGCCGCCGCGATCTTCATCGCGGTCAACTGGGTGGTCTACGTGGCCGCAGTGACCTCCGGACACACCAGCGACGCCGCGCTCGGCTACTTCCTGAACCCGCTCACCACCGTCGCCCTCGGCGTGGTGGTGCTGCACGAACGTCTACGACCGCTCCAGTGGGCCGCGGTGACCGTCGGCGTGGTGGCGGGCGTCTACCTCGCCGTCGCGGCGGGCACCTTCCCCACGACGGCGCTGATCCTGGCCGTCTCGTTCGCCCTGTACGGCCTGGTGAAGAAGAAGGTCGGCGACACCCTCCCCGCGCTGCACAGCCTGTCGCTGGAGACTGCGATCCTCTCCCCCGCCGCCGCGGTGATCCTGGCGGTCGTGGCGTTCACCCCGGTCGGTCTGACCTTCGGCGATCATCTGGGCCACACGAGCCTGCTGGTCCTGTCGGGCGTCGCAACGGCGATCCCGCTGCTGCTGTTCGCGGCGGCCGCCCGCCGCATCCCACTGGTGTCGATCGGGCTGATCCAGTTCATCACGCCAATCATGCAGCTGCTGTGCGCGGTGCTGGTGCTCGACGAGCATCTGCCGCGCGAACGCTGGATCGGCTTCGGGATCGTCTGGGTAGCCCTGGCACTGCTGGCCGCCGACAGCGTCCTCAGAGCTTGGTCGACTCGGTCTTCTTCAGCTCACGACTGATCGAACCGACCGTCTGTCCCGCCCAGGTGCGGGCCGCGTGAGCCATATCGGCGGCGCGATCCTGAAGCGCGACCGGACGCGGCGGTAGCGGCGCCATGTCCACCGGGATCTCCTGCACATCCGGATGGAGCTCGATGGTAAGGAAGCCCGCAGCCACCACCAGCACCGCACCGATCAACAGCAGGCCGCCGATGGCTCCGCTGGTCGCCATCTCGACGGACAGGTAGCGGGTGGAGAGCAGGATGCCGGAGAAGATGGTCGTGCCGACGGCGATGACCGACAGCCGATGCTTGGACCACCCCAGCTCCGGTCGGGTCAGCGCCGCCTCCAGGGTGAGGGTGAAGATGGCGCCGGCGAGGACGTCGATCGCGTAGTGGAAACCGAAGCCGAGGGTTGCGCCGGTGGTGCCGACCAACCAGGCGGTGCCGAAGATCTTCGACGCCAGCGGGCCGCGCCAGCCGTGCAGGAAGATGCACATGGCCCACGCGGTATGCAGGCTCGGCATGCAGTTGCGCGCGATGCCCTGGTCGTAGAACAGGGCTCCCGGATCACCGATGATCGGCAGCTGCATCGGCCACACGTCCTGCCAGCCGGCGTCGGCCAGCTCGTGCCCGAACGCGTAGGTGGGGCCGACCACCGGGAACAGGAAGTAGACCACCGGGCCGATCATGCCGATCAGCAGGAAGGTGCGGATGATGTGGTGCCGAGGGAAGCCGTCGCGCGCACTGTTGCGGAGTTGGAAGAAGGCGATCACCGCGGCCGCGACCGGCAGGTAGACGTACACCTTGCTGAGAATCTCAGCGAGCCACGCGTGCTGCGACACGATGGAGCCGACGGCCCACGACGGACTGCCAAGCGCACGGTCGGCGAGTTCGACGTACTCGTCGAAGACCGTCGGGTTGGCGCGACTCGACAGGACCAGCCACACGTCGCCGACGCGCCCCATCACGATCAGCAGCAATCCGAGGCCGGCGGCCTTCATGGTGCTGGCGCGTTCGGCGCCGTGCAGTTGCCAGGCGGCGAAGCCGATCAGACCGAGGAGGACGAACAGGATGCCGTTGCCGACGGTGCCCGCGTTGCCGACGAGGACCCGCTGCAGGTTCCACGCCAGTTCCAGGCCCACGGTGATCCCGAAGACCGGCAGGCGCAGGCGTGACGGCAGGCAGACCAGAGCCAGCAGCATTCCGGCGATCTTGATCTCGCCGATCTGCGGTCGGCCGACGAGGTCGGTGGCCAGCAGGCTCAGCGGGCCGCGGATGTGGTTGACCCGCGCGACGATCTCGATGGCGAGAGCGAACGCGACGAGCACACCGACGAGGAGCGCCCACATGGCGCCAGAGAATTCGACGCGGCGTCCCGAACGCAGTTGCGCCCCCATCGAACGCACGGATTCCCCACTGAACATTCACTACACGCTAGTGAACATTTACTGAACAGTAGACATCGAGTGATCGAATCGTCATTCAACCGGTTGTCGACAGCCACAATTCCGGCCGTTTAGTCGGGAATGCGGGAAACCCCCGAGGGTCGCCCGATCAGGCCAGACGACGCTGCCGAGCGAACTCGGCGAGCACCACGCCCGCCGCGACCGAGGCATTCAGACTCTCGACGCTGCTCGCGATCGGGATCGACAGGATCGAATCGCAGTTCTCCCGGACCAGTCGCGAGAGGCCCTTGCCCTCCGACCCGACGACGATGACCACCGGGCCGGTGCCGTCGTACTCGTCCAGCGAGACGTCGCCGCCGGCGTCGAGACCGACGATCTGCGCGCCCGCCTTGGCCCAGTCGATGAGGGTGCGGTTGAGGTTCGGTGCCGTCGCGACGGGCAGTCGTGCCGCGGCGCCGGCGCTGGTGCGCCACGCGACGGCCGTCATGCCCGCGCTGCGCCGCTGCGGGATCAACACGCCGTGCCCGCCGAACGCCGCGACACTGCGGATCACCGCGCCGAGGTTGCGCGGGTCGGTGATGTTGTCGAGGGCCACCAGCAGCGGAGCCTGCGCGCTCGCGAGGGCGTCGGCCATCAGATCGTCGGGGTGCGCGTACCGGTACTCGGGCACCTGCAGCGCCAAGCCCTGGTGCATGCCGTTGGGCGACATGCGGTCCAGTTCCGCGCGGCTGGCCTCGAGGATGGAGATGCCGCGGTCGCCCGCGGTCTGCACGGCCTCCTTGACGCGCTCGTCGGCGTCCACCGTGCCCATCACGTAGAGCGCCGTCGCGGGGACCTCCGCGCGCAGGCACTCGACGACCGGGTTGCGACCGACCACGTACTCGGGGCCGCCGTCCTCGGACTTGCGGTGGGTGCGACGACCGGCGGCCTTGGCCGCGGCCTTCGCCTTCTTGTGCGCCGGATGGTAGACGCGGTCGACAGCCTTCGGTGTGGCGCCGCGCCCCTCCAGACCGCGTCGGCGCTGACCACCGGAGCCGACAGTCTGGCCCTTCTTGCTTCCGTCTTTACGAATCGCGCCGCGGCGCTGCGAGTTCCCCGCCATCAGTCTTCCTTCGAGTTGAGCGCCCAGGTGGCGCCGTCGGGAGTGTCGGTGACGTCGATGCCTGCTTCGGCCAGGCGGTCGCGCACCTCGTCTGCCACCGCCCAGTCCTTCGCCGCCCGGGCCTGCGCCCGCCGCTCCAATTCTGCCTTGATCAGGACGTCGAGCGCAGCGTGCGCGTCGTCGCTGCCGGATTCCACCTCCCAGTGCGGGTCCAGCGGGTCGGTGCCGAGCACTCCGGTCATCGCGCGCACCGATGCGCCGACCGCCTGTGCCTGCTCGCCGTCGCCGGCCTCGAGGGCGGTGTTGCCTTCGCGGACCGCGTTGTGGACGGCGGCAAGCGCCGCGGGCACGCCGAGGTCGTCGTCGAGGGCGGCCGCGAAGTCGTCGGTCACCTCGCCGACCGTCACGTCACCGACGCGGTCGACGACGCGGTGCACGAACGATTCGATGCGCCGGTATCCGGCGGCCGCCTCGTGGAGCGCCTTGTCGGAGTATTCGAGCATCGAGCGGTAGTGAGCGCTGCCCAGGTAGTACCGCAGTTCCACGGGACGCACCTTCTGCAGCATCACCGGGATCGAGACGACGTTGCCGAGCGACTTGCTCATCTTCTCGCCGCTCATCGTCACCCAGCCGTTGTGCAGCCAGTACTGCGCGAAGCCGTCCCCGGCGCCGTGACTCTGGGCGATCTCGTTCTCGTGATGCGGGAAGATCAGATCCATGCCGCCGCAGTGGATGTCGAACTCGGCACCGAGCAGCGACGTCGCCATCGCCGAGCACTCCAGGTGCCAGCCTGGCCGGCCGTCGCCCCAGGGGGTGGGCCACGACGGCTCACCGGGTTTCGCGGCCTTCCACAGGGTGAAGTCGCGGGGGTCGCGTTTGCCGGTGCCCGCGCTCTCGCCCTGGTGGACGTCTTCGAGTTTGTGACCCGAGAGGGCGCCGTACTCGGGGAGGCTGCGGACGTCGAAGTAGACATTGCCGTCGGCGGTGTAGGCGTGGCCGCGCTCGATGAGCCGCCCCATGTAGGTGACCATCTGCGTCACGAAGCCCGTGGCGCGCGGCTCGGCGGACGGAGGTAGGACGCCGAGGGCGTCGTAGGCCTGCGTGAACTCGCGCTCATGGGTCGCGGCCCATTCCCACCACGGACGTCCGGCCTCGGCGGCCTTGCGGAGGATCTTGTCGTCGATGTCGGTCACGTTGCGCACGAACAGCACGTCGAGGCCACGGTGGGCGAGCCAGCGGCGCAGGACGTCGAACGCGATGCCGCTGCGCACGTGTCCGATATGGGGAACGCCCTGAACCGTCGCACCACACAGGTACACCGAAGCCGTTCCGGGTCGAAGGGGAACGAAGTCGCGTACCTCGCGGGTGGCCGAGTCAAACAGGCGGAGAGTCACGGCCTGCAATTCTACTTCAGCGCAAGCAGTGCTGTTGCCACCGCCGCGATCCCCTCGCCGCGGCCGGTGAGGCCGAGGCCGTCGCTGGTGGTGCCGGACACCGACACCGGGGCGCCGAGCAGTTCCGACAGCCGCCGCTGCGCCTCGGTACGGCGCGGTCCGATCTTGGGTCGGTTGCCGATGACCTGCACCGCCGCGTTGACAGGGGTGAGACCTTCCGCGTCGATCAGGTCACGGACGTGCACGAGCATCGCCGCGCCGGTGACGCCGGCCCATTCGGGGCGCCCGACGCCGAACACGGCGCCCACATCGCCGAGACCGGCGGCGGACAGCAGGGCGTCGCAAAGGGCGTGGACGCCCACGTCGCCGTCGGAGTGTCCGGAGCAGCCGTCGGCGTCGTCGAACAGCAGGCCGACCATCCAGCACTCGCGGCCGGGTTCGATCGGATGAACGTCGGTGCCGATACCGGTTCGGATGTCCATGTCGGGGTGCTCCTACGGTCGGTTCGACGGCGTCCGGGATCGGATCATGCGGGCCATCGCGAGGTCGAATTGTGTGGTGACCTTGAACGCCATCGCGTCGCCGGGCACCACCCGGACGGGAACGCCGAGGGCTTCGACGAGACCCGCGTCGTCGGTGGCGTCGCCGCCGCCGCTGTGCGCTTCGCGGAGGACGTCCGCGGTGAATCCCTGCGGGGTCTGGACGGCGCGGAGTTCGCTGCGATCCGGGGTGTCGACCACGGTGCCGTCGGCGTCGACCCGCTTGAGGGTGTCGGCGACGGGGACTCCGGGAACCACAGCGCGCGCCCCGCCCGCCAGCGCCTGCACCACGGAGGTGAAGAGCGCGGGCGGCGTGAGCGCGCGTGCTGCGTCGTGAACGAGAAACAGGTCGGCGTCGGGTGCGGCCGCGAGGCCGGCCCGTACCGAGTCACTGCGCTCGGCTCCTCCCGCGACGACGACGGCGTCGGGGACGAGGGCAGTTGCCTTCTCGATGAGCTCTGCGGGGGCGGCGACCACGATCTGGTCCACCGCGCCCGACTTCCGGGCCGCGTCCGCGCTGAGTTCCAGCAGCGTGGCACCGTCGACCTCGACGAACGCCTTCGGGATCGCCTCTCCGAGACGGGTTCCCATACCCGCTGCCAGAATCAACGCGGCCACACGGCCGCGACGGTTTTCGGTCAGGATGCCTCGGCCAGGATCTCGTCGAGCATGCTGTCGGCCTTCTCGTCATCTGTGTGCTGTGCCAGCGACAGCTCGTCGACCAGTACGCGACGGGCACGGGTCAGCATGCGCTTCTCACCTGCCGACAGACCGCGGTCCTGCTCGCGACGCCACAGGTCGCGGACGATCTCGGCGACCTTGATGATGTCGCCCGAGATCAGCTTCTCCTGGTTGGCCTTGAAGCGACGCGCCCAGTTGGTCGGTTCCTCGGTGTGCGGAGCCCGCAGCACCTGGAAGACCTGATCGAGTCCTTCTTCACCGACGACGTCCCGCACACCGACGTATTCGAGTTTGCTCGACGGAATCTGAACCGTCATGTCGCCGTCGGCGACCTTCAGAACGAGGTATTCGACCTCTTCACCCTTGATGGTTCGAACGACGATGTCTTCGACGTGAGCCGCACCGTGATGGGGATAAACAACGGTGTCGCCAACTTTGAAATTCAATGTCCACTACCCCTTTCGAATGTAACCAGTCTAACACGCGCCGCCGACACCCCTTCACCAACGGTGCAGGTCAACCCAGGTGGCAGCAGGTGAATCGTGGTATACGCACCGAGTTCACCATGTTCCGGACACGCGGTTGCGGTCCGAACGCGACGGCTGCGGCGCTACGATTACCGAGATGTTTCGGCGACCCGGAGGAACTTTTCCGGCGCCCGCCCACTACGCTGCGTAGTGAACCCCGCTACCTAGCGGATACCGCGACGACCACCGGAGGAAATGGTGTCAGTGCTCAATCGGTCCACCCGACGTCTGGCCTCGGCAGCTGCTGTCGGCGCATTCGGCATCGCCATCGCTCTCGGCACCACGGCCTGCGGCTCGGGCAAGATCTCGCAGACTGCGAATCAGGCCCCCGCAGTCCCCGGTGCGGCAGGAACCATCCAGCTCGCGCCGAGCGACGTCAGCGGCGACACGAACCGCTCCGGCACCATCGCCGTCCGCAACGTCCACATCCTGTACCCGACCGACAAGGCCGACGCCATCTTCGGCGACGGCGGCCCGTTCCAGGTAGCGTTCCTCGTCTCGAACGACAGCGTGAACCGCACGGTGAAGCTCGACAGCATCACCGCGAAGACCGGTGATGTGAAGGTGACCCCGCCGACCGACGCCAAGGACGGCAACCCCGCCGAGCTGCGCCCGAACACCGCACTGCAGGCCGGCGAGCCCGCCGGTGCCCTGACCGGCGCCGACGACAAGACCGAGGTCCCGCGCTTCACCGTCGAGCTGAACAACACCGGCAACACCGTCGCCGCGGGCCTGACGACGCCGCTGACCTTCAACTTCTCGGTCTACGACCTCCAGGGCAAGAAGGTTCAGACCGTGTCGACCACCATCGACACCCCGGTCGACGGCAACACCCTCCCCGGCCGCCAGGACATCGTCCGCGACCGTCAGGGCGAGTGACCTCGACTCTCGGATAGACCACCTCGGCACCCCGGTCCCCTTTGGGATCGGGGTGCTGTCGTAGGCGTCGCCTACAGTGGCTCCCGTGGCGAAGGCGAAATCGATTTTCCGGTGTTCCGGGTGCGGCCATCAGGTGCCGAAGTGGATCGGGCGATGCCCCGACTGCGGCGAGTGGGGAACCATCTCCGAGTCCGCTCCGGCAGCGGTCGCGGCGCGCGCGGGGACCACGTCGGTGGCGCCGTCGAGCCCCGCCGTCCGGATCACGACGGTTCGCGCCGACGCCGCGACGGCCACCCCCACCGGCATCGCCGAGTTCGATCGAGTGCTCGGCCGCGGTGTGGTTCCCGGGTCGGTGATCCTGCTCGCAGGCGAGCCCGGCGTCGGCAAGTCGACGCTGCTGCTCGAGACCGTGAAACAGTGGGCCGCGCAGGGCAAGACGGCGCTGTACGTGACCGGTGAGGAGTCGGCCGGGCAGGTGCGGTTGCGCGCCGAGCGGACCGACGCCGTCCACGAGAACATCTTCCTGGCCGCCGAGACCGACCTCGCGACCGTCCTCGGCCACGTCGAGCAGGTCTCACCCACCCTGATGATCGTCGACTCCGTCCAGACGATGGTCGCCACCGGCACCGACGGCGTCACCGGCGGCGTCACCCAGATCCGAGCCGTCACCACCGCGCTGGTCTCACTCGCGAAAACCAGCGAGATCGCGATCATCCTGGTCGGTCACGTCACCAAGGACGGCAACGTCGCCGGACCGCGCTCGCTGGAGCATCTGGTCGACGTCGTGCTGGCCTTCGAGGGCGACCGCCACTCGTCGCTCCGCATGGTGCGCGGCATCAAGAACCGCTTCGGTCCGTCCGACGAGGTCGGCTGCTTCGAGCAGCGGTCCGACGGCATCTACGAGGTCTCCGACCCGTCGGGCATCTTCCTGCACCAGCACGAGTCGGAGGTCGCGGGCAGCGCGGCGCTGGTGGCGATGGACGGTCGTCGCGCGATGGTCGGCCAGATCCAGGCCCTCCTCAACGACACCCAGATGACCTCGCCGCGCCGCGCGGTGTCCGGGCTGGACTCCTCCCGCGTCGCGATGATGCTGGCCGTTGCGGAGAAGCACGCGGGCATCACCGCGAGCAAGAAGGAGGTGTACGCCTCCACCGTCGGCGGCATGAAGGTCACCGAGCCGGCCGCCGACCTCGCGATCTTCCTGGCCCTCTACTCATCGCACAAGGACGTGCCGATCCCGTCGTCGACCGTCGCGATCGGCGAGCTGGGGCTCGCCGGGGAGGTCCGCCGGGTCTCGTCCATCTCCCGTCGCGTGGCCGAGGCCAAGCGTCTCGGCTTCCAGCACGCGATCATCCCCGCGGGCAGCGACGAGGAGCTCCCGAAGGGCATCCGCATCAGCCGGGTGAACAACCTGCTGGAGGCCTACCAGGCCGCTCGCGGATCGTCCCGCAGCAACGTGATTCAGGCTCCGTTCTGAGGCACTACTCCCCGGCGTGAACCGCCTTGTCGCGGTAACCGGCGAAGTGCTTCTCGAGGTCGATCTCGATGAACAGCGCGTGCGCGCCGGCGACGAGGACGTCCGGGTCGCCGAGGTGCGCGTAAGCCCGCGTGTAGATCTTGCGGCCGACGCCGCCGAGGATCTCGCAGGTGAAGTGGACCGTGCTGCCGAGCGGGATCGGTTTGGCGTAGTCGATCGCCAGATGACCCGTGACGACCGGCTTGCGCAGCAGCAACGGGGTGGTGCCCATGACCTCGTCGAACGCTGCGGACAGGACGCCGCCGTGGATGACGCCCGGACCGCCCTGCATCCAGTCCTCGACCTTCATGGTGGCCGTCGTCGTCACGCCTTCACCGGCGACGACGGTGATGCGAAGACCGACCGGAGCCTCGTCGCCGCAGCCGTAGCACATCGAGTGGTGCAGGCCGATCTTCTCGCCCGGCCGGGTGGCCTTGGGATGGCGGGCCAGCGGCTCGATGTCTGTGGGCAGCACGAATGAGGTCTTCACGTACGGCTACGCTAGTGCAGGTGAACGACTCCGTGATGCCCGAGGTCCGCCTCGGTGAGCAAGTCCGGTCGGCGCTTCGACGTGTGGCGCCCGGCACGGGACTCCGCGACGGTCTCGAAAGGATCCTCCGCGGCGGGACCGGCGCGCTGATCGTCCTGGGATACGACGACGACACCGAACGCATCTGCGACGGAGGCTTCCACCTCGACATCGAGTTCGCCCCCACCCGACTGCGCGAGCTGTCGAAGATGGACGGCGCCGTCGTGCTGTCCGACGACGGCAAGCGCATCGTCCGCGCCAACGTGCAACTGATGCCCGACCCCAGCATCCCCACCGAAGAGTCGGGTACCCGGCACCGCGCCGCCGAACGCACGGCCGTCCAGACCGGCGTCCCGGTGATCTCGGTGAGCGCGTCGATGTCGATCGTGAGCGTCTACGTCGCCGGTCAGCGCCGCGTCGTCGAGAACCCGGACGCCATCCTCTCCCGTGCCAACGTCGCCCTGGCGACCCTGGAACGGTACAAGTCCCGGCTGGACGAGGTCAGCAGCCAGCTCTCTCGCGCGGAGATCGAGGACTATGTCCTGCTGCGCGACGCGATGAGCGCGGCCCAGCGGATGGAGATGGTTCGCCGCGTGTCGGTCGAGATCGAGGAGTACGTCCTCGAACTGGGCGTCAACGGTCGTCAAGTGGCACTGCAGTTGGAAGAGCTGATCAGCGACAACGACACCATCCGAGAGCTGCTTGTCCGCGACTACCACGCCAGTCCCGAGCCGGCGAGCACCGAGCAGGTGCGGCAGATCCTGGAGGCCGTCGAATCGCTGACCGATGCCGATCTCCTCGATCTGACGATGGTCGCCGGAGCGTTCGGCTATCCGACATCGCTGGAGGCGCAGGACACTGCGATGAGTCCGCGCGGATACCGACTGCTGGCTCGCATCTCGCGGCTGCAGTTCGGTCACATCGATCGTCTGGTCCGCCACTTCACGACCCTGCAGGCGCTGCTTGCCAGCAGTGCCGCCGACTTGCAGTCCGTCGAAGGCATCGGCAGCATCTGGGCCCGGCACATCCGCGAAGGCCTGTCTCGGCTCGCCGAGAGCAGCTTGGAACGCTTTGACTGATCTCCCGTTCGGGCCCGGCAAACAACTGTGGAGGCCTTCTCCCGTCCGGGGTGAAGACCTCCACAGTTGTTTGAGCTAGAAGTTCCTACGCACCCGGGGCGGCCGGTGCCACCACGTTGAACGTGATCGGAGCCGACTCGCGCTCGCCGAGCTTCGCACTGGCCTGGTAGCCGCCGGGAGCGATCTGGACACGCTTCTTCTTGCAGCCGGGGCTGCTGGTGGTGCCCGACCAGGTGATGTCGTCGCGGGCCTGCTGTCCGGGCTGGAGCACCTGGATGTTCACCGACTTGTCGGGGGCGCAGTCCTGCGCCGACCACAGGGTCCGGGCGCCGTCGAGCGTCCGGACGGTGACGTTCGACGCGGCCTTGCCGACGTCGCGTGTGCACGCGGCCAGTCCACCGTTGGTGCTGACGATCGTGAAGACGGGCTGATCGCCGACGGTGTAGGTGGGCTTGTCGGTGTACAGGACCACCGAGATGCTCTGGTCGGAGCACAGGGGCACGCCGGTCTGCGCGGCGGGATCGCCCGGCGGCGGAGCCGCGGGTTCACTCGGCTTGGCGCTCGGGTCGCCGCCCGCACCGTGGTTTCCGCCCCCGCTGGGGGCCTCACTGGAGGCCGGTGCACTCGGCGTGCTCGACGGCGCCGGCGGCGTCGACGTGGCAGACGATTTCGCGGCCGCGTTCTTCGAATCGGACGCGCTGTCACCGGACCCGCCACTGAGGGCGACGATCAGGAGGATGACCGCAACAACCGCAACCACGACGCCGACACCGGCGACGACACGCCGTCGCCAATACACCTCGGGTGGCAGGGGTCCCTGTGGTTCAATCACGGCTCCAACGGTATCGTCGACCCCCTGTATCAGGCTCGACGACTATCGGCGTGTCGTGAAATTCAGAGGTGTGTCACAGTCCGACTTCGCCGATGTCACCGATGGCATTGATGAACTCCACCTTGCCGTCGTCGAGGTGGTAGGTGAGACCGACGACCGCCAGAGTCCCCGCTTCGACGCGGTCGGCGATGATTCGGCTGCGCTCCACCAGCAGGTGGACGGTCTCCTTCACATGGCGGCCGACGAAGTCGTAGTAGTCGGTGATGCCCTCGGCACGGCCGGCGAGGATGCTCGGCGCCACCTTCTCGACGATGGCGCGGACGTAGCCGTTGGGGATGGTGTTGTCGGCGAGCGCCTTGAGCGTTGCGCCGACGGCTCCGCAATTGCTGTGACCCAGGACGACGATCAGCGGGACGTCGAGGACGTCGGGGCCGAACTCGATGGTGCCCATGACCGCTTCGTCGAGGACGTGACCAGCGGTGCGGACGACGAACATGTCGCCGAGGCCCTGGTCGAAGATGATCTCAGCGGCCAGTCGGGAGTCACCGCAACCGAAGAGCACCACGTGCGGAGCCTGGCCCGCGGCGAGTGCCGCACGCTGCTCACTACTCTGGTTCGGATGGATAACTTCCCCGTCGACAAAACGCTTGTTGCCCTCTTTGATGACCTGCCATGCCTGAGCCGGGGTTAGATTTTCCATGACTGAAAGTATGCCACCGCACCTTCTCCTCGAATGGTTCACCCGGTCACAACGCGACCTCCCGTGGCGCGAACCCGGCATCCCGGGTTGGCACATCCTGATCAGCGAGATCATGCTCCAGCAGACACCCGTCTCGCGCGTTCTAGAGCCGTGGCGCGAGTGGGTCCGGCGGTGGCCGACACCGTCGGCGATGGCCCGCGAAAGCAGCGGAGAAGTGGTCCGGGCCTGGGGAAAGCTGGGATATCCGCGGCGGGCGATGCGCCTGCACGAGTGCGCGGGCATCATAGCCGAGAAGCACGACGACGTGGTGCCCGACGACGTGGACACCCTCCTCTCATTGCCCGGCATCGGCGACTACACGGCGCGTGCCGTCGCCTGCTTCGCATACGGGCAGTCGGTACCGGTGGTCGACACCAATGTTCGGCGGGTCATCGCCCGAGCGATCGACGGTCGCGAACAGCCCGGTTCACCGTCGAAGCGCGACCTCGCCGACGCCGAACGCCTCCTCCCCCGCGACGCGGACGGCGATTACTCGGCGACCGCACCGACGTTCTCTGCGGCGCTCATGGAACTCGGCGCGCTGGTGTGCACGGCCCGTGAGGCGCGCTGCGATCTATGCCCGCTGGAACGGTCGTGCGAGTGGGTGCGACGCGGCAGACCGGCCCACGACGGCCCCGCCCGCAAGACACAGAAGTACGAGGGCACCGATCGTCAGGCGCGCGGTCGCCTGCTCGACGTCCTGCGCAACACGTCCGGCCCCGTCGAACAGGCCGCCCTCGACCTCGCGTGGGAACGGGACCCGGGACAGCGGGCTCGCGCCTTGGACTCGCTGCTGGTCGACGGACTTGTCGAGGTGACCGACGACGGGTTGTTCTGCTTGGCGGGCGAGGGGTGAAGGCCTCAGTCGTCCGGAACCGTCAGACCATCCCGATAGCCTGATTCATGCCTATATACGTAATTCCACAGCACGTATCACGATCCGGTTTCGAATGATTGAACTAATCAAGTGTGATCTATATCATTATAAGTGCAATGAGCGAGGTGGCTTGCGGGTCGTCTCAAGTTGTTTGAGAAGTCCATAGCGCGTCGCGGCACAGGCGACACGGGCCATTTCCGGGGCGTGGGAGCTGGAGGGGTGGCCGGTGGGTGTCCGACGGCAAAAGGTGGGACGCCGTCGGTCGGGGTTCGGCCGGCAACGGGTGCGGACCGTTCGCCTGAATCCGACAGGGACGTCGAGCTGCGGGGAAGGTCGCTCGAGGACCTCGCCGGAGCGGGAGTCCCCAGTGGGGCTTCGGCATCAGGTATGCGAGTCCAGTGCCAGGCCTCGGCGACGGCGTCTCCTGCTTTCGTGATCGCACCGGAGTGTGGTTGCGGTGGTCTGCTCGTGCGTCCGATTTCGGAAATGTGGGAGTTCGATGCACGGTCGCCGACGCCCGCGGCGATCCTGCGGCCGGGTCGGCGATCGCGCGGAAAAGTTTGGTGAAGGCGAGGGGATTGTGATGGCTGGAATCGAAGCAGCGTTCGCTGATGTTGTCGATCAGTTCGCTGATGTGTTGACCGAAGCACTCTGCCCGCCAGGGGAATCCACGCCGGGCGGTGAGCTCGCACGCTTGTGTGCATCACCGTCCACGATCGGATCCGATGATGATCGGATCCTGGCGATGATGGTGGGCCTGGCGAGAGTGCTGAACCTGTCCACGACCGCCCTGTCGCAGGTGGCGGACGTGGCCGAACGTGCCGGAACTCGACGCCGGAAACGGTTGAAGAGTCCGGTGGAATTGTTGAAGCAGTTGGGGGTCGTGCCGGCGTTGGCGCAGCGGTTGGTCCGGGTCGGGCAGACGGCGCGGCTGATGCCGGGATTGATGAGCCGGGCGCGAGTCGGTGGGGTGCCGATCGAGCAGACCGATGCGGTCGCTCGTGGAATCGGCTTCGTCGAGAAGCGGGTCCCCCTCGACGAGGAGGCTCGCGCCGACCTGGTGCGACGCCTGTCATCCCAAGTCACGCCGAAAGACGTCGACAACCGAGCGCGCGAGTTGGCGATCGAATGGGCACCCGCAGTCGACGAGGCCGATCCCGATGCTGTGCCGGTCGCCGAGAATCCCGAGCTGAACGAGATGACTCTGATGACCGGCGACGATGGTCGGACGATGGTGTCGCTCGATACCGATGCGTTGTCTGGGGAGGAGTTGCGTCAGGCGCTCGACCCGTTGTGCAAGCCGGTTCTGCAACCGGATGGGACGCAGGATCCGCGGTCGGCGGGTCAGCGTCGTGCTGATGCTCACGCGCAGATCATTCGCGAGTATCTGGCAGGCCGTGATCGACCGACCGTCTCCGGTGGTGTTCTTCCGCATGTGTCGTTGATCGTGCCGATCGAGCGGGCCGGGAGTGCGGGCAGTGGCACGCCGTCGGAGGCTTCGCGGGTTGCTTCGCTCGGGTTCACCGGGCCGGTCTCCTCCGCGACGGTCGGGCTCGTCGTCTGTGAGGCGGCGATGCGACGAGTCGTGATGGATGCTGATTCCGCGCCCCTGGATGTGGGTCGCGAGCATCGGCTGGTGACCGCAGGACTACGCAAGGCCTTGGAAGCACGCGATCGTGGATGTGCGTTCCCCGGGTGCGGGCGCCCGGTCTCCTGGACCGACGCTCATCACTGCACTCCGTGGTCGGAAGGCGGTGACACCGCGATCGACAACTGCGTGCTCCTGTGCCGGATGCACCACACCGTGATCCATCAGACCGGGTGGGAGGTGTTCATCGGCCACGATCGGCATCCGTGGTTCCGGCCACCGCTGGATCCGGAGCATCCGGAACGATTCCGGGAACCGATCCGCTCCAATGCACGACGGACGATGACACTCGAACCGACGGCTGCCGCTTAGCCAACATCGAACCGCATGGTTGCATCGAGGCGAGAGTTCCGGCACGATTGCCGGCGACTACGCATTTCTCGCGGGCAGCCCCGACAGGAACGCCTCCACCGCCCCGCGATAGACGTCGGGATGGTCGTCGTGCACCAGGTGACCTGCACCCGGGACCTTCAGGTAGCGAGAATCCGGTCCGCGCCGCGACATCTGCTCCATCTGCCCCTCGGGCGTCACCGAGTACTCGGCCTCGATGAGCAGAGCGGGTGCTTGAACGGAGTCCCACTGTGCCCAGAAGTCGCGGGTCCCCCACTCCTCGGCGATAGCGCCCCAGACCGGGATGCTGCCGTGGAGACGGCCATCGTCGAAGGCCTCGTAGAAGTAGCGGCCCGCGACGTCACCGAACATCGCGGTCGCCTCGCCCATGCTCGCGAACCGCTCAGGCCACGAATTGAACCAGGGAGCCCAATCGCCGGTGGTGCGGCCCTGGAAGTCGGGTGCCATGTCCTCCACGACCACCGCGGAGACCAGCTCCGGGAACTCGGCGGCCGTGCACCAGGCGTGCAGTCCACCCATCGAGTGGCCGATCAGGACCGCAGGTCCGCGGTCGATCCAGGTGATCACCTCCGCGACGTCCGCGACGAACCGCTCGGTGGAGATCTCGTCGGGCTCGGGCATCACATCGGAGTCGAGTGCCCCCTGGTGAAACGCCGCGTCGAAGGTGAATACCCGACCGTAACGCCGCAGCCACGGGATTTGCCGGCTCCAGGTGCGACCTCGGCCCATCAGCCCGTGCAGCAGGACGATGGTGCCCAGCCCGGCCCGATCGGGATCGCTCTCATCGGGGTCGAGGCCGCCGTAGTCCAGAAGACCATTCACGCCTTCCGACCCTAATCGGCCCCGCTCCGCTTCCGTAGGGTGGTCGGCATGGCAGTTGTGAAGATCAATGCGATCCAGATCCCCGAGGGCGCAGGCCCCGAACTCGAGAAGCGCTTCGCCGCCCGCGCCGGCGTCGTCGACGAAGCCGAGGGCTTCCTCGGATTCCAACTCCTCCGCCCGGTGAAGGGCGAGGACCGCTACTTCGTCGTCACCCAGTGGACCGACGACGCGAGCTACGAGGCATGGGCCAACGGCGACGCCCGCGCGGCCCACAAGAGCGACCGCAAGCCGGTCGCGTCGGGTGCCAACCTCCTCGAGTTCGAGGTGGTTCTGGACGTCGCGCCGAAGGCCTGACGAACCATAGCGAGGGTTCATACCCTGGAAACGTTTTAGAACGTGTTCTAGTATCGGGAGAAAGGGGTCCCCGAACTAGGAGCACGCATGACCGAGCCCATCGAAACCACCAAGCTGTACATCGGCGGCGCCTGGGTGGAGCCGCACTCCACCGAGGTGCTCGAGGTGTTCTCCCCGGCCACCGGGGAGAAGGTGGGCTCGGTCCCCCTCGCAGACGAGCAGGATGTCGACGCCGCGGTCCGCGCGGCCCGCGCATCGTTCGACGCGGGCGTCTGGCGCAATACTCCTCCGGCCCAGCGAGCTGCGGTTATCCGCCGCGCGGCCGAGCTGATCAACGAGCGCGGCGCCGACATCGGTGCCCTGGTGTCAGCGGAGATGGGTGCCACCCCCGGCGATGTCGCCACCCTCCAGCAGCTCGCCGGAACCGGCGTCCTGAACGCCTATGCGGATGCCGCCGAGGCCTACGAGTGGGAGGAGAAGCGCACCGGCATCTTCGGTGAGACCCTGGTGGTCCGGGAGCCGGTCGGCGTGGTCGGCGCGATCATCGCGTGGAACGTCCCGCTGTTCCTTTTCTGCAACAAGTTCGGGCCCGCTTTGGCAGCCGGTTGCTCAATTGTGCTCAAGCCCGCGCCGGAGACTCCGCTCAACGCGAACCTGCTCGCCGAGTTGTTCACGGAGGCGGGCGTGCCCGAGGGCGTCATCTCGATCGTCCCCGGCGGCATCGAGACCGGTCAGGCACTCGTGAACCACCCCGACATCGACAAGATCACCTTCACCGGCTCCACCCGCGCCGGTCGTGCCATCGCCGCCACCTGCGGCGACCAGCTGAAGCGGTGCTCGCTGGAACTCGGCGGCAAGTCCGCGGCCATCGTCCTGGACGACGCCGACATCGCGGCCAGCGCACCGATGCTCGTCTTCTCCGGAATCCTGAACTCCGGCCAGGCATGCGTCGCACAGACCCGCGTGCTGGTCCCGCGCAGCAAACACGACGAGGTGGTCGACGCGATGGTCACCGTCGCATCCACATTCACGCCGGGACTGCCGACCGATCCGGAGACCAAGGTCGGACCGATCATCAACAGCCGCCAGCACGAGAAGGTGACCGGCTACATCGCCAAGGGCAAGAAGGAGGGCGCCACCGCGGTCCTCGAGGTCCCCGCACCGGAGATCGGCACCGGTAACTTCGTCGGGCCCACCATCTTCACGGGCGTCACCAACGACATGACGATCGCCCGCGAGGAGATCTTCGGTCCGGTCATCAGCGTCATCGCGTACGACGACGTCGACGAGGCCATCGCGATCGCCAACGACTCCGACTACGGCCTCGCCGGCTCCGTGTGGACCGCCGATGTGGCGAAGGGTGTCGAGATCGCCAAGCAGATCCGTACCGGAACGATGGGCATCAACTGGTACGCGATCGACCCGTCGTCGCCGTTCGGCGGCTACAAGAAGTCCGGCATCGGCCGCGAGAACGGCCGCGAAGGACTGGAGAGCTACCTGGAGCACAAGGCCATCCTGATGCCGATGGGCTACACCTCGTAGCTAGCTCTCCCCACAGACCGGCGCCCGCCCCGACCATCACCCCGGGGCGGGCGTCGTCATATCGATATCGTCAAAAACAGCAGTGACTGTGGAACCCAACGGACAATAGTCGCAAACAGCTCGCGCGCGGCATTTCGCTGATCACGACCGCCGACCTCCCCGCAGCGACGAGCCCCCGGTCGTGTTCTGAAACTCCACTGCCTTGGATCGGTGGATCCGATGGACGGCTGGCAAGGCGGAGGAGGGAGGCATAGCGGCAGCTATGTCGACCGACGACAACGCAGCCAGGCGTTCATCGGGCCGCCGAGACAGGCAAAGGGAGTTTCATAACACGACCCGGGCGAGGAGCGAGGACTGCGGAGGCGGCGTGATCAGCGAACCGCCGCGCGCGAGCGGGGCGGGTCGGAACAGAACCGAACTCAACCGGCAGGCTGAGTCGGCTGCGCCGGAGTCGTCTGCGCCGGAGCACTCTCCGAAGGCGGTCCGGGAATCGGAACCGCGTTGGTCGGTGGAGTGCCGTCGCCACCACCCTGCACGTTCTGGTTCAGGCTGTCGTCCTCGAGGATCTCGATCTCGTTGATCTTCCAGGTGTCGCCCTGCTTCTCCATGGTGAAGACGACGCGGCTCGCGGCGATCTGGACCTCGGCGGCGTCGTTGCGGGTGGACGACTGGTTGATGAACAGCAGCACGCGTGCGGTGTCGCGAGTGTTCTCGATGACGCCGGCGCCCTGGATCTTGAGCTGGGTGGAGACGCCCTGCGACTTGACGTTCTCGGCCACCTTCTCGCGAACGATGTTCTTCTGGTACTCCGTCTTGGCCGTGCCGACCAGGCGACCCATCGTCGCGTTGACGTTGGCGTCGATGGTCTTGGGGTTCCAGCTGAACATGTCGACGACGTAGGTCTGCGCGGCGTCGAGCGCCGAGTCGCGGGCCCGCTCCTCGGCGGATGCGTTCGCGAACATGACGCCGAGGACGACGGTCACCGCGATCACTGCGACCGAGACGAGGGCGAGTGCGACGAGCAGCCAGCGCTGCGCGCGGCTCATCAGGCGACCCAATCGAGGTAGGTCATCTTGGGCTCACCGTTGATGCGGGTGATGTCGACGCGGAGACGGAACGACGCCGACTGCGCGGCCTTCGGATCCTTCTTCGGGTGCCCGGTCCAGTCCAGGACGATCAACACGGATCCCTCATCGGCGGTCGCTTTCGACACCGCGTCGGCCAGGACCGTCGTCTTGGTGACCATGTCGCCCTCGCGGATCATCTTCGCGGTGTTCTTCATGTTCTCTTGGAACATCTGCTTCGCTCGGCCGCTGGTGTTGGCCATGACGTTCTTGTACATCTGATCGGCGTTGTCGGGGTTCAGGGTGAACATCGAGACCACCATGTTCTGGGCGAACGTGGAGTACTCGGCGCGCAGTTCCCGATCCTTCTTGATGTGGTAGTACTGCACACCGAAAACGGTCGACAGCACTACGCCGGCCACCAGCAGGAAGGCCGTCGAGGCGACGGCGATGAGCGTCCACGCGGAGCGATCTCCGGCGTCTCGCCCGGTGGCGGACTTCCGCACCACGGCCCGCTTACGGCGTCGCTCCCGGTACTCGGCGTTGCGAGCGAGTTCATCGGCGTCGGGTTCGACTGCGGCGGCCTCATTCTCGTCGGCCCCATCCTCGTCGGTCTCGGCCTCATCGGTCCCGGCATCGATGGCCACGAACGCATCCGGCTCGCTCGCCGAATCGCCGGCGGGCTCGGACTCCTCCACCTCGGTGCCTGCGTCGACCACAGTGTCCGGGTCGTCAGCGCTGTTCGGTTCGTCAGCGGCGTCCTGGTCGGCAGCGGTGCCGTCGTCGGCCGCAGCGGTCTCGACGGTCTCGTCGACCGGCGGGGTCGCCTTGGCCGCCTTCGACTTCTTCCGGCGGGCCATCGGGCTGGACCGTCGGACCACCTTCTGCTCAGGCTGTTCGGACCGGGATTCGGCGTCGTCCGGGGAGTTCAGGACTTCACCGTCTTCGTGATCAGGTCGTACCATTTCGTCTTCTGACTGTCCGTAGTCGGCTTCTGTGCGGCGTCCGTGGTGTACGTCTTGCCGTCGGGGCCGATGAACTCGCCGGTCGTTGGGTCGTAGGTGGTCGCGTACACGGCCGGGCCGGCGTCGTAGTCGCCCGGCGTACCCGGAACGACGTAGCCAGCGGGCTGCTTCGGCAGGTTAGTTCCGGGGAAACCGTTAGGCAGTGCCACATTGTCCCGAGCGGACGGCTTGAAGCCGGTCTTGCACTCGGCCGGAGTCGGGGCACGGCGGCCAGGGTACTCCACGCACGGGAAGTTACGAGCGCCGCGAACCGACGACTGGGCGTCCTGCGGGAGACGGCACAGCAGGCCCGGCGGAAGGTCCCGTGCGTCCTGTGCGGACGGGAACCGCCACTGGTCGGGCGGCAGGAAGCCGACGGTGCAGGTCGGCGGATCCTGGAAGCCGAGCGTGAAGTTCACATTCGGCCCGTGCCGGTTGGAGCCGGAGTTGATCGCGGTGATCAGCGCCGACAGCACTCGCGGGTACAGGACGATGGTCTGCCGCAGATTCGGCAGGTACACGGCCATCGTGTGCGCAGCCACCGACAGATTCGAGATCGCCAGCGGGAACGACTGGTTCATGTCCTGGAACAGCTTCTGGCTCTGCGCCGCGACACCGGGCCCCTTATCAAGGATGTCGGTGATGTCGGGGCGGCTGGCGCGGAGCTGGTCGGTCACGCGGGTCAGGCTCTTGGTCCACGACCGGATCTGATCGGCGGTGCGGTTCTGCGTCGCCATGATCGGACCGGCCTGGTCGACCAGGTCGATCACGCTGTCGACGTTCTTGTCGAGCTCGCCGACGAACAGGGTCATCGAGTCCATGAGTCGCTGCAGGTCCTGCCCGGTGCCGTTGAAGGCGAGGAAGGCCTCATCCATCACCGACCGGAGCTTGGTGTCGCTGACCTCATTGAGGAGTCCGTCAGCTTGGTCGAGCATCGCCGAAATCTCGACGGGCAGGTCGTCGGAGGTGATGGTGTCGCCGTCGCGGAGGTTCGACTCCGACGGATCCTTGGGCGGGGTGAACTCGACGAACTGCTCGCCGATCGCCGACACGCTGCGCACCGAGGCCTTCGCATCGGACGGGATCTCGGTGCCGGAGTCGATCCTGAGGTCGGCGGCCACGCCGGTGGGAGTCAGCCGAACCCCGGTCACCTTGCCGACGTTCTCGCCGCGGAAGCTGACGTTCGCGTTCTGGTACAGGCCGCCTGTCGACTTCAGGTCCAGCGTCACCGTGTAGCTGCCGATGCCGAACATCTTCGGGATCTGGATGTAGAACACTGCCATCGCGACCATCGCGATCACGGTGACGATGCTGAAGATGATCAGCTGCATCCGAACGAATTTGGTGATCTTCATCAGTTGCCGCCCCGCTTCTTCGGCAGCAGATCAGTCAACGACGGGTTGCCCGGATCGCTCTGCTTCTTCTGCTTGATGCCCGGCTGCGGAGCCTTGTAGGGGTTCGCTCCCCCGCGGGCGGCGCCTGCGGGCTTGCCCGAGACCACCTCGGGCCCGACGGTGGTCGTCACCGACGCGAGCATCGTCTTGTTCAACCGACTCCAGGTCAGGTCCAGGACCAGGTCGGAGTTCACGTAGTCGCCCTTGATGATGGTCGGGATCTGCTCCTCCAGGAACGGAAAGGTCAGCAGGATGCGCAGCGAATTCGCGAGCGCCGGCCCGGTCATCGACAGCTGCTGCAGCAACTCCCGCAGGTTGGGCACGATCACCTTGAGGTCGTCGCTGTTCTTGTCGAGAACCTGGTTGGCGGTCTTCGACAGCTTGCCGACGCTGTCGAGGGCGTTGGTCAGGTTCTGCCGCTGATCGACGAGCAGCTGCAGGATCCGCGGCCCGCTCTCCAGCGCGCGCTGGACGGTCGGGGTCTGCTTGTTGATGGTCGCCGAGAGCCGATCCAGACCCTCCATGGCGCTCACGATGTTGCCGGTCTGCGAGTTCAGATCGGTCACCAGCGTGTTGAGTCGCGGGATCAGCTTCGAGAGGGTCTCCTCGTTGCCGCCGAAGACCTTGCTCAGCTCGTTGACGACATCACCCATCTGCGAGAGGCCGCCACCGTTGAGGACCACCGACAGCGAGCTCAGCACCTGCTCGGTGGTCGGGTACATGCACGGGTCCACGTGCTGCGCGGACGTGACGTCCGGGATCTTGTCCGGCGACGTCTGCGGCAGGTTCTCCTGCTTCGGGCAGTTCGGCAGCGACAGCGAGCCGCCGTCGGCGACGAACTTCCCGGTGGGCTTCTCCGGCGGCACGATCGCGATGTGCGACGAGCCCAGGACGCTGGTCATGCCGATCATCGCGTGTGAGCCGACGGGAACCTTCACGCCGCCGTTCAGCCGCATCGTAACGCGGGCGCTCCACTTCTCGATCGTGATGTCGCCGATGCTGCCCACGGTCGCGTCGTGCATCATCACCGGTGCGTTGCGCACCAGTCCGGCGGCCGACGGGATCAGCGCGGAGATCTCGTACGCATCCGCACCGGTGCCCGCAGCGCCGATCGCCGACAGCGTCGAGACGCTGTTGCTACTGCATCCGGCGGTGACCGGCACGATGATCAGGGACGCGGCCGCCAGGGCGGCGACCATCCTCTTCGACCTCATCAGCCCTCACCTCCGAACGGCACCAGCAGCTTGGTCAGCGGATCGGGCATCGCCTTGCGGCTGGCGGCGTCGCGCTTGCGGACACCGGCCTGAGCGCGCGCCTTGGTGTCGTCGTTCTGGTACGTGATCTGGTTGGGCGTCGCCGTCCGACCGATCACCGGGTTCGCCATGAACGGCGGGTAGTTCACGACGAGATCCTTCAAGACCGGCGCCAGCAGGTCGACGCACTGTTCGATGTCGGCTTCGGTGTCACCGGGGCGGTTGGTGGACGCCATGGTGCCGCACAGCAGCGAGATCAGATTGTTGCCCATGCCGAGGCCGAAGACGCCGTCGAGCGAACCGGTCAGCGGGTTGTAGATGTTGAAGAAGTTGGCGAGCTGGTTGGGGGCCGAGTGCAGCAGGCCGCGCATCTGCTCGTCCTTCTTCTTCAGCGTTCCGGTCAGCGTCGCGAGCTTGTCCATCGTCGAGGCGACGGTCCCGCTGTTGCGTCCGAGGAAGCTCTCGAGCTCGCCGATGGCCTCGTTGAGGTTGGTCATCGCGTCACCGAGCTGATCGCTGCTGTCCGAGAGGACGCTGCTGACGCTGGCCATGCGGCCGTTGAACTGCACCAGCTGCTCGTGGCTCGTCGAGAGTTCGTCGGTCAGCTTCTGCAAGCTCTTGATGGTCGCGAAGACGTCGCCGCGGTTGTCGGACAGGGTGCCCATGACCCGCGACATCTCCTTGATGGAGCCGGCGATGGCCGTACCGTTGCCCGCGAGGTTCTTGTCCATCACGTCGATGGCGTCGGCGGCGGTGCCGCGGTCGGCGCCCTGCGGGCCGACGGCCTTCGAGAGGTCGTCGAGCTGCTTCTTGACGTCGTCCCACTCCATCGGGACCGCGGTGCGTTCCATCGGAATGGTGTCGCCGTCAGCGAGCTGCTTGCCCGTGGTGAACACCGGTGTCAGCTGGATGAACCGGCCGGACACCAGCGACTGCGCCACCACGACGGCCTTCGCGGTGGCCGGAATCGGGGTGTCGTCGTCGATCCGCATGGTGACCTTGACGTCGCCGCGACGCGGTTCGATGGACGTCACCGAACCGATCTTGACGCCGATCACGCGCACCGGATCGCCGCTGTACAGGCCCGTCACGGACGGGAAGTAGGCGGTGATGGTGCGGGTGGTGGCCTTCTGGACGCCGATCAGGACGACGGCGGCGAGCACGGCCACCGCGACGACGGCCGCGATGACGGTCCACGTTCGTTTCGAGAGGCTCATGTCAGTCTCCCGTTCCATGTCGCTGACCCGGTTTCAGGTCCTTGTTGTTCTGCGGTGCCTGCGGGATCGGCGTCGGGTACTGACGCTTCGGCTTGGGTCGGGTCGCATCGGGTGCGCCGACCGGCGGTGCGGGCGACCAGTTCTTCGGGAACAGCGGGTTGCCCGAGTACTCGTAGAAGTAGCGGGCGGCCTCCGGGTACTTCTTCTGCAGGACCTTCAGGAAGGCGCCAAAGTAGTCGCCGAAGGTCGGGATGCCGACCAGGGACGAGAAGTACGGGCCCGAGCTGACGGCCTCGCCGAGGATGTTGGCGTAGGGGCCGAGTCGGTCGATGGCCTTGCTGAAGTTGTCGGCGTTGTCGTTGAGGATGTCGACGACGCCGTTGAACTTCTCCAGCACGGGCTTCAACTGCTCGTTGTTGTCGTCGACGAACTTGGAGATCTCGGCGGTCACGTCGCGGGTGCCGACGATGACCTGGCGGATCGCCTCGCGACGCAGGTTCAGCTCGCCGAGGAGCGCGTTGGCGTCGACCAGCATCTGCCTGATCTGCTTGCTGCGGTCACCGACGATCTCGGTGACGCCGCGTGCGCGTCGCAGCAGATCGTTGAGCGCGTTGTCGCGGTCGGCGATCGCCTTCGACAGTCGGCTGACGCCTTCGACAGCGCCGCCGACGTTGGCGGGCGTCTTCGAGAACGTCTGGGTCAGCGTCGCGAGCGCCTTGTTGAGCTCGTCGGTGTTGGTCTCTTCGAGCGTGTTGGTCGCGTCGTCGAGCGCATCGGTCAGCGAGTACGGCGACACCGTCGAATCGATCGGAATCGATCCGCCGGGGCGGATACGACCGGTACCGATCGGAGTGATCGTCAGGTTGCGTCGGCCGAGCACCGTCTCGGTCTTGATCGAGGCGCGCGTGCGGTCACCCATGATCACCGTGTCGTTGAGACGGAAGTGGACCTTGGCCTTGAGTCCGTCGTCGGTCTTGGCGAGGTCGATGCCCTCGACGGCGCCGACCTTCACGCCTGCCACCATCACGATGTCACCGGTGACGAGGCCGCCGGCGTCGTCGAAGTACGCGTCGTAGGTGCTGACCTGAGCCAGGAACGGCAGGCGATCCATCTGCATCGCCATGACGACGATCATCGCGGTCAACAGGACGCCGATGAAACCGACCTGGTACTTGGGCCGACCGGCCCGCGCGAAGGGCTTCGGCTTCGGCGCCTTCTCGGGTTCGGTACTCGGGTTCTCCGGGTTCTCGCTCAACTCGCGCACCTCCCGCCTGCCTTGGTCGAATCCCCCATCACGTCGATGGCGGTGAAGTAGTACTGGGTGTTGCCCGGACCGGGGAGCAGCAGGCGGATGCGGCAGAAGTAGATCTGCAGCCAGGCGCCGTAGCTGCCGAGGTTCGAGAGCATCTTGAAGTCGCCGGGCAGCCTGCCGAGGAGGTCTCGGATGAAGTCCTCGCTCTTCAACGCTTCCTCGCTGGTCTTGCCGATCGCGGTGATGCTCTTGGTCAGATCGGGTTCGATCACGTTCATCAGGCTCGCGAGTCCGGTGGTGGCCTTACCGGCCTGCGTGATCGAGTCGCCGATCACGTCGCGGTCGCCGGAGAGTCCGGTGATCAGCTTCTGCATGCGGTCCACGCTCTGATCGAGCCCCTTGTGGTCGGCCTCCAGGGTGCCGAGCGTCTGGTTGAGGTTGTCGATGACACTGCCGATCAGGCGGTCCCGGTCGGCGATCGTGTTGGTGAACTCCGCGGTGTTGGCGAGCAGGTTGTTCAGCCCGGCGCCCTGCCCTTGGAACACTGCGATCAGGGCCGACGACAGCTTGTTGACCTGCTCGGCGTCGAGCGTCCGGAACAGCGGCTTGAATCCACCGAGGAGGTTGTCGAGGTCCAGCGCCGGTTCGGTCTGGCCGACGGGGATCTCGTCACCCGCCGACAGCGTCTTGCGGATGTCGCCGGTGCCCGGCTGCAGTTCCAGGTACCGGTCGCCGGTGAGGTTCTGGTAGCGGATCAGGGCCTGCACGGACGTCGGCAGCCGATAGTTGTCGTTGACGCTGAAGGTGACTCGTGCCTGGTTGTCGCGGGTCAGCTCCACACTGCTCACGCTGCCGACGTCGACGCCGGCGATCTTCACGACGCTGCCGTTCTTGAGCGCTGATGCGCTGGTGAAGACGGCGCTGTACTTGTCGCTGCTGCCACCCTGGTACCGGCTGAACACCAGCACCAGGCCGACGAGGACCAGGATCATCGTGACGGCGAAGGCGCCGAGTTTGATGACTGTCGCGCGGAATGCGCGTGCGCGACTATCCACGAGGGGTACCTCCGAACAGCAACTGGAAGAGCTTGCGCGACTCCACCTTGGGGGTGGTGCGCGGCTGGTAGGGATTCGGGGCGTTGTCGACCACGTAGAACGGGATGTGCTCCTTGGACTGGACGTCGCTCAGGCCTGCCTGGCAGGTGGGCGGGCCGTCACCGCGGACCTCGGGGAGGTCGTTCGGGTAGCGGTAAGGGTCCTGACCGGGGATCAGGCCGGCGTCGAGGAGCAGCATGCCGTTCTTGCCGCCCAGGAGCGGCGTGGCGATGTCGGCGGCGTCGGATGCACCGGTGATGAAGCAGCGGAGGCCGGGAGCCTGCCTGCCGAGGAGTCGGGAGACCGGGTTCAGGTCGGTCAGCGTCGCCATCAGGTCCTTCTTGGAGCGCGAGAGCACCCCGTTGATGGTGTTGCCCATGCCGGTGACGTTCATGAGCAGGGAGTCGAGGTTGGCCGCGTTGTCGACGAACGTGTTGCCGACGACGGTCGCGTTGTCGACCACCCGCATCAGATCCGGCATGGCGTCGGCGTAGACGTTCGTGGCGCCGGCGGCCTCCGTGAGGAGCCGATTGAGCTCGGGCAGGTGCGGGTTGGTCTTGCCGAGGATGTTGGTGAGCTTCACCAGCGAGTCGCCGATCTGCTGGCCGCGACCGGACAGTGCCTCGTCGACAGCGCCGATGGTGATGTTCAGCTTGTCGGGCTGGAGCTTGGCGAGGACGTCGACCAGCTGCTGGTACACGGTGTTCAGTTCGACGACCACGTGGTCGGCCTTGATCTGCGAGCCCTTGCCGAGCTGCCCCTTCGCCCCTTCCTGGGGGATCACCAGGTTGACGGCCTTGGCACCGAAGATGGTGTTGGACTTGATGTCCGCCGTCACGTTGGCGGGGACGTACTTGAGCTGATCGGTCTGCATCTCGAGCTCGATGCGCGCCCGGTCGCCGTCGGTGGTCACCGAGCCGACCCGGCCCACCTCCACGCCGCGCAGCTTCACGCGTGCGTCGGGGTTCATCACCAGGCCTGCGCGGGGCGCGAACAGGGTGACGTTGGTGGTGCTGGAGAACCAGCCCAGGAATTGTCCCGACGCCAGCGCGACGATGCCGATCAGCACGCCGACCATGACGACGGCCGCGATCTTCCGGGTGCCGTTGCTGTACCCGTGGTTGCCTCTGCTTGCCATCTCGAGTCAGCCCGCCAGGTTGAAGTTGCCGTCGGCACCGTAGATGGCGAGCGACGTGAGGAGCGTGATGACGACGACCACGACCAGCGACGCGCGGACCGCGTTGCCGACCGCGACGCCGACGCCGACCGGGCCGCCGGAGGCGTTGAAGCCGTAGTAGGTGTGGATGAGCATGACGGCCACGGCCATGCAGATGGCCTGGACGAACGACCACAGGATGTCCGACGGGATCAGGAACGTCGAGAAGTAGTGGTCGTACACGCCGGACGACTGCCCGTACAAGAAGACGGTCGCGAACCGGCTCGCGAGGAACGACGCGAGGGCCGCGAGCGAGTACAGCGGGATGATCGCGACCAGGCCTCCGACGATGCGGGTGCTGACCAGGTACGGGACCGACGCGATGGCCATGACCTCGAGGGCGTCGATCTCCTCGGAGACGCGCATGGCGCCCAGCTGTGCCGTCGCGCCGGCGCCGATGGTGGCGGCGAGCGCGATGCCGGCGATCACCGGGACGGCGATGCGCACGTTGATGAAGGCCGAGAAGAAGCCGGTGAGGGCCTCGACGCCGATGTTCGCGAGGGAGTTGTAGCCCTGGACGGCGATGGTGCCGCCGGTGAACAGCGTGAGGAAGCCGACGACGACCACCGTGCCGCCGATCATCGCGAGCGCGCCGGTGCCCATGGAGATCTCGGCGATCAGTCGCAGCGTCTCCTTCTTATAGAGGCGCAGGGCGCGCGGGATCGAGATGATGGCGTCCCAGTAGAAGAGCGCTTGGTCGCCGATCTTGTTCCAGTCCTCGCCGAAGCGCTTGAGCGCGACGCGGGCGGTGAGCAGTCGTGTAGTGCCAGGAAGAACCATCAATCAACCCATCGTCGCCTTGAGACCGACCGCGGTGACGACCACGTTCACGACGAACAGCGCCATGAACGAGTAGACGACGGTCTCGTTGACGGCGTCACCGACGCCCTTGGCTCCGCCCTTCACATTGAGGCCGCGATAGCAGCCGACGAGGCCTGCGAACAGACCGAACAGGGCTGCCTTGACCATGGAGATGACCAGCTCGCCGAGACCGGTGAGCAGCGTCAGGTTGGCGATGAAGGCGCCGGGGTTCACGTCCTGCAGGTACACCGAGAAGATGAAGCCGCCGGCGATGCCGATGGTGCAGACCAGGCTGTTGAGCAGCAGCGCCACACCCGTCGACGCGATGACGCGCGGGACGACGAGGCGGTGGATCGGGTTGATGCCGAGCACCTCCAGCGCGTCGATCTCTTCGCGGATGGTGCGCGCACCGAGATCCGCGCAGATGGCGGTCGCACCCGCACCGGCGACGATGAGGACGGTGACGATCGGACCGATCTGGGTGATCGTGCCGAGTGCGGCGCCGGCGCCGGAGAGGTCCTGCGCACCGATCTCGCGGAGCAGGATGTTCAGCGTGAAGCTGACGAGAACGGTGAACGGAATCGCGACGAGAAGGGTCGGGACCAGGGAGACGCGGGCGATGGCCCACGACTGCTCCACCGTCTCCCGCCACTGAAATGGCCTACGGAACAGCTCTCGGGCTGATTCCACCCCGAGGGAGACGAACTCTCCTACGCCGTTCATCGGGGCCGCGAGCTTACTCGACAAAACCCCTCCTCCCGCTCCGATGCTGGCAACGTACCATGTGGACGAAATTGTGCTCGGCGTTACAACCCAAGCCGACACACTCTAGGGAAATGCGTGCTAATCCATCAAATCTGACGCCGAGAACGTGCCACGCTCTTCGGGATTCGCGAAGTACCCGCCCATCGCTTCGCCCAGCGCGTCGGGCGACCACTGGTCGCCGTCGGCCGCGAACACTTCTTGCACCTTGGGTGCCGCCATCAGACTGACCTTCGGTCCGTAGACCACAAAGACCTGACCGGAGACGTTCTGTGCCGCCGGGCTCGCAAGGAAGCGCACCAGGGTCACCACATGGTCCGGCGACAGCGGATCCACCTGGCCCTCGGGGGCGTCCCCGAACACGTCGGCGGTCATCGCCGTCCGGGCGCGCGGGCAGATCGCGTTCGCGGTGGCGCCGTAGCGGGCCAGCGCACGGCTGGCCGAGACGGTGAGCATCGAGATGCCGGCCTTGGCCGCCGAGTAGTTGGCCTGTCCCGCGCCGCCGAGCAGCGCGGCCTCCGACGAGGTGTTGATGAGGCGACCGAAGACGGGAGCGCCCGCGGCCTTCGACTCCGCGCGCCAGTGGGCTGCGGCGTTGCGGTTCAGCAGGAAGTGCCCACGCAGGTGAACGCGCTGCACCAGGTCCCACTGGTCGTCGGTCATGTTGAACAGCATCGCGTCGCGCGTGATGCCCGCATTGCTCATCACCACGTGCAGGCCGCCGAGGCCTTCGACGGCCACGCGCATGATCTCGGTCGCGGTCGCTGAGTCCGAGATGTCGCCGGCCACCGGGACGGCCTTGCCGCCGAGTGCCGCGATCTCGTCGAAGACGTCACTGGCGTCGAGCGCCTGCTGCAGATCGTTCACGATGACGGTGGCACCGTCGCGCGCAAGACCTATGGCCTCCGCGCGTCCGAGACCTGCACCCGCACCGGTGACGACCGCGACCCGACCGTCCAACGATTCACTCACTTGAATTCCCTTCGATCCGCCAAAACTAGAACTTGTTCTAACACAGAAGTCCCCGAGTGGCGAACAGATCGGGCACGAATGCGAGTCAGTCGTCGACGATCGACAGCGCCGAGCGGGGGCAGCTGGCGACCACCTGACGCATCTCCTCGCGACGCGACTCGGCGACGTCGTCGGTGAGAATCAGCAGGTAGTCGTCGTCATCGAGCTCAAAAACGTCGGGTGCCATGCCGACACAGACGGCATTGGACTCACACAGGTCGTGGTCAACGGTGATACGCATCAGGTTCTCCTCCGATCGGGGTCCGCGACAGTTGACGGACTCGACATCTACACGTTAGAACGTGTTTCAATAATAGGGAACCACCCCGGGATACGAAAGCGCGACCCGACGGGTGAACGGCAACGGCGGGAGAGCCATGCAGATCGCCTACACGCAGGCACAGGAGGAGCTCCGTGCCGAGCTCCGCGCGTACTTCTCGAATCTGATGACCCCGGAGCGGCGAGCCGCTTTGACCGGGGGCGACGGTGAGCTCGGCGAGGGCGACGCCTACCGCGACGTGGTGCGCCAGATGGGTCAGGACGGCTGGCTGGCCCTGGGCTGGCCGACGGAGTTCGGCGGCGCCGACCGCTCGATGATGGATCAGCTGATCTTCACCGACGAGGCCGCGATAGCCGGAGCACCCGTCCCCTTCCTGACCATCAACTCGGTGGCGCCGACGATCATGCACTACGGCACCGAGGAGCAGAAGAAGTTCTTCCTCCCGAAGATCGCGGCCGGCGATCTGCACTTCTCCATCGGCTACTCCGAGCCGGGCGCGGGCACCGACCTCGCCGCGCTGCGCACCACCGCGGTGCGGGAGGGCGACGAGTACGTCGTCAACGGCCAGAAGATGTGGACCTCGCTGATCCCGTACGCCGACTACGTGTGGCTGGCGTGCCGCACCGATCCCGATGGGGCGAGCGAAGCGACGGGAGATCGACGCCGGTCGAAGCACAAGGGCATCTCGATGCTGATCATGCCCACCACTGCGGAGGGCTTCTCCTACACCCCGGTCCACACCATGGCCGGCGTCGACACCAGCGCCACCTATTACCAGGACGTGCGGATCCCGGTGTCGAACCTGGTCGGCGAGGAGGGCGGCGGCTGGGGCCTGGTGACCAACCAGCTCAACCACGAGCGCGTCGCCCTGTGCAGCGCCGCCCCCATCCAGACCGCGTTGCGCGAGACTCTCGCCTACGCGACCACCGAGGTCGACGGCCGTCGCCCGGCCGACCAGGCGTGGGTGCGCGCCAACCTGGCCCGGGTCCACGCCAAGGTGGAGTTCCTGAAGTTGGTCAACTGGAAGATCGCGTCGATCGCCGCGTCGGGAGGCTCGCCGTCGCCCGCGGACGCGTCCGCGACCAAGGTGTTCGGCACGGAGTTCGCGACCGAGGCCTACCGGCTGTTGATGGAGGTGGTCGGACCGGCCGCCACCCTCCGCGCGGGCAGCCCCGGCGCCCACCTCCTCGGTCGCCTGGAACGCTTCCAGCGCACCTCGCTGATCCTGACCTTCGGCGGCGGCACCAACGAGATCCAGCGCGACATCATCGGCATGCTCGCCCTCAAGCTCCCCCACGCCCGCCGCTGACCGGCCGCAGATTTAAGGACTCACCCATGGACTTCACCCCCACCGAAGCGGCGACCGACCTGTCGAAGCTGACCGCCGACATCGTGTCCCGGATCAGCCCGGCGGAACGAGTCGCCGACCTCGAGGCCGAGCGCGCGCCGATCGACGAGCGTCTGTGGTCCGAGGTCGCGGCCGCAGGCCTGCTGGGCCTCGCCGCACCCGAGACCGTCGACGGCGCAGGCCTGACCACGCTCGAGACGGTCGCCGTCGCCACCGAACTCGGCCACGGCCTGGCTCGTCTCCCCTACGGCCCGCACGCCCTCGCCGGCGTCCCGCTGATCGCCGAGCACGCGAGCGACGAACTGTCTGGGCGACTCCTGTCCTCCCTGGTCGACGGCACCGTCGTGCTGTCCGCTGCCGTCGAGGAGGACGGCAACTACGACGCCGCCGCGCCCCGCACCCGCCTGACCGGGTCGGCATTGACCGGCGCCAAGGTCAACGTTCCGTACGCGGCGGCAGCGGGCGTACTGCTGGTGACCGCCGCCGCGGACGACGGTGCCGCGCTGATCGCCGTGCCCACCGACCGTGACGGTGTCAGCATCGTCGAGACCGTCGCCACCGGCCTCTCCCCCGTCTACACCGTGGAGTTCGACGGTGTGACCGTCGACGAGGCGGAGGTGCTCGGCGGAGGCGGCGCGACCGTCGCGCAGGCGCTGGACCTGCTCCGGCTCGGCGTGGCCGCCGACCAGGCGGGCACCGTCGAAGCCGCTCTCGCCGCGACCGCGGAGTACGCCCGCGAACGCGAGCAGTTCTCTCGCCCCATCGGCTCGTTCCAGGCCGTCGCACAGCGGTTGGCCGACGGCTACATCGACGCGCAGGCGCTCTCGTTGACCGTCACGCAGGCCGCATGGCTGCTGTCCGGGCTGGCCGACGCCGAACCCGGTGAGCCGACGGCCGCGATCGCGACCGCCAAGTTCTGGGCCACCGAGGCCGGACATCGGGTGGCGCACACCGCCGTCCATGTGCACGGCGGCGTCGGCCTCGACACCAGCTATCCGGTGCACCGCTACTTCCTGCGCGCCAAGCAGAACGAGTTCACACTCGGCAGCTCGCCCGTCGTGCTCGACGAGCTCGGCGACCTGCTCACCGTCGAGCGCTGACGCATGACCGCTCCCGCATCGTCGGTCACCGACGCCCGCACCCTCGCCGACCTGCTCGGCGGTCTCGCCGACGTGGACGACCGCGGCCTCTACTTCGAAGGCGCGTTCGTCTCGTGGCGGGATCACCTCGCCGCCAGTCGACTGCGGGCGTCGGCACTGCGGGGGCGGCTCGATCCGGCACGACCGCCGCACGTCGGCGTGCTGCTGCCGAACATCCCCGAGTTCAGCCTCCTGTTCGGGGCGGCCGCACTCGGCGGCTTCGTCCTCGTCGGCCTCAACAGCACCCGGCGCGGCCAGGCCCTGGTCGACGACGTGCTCCGCGCCGACTGCCAGCTGGTGCTGGTCTGCGACGAGACCGCCCCACTGCTGCCGAACGTCAAATCCGTGCCGACGTTGAACATCGACGATCCGACGTGGACCGAGCTGCTCGAATCGGCGCCCGACCGGACGCTCGGCGACGTGTCGCCCGACGATCTGCTGATGCTCATCTTCACTTCGGGCACCACGGGCGACCCGAAGGCGGTGCGCTGCAGTCAGCGGAAGTTCGCGGCGCCGGGCGTGATGCTCGCGGACCGTTTCGGACTGGGCTCGACCGACGTCGCCTACCTGTCGATGCCGATGTTCCACTCCAACTCGTTGATCGCCGGATGGTCGGTCGCGGTCGCCGCGGGAGCGTCGATCGTGCTGCGGAAGAAGTTCTCCGCCAGCGGGTTCTGCGACGACCTCCGTCGCTACGGCGTCACCTACGCCAACTACGTCGGCAAGCCGTTGCACTATGTCCTCGCGACACCCGAACGCGACGACGACGCAGACGTCTCCCTCCGCATCATGTACGGCAACGAGGCGGGCGCCGCCGATCGCGCCGAGTTCCAGCGCCGCTTCGACGCTCGGGTGGTGGACGGCTTCGGCTCCACCGAGGGCGGCGTCTCCATCACCCGCACGCCGGACACCCCCGATACCGCGCTCGGTCCGCTGCGGGCGCCGAACGCGGTCGTCGACCCGGAGACCGGCGAGCCGTCGCCGGTCGGGACGATCGGCGAGATCGTCAACGCCGACGGCCCAGGCCTGTTCGACGGCTATTACGGCGACGACGCAGCGACCGCCGACCGGCTCCGCGGCGGCATGTACCGCACCGGTGATCTCGGGTGGGTGGACGCCGACGGCTACGTCTACTTCGCCGGCCGCATCGGCGACTGGCTCCGCGTCGACGGCGAGAACCTCGGGACGCGCCCCATCGAGCAGATCCTGTTGCGGCACCCGCTGATCCGCGAGGCGACCGTCCTCGGCGTCCCCGCCGAGATCGGCGAGACCGTCGGCGCCGTCCTGGTGGCGCCGGGCCTCGACCGTGCATCGCTCGACGAGTTCCTGCGCGCGCAGGACGATCTCGGCCCCAAGCAGTGGCCGACCACTGTCTGGCTCACCGACGAGGTCCCCGAGACCGCGACCTTCAAGACGGCCCGTGCCGCGCTGGCGGCGTCGTTGGGCGAGCCGAGCTGGCGGTCGGACCCCCTCGCCGGTTGAGCGCCCTTCGACAGGCTCAGGACCCGCGAAAGCGGGTCGAAACCCCTTCTCACCAAGCGCGACCGGCCGACACCGGCAGCAGCGCCATCTCCCTCGCGTTCCGCACCGCGGTGGCGAGCTGCCGCTGCTGCTGCACCGACAGCCCGGTCACCTCGCGCTTGCGGATCCGCCCGCGATCAGTGAGGAAGCGGCGCAGCGTCGCGGTGTCCTTGTAATCGAAGGTCAGGGTCGGATCGGCCTTGCGCTTCTTGGTCTGCTTCATCACCAGCTCGCTTTCTGAATGCCGGGCAGTTCGCCGCGGTGCGCCATCTCGCGGAACCGGACGCGGGACACGCCCGCCTTCCGGAGGTAGCCGCGGGGGCGACCATCGACGGCGTCGCGGTTCCGTAGCCGCGTCGCACTGGCATTGCGCGGCTGCTTCGCGAGCGCCACCTGCGCCGCCCGCCTGGCCGCAGCGTCCCGGGTCGGGTCCGCGATCGTCTTCTTCAGCTCGGCACGTCGTTCTGCATACCGCTCCACCACCGCGCGACGCTGTCGGTCGCGCGCGATCTTCGACTTCTTCGCCATCAGCGGTCCTCCTTGAACTCGACGTGCCGTTTCACTATCGGGTCGTACTTCCGCAGGACCAGCCGGTCGGGGTCGTTGCGACGGTTCTTCCGGGTCACGTAGGTGTAGCCGGTGCCGGCGGTCGAGCGGAGCTTGACGATCGGTCGGATGTCGGTGCTCTTCGCCATCAGACCCGCTCCCCTCGCTGCAGCATGCGTGCGACCACCGCATCGATCCCGTCCCGGTCGACCACCTTGATCCCCTTCGCACTCACGCGCAGGGTCACCGAACGCCCCAACGACGGCACCCGATAGGTCTTCCGGAACAGGTTGGGGCGCCACTGCCGTGACGTCCTCCGGTGCGAGTGCGAGACCTGCTTTCCGAACCCGGGAACCCGCCCGGTCACCTGACATCGTCCTGACATCACCACTCCTTAACGACAATGATTCGCATTAATGACGGAGGTGAGACTACAGTGGCGAACCAGTAAATGAAAATGACTATCGATAAGGAACGAGTGTGGACCCCCTCGAACCCGCCGATCGAACCCCGCTGACCCTGGTCACCGGCCTCGATCGCACCGCCTCAGCACGCATCACCCTCGCCATGCACAACCGCGGCACGGCCACCGTCTCGCACGACCTCCGCAATCTCGAACACGGCGTCGTCACCCGCATCGTGCATCGGATCGACGGCGCGGGCACCGACCGTCTGACCGTCGACGACATCGAGATCGAGCACGGCTGCATCTCGTGCACCGTGCGGCTCAGCCTGATCCCGCTGCTCCGGGAACTGCACGGAGATCCGGAGACCTCCCGGATCGTCGTGACGCTGGATCCGGCGATGGAGCCGGATCGGGTCGCGCTCGAGATCCGCACTCGCGCAGGAGATCAGTTGCAGATCGTCGACACCGTCGTCGGCGTCGACGCCGCGACCTGGCTCACCGCCGCGACCGGCGAGATCACCGTCGCCGAGGCCGGCCTCTCGGTGGACGAGGACGAGCGCACGCTCGCCCAGCTCGCCGTCGCGCAGGTCCGTTTCGCCGACGCGATCGTCATCGAGGGCGCCGACCAGGTCGGCGGGGCGTGGGAGCTCGCACGACTGCACGCCGTGCTGCTCCGGCTGGCGCCGGCCGCAGGCATGCGCACCCTCAACAGCCTGCAGATGCTCGATGCGAAGCTGCTCGCCGGACTGCGTGCATCGGAGACCGACGAGTCACCGCACGGGCGACCGCGACGACCGTTCGATCCGCTGCTCGCCGGTCGGCCGACACTCGACGACGACTGCGGCGTCGCTCTCACGACCTTCGAAGCGAGTCGGCCGTTCCATCCGGAACGACTGCACGAGGCCCTCGACGTCCTGCTCGACGGCGTCGTGGCGTCGCAGGGACGCCTGTGGATCGCGTCGAACCCCGACGACGTCCTGTGGCTCGAGTCGGCAGGCGAGGCGCTGGGCATCCACCACGTCGGACACTGGATCGCCGCCCGCCCCGATGGGGTGGCCGATCCCGAGCATCAGCTCGCGGCGTCCGTCCACTGGGACCCGATCCACGGCGATCGACATTCGAGCATCGTCGTCCTGTGCCACCGCGCCGACCCGGACCAGGTGCGGACCGCACTGGAGGACGCACTGGTGACCGACGCCGAGTTCGCCCTCGGGCCCGACCGTCTCGCCGCACTGCCGTCGCCGTTCGGCCGCAGTCACCAGGACCCGTGCGACGACTTCCCCGCGTCCGAACGCTCACCGCTCTCGTCCGACACCACCGAAGGAGAATCCCGATGAAGCCTGGAATCCACCCCGACTACCACCCGATCGTCGTGCGCGATGCGACCACCGGGACGCAATTCCTCACCCGCTCGACGGTCACCTCGAACGCGACCGTCGAGTGGGAGGACGGGCGCACCTATCCGCTCGTGACCGTCGACGTCACCAGCGACTCGCACCCGTTCTGGACCGGTACGAGTCGTCTGGTGGACGCCGAGGGGCGC
Organism: Gordonia phthalatica; assembly: GCF_001305675.1. Taxonomy (NCBI): domain Bacteria; kingdom Bacillati; phylum Actinomycetota; class Actinomycetes; order Mycobacteriales; family Gordoniaceae; genus Gordonia; species Gordonia phthalatica. The sequence continues at coordinate 3,705,962 of NZ_CP011853.1, forward strand.
GTGGAGCGTTTCAAGCGGAAGTACGGACTGTAGGTCAGTCCAGCGTCGCGTTCATCCGCGCGACGGCGTCCTTGTACTCGGCGACCAGTCCGTCGACCAGTTCCTGGACGGGCGTGATCGCGTTGCAGCGGCCGACGATCTGGCCGGCGGGCATGGCCACGACCTTGGGGTCGTCGGACGCCGAGATCCGCGCGTGGGCCTCGCCGACCAGCAGATTCTGCAGCGGCATGGGCAGCGGATCCGGCGCGCCGGGCGCATCCCAGGCGTCGGTCCACGCGGTCTTGAGCAGTCGTGCGGGCTTGCCGGAGTAGATGCGACGGCGGACGGTGTCGCGAGAGGTCGCGGCCAGCAGCGCCTGCTGCACGGTGGACGGTTCGCCCTCCTTGTGCGCGCCGAGGTTGTACTCGGCGGCGGTGAGCCAGTAGGTGCCCATCCAGACGCCCTGCGCGCCGAGCGCGATCGCGGCGGCGATCTGTCGGCCGCTGCCGACGCCGCCCGCCGCGAGGACCGGGTGGTCGCCGACGGCGTCGACGAGCTCGGGCCACAGGATCATCGAGGTGACCTCGCCGGTGTGGCCGCCGCCCTCGTAGCCCTGCGCGATCACGATGTCGACGCCCGCGTCCACGTGATGCAGCGCATGTTCCTTGGCACCGGCGAGCGCGGCGACCGCCACGCCGTTCTGGTGCGCGAGGTCGATGACGTCGGCCGGCGGCGAGCCGAGGGCGTTGGCGATCAGCTTGATCTGCCCGTACTTGCGGGTGTGTTCCATGGCGACGTCGACGTGCGAGCGCGCCACCGAGTGCAGCCAGCCGAGCACGCCGGTGTTGACACGATCGCCGCCGTCGGGCAGAGGCGGGACGCCGAGGTCGTCGAGCGTGCGCTCCACGAACGCACGGTGCTCCGGCGGGATCATCGAGTCCAGATCCATCTTCGATCCCTCGGTCGGGATCTTGGCGGGCATCACGACGTCGACACCGAAGGGCTTGCCGTCGGTGTTCTCGTGCATCCATTCCAGGACCGCGTCGAGTTCCTCGGTCTCGTTGAACCGGACGCAGCCGAGCACGCCGAGTCCGCCGGCGCGGCTGATCGCGGCGGCGACTTCTTCACTGGGGGTGAACCCGAAGATCGGGTACTCGATCCCGAACTTCTCACACAGTGGGGTCTTCATGAATGTCCTTGTCGTTGAAGGGAGGTTCTAGCAGGCTTCGTCGGCCGGGCGCTGCTCGGTGAGCTCGCGCGCCCAGCGGTAGTCGGGTTTGCCTGCGGGTGAGCGCTTGATGCGGTCGACGAACCACACGCTGCGCGGACACTTGTATCCGGCGAGGTCGACGCGGACCGCCTCCCCGAGCGAGCCGAGCATCGGGCGGCCGGCACCGTCGCGCAGCTGCACCACTGCCGCGACGCGCTGCCCGAACCGCTCATCGGGCACGCCGACGACCACCGCGTCGAAAACGTCGGGATGCGATTTCACCGCGGCCTCGACCTCTTCGGGGAACACCTTCTCGCCGCCGGTGTTGATGGATCCGGATCCGCGGCCGAGCATCGTGATGGTGCCGTCGGCTTCGACGGTCGCGTAGTCACCCGGCATCGAGTAGCGGACGCCGTCGTAGACGACGAAGGTGGCGGCCGATTTCGTGGGGTCGTTGTGATAGCGCAGCGGGATGTGGCCGGACCGCGCGATGCGACCGATCTCCCCGCTGCCGGGTTCCAGACGTCGGCCGTCGTCGGCGAGGACGTGGGTGTTCGGGTCGGCCTTCACCGTGGGCGCGCCCACCCGGCTCTGGCCTTTGACTGCGGCGCTCATGCCGCCGAAGCCGGTCTCCGACGAGCCGATGGCGTCGACGATCACCGCGTTCGGGAAGCGTTCCAGGTAGCGGTCCTTCACCGCCGGGGAGAACAGCGCCGCCGATGACGCCACGGACACGACCGTCGACGTGTCGTAATCGCCCGCCTCCAGCGCCTCGATCATCGGTCGCGCCATGGCGTCTCCGGTGATGAAGACGACGTGGACCCCGTGTCGTTGCACCGCCTCCCACACAGCGTTGGCGTCGAAGTCGGGGTAGACGACGGCTTTCCCGCCGGCGAACAGCGACTGGAAGACGGCCCACTGGCTGCCGCCGTGAATGAACGGCGGGATGGCAAAGCGCACCAGCTGACCGCCCGCGGCACCGGTGCGCGCGTGCTCCCACTCGTCCTCCACCGGCCGCCCGGTGTACCAATCGATGCCGCCGCCGAGGACCCGCCAGACGTCCTCCTGCCGCCAGACGACGCCCTTCGGCTTCCCCGTCGTGCCGCCGGTGTAGAGCATGTAGAGGTCGTCGTCAGAGCGTTCCTCGAAGTCCCGTTCGGTCGACGACGACGCGATCGCGTCCTCGAATCCGGTCACGTCCTCGTCGTCGGTGCCGCACCCGATCGGGCCGTCGGAGCTGTCGTCGACGACGATGCGGTGAGTGATGTCCGTGGCCGTTTTCGATAACACGTTGCACACCCGCGGCGAGTACTGCCGCTCGTGGATCAGCACGGACATCTGCGAGTCGACGAAGATGTGCTCGAGCTCGTTCTCCACGTACCGATAGTTGACGTTCACCATCACCGCGCGGGCCTTGAAGATGGCGACCATCGACTCGACGGCTTCGATGGTGTTTCTGCTGTACAGACCCACTGCATCGCCGGGTTTCACACCCCGGTCGCGCAGCGTGTGCGCGAGCGCGTTCGCCCGCCGATCGAGCTCGGCGTAGGTGCGCGTGACGTCGCCCGACTCGATCGCGACACGGTCGGGCATCAGGTCGACCGCATGCTCGAAAAGGTCTGCGACGGTGAGGGCCATGCCTCAAAACTAGAACGTGTTATCGTTCGCGGCAAGGTATTCGTTGCAGCAGTTCGTCGCACCAGGAGGAATGATGACCGTCGAGAGCACCACCGACGCTCCGGAATGTCTCGTCGAGAAGCGCGGGCACGTCCTGATCGTGACGATGAACCGGCCGCACGCGCGCAACGCGCTGTCCGGTCCGATGATGCGGATCATGGAGCAGGCGTGGGATCAGGTGGACGCCGACCCCGAGATTCGCGTCGCGATCCTAACCGGCGCGGGCGGCTACTTCTGCGCAGGCGCCGACCTCAAGGCGATGAATCAGTCCGCGCCCGGCGACTCGTTCGCGAAGGGCGGCTGGGACCTCACCAAACTCCCCGCCCTCCTCAAGGGCCGCCGGCTGTCCAAGCCGCTGATCGCCGCGGTCGAGGGTCCCGCGATCGCCGGCGGTACCGAGATCCTGCAGGGCACGGACATCCGCGTCGCCGGTGAGAGCGCCAAGTTCGGCGTCTCCGAAGCGAAGTGGGGCCTGTTCCCGCTCGGCGGCAGCGCAGTCCGCCTGGTCCGCCAGATCCCGTACACGATCGCCGCCGACATCCTCCTGACCGGCCGCCACATCACCGCCGCCGAAGCCAAGGAGTACGGCCTCATCGGCCACCTGGTGCCCGACGGCACCGCCCTCGACAAGGCCCTGGAGATCGCCGACCAGATCGCCGCCAACGGCCCCCTGGCAGTCCAGGCGATCCTCAAGACCATCCGAGACAGCGAGGGCCTGCACGAGGAGGAGGCCTTCAAGATCGACGCCGAGCTGGGCGCCACGGTGTTCCAGTCCAACGACGCGAAGATCGGTCCACGCGCGTTCGCGAACAAGCAGAAGCCGGAGTTCACCGGGGAGTAAGGGCAGTTGACCCGCACCACCTCGTCGAGCACCCTCACAGAGCATGGACATCACTCTCGCTCAAGCCGTACTCGACGCCCAGCCCTTCAGCCGTCTCCTCAATGCGCGGATCACCGAGGTCGGTGACCGCCACGTCGTCCTGGAGGTGCCGATCGACGACCGTCTCCGCCAGCAGTTCGGCCTCGTCCACGGCGGCGTGCTGTCGTACCTGGCCGACAACTCCTTGACCTTCGCCGCCGGCATAGCGCTCGGCGAGAGCGTGCTGACCAGTGGATTCACCATCGATTACCTGGCCGCGGCGCGGGACGGGGACGTGGTCCGGGCCACCGCGACGCTGACGCACGGCGGTCGCCGCAAGGCGTCGACGCGGTGCGAGATCGAGGTCGTCGCCGCGGACGGAACGGCGAAGCTGTGCGCCGTCGCCATGGGCACCTCGCTGTCGACCGCCGCGTAGCCCAACGGGTGTCATTCACCCGACAGACAGCACAGTGCCGACGCCGAGGAATCGCGGTACGAAGGAATGGACCACGAACTCGGCTCGGCGACGCGGCGGCGACATCGGATCCCCGATGCCGTCGCCGCTACCTTTGAACCCCGGAGTCGACAGGTGTGACCTGTAACACCATCACCCGATCGGACGACACTCTGAGTACGAAGCCCACGGGAAGATCGGATGACCACCGAAATGCGCCACCAGACCGCCCGCAAGATCGCCGCCACGGCCGTCGCCCTCGCCGCGACCGCCGCGTCCGTCGCCGCGCCCGGCACCGCGAACGCGGACCAGAGCAAGACCTACGCCATGCACGACTGCATCAACATCAGCCCGAACATCGTCGACATGCCGTATCGGCCGTACCGCGTGATCGTCTCGAAGTACCTCTCGAACACCTACCTGGTGATCGACTACACCAGCTACTGGATCGGCGTCGGCTACGACTCGGCCGCGCGGCTGGACTGGAAGAACCTCACGACGGGTCAGAAGGGCACACGCATCGCGCGCAATCACATCTCGCCGCCGTATCCGGGCACCCATCAGTTCCAGATCCCGACGGCGAAGCTGGGCCCGGGCAAGGTGAAGCTGACGCTGAGCACCGTCAACAGCAACGCGCTGTGGGCCGTCCCCGCACGCAGCTGCAGCGGCGTCATCGTCACTCCGTGACGCGACCGGAATTGTCGTAGGCCGGCGATACCTTGCCTTCACGAACCCACCCGTGAAGGAGGCCCCGATGTCCCCGATCCCCGTTGCCCGCCCGTTGGCTCCCGGCATCATCCTCCCCCGCCGATTGCCTCGGCACACCGTCCACCTGGCGGTATCGCGAAGTCAGTTCGGTCGGTGCCGGTATCTGGCGACGTCGACGCTCGGCAGGTGGTCCGCGATCGTCGCGACCGACCATCCGCGAGTCGCGCTGCTCGACGCCGTCCAGGCAGTCCGATCGGCGATTCCCGATGGCCACATCGCGCGAGTCGCCGTCAGGCTTGCCGGGCCGGCGATGACCCGACCGCTGCTCACCGACTTCGAAGCGTGCTTCCCTCAGATGCTGATCGAGCGTGAAACGGCGGCCGACGGTGCTGCACTCGACCGGATTCAGGCCGACCTCGACGCCCGGATGCGGGCCGACGCGGCCTGCGTCCCGCCGCTGGTCGTGGCGACCGACGGCTCCGTCGTGAAGAAGGCGACCGGCAGCGGGTGGCTCACTGAACTCGGCGACCACGGCCTGCGCACCTACCCTGCTCGTCCGTACTGGAATCACGGGTATCGCGTCATCGCCGCGGAGCTCCGTGCCGTGGCCTCGGCGATGGACGCCATCCCCCACCGCCGCTTGCAGTTCCTCATCGACAGCCGGCCTGCGATCACCGCACTGCTTCGGTGGCAGCGCAGCGGCCCCAGCGCACTCAGCACCTTCGACAACGCCGTCGACGACTCCCGGACGCTGTCGAGACTGCGCACACGGGTCGGCGACGAACGCGAGCGCCTCGACTTCACCTGGGTGCCGGGCCACGGCGGGGTCCCCCTCAACGAGGGGGCCGACTCTCTCGCGAAGTTGGCCCGTCTGCGCATGCAGGGAGTGGTGCCCGTCGACGAGTACCCGACCCGCGCCGCGGCGATCGCCACCGCGTTCGCCGACCAGCATCGAGCCGGTACCCACGAATCTGTGGCCGCTTAGGACGCGGGCCTAGACCCGGCCTAGACCAGCGCACCCAACTGCTGCACCGTCTCGACGTCCTTCGCCGTCACCATGAGCGTCGTGACCCCGGCGGCTTCCCAGACCTTGATCTGATCTCGGACCTCGTCGGCGGTTCCGACGAGCATGGTCTCGCGGACCATCTCGTCGGGGACAGCGGCGACGGCCTCGGCCTTTCGACCGGCGCGGAAGAGTCGGCCGATGTCGTCGACCACTTCCTGGTAGCCCATGCGGCAATAGAGGTCGGCGTGGAAGTTCTTCTCCGCGGCTCCCATCCCGCCGACGTACAGGGCCGTCGACGGGCGGTACCGGTCGAGGGCCGCGGCGACGTCGTCGGTGATGACGCACTGAACGGTCGCGGAGATCTCGAAGTCCTCGCGTGATCGACGCGCTCCCGGCCTGGCGAAGCCCTCGTCGAGCCACTCGTCGTACATGCCGCGCAGCCGCGGCGTGTAGAAGATCGCGAGCCAGCCGTCGGCGATCTCGGCGGTCTGCGCCACGTTCTTCGGCCCCTCCGCGCCGAGCCAGATCGGAATGTCGGCACGCAGCGGATGCACGATCGGCTTCAGCGGTTTGCCCAGCCCGGTGACGCCGGGACCGTCGCGCAGCGGCAGCGGGTAGTGCGGGCCGTCGTTGGTGACGGCGCCCTCGCGAGCCAGGACGTCACGGACCACGCGCACGTATTCGCGGGTCCGCGCAAGCGGTTTCGCGAAGGGCTGGCCGTACCAGCCCTCCACCACCTGCGGCCCGGAGACGCCGAGCCCGATGATGTGCCGACCGCCGGAGAGGTGATCGATCGTCAGCGCGGCCATCGCCAGCGACGTCGGCGGGCGGGCCGACATCTGCGACACCGCGGTGCCGAGCCGGAGCGTGCTGGTCGCCGCTCCCCACCAGGCCAGCGGCGTGTACGTATCCGAGCCCCACGACTCCGCGGTGAACACCGAGTCGAAGCCCGATTCCTCTGCCGCGCGCAACAATTCAGGGACGCCGTCGGGCGGCTGCGCGCCCCAATATCCCAGCTGGAGGCCAAGTTTCACTGCGGAGTCCTTCCGTCAAACCCTTGCGAACCAATACTAGAACGTGTTCTACTTTGCTCGTGTCCAATAGTGCAACCCACCCGTCCCCCGAGGTGCAGGTACCCGCACCCGAGTCACACATTCTGTCCGCGGAGCTGACCAACACCTTCGCCTACACACGCTCACTCGGACCGGTCCTGTCCCAGTTCGCCCTCGCTCTGCGCGACGGCCGCATCGTCGGCAGCCGCGGCTCCGACGGCCGCGTCACCACGCCGCCCGCCGAGTTCGACCCGGTCACCGGAGCCCTCACCACCGACCTCGTCGAGGTCGCCTCCGTCGGCACCGTCCAGAGCTGGTCGTGGCAGCCCGGCCCCTACGACGGCCACCCCCTCGACAAGCCCTTCGCGTTCGCCCTCATCAAGCTCGACGGCTCCGACACCGCCCTGCTGCACGCGGTGGACGCCGACGACCCGTCGCAGATGAGCGTCGGCGCCCGCGTTCACGCCGTGTGGCATCCGGTGCGGACCGGCTCCATCACCGACATCGCTCACTTCAGTCTCGGCGAGGACGCCACCGCCGCACCGGATCCGACCGGTGACATGACCGTCGACGACGCGGGCAACGTGGTGATCTCCACCCCGATCACGACGACGATCATGCACTCGGCCGCCGAGGCCGAGAGCTGGTATCTGGAGGGACTGAAGAACGGCAAGCTGATCGGCGGCCGTGTCCAGACCGGCGAGGTCTACTTCCCGCCGCGCTACGTGAGCCCCGCCGACGGCAGCCCGACCGTCGAGCGCGTCGAGGTCTCCGACACCGGCACCATCACCACGTTCTGCATCGTCAACGTGCCGTTCCTGGGCCAGCAGATCAAGCCGCCGTACGTGGCGGCCTACGTGCTGCTCGACGGCGCCGACATCCCGTTCCTGCACCTGGTCCTCGACGTCGACGCCGCAGAGGTCCGGATGGGCATGCGCGTGAATGCCGTGTGGCGCCCGCAGGCGGAGTGGGACCACACGATGCGCAACATCAGCCACTTCGCCCCGAACGGCGAGCCCGACGCCGACTTCGAGTCGTACCGGCACCACCTCTAGAGCGGGAAGGAAAACCACATGAGTTCACAGAATCTCCCCGCGTCGAATCTGCCCAGAATCGCAGTCGTGGGATTCGCACACAGCACCAACGACCTCGCGTCCACCGGCACCACCAACGGCGTCGAGATGCTGGTCCCCTGCTTCCAGCAGTTGTACAGCGATCTCGGCATCAGCCGCACCGACATCGGTTTCTGGTGCAGCGGGTCGTCGGACTACCTGGCGGGCCGTGCGTTCTCGTTCATCTCGGCCATCGACGCCATCGGCGCCGTGCCGCCGATCAACGAGTCGCACGTCGAGATGGACGGCGCCTGGGCGCTGTACGAGGCGTGGATCAAGATCGCGACCGGCGAGGTCGACGTCGCCCTGGCCTACGGCTTCGGCAAGGCCTCGGCCGGAGACTCCGATCGGACTCTCGCCCTCCAGACCGATCCGTACACCGTGCTGCCGCTGTTCCCCGACGCCCGGTCACTTGCCGGACTGCAAGCCCGCGCCGGTCTGGAGTCGGGTGCGTGGACCGAGGCCGACATGGCCGCCGTCGCCGCCCGGACCACCGGAAAGTCGGTCGACGAGCTGCTGGCCGCCGACTACGTCGCCGATCCGCTGCGCGCCCACGATATCGCGCCGTACACCGACGCCGGCGCGGCAGTGATCCTCGCGTCCGAGGAACGGGCCCGCGAGTTGGTCGAGAATCCGGCGTGGATCACCGGCTGGGACCACCGCCTGGACACTCCGAACTTCGGTGCCCGCGACCTGACACGATCGCCGTCCACCGCGATGGCCGCCGACACCGCGTTCGGCGACCGGTCACGCGATGTCGATGTCGCCGAGATCTACGCGCCCTACACGCATCAGGAGCTGATCGTGAAGCGCGAGCTCGGCATCGGCGATCGCACTCGCATCAACCCGTCCGGCGGCGCCCTGACCGGCCACTCGCTGTTCTCGGCAGGACTGCAGCGCATCGGCTACGCCGCGCACGAGATCTTGACCGGCACCGCCGACACCGCCGTCGCGCACGCCACCAGCGGCCCGCTGCTGCAGCAGAACATGGTCGTCACGCTCGCGAGCGAGAAGTCGCTCGCAGGAGGAGAGAACTGATGAGCCGCAATCGCGTCGCGGTCCTCGGAACCGGCCAGACCAAATACGTCGCCAAGCGCCTCGACATCACCATGGCGGGCATGGTCCGCGAGGCCATCGACCGCGCACTGGCCGACGCCCACCTGACGATGGACGACATCGACGCCATCGCCATCGGCAAGGCTCCCGACCTGTTCGAGGGATCGATGATGCCCGAGCTGTCGATGGCCGAAGCCATCGGCGCTGTCGGGAAACCGCTGCTCCGCGTGCACACCGCGGGCTCGGTGGGAGCATCGACGGCGATCGTCGGCGCGTCGATGGTCGGCAGCGGCATCCACCGCCGGGTGCTGGCCGTCTCGTGGGAGAAGCAGTCCGAATCGAACGCCATGTGGGCGCTGTCGATCCCGGTCCCGTTCACCATGCCGGTCGGTGCGGGTGCGGGCGGCTTCTTCGCGCCGCACGTGCGGTCGTACATCCACAACTCGGGAGCGCCCGAGCACATCGGTGCGATGGTCGCAGCCAAGGACCGCCGCAACGGCGCCAAGAACCCGCTCGCGCACCTGCACCAGCCCGACCTGACGGTCGAGAAGGTGATGGCCTCCCAGATGCTGTGGGACCCCATCCGTTTCGACGAGACCTGCCCGTCGTCCGACGGCGCGTGCGCCGTGGTCCTCGGCGACGAGGCCACCGCCGACGACGCGATCGCCGAGGGACGGAAGGTCGCGTGGGTGCACGCCACCGCGATGCGCACCGAGCCGCTGTCCTACTCGCACCGCAATGTGGTCAGCCCGCAGGCCGGGCGCGACGCATCCGCGGCGCTCTGGCGCGACGCCGGGATCACCAACCCCCTGGAAGAGGTCGACACGGCGGAGATCTACGTGCCGTTCTCGTGGTTCGAGCCGATGTGGCTGGAGAACCTCGGGTTCATGCCCGAGTACCAGGGGTGGAAGTTCACCGAGGCCGGCGAGACCGAGATCGGCGGCAAGCTGCCGGTGAACGCGTCCGGCGGCGTGCTGTCGTCGAACCCGATCGGCGCGTCCGGAATGATCCGCTGTGCCGAGGCCGCGATCCAGGTGATGGGCAAGGGCGGCGACCACCAGGTCCCGGACGTCCGCAAGGCCTTCGGCCACGCCTACGGCGGCGGTTCACAGTACTTCTCGATGTGGCTGCTGGGGGCCGACAAGCCGTAGCGGGCCAGAACCCGACCGCAACGCAGAACGTTGGCGACATCTTGCCGCTCAGAGCGGCAAGATGTCGCCAACGTTCTTCTTCGCTACGCCACCTGCTCGGGCATGTTGTTCTGAACGGCCTCCACCAGGGCTCGGACGGCGGCCGCGACGGCCTCGCCCGCCGACGTGAGCGCGTATTCCGGATGCGAGGGCTTGTCCTCGGACATCGTGCGGGTCACCAAACCGTCGCCGACCAGCGTCTTGAGGGTCTGCGTCAGCATGCGATCGCTGATGCCCTCCACTTCCTCACGCAATTCCCAGAAACGCTTCGGCACAGTGCTGAGCTTGCCCATGAGAAGGGCTCCCCAACGCCCGGTGACGTGCGAAAACACCTCGCGCGACGGGCACTGCTTCGCGAAGACGTCGAAGGGGATCATGCTTCGATGCTAGCGCGCAGGGCTTGAACTTACGAAAAGTAAGTGATTGAATCTTGCCGTCGCCTCGACTACCGGCGGGGCCGACGACGACACCGCCCGGTGTCACCGACGACCTCACACAGGGAGCCCCGCTTCATGAACACCATCAAGACCGGCCAGTCGCTGACCGTCACCATCGGCCGCGTGATCCTCGGCATCATCTTCATCGCCCACGGATGCCAGAAGTTCTTCGTCTGGGGCATGGACAACGTCGCCACCAACTTCGAGGCCATGGGTGCTCCCGTGCCGTCGCTGTCGGCATGGGTCGCCGCGATCGCCGAACTGGTCGGCGGCGGATTGCTGGTCATCGGTCTAGCAACCCCGATCGTCGCGGCCATCCTGATCCTCGACATGATCGGCGCCATCTTCATCGCCCACATCGATTACGGCTTCTGGGTCGGCGACGGCGGCTACGAGCTCGCCCTCGCCCTGATCGCCGGCCTGCTGGCCGTCGGCTTCGTCAACCAGGGACCGCTGGCCGTCGACTCCTACCTGCTGAAGGCGGCGGGCAAGGACGACGCACGGGAATCGATCGACGCCTGAGACCCCGCCGACAAGCGTTGCAACCGTCTGCAACGCTTGTCGGCGTCTGGCGCGGCGATCAGAGTGGGGTCCCCGACCGCTCTACGAGAGGACCCACCATGAGAGCCGCCCGCTACTACGACCGCGGAGACGTCCGCATCGAGAACATCGACGATCCCGTCGTGCAGCCGAGAATGGTGGGCATCGACGTCGCCTGGTGCGGCATCTGCGGCACCGATCTCCACGAGTACGCCGACGGTCCGATCTTCATCCCGCCCGCACACCATCCGCAGCCGCTCAGCGGTGAGAGCGCGCCGGTCACCATCGGCCACGAGATGTCCGGCGTGGTGTCCTCGGTCGGCGAGGGCGTCACCGACCTGGCCGTCGGCGACCACGTGGTGGTGGAGCCGTACATCATCGCCGACGACGTCGACACCGGCCCCGACAGCCACGACTACCACCTCTCTCCCGACATGAACTTCATCGGCCTCGGCGGGTGCGGCGGCGGGCTCGCCGAGCGGATCGCCGTGAAACGGCGCTGGGTGCACAAGATCTCGCCGTCGGTCCCGCTCGATCAAGCCGCGCTGATCGAGCCGCTCGCCGTCGGCTTCCACGCAGTCCAGCGCAGCGGAGCCGGCGCCGGGGCCGTCGCGCTGATCACCGGTGCCGGCCCGATCGGCCTGCTGACGGCCGCCAACTGCCGAGCGCGCGGCATCTCGGTGATCATCAGCGAGCCCAGCCCGCTGCGCCGCGCGAAGGCGACCGAGACCGGGGTCGCCGACCACGTTCTCGATCCGGCGTCGGAGGACGTCCTCGCCCGGGTGCGCGAGCTGACCGGCGGCCGCGGCGCCGATGTGGGTTTCGAATGCACGTCGGTGCAGGCCGCCCTCGACACCCTGCTCGACGCGCTCAAGCCGACCGCCGTCCTGGTGGTGGTGTCGATCTGGGGGCACCCGGCCTCCGTCGACATGCAGAAGCTGGTGCTCAAGGAGATCGACATGCGCGGCACCATCGCCTACGTGAACAGCCACCCGGAGACGATCGCGTTGGTCGAGAGCGGCGAGATCGACCTCGCCCCGTTCATCACCGGCAAGATCGGCCTCGACCAGCTGGTCAGCGAAGGTTACGACACCCTGCTGCACCGCAACGAGACGGCGGTCAAGATCCTGGTCTCGCCGTCCGGCGCCGGTCTCTGATCCGAGCCGGAGACGACCGAGCCCCGTCCATTCGTTGAATGGACGGGGCTCGGCGTTCGGGCCGATGGTCGCGTCAGGCCTTCCGCGTCGAGGCGATGGTCGCCTCGACCTCCCAATAGGCGCGGAGCGCCTGCATCTTGCCGTCGGCGTCGGCCCGGTACGTGAACACACCCTCAGCCTCGGAGATGTGTCCAGCGATGTACGTGACGATCTTGCCGATGTACGCCACCTCGTCGCCGCAGATGATCTCCTTCTCGAACTGGAAGTCGATCTTCTCCGTCGGCGCGATCGCCTTGTCCCAGAACGCCGACAGCCCCTCGGCGCCCCGGTGACCCTTACCCTCTTCGTCGAACATCGACGGCCCCACCGGATCCTCGACGGATCCGGTGGCCGAGAAGTTGTCGAGCCAGGCCTGCTTGTCGCGGACCTCGACCGCATCGCGGGAACGACGGCCGGCGAGCACGGCCGGATGGTTCTCGCGATCGATGTTCAGGTAGGCGGGAGCCTCGCTCATTGCTCGGTTCCTGGGCGCGAAGCGTTCAGCGAACCGCTCATTTCACAGTTCCATAATCGACCTGGAGCTCCTTGATGCCGTTGATCCAGCCGTGGCGCAGACGACGGGGGTCGCCGAGCTTGCTGATGTCGGGCACCATGTCCGCCAGGGCGTTGAACATCAGGTTGATCTCCATGCGGGCCAGGTTGGCTCCGATGCAGAAATGAGTTCCGTTGCCGCCGAAGCCAACGTGCGGGTTCGGGTCGCGCAGGATGTTGAACGTGAACGGGTCCTCGAAGACGTCCTCGTCGAAGTTGGCCGAACCGTAGAACATGCCGACACGCTGACCGGCCTTGATGTCGACGCCGCCGACCTGCGTGTCGCGCTTGGCGGTGCGCTGGAAGACGTTGACGGGGGTGGCCCAGCGAACGATCTCGTCGACCGCGGTGGCCGGCCGCTCCTTCTTGAAGAGCTCCCACTGCTCGGGGTTCTCCAGGAAGGCGTTCATGCCGTGCGTGATCGCGTTGCGCGTGGTCTCGTTGCCCGCGACGGTCAGCAGGATGAAGAAGAAGCCGAACTCCGCCTCGGTGAGTCCGTGGCCGTCGATATCGGCCTCGACCAACTGGGTGACAATGTCGTCGGCCGGGCACTTCTTGCGCGACTCGGCCATGTTGTAGCCGTAGCCCAGGATCTCCATGTTGGCGGTGAGCGGATCCGTCGTGAACTCGGGATCGTCGCCGTTCATCATCGAGTTGGACCAGTCGAACAGCTTCATCCGGTCTTCTTCGGGCACGCCGAGGAGGTCGGCGATCGCCAGGAGCGGCAGGTCGACGGCCACCTGGTGGACGAAGTCGCCGGAGCCGGCCTCGGCGGCACGGCGGACGATGTCGCGAGCGGCGTCGTCGAGCTTCTCCTCGAGGGCGTGGACCGCCTTCGGGGTGAACGCACGCGAGACCACCTTGCGCAGACGGGTGTGATCCGGCGGATCGTGGTTGATCAGCAGAGACTTGGTGACCTCGATCTGCTCCGCGGGCATGTCGTCCTCGAAGCGGATGATGACGCCGTTCTCGTTGGCCGACCAGTCGTCCGCATTCTTGGAGATCTCGCGGATGTGCTCGTGTTTCGTGACGGCCCAGTATCCGCCGTCGTGGAAGCCGCCACCCTTGCCGGGCAGCTGAGCGTTCCACCAGACCGGGGCGGTTTTACGCAGCTGCGCGAACTCCTGGACGGGAACACCTTCCAGCAGCAGGTCGGGGTCGGTGAAATCCCACCCCTCCTGATGCATGAACGGACACGTGCCGGACGCGCTGTCGCTCTGCGTCTGGGTCACGTCATCACCTCAATTCTTGAACCTCTTCGGATCCCCGCGGACAGGAATGAGAACCCGTTACAATTTTGGTAGCTCTCACTCTGCCACACTGGATAGACGCGAACAAGAACTTGTTCTAGTTTTGAGTCAGATGCATTCAGCAGAGAAGGAGTCGCCATGGGCGTGCCAGTGATCGTCGAAGCAGTTCGTACCCCGATCGGAAAGCGGAACGGCTGGCTGTCGGGCCTGCACGCGGCCGAGATCCTCGGCGCCGCCCAGCGCGGCGTCGTCGAACGCGCAGGCATCGACCCGGCCCTCGTGGAGCAGGTGGTCGGCGGCGCGGTGATGCAGGTCGGCGAGCAGGGCAACAACGTCACGCGCACCTCCTGGCTGCATGCGGGACTGCCGTGGCAGACCGGCGCCACCACCATCGACTGCCAGTGTGGATCTGCTCAGCAGGCCAATCACATGGTCGCCGGCCTGATCGCGACCGGCACCATCGACGTCGGAATCGCCTGCGGCGTCGAATGCATGTCGCACGTGCCGCTGGGTGCGAACGTCGGCGAGAACGCCGGGCCGCGTCGCCCGGAGTCGTGGAGCATCGACATGCCCAACCAGTTCGAGGCCGCCGAGCGCATCGCGCAGCGTCGCGGAATCACGCGGGCCGACGTCGACGAGCTCGGGTTCCGCTCGCAGGCCAACGCCAAGCGCGCGTGGGACGAGCACCGCTTCGACCGCGAGGTCCTCACCGTCAAGGCCCCCGAGCGCACCAAGGAAGGCGAGCTCACCGGGCAGATCCTCGAGGTCAACCGCGACCAGGGCCTGCGCGACACCACCCTCGAGTCCCTCGGGAACCTGAAGCCGGTCATCGAGGGAGGCATCCACACCGCGGGCAACTCGTCACAGATCTCCGACGGCGCCGCTGCGATCCTGCTGATGGACTCCGACCGCGCCAAGGAACTCGGCCTGCGCCCGCGCGCCCGCCTGGTGAGCCAGGCGCTGGTCGGCGCGGAGCCGTACTACCACCTCGACGGCCCGGTCCAGGCCACCGAGCGCGTCCTGTCGCGGTCGGGGATGAGCATGAGCGACATCGACGTCTTCGAGGTCAACGAGGCCTTCGCGTCGGTGGTACTGAGTTGGGCGCAGGTCCACAACGCCGACATGGACAAGGTGAACGTCAACGGCGGCGCCATCGCCCTCGGCCACCCGGTCGGCAGCACCGGCTCGCGACTCCTGACGACGGCACTGTACGAGCTGGAACGCAGCGACCAGCAGACCGCCCTGGTGACCATGTGCGCGGGCGGCGCGCTCTCGAGCGCGACCATCATCGAACGCATCTGACCGGCGGAGCAGGCAGACATGGATCCGAATGCGCGCCCCGCGCAACTCGATTCACCGGTGGTCGCGCAGGTCATCAAGCTCGGCTCGCGCCTCAACACCCGGCTGTACCGAGCCACCCGCGGGAAGCTCGGCGGGACCTGGCGCGTCGGAGCAGCACTGAAGAAGCCCACACCTGTCTGTCTGCTCACGACCGTCGGTCGCAAGTCCGGGCAGGAGCGGACCGTCCCGCTCCTGTACCTGCGCGACGGCGGCTCAATCATCCTCGTCGCCTCCCAGGGCGGACTGCCGAAGAACCCGGACTGGTACTACAACGTGCGCGACGAGCCGCGAGTTCGCATCCAGACGGGCGGCGACGAGCTTCCGTATCGCGCACGGATCGCCGACGACGCCGAGCGCGCCGACCTGTGGCCGCGACTGGTGGAGCTCTACGCGGACTTCGACACCTACGCTGCGTGGACCGACCGCCAGATCCCCGTTGTGATCTGCGAGCCGGCGTGACACCGGGCCGACCCCACCGCGGGGTCGGCCCGGTCTCGGTCAGGGCAGTTCGACGGGCTTTCCGTCTGCGAGCAACGTGAACACCGACTTCGGGCAGCGCGTCACGGCATTGATGACGCGGCCCTCCGCCTCCGAGGTCACATCGCTCTTCTTCACGACGACGAAGCCGTCGTCGTCCAGTTCGAAGTAGTCGGGCGCGGCCTTCACGCATTCGCCGTAGCCGTCGCAGAGGTCGAGGTTCGCAACGACGGTCAGTTCGGGAGAATCACTCATCGTCGTCAGCCGACCTTCCGGCCGGCGCCTTCCCAGAACTCGGCGCGGAGCGCCTTCTTATCGGGTTTGCCGAGTGCGGTCAGCGGCAGCGCATCCACGAAGACCACCTGCTTCGGCGACTGCACCGCCCCCTTGCGTTCCTTGACCGCCGCCTGGATGTCCGCGGCCACCGCGGCTTTCGCGTCGTCGCCGGTGTCGGCGTCGGGCCGGAGCACCACCACCGCGGTCACCGCCTCACCCCACTTCTCGTCGGGCACGCCGATCACACCCACCTGCGCGACGGCCGGATGCTCGGCGACCACGTCCTCCACCTCGCGCGGGAAGACGTTGAATCCGCCGGAGACGATCATGTCCTTGGTGCGGTCGACGATGAACCAGAAGCCGTCGTCGTCCTCGCGAGCGACGTCGCCGGTGTGCAGCCACCCGTCGACGAAGGTCTCGGCCGTCTGCTGCGGCAGGTCCAGGTAGCCGCCGGCCAGGAGCGGTCCGGAGACGCAGATCTCGCCCGGCTCGCCGCGGGCGACGCGATTGCCTTCCGGATCCAGCAGTGCGGTCCGCAGGAAGGCGGTCGGACGACCGCAGCTGCCGAGGCGTGCGGCGTCGTGCTCGTCCTTGCGGAGGTAGCTGATGACCATGGGCGCTTCGGACTGCCCGTAGTACTGGGCGAAGATGGGGCCGAAGCGGTCGATGGCCTCGGCCAGGCGGACCGGGTTCATCGGGGAGGCGCCGTAGTAGACGGTCTCGAGCGACGAGAGGTCGCGCGTCTTGGAGTCGGGGTGGTCCATCAGCGCGTACAGCATCGACGGCACCAACATGGTGGCGGTAATCCGTTCGCGCTCAATGGTTTCCAGCACTTCGGCAGGGTTGAAGCCGCCGAGCACCAGCATGGTCCCGCCCTTGATGAGCGTGGGAACGAAGAACGCGGCGCCAGCGTGCGAGAGCGGCGTGCACATGAGGAATCGGGGGCGCTCGGGCCACTCCCATTCCGCCAGTTGGATCTGCGTCATGGTGAGGATGGAGCGCGCCGTCCCGATGACGCCCTTCGGCTTGCCGGTGGTGCCGCCGGTGTACGTGATCGAGACGACGTGCTCCGGATCGAGGATCGCGGCGCGCAGTTCCTGGGCCTCGTACCCGGCTGCGGCGGCGACGATGTCGGTGCCGACGTCGGCCAGTTCCGCGGGGACCGGCCCCAGGGTCAGCACCTGCGTCAGGCTCTCGACTCGATTCACCAGGTCGACGGCGCGCTCGACGAACTTCGGGTTCGGGTCGATCACCAGGGTCGAGACGCCGGCGTCGGCGAGGACGTACGCGTGGTCGTCGAGCGAGCCGAGCGGGTGGAGTGCGGTCCGACGCCAGCCCTGCGTCTGACCGGCACCGATGACGAACAGCACCTCGGGTCGGTTCAACGCCAACAACCCGACCGCCATGCCGGCGCCCGCGCCCGCGGCCTCGAAGGCCTGAATGTACCGACTGACGTGCTCCGCCATCTCGCCACCGGTCAGTTCCGCATCCCCGAGGCGAAGCACCGGCGTGTCTCGATGCCGATGCAGCGCGGCGACCATCAGGTCGCCGAGGTGGACGGGGTTGCGCAGCGCATCGACGGCATTCGTTTCGGATCCCATAGGCGAATACTAGAACGTGTTCTAACTTTGCGAAAGGAAGTGTCCGAAAACCGTTGCCCGACAGCAACAGCCGCCGCGCGACGGTCGGACGAACGGTTCGACAACATTCCGATCAGCGAGAGAAAGAACAAGCACGCGGCCGCGATCGCACCTACTATCGAGCTATGACTGATCTGGACCAGGCAGCAACCCGACGAGACATCACCGACGCGCTGTTGACGGCGATGGAACGACGCCACGACGTTCTCGACGCGATCGTCGACGCGGAGGACCGCGACGCGGCCGCGACCGCCATCGCCGAGCTGCTCGGCAAGTCGAAACTGGGCGCCGAAGCCATCCTGAACATGTCGTTCCACCAGCTCACCAAGACCGAGCGTCGCAACAACCAGGCCGAGCTCGACAACCTCAACGAATCCATCACCTTCACCCTCGCCGAGCGTCCCGCCAGCACCGGCGACACCCTCGACCTCCGCCCCTTCTCCGCCGACGACGACGCCGATCTGTTCGCCGAGCGCACCGCCGAGCAGGGCGTGGCGGGCGACGGCTCGGGCGCCCCGGCCGGCGAGGTCAGCGAGGAGATCGCGAAGGGCGTCGGCCGCGTCGACGCCGAGGACGCCGTCTGGCTGGTGGCCCTCGAGGGCGAGGAGAAGATCGGCATCGTCTTCGGTGAACTGAGCGGCGGCGAGGTGGACGTCCGCATCTGGATCCGTCCGTCGGCCCGCAAGAAGGGCTACGGCACCGCCGCACTGCGCAAGTCGCGCGGCGAGATGGCCGCACTGTTCCCCGGCGTCCCGATGGTCGTCCGCGCCCCCAGCGCGTAACCCTGATCGACCACGACAGGCCCGGTCTGCGAGGACCGGGCCTGTCGTCGTCTGCGCCTACCCGAGCATCGGCGCCTTCTCCCCCAGCGTGTGCTCCAGCATCGACTGGAATCCGACGCGCAGCGCGTCCAGCGATTCGACGGTGCTCATCTGATAGCCGATCAGCAGATACATCGCCACCTGCGCGAAGACCTCCGCCCGGTCGGGATCGTCGATCACGGCGGCGCTGGTGTCGGCGATGACCCGGGCGCGCTCGCGATCCACCTCCTCCAGGTGGCCGCGCACCTCGTCGTCGTGGGTCGACCACACGCGGATCGCCGCCTCCGACGCGCGGTCGAGCGTGAGGCCGACGTCGGTCAGGAAGGTGATCCGCTCGATCGGATCGTCGATCGCGAGCGCGCCGTCGATGAGGCGCCGACTCTGCTCCTGCCGCCAATGCGCGATGAGCGCCGTCTTGAAATCCGCCCAACTGGAGAAGGCGTGATAGAAGCTGCCGGTGTTCGCTCCGGCAGCCGCGCAGACCTGCGCCAACTTCAGCCCGGCGTGTCCCCGTTCGCCCAGGACAGCTATGCCCGCATCCAGGAATCGTCGTCGCGCATGCTCGGACGGAACCGACTTCTTCGCCATGGCGACCAGCTTTCCACACGACGAGAAGTGACCTCTTGCACAAAACTATAAGTCCACTTATAGTTTGGCTCATCGCCCAGTTGAGGAGCTGACGACCATGGCATTGCCCACTCTCGCACCGAAGTCTCTGAAGAACACCGCGTCGCTGACCGCGGGGATGGACCCGGAGACGCAGTTCCACGAGATGTACCGAACGCTCGCGACGTACGAGTTCCCGTGGGACATCATGCAGGCGCTCAGCTTCGCCCTCTTCCGGACGTACGCGGTCCCCAGCGTCGGCGAACTGCTCGACGACACCCGCCAGTTCCGCGACCACGCGCAGAAGCGGTACGACGACACCGCGATCCTCCTCGAGGTCCCGCTGCTCGAGGGCTTCGACAGCCGCGACGGCAAGGACGCGATCCGCCGCATCAATCAGATGCACAAGATGTACGAGATCCCGAACACCGACATGCTGTACGTCCTCGCGACGTTCGTCGTGGTCCCGGTCCGCTGGATCGCCGACTACGGGTGGCGGCAGTTGACCGCCGACGAGGTCCGCGCGATCACGCTGTACTACCGTGCGCTCGGCCGCCACATGGCGATCAAGGACATCCCCGCGACCTACGATGAGTTCGCCGAACTGATGGACTCCTACGAGGCCGAGCACTACGTCCCGGGCGGAACGCCGGGCGTGCGCCGGACCGGCGACGCGACCCTGGCTCTGTTCACCACGTTCTATCCGAAACCGCTGCGCCCGCTGATCGATCCGTTCAGCCGCGCGATCATGGACGATCCGCTGCTCGACGCGTTCGGCTACGACGCGCCCCACCCGGCGATTCGGAAGGCCTCGATCGCCGGCCTCAAGCTGCGCGGGAAACTGGTCTCCTACCTGCCGAAGCGCCGGACGATGAAGCGGATCCAGGACATGGCACGCCAGAAGACCTACCCGGACGGGTACGAAATCGGGCAGATGGGCACGTTCGCACATGCGGGTTGCCCCGTGAAGCACTGACAGCGCAGAAGTTTGGCGACATCGTGCCGCCCTGAGCGGCAAGATGTCGCCAAATCTCTGTCTCACCAAGGAAATCGGCCGTCATCGGCGTGTCGTGGAACCGGACTCGCCTCCGCTGCGTCCAATCCACGTGGAACTCACTCGAAAAGGCCCCGCCAACCCCCATCTCGCCGTCGCAGATCATCTCGCCGACCACGACGGGGTGATCACCCGATCGAAGGCGACCGACCTGGGGCTGTCGCGCCATCAAGTTCAGAACCGCCTCGACACCGGACTGTGGACCACCGAATCGCAGGGCGTCTACCTGTCGGCCGAGCACCGCCTCACCGAGGCCGCGCGGGTCAGGATCGCGGTCGCAGCGCACGGCGGAGTCGCCGACCGATCGACGGCGGCCTGGTGGCACGGACTCCTCGACGAATTACCCGGCCCGCTGACGGTGTCGGTGCCGCGCACCACGCGCAACCGTCTTCAGCTGGGCTTCGAGGTGGAGGCCAAACGGCGAACATTTCCGGCCGAAGATCTGACGACAGTCCGTGAACTACCTGTCACCGACCTGCCTCTCACGGTGCTGCAGGTGGCGGCCGAGCACGAGGACGGTATCGCCATCATGGACCGCGCGCTGCAGGAGCGGCGCGTTCATCTCACCGACCTGCGACGGAGTCTCGAACGCAATGCCGGCTCGTTCGGCATGCACAGGGCTCGAATGCTGTTGGAGGCGGCGGAGGATCCTTCCGAGTCCGAGGCCGAGCGACTCTTCGTCAGGTTGCTCAAGGAGTACAACATCGACGGCTGGTCACAGCAGGTCCCGTTCTGCGGCTATCGCCTCGACTTCGCGTGGGTCGACGAACAGATCGGGGTCGAGATCCATGGTTGGAAGTTCCACAAGAACCACGACCGCTGGGATCGCGATCAGAAGAAGGGCAACCAGCTCGCCCTGATGAGCTGGCTCCCATTGAGTTTCAGCTGGGCTCGGCTGGTCACCGAACCCGATGCCTGCATGCGGGAACTCATCGAGGCCATTGAACTGCGTCGAGCGATGTGAACGACAGAGATTTGGCGACATCTTGCCGCTCTGAGCGGCAAGATGTCGCCAAATCTTCTGGGAGTTGCGCTACTTGCCCTGCCAGTTCGGTTCACGCTTCTCGGCGAAGGCGCGCGGGCCCTCCATCGCGTCGGCGGAGGTGAAGACCTTGAGGCCGAGTTCCCCGTTGACGGCCCACGGCTCCTCGGTGCCCCACGCCGGGTTCCAGTCCGACGGGCCGGACTGGGTGCGGTAGAGCATCTGCTTGCTGTACTGCACCGACAGCGGCGCGTTGGCCGCGATCTTCCGAGCCAGCTCCAGAGCGGTGTCGAGCACCTGGTCGGCGGGCACGACCCGGTTGATCAGCCCCCAGTCGAGGGCGACGGCGGCCTCGATGCCGTCGCCGGTCAACGCCAGCTCCAGCGCCCGCTTCATCGGGAGCTGCCGCTGCAGCCGGATCACGCCGCCGGCGCCCGCGATCAGTCCGCGCTTCACCTCGGGGAGGCCGAAGACCGCGGTGTCGGCCGCGACCACCAGGTCGGACGCGAGCGCCAACTCGGTGCCGCCGCCCATCGCGAAGCCGTTGACGGCGGCGATGATCGGTTTGTCGAGCCAGTGCTGCGCCAGGCCCGCGAAGCCCCACTCGGGATGCCCCTCGGCGGCGATCGACTCACCGCGCGAGATGGCCTTCAGGTCGGCGCCGGCGCAGAAGGCACGACCGGTGCCAGTCAGCACGACCACCCGCGCGGCCGGGTCGGTGGCCGCCTTCTCGATCGCCTCGCCGAGACCGGTCGCGAGGGCGGCGTTGACCGAGTTCATCGCCTCCGGGCGGTTCAGCGTGATGACAGCGACGCCGTCGCGGAGGTCGTAGAGGACGGGGCTTGCGGACGTGTCCGACACTGCGGATTCCTTTCGCGAGAGGTCAAAGCGCCTTGCGGCGCGGAACGGAGAACGACGCGACGATCGTGGTGATCTCGCCGTCGTCGTTCACCACGAACGACTCCACCACGCGGGCGGCGAGCCCGAGCGGTTTCGGCTGAACGTGCACGTAATACGTGCTGTGCACGGTGTCGCCGTCGACGGAGGCCTCGAACTCGCTGATCGCGTGGATCAGTTTGAACTGCGGGCCGCCCTCCAGGCTGCGCGCGATGTGCGCGCCGTCGCGCCCGGTCTTGACGCCCAGCTCGGTGCGGGTGCACATCGGATGGAGCCGGACCGCGGACGCGTCGTGACTGACGAGCGCGTCGACGTAGGCGCGAGCGGCCGCGATCCGGTCCGCGTCAGCGAGCGCCATAGGCCTTGACCTGCGCGGGCGACGCGGCGATCAGCTCGGCGATCACCGGCGTGAGCTCGGCGGGCTCCCAGCGGGCGCCCTTGTCGCGCGACGCGGCGCGCTGCCAGCCGTCGAGCACGGTGACGGTGCCGCCCTCCACCTCGAAGAGGCGGCCGGTCACGTCGCCGGACTCGGGCGAGCCGAGCCAGACGACCAGCGGGGAGATGTTGGCCGGGTCCATGGCGTCGAACGAGCCGTCCTCGGGGGCGGCCATCTGCGCGGCCATCGCGTCGCCGGCGCCCATGGTCATCTGGGTGCGCGCGGCGGGGGCGATGCCGTTGACGGTGACGCCGTAGCCGCCGAGCTCGGCGGCGGCCTGGATGGTCAGCTCGGCGATCGCGGCCTTGGCGGCGGCGTAGTTGCCCTGACCGACCGAACCGAAGATGCCTGCGCCGGAGCTGGTGTTGACGATGCTGGCCTGGACCTGCTCGCCGGCCTTGGCCTGCGCGCGCCAGTACGCGCCGGCATGGCGCAGCATCACGAAGTGACCCTTGAGGTGCACGCGGGTCACCGCGTCCCACTCCTCCTCGCTGAGCGAGAGCAGCATGCGGTCGCGCAGGAAGCCCGCGTTGTTGACCAGGACGTCGAGGCGACCGAAGGTGTCGATGGCGGTCTGCACGATCTTCGCGCCGGTGTCCCAGTCGGCGACATCGCCCGCGGCGACGACGGCTTCGCCGCCCGCAGCCTTGATCTCCTCGACGACGGTGGCGGCCGAGTCGGCGGCGTAGTCGTTGACGACCACCTTGGCGCCGTCGGCGGCGAAGGCGTGCGCGTGGGCGCGGCCGATTCCCTGGCCGGCACCGGTGACGATGACGACGCGACCGTCGTTCAGCTTGTTACTCATGGTTTTTCGCTTTCTCTTAGGACTCGTTGCCCGCGTTGGCCGCGGCGAGGAAGGCCGGCTTCTCGCCGCCGCCGTGGACGGTGACGGTGGAGCCGGTGATGTACTGCGCGAGCGGCGAGAGGAAGAACGCCACCGCGTTGCCGATGTCGGCGGGACGGGCGAGGCGACCCATCGGGATGGTCGCGCCGACGGCGGCGATGCCGTCGTCGTCGCCGTAGTGCATGTGGGAGAGCTCGGTCTCGACGGGACCGCAGATCACGGAGTTCATCCGGACCGAGGGTGCCCATTCGACGGCGAGCGAGTCGGTCAGGTTGTCGAGGCCCGCCTTCGCGGCGCCGTAGGCCGACGTGCCGGGCGACGGCCGGTGGCCGCTGACGCTGGAGATGTTGACGACGGCGCCGCCGCCCTCCTGCTCGACCATCACCTTCTGCGCGGCACGCGCGACGATCAGCGGCGCGATGAGGTTGAGCTCGACGATCTTGCGCGCGAAGTTGTCGGACGCGTCGGCGGCCAGCGCGAACGGCGAACCACCCGCGTTGTTGACGACGCCGTCGAGCCGTCCGTGCTTGGCGACGATCCGGTTGATCATGTCGGCCACCGCGTCGGAGTCGCGGACGTCGCACGGGTAGAACTCGCGGTCGTCGTCGCCGGGGCGGCGGGCGCAGACGATCGGGACGGCGCCCAAGTCGTCGAGCACCTGCGCGATGCCCGCGCCGACGCCACGCGCGCCGCCGGTGATGAGGACGGTTTTTCCTGCCAGCCCCAGATTCACCGGGCTGTGCACTGCTTCGGTCATGGTGCTACTGTAACAAACAACCAAGCATTTGCTTGGGTAGCTCCCACGCTCTCCCAAGAGCCCCTTTCCAGCCCCGAACAAAGGAGACGGTGTGCCGATCACCACCGCCCGAGCCGAATCCGGCATCGTCACCGTGACGGTCGACTTCCCGCCGGTCAACGCGCTCCCCAGCGCCGCCTGGTTCGAACTCGCCGACGCGATCCTCGCCGCAGGCGCCGACCCGGAGACCTCCGTGGTGATCCTGCGTGCCGAGGGCCGCGGCTTCAACGCAGGCGTCGACATCAAGGAGATGCAGAACACCACCGGCTTCGGCGCCCTGATTGACGCCAACAAGGGCTGCGCCGCCGCGTTCTCCGCGGTCTACGACTGCGCCGTCCCGGTGATCGTCGCCGTCAACGGCTTCTGCGTCGGCGGCGGCATCGGCCTCGTCGGCAACGCCGACGTGATCGTCGCGTCCGACGACGCCGTCTTCGGTCTGCCCGAGGTGGACCGCGGAGCCCTCGGCGCCGCCACCCACCTGGCGCGCCTGGTCCCGCAGCACATGATGCGCACCCTGTACTACACGGCGCAGAACGTGACCGCGCAGCAGCTGGTCCACTTCGGCTCCTGCTACAAGGCCGTTCCGCGCGAGGAACTGCTGGAGACCGCGCTGGAGGTCGCCCGGAAGATCGACGCCAAGGACACCCGCGTCATCCGCGCCGCCAAGGCCGCGATCAACGGCATCGATCCCGTCGACGTGAAGACCAGCTACCTGCTGGAGCAGCGCTACACCTACGAACTCAATCTCGCCGGCGTCGCCGACGAGCACCGCGATGCCTATGTGGCCACCGGAAAGACTCTGAAAGAGGGGAAGTGACTGGCATGGCTGCCAAGACTGACAAGACGTCGAGCCTCGACGACGTCGTCGCCGAACTGCGCGACGGCATGACCATCGGCATCGGCGGCTGGGGCTCCCGGCGCAAGCCGATGGCCCTGGTCCGCGCGATCGCCCGGTCCGACGTCAAGGACCTGACGGTCGTGACCTACGGCGGCGCCGACCTCGGCCTGCTGTGCGCCGCGGGCAAGGTGAAGCGCGCCTACTACGGCTTCGTCTCGCTCGACGCCGCACCGTTCTACGATCCGTGGTTCGCGAAGGCCCGCACCAGCGGCGCCATCGAGGCCCGCGAGATGGACGAGGGCATGGTCAAGTGCGGCCTCGAGGCCGCCGCCGCCCGCCTCCCCTTCCTGCCGATCCGTGCGGGTCTGGGCTCCGCGGTCACCGAGTTCTGGGGCGACGAGCTCAAGACCATCGAGTCGCCGTACCCGGACGCGGACGGTCGGACGCAGACGCTCATCGCGATGCCCGCACTGAAGCTCGACGCGGCCTTCGTCCACCTGGACCTGGCCGACGCCCACGGCAACGCCGCCTACACCGGCGTCGACCCGTACTTCGACGACCTCTACCTGGCCGCCGCCGAGCGCCGGTACGTGGAGGCCGACCAGATCGTCAGCACCGAGGAGCTGGTCTCGTCGGTGGAGCGCGAGCGTCTGATCGTGAACCGCATGAACGTGGACCGCGTGGTGCACGCCCCGAACGGCGCGCACTTCACCTTCGCCGGCGGCTACGGACGCGACAACGCGTTCCTGAAGCACTACGCCGCGTCGGCCGCCGACGACGAGAGCTGGACCGCGTTCCGCACCCGGTTCCTCGACGTCGACGAGGCCACCTACCAGAACGAAGTCACCAAGTGGCAGGCCGAGCAGGAGGAAGCCAAGTGAGTACTGCAGAAATCACGCGCGCGGAGTACTGCGTCGCGGCCTGCGCGGACATTTTCACCGGCGCCGGCGAGATCATGGCGTCGCCGATGGCCACCAACCCGCTGATCGGCGCGCGCCTGGCGCGGCTGACCACCGAACCGGATCTGCTGATCACCGACGGTGAGGCGCTGATCCTGGCCGACACCCCGGCCGTCGGAAAGGTCGGCGCCATCGAGGGCTGGATGCCCTTCCGCAAGGTCTTCGACGTCGTCGCCTCCGGCCGTCGCCACGTGGTGATGGGCGCCAACCAGATCGACCGTTACGGCAACCAGAACCTGTCGGCGTTCGGCCCGCTGCAGCAGCCGACCCGCCAGATGTTCGGTGTCCGCGGCGCGCCCGGCAACACCATCAACCACCCGACCAGTTACTGGGTCGGCAACCACACCAAGCGCGTGTTCTGCGAGCAGGTGGACATCGTCGCCGGCGTCGGCTTCGACAAGGTGGACGAGCGCAACCCCGCGTACGACGACCTCAACATCCACCGGGTCGTCACCAACCTGGGCGTCTTCGACTTCGGCGGCCCCGGCCACACCATGCGGGCGCTGTCGCTGCACCCGGGCGTCACCGCCGAGCAGGTGGCCGAGAACACCGGTTTCCCGATCTCCGACCTCGACTCGGCACCGGTCACCGCGGCCCCCACCGACGAGCAGCTCCGGCTGATCCGCGAGGTCCTGGATCCGAAGAGCCTGCGCGACCGCGAGGTCCGCTCGTGAGCGACGACCAGAACGCACCCGCACCGCTGTCGACGCGGTTCACCGAGATGGTCGGGATCAAATACCCGATCGTGCAGACCGGCATGGGCTGGGTCTCCGGCCCGTCGCTGACCGCGGCCACCGCCAACGCGGGCGGTCTCGGCATCCTCGCGTCCGCGACGATGACGTACGACGAACTCGAGTTCGCGATCAAGAAGACCAAGTCGCTGACCGACAAGCCGTTCGGCGTCAACCTGCGGGCCGACGCCACCGACGCCGAAGAGCGCGTCGACCTGATGATCCGCGAGGGCGTCAAGGTCGCGTCGTTCGCGCTGGCTCCCAAGAAGGAGCTGATCGCCAAGCTGAAGGATCACGGCCTGGTCGTGATCCCGTCGATCGGCGCCGCCAAGCACGCGGTGAAGGTCGCGTCGTGGGGCGCGGACGCCGTCATCGTGCAGGGCGGCGAAGGCGGCGGACACACCGGTCCGGTCGCCACCACGCTGCTGCTGCCGTCGGTGATCGACGCGCTCGGCGGCCAGGACGGCCCCACCTCGATTCCGGTGGTCGCCGCGGGCGGCTTCTTCGACGGCCGCGGCCTCGTCGCCGCGCTGGCCTACGGCGCCGACGGCATCGCGATGGGCACCCGCTTCCTGCTGACCTCCGATTCCGCCGTCCCCGACAGCGTGAAGCAGGAGTACCTGAAGCGCGGCCTCAACGACACCGTCGTCTCGAAGAAGGTCGACGGCATGCCGCACCGCGTGCTCCGGACCGAACTCGTCAACGCGCTCGAGAGCGGTTCCAAGGCCAAGGCGCTGATCGCCGCGGCGCGGAACGCCAACGAGTTCAAGCAGATGACCGGCATGCACTGGAGCACCATGCTCCGCGACGGCGCGTCGATGAAGAAGTCGGGCGAGCGCACCT
Source organism: Gordonia phthalatica (assembly GCF_001305675.1). Lineage (NCBI taxonomy): Bacteria > Bacillati > Actinomycetota > Actinomycetes > Mycobacteriales > Gordoniaceae > Gordonia > Gordonia phthalatica. The sequence continues at coordinate 3,733,781 of NZ_CP011853.1, forward strand.
GGCAGCAGATCATCATGGCGGGCAACACCCCGATGCTGTTGAAGGCCGGACTGGTCGACGGCAACACAGAGGCCGGCGTCCTCGCCTCCGGTCAGGTGGTCGGCATGATCGACGACCTGCCCTCGTGCCAGGAGCTGATCACCACGATCATGACGCAGGCGCACGCGCGCCTGGCGTCGCTCCCCCGCTGACCCCTCGACAGCAGCACCCTCCCAAGACTCAGGCCCGGCCGACGACGTCCCCTCGTCGGCCGGGCCTGACCCCATTTCCGCACCTGTTCCGTCTCCCGCACTCGGTCTCGACCGAGTGCGGGAGTCGGAAGCGGTGCGACTGGAGCGGGATGTGGTGCAGGACAGTCATCCCGACGACGGACCGTCGTCGAAATGCCCGATAGGCTCCGGGCGTGACCGAACCCGACCCCATCAGAGACCGCACCGGTGACGTCGTCGCGATGGTCGTGACCGCGGTCAGTGTCGGCACCGTCGTCGCTGCACTCGTCATCTCCGTCATGTCGCTGCTGTCCGGCGGCCCCGATCTGAGTCCCGAGGTCGATCAGTACCGCGTGTCGGTGTTCCTCGGGTTCGGCATCCTTGCGGCCGCGGCGCTCGTGGTCGCCGCCATCGTTCTGCTGCGACGGGACAGGGTGAGCCGCCGGACCCCGGCGGTCGTGCTGACGGGCATCTGGTTCCTGTCGTCGGTGGTCGCCGTCGCGAATCGGGTCGACGGTGCGGAGACGATCGACTACCTGATCCATCGCGCGGACATCGTCGGCTTCCTCCTGTTCCTGGCGGTTCCGGCGACGGCACTGTGCCTCGACAACGCCATCCAGTCCCGACGGCCACCGTTGCGCGGCAGCCGGATCGTGGCGATCGGGCTCGTGGTGGCGGTCGTAGCGACAGCCCTGACGACCGCACCCCGCGCCCCCGAATCGGAGTCCACCGCCCTCGTCGTGACGAAGCTCGACGTCCATCCGGTCGCCACGAGTCCGACTCCGACGTCCATCTCGACGCAGTCGCAGGCCGTCGAGATCGAACCCAACCCCCACCCCGACGCCCGACGGTCCATGAGGAACGCACGACCGGTCGGTCCCGGTTTCCTGGTGGCCACAGGCGAGCTGATCAACGCCGACACCGGCACCGTCCGCTGGCGAACCAACCTGCCCGCCGGTGAGGTGTCGATGCTGGCGGACCAGCGCAACGGACTGGTCATCGTCAGCGATCCCGACCGCGACGCGCCCTGGACGGCCGCGATCGACGCCGACACCGGCGACATCCGGTGGACGTCCGACCTTCCGCTCGCGGGCTGGGTCGATTGGGCCGCCTTCGATTCGCCCACGGTCTTTCTCGACGGCGGCTTTCCCGTCTCCGTGACCGACGATCTCCGGACGGTCCGCGCCTTCCGCCCGAAGGACGGCAGCGTTCTGTGGACGTACACCGTCCCGCGTGACTGCGCCGTCGACCAGATCCGCGATCGACCACGGCTGACCCTAGTAACAGCGTGCACCGGAGGCGAAGCCGGTCGAGTGCTGGCCCTCGACCCGACCACCGGCGCAGTGCTGTCGTCGCGGAGGTCGCACGGCCGGCCCGATCTCGCGCTCCAACCTCAGACCGCGGAGCTCCCCGACCGCTTCGTCCCGGTGACGGCAACCGGCACCGACTGGAGACTCGACGGAATCCGCGATACGACCACTGGCCGACTGGTCCTGGACTTGCGCGACAGTCGGTCCGCCGGCAGCTCAGTGGAATCGTGCGCCGCGAACGGTGAGTGCGTTGTACGCGACTGGAGCACGCGGCGGCCCGACCGTCTCCGCATCGTGTCGCTGACCGGTGCCCACCCCGACCTTCCGGTGCGCGGCGTCGATCGCTCTCCCGTGGAAGTCGTCTGGCTCCGCGACCAGATCGTCTGGACGCAGGATCGGTCCGACGACGGCACGCTCCCCGACGCGCTCGTCATCGTCGACCGGAGGACCGGCGCGGCACAGATCGTGACCGGCGCCGGCGGGGTTCCGCTGATCGGCCCAGTCGGAGTGACGGCCCTCAGCGACGACACGCTGGTGCGATTCGAGGGGAAGCAGTCATGACCACGACCGAATCGACAGGCGTCCCCGTCGTCTGGGGCGTCGGAGCCGCCACTGCGCTGACCGCGATCTCCTGCGCCACAGCCTCGTTGATCGGTGTGGACAACCTCGACATCGTGCCCGACAGCCAACGACTCACGATCCGCGCCGCCGTCGTGGCCCTGGTCGTCGGCGTCACCGTTCTGCTTCTGCTCTGGCACCTCGCGGCACGGGCTCGCTCCGACCGTCCGAGCCGACTCGATGCTGCGACCACCTGGCTGAGCCTGTGCCTGTTCGCCGCCGTCGCGATCTGGACGCGGATCCTCGCCGGCTCGCTCGCCGACGACTTCGCCACGCTGCGGCTCCTCGACGTCGGGTATTCAGTCCCGCTGGCGCTGATCGGACTGTCGTGCGCGGTGATCGGCATGCTCTGCGTCGGCGCGGTGTCGCACGGCGTCTGGGTCACGGCGCGCGACAGCGAGCCGCAGCCGATGCTCGGACTCAGCCGGTCCACCGCGATCTCCGCAGCCGTGACCTTCACGGTGTGCGCGGCAGTCGTCGCCGGATCGGTGGTCGTCGCCCGGCCGGCGCTGACCATCCAACAGCACACCGCGCCGGAGGCGAAGGTGCCCGCGTTCCCGGAGTCGATGGACACGGTGACTTTCCGTCACCGGATCGGCGGCAGCCGTGTCGCCGTGATTCCGACCGACGGTGGCTTCGTCACCGTCACCGGCGACGACGTGACCGCCTACGACGCGTCGACCGGCGCTCCGGTCTGGTCGTTCGACGGTCGAGCGATCGGCGGAATCAAAACACCGAGCGCGGCCTCCGCCCAGCTGACCACCGGCGCCGAAGCGCAGGTGCTCGTACTTCCGGGTGAGAGCCTGACCGTCGGTCTGGACGTAGTCACCGGCGCGGTCCGATGGCGATCGGCCGATCCCTGGGACGGCGGACGATGGCGCGTTCGAGGGGCAGCAGGCTTCGACGCCGGCGAGACGACGCAGGCCGAGTCCACCGAGGTCACGCTGATGAACCCTGACGACGGAACCGTTCAGCGCCGTATCTCCCTCCCGTGCAGTCCGAAGGTGGCCGTCACCCGCATTCACGTGCTCCGGACCGAGTGCGGCGCGCCGAACACGCTCGTCGTGGCCGAGTCGGCGACCGGTCGCGAGCAGCGCGTCACCGTCGATCCGACTATCGACTGGCGCTACCGTCAGATCTCCGCCATCGGGTCCGGCCACTTCGCGGCGACGTTCACCACGCGGCCTTTCGACGACGGCAATCCGACCTTCACCGCGATCATCGAGGAGGAGTCGGGTTCGGTGGTCGATCAGTTCACGAGTACGACGACGACGCTGTCGGCGCTGTACGACGGCAAGATCGCACTGATCGACGCCCCGCAGAAGGGTGCGCCCTTCTTCGGCACCACCCCGGCCGTCATGGTCCGAGACGTGCACGCACACCGGTGGACGCGGATCCCTGCGGCCGGCATTCCCACTCAACCGGGTTTCGTCGAGCCGGTCTGGCTGGGCGACACGGTGGTCGTCGGTGCCCGCGACGGCTTCCTCGTCGTGAACCCGCGGCAGCGCTCGGTGACGAGACGACCCGCGCAGTGCCTGCCCGGAACACTGACCCACGATCTCAGCCTGAGATCGCTCACCGTCGTTCCCGGCGCGGTCCTCGCCGTCTGCTTCGGATCGAGAGGCGGCTCCGTCATGACCGAGATCGTCGGTCTCCGCTGACCCGAAGCCCGTTCTCCCGCACCGGTTCCGCATTCGCCGGTCGGGCCCATCGGGAACGCGCACAATGGGGGCATGGCCGCAACAGAGATTCGGATGGATGGTTCCCTCGCCCGCGCAGCACGGCACCTCAGCGGGGTGTCGGCAGGCACGATCGCCCGACACGCCGAGGTCGAGACGAAGGCCCTACGCCAGTACGAGAAGGGCGGTGAATCGCTCACTTCCGAGGAGATCCACCGCGTCGCCCGCGCCCTGGTCCACTACGGCGCGCAGTTCGTCCCCGAGGACGAGTTCGGCGGCGTCGGCGTGCGCCGCAAGTTCACGGAGACCAGCGTCATGCTGATCGAGACGTGGGAGAGCGAAGGCGGCCCCGTCGGCGACGACGACGTGTAGCTGACGGCGGGTCGCACCACTTGTGGTTCCCGCACTCGGTCGCGACTGAGTGCGGGAACCGGAAATGGTGCTGCAGCGCCAGAAGTGGTGCGGTAACCGCTCACAACGTCTCCGGCAGCCCCGCCAGCCGGAACAGCTCCGGCTCGAAGAACGCGCCGACGTGCGTGATCTCGCCGCCTGCGATGGTGAGGACGTCGAGCTGGAAGCGGCGCCAGACGTCGCCGTCGCGCATGTACATGCCGGCGGCGGGCTGCCCGTTGCAGGTGGTCTTGACCATCTTGACGTCGCCGGCGACCTTGGCGGGACACTGCTCGAGGCTGAGCACGCCGATCTCCTCCGCGCCGATGTACCAGCCGGGGAACGGCGGCATCTCCCACACCGCGTCGGAGGCGAGCACGCCGACGACACCGGGGATGTCGTGCCGCTCGAAAGCCGAGCAGAAATCGTCCCAGACCTGCTGTTCGTGCTCGGTGAGCTCCGCGGCACGACGACCCTCCCGCCGGGTGCCCTCCCCGACCGTCGACCGCGCCCGGGCGAGCGCGCTGTTGGCCGCGGCCACCGACATGTCGAGGGCAGCCGCGGTCTCGGCGGCGCTGAACGCGAGGACGTCGCGCAGGATCAGGACCGCGCGTTGACGGGCGGGCAGGTCCTGCATGGCGGCGACCATCGCCAGCCCGACGCTCTCGCGCGCCGTGACCGCCGACGCGGGATCACCGAGCGCGCCGTCGGGCAGCGGCTGCAGCCAGAGGATCTCGTCGTTGGCGAAGACCGGCTCGCGCGGATCCGACGCCTCGGTGCCCAGACCGGTCGGGAGCGGCCGACGGGCCTTGCCCTTGAGCGCGGTCAAGCAGGTGTTGGTCGCGATGGTGTACATCCAGGTCCGGACCGACGACCGCCCCTCGAAGCGGTGAAACGCCTGCCACGCGCGCAGGTACACGTCCTGCAGCACGTCTTCGGCGTCGGTCGCCGAACCGAGCATGTGGTAGCAGTGCACCAGCAGCTCGGCGCGCAGAGCGCTGGTGGCCTCGTCGAAGGCGCGGTCGTCGGTCATGCCCGATCAGTTCCCGTTCTGTGCGGCGGCGTAGGCCTCGGGTCCGGCCTCCACGGCGGCCGGGTCCATCCACATGATCTCCCAGCCGTGGCCGTCGAGGTCGAAGAACGAGCTGCCGTACATGAATCCGTGGTCCTCGGTGTTGCCGAAGGTCGCGCCGGCGGCGAGCGCCTTCCCGACGATCTCGTCGACCACCTCGCGGCTGTCGGCGTCGAGGCAGAGGATGGCGCCGCTGGTCGTGGTGGCGTCGATGATCTGCCGCCCGGGGACGAAGGTCTGGTAGAAGTCGCGTTCCAGCAGCATCGCGACCATCGTCTCGCCGAGCACCAGCGCAGCGCACTGGTCGCCGCCGAAGCGGTCGTCGAAGCGGTACCCGATCTTGCCGAAGAAGGCGCGCGACGCCTCGATGTCGGCGACCGGCAGGTTCACGAAGATCATGGTGTGCATGGCGGGTTCCTCTCGTCTGCGGCTCCCGTCGGGATGCCGTCATAGAGATAGACCGACGCCGCGCTCGAAACTGATCGGTGTCGGCGAAGAAACTTCAGCGCGGGGACACGTCCCGGATCGTCGGGGCGTCGTCGGGCACGCTGAGGACGACGATCTCATCGCCCGCCGCGATGCTGCCCCGTTCGACGACGCGCAGGTACGGTCCGACGCGCGCCTCCTGCGCGAAACGCTTCACCCAGCCGCGGCCGTCGGCGTCCCTACCCCCACCGCCCATCCAGCGCGCGAAGGTCTGGCACGGGATCCGCGGGGAGGTGACCTCCACGACCACCTTCTCTCCGATCCGCCAGCGTTCACCGATGCGGGCGCCGTTGACGTCGATGCCGACGGTCCGGAGGTTCTCGCCGAAGAAGCCCGCGGGGATGTCGCGGCCGAGTTCGTCCGACCAGAAGTCGGCGTCCTCCTGCGCGTATGCGTACAGCGCCTTGTCCGGGCCGCCGTGGTATTTACGGTCGGCCTGCACATCGGCGTACGCGCCGTACTCGCTGATCGTGACCGGCCCGTTGACCGGTTGTTTGTCGATCGCGGTGGTGCCGATCTTTCCGGCGTCGGGATGCAGTCGGGCCACGACGCAGATCGCCGTCACGGATGCCATGCGGCCAGGGTAACGGGGTCAGCGCGCGGCGAGCATCTCGCGCGGATCAAAGGTCACCTGCACGCGGGTGATGAGACCGTTCTCGACATGGGTCCAGTTGGCGACGGCGGTGGCGGGCGCACCACCCATGCCGAGGTCGAACCAGGTGATGACGTCGGCGTCGTCGGCCAGCCGTTTGCGGACGACGAGGCTATCGGTGCCTGCGGCCATGCCCTTCAGTCCGGCGAGGAACTCGTCGGGTCCGGAGGCGGTGCCGAACACGCCGGTGAACTCGCAGTCGGCCGCCAGATACGGGGCCAGGTCGGTGAAGTCTTTCCGCTCCCAGCAGTCGACGTAGAGTTCGGCGATCTGGCGGGGCGTGAGGGTCTGTGCTGTGGTCATGTCTCTACTGTCCGCCCGGCGGGACCATACGTCCAACAGCTGGTTCTTCTACAAACTAGAATCAGCAGTCATGGAACTGCATCAGTTGCGCTATCTGGTCGCGGTGGCCGATCACGGCAGTTTCACGGCGGCGGCCGACGAGGTGCTCGTGAGTCAGTCCGGCGTCAGCGCGCAGATCGCGAAACTGGAGAAGGAGTTGGGGCAGCGCCTCTTCGACCGGTCCGGTCGCACCGTCACACCGACGCCGGCAGGCGAGGCGATCCTGGAGCACGCGCGGGCGGCGCTGCGCGCGGTGCAGGCCGTCCGCACCACCGCGGACGAGCTCGCGGGCGTGGTTCGCGGGCACGTGCGTCTCGGAACCGTCATCGGCTGCACCGTCCCCGGTTACCTGCGGGGGTTCGCCGCGTTCCGCCGCGACCACCCCGACGTGTCGGTGTCGGTGGTGGAGGACAACTCCGATCGGATGATCGCCGACCTGCTGCGCGGGCGGCTCGACGTCGCGCTGGTCGCGCACGGCGAACCGCTGCCGGAATCGCTGCGGTCGTGGACGCTGATCCGTGAGCCCCTGGCGGCGGTCGTTCCGGTCGACCATCCGTGGGCGGACCGGGACCGCATCGCCCTGGCGAAGCTCGCCGAGACCACCGTCCTGTCGCTCCCGGAGGGGACCGGCGTGCGGACCGCGCTCGACGGGACGTGCGCCGCAGAGCAGGTGCAGGTGGTCCCGGCGGTCGCCGCGCACTCCCCCGAGGCGGTCCTGGCGCTCGCCGAACTCGGCAGCGGCGTCGGACTCCTTACGCCGTCGATGGCCTCGGGACGTCCGGGGGTGGTGGCCGTACCGATCGCGCGGTCGCGCCGGACGTCGCTGTCGCTGGCGTGCCGTGCGGATCCGTCGTCCGCGGCCCGGGCGATGGCCGAGACGCTGGCGACGACTCTGACTCAGTGACGCAGCGTCGTCAGGAATGCGCAGGCCGAGAGCAGCGTGCAGATCACGACGACGATGGCCATCGGCACCGGGCTCGCCGATCCGCCGAGGCCGACGAGCGGCGGGACGATGGCGCCGACCACGAACTGCAGGGTGCCGAGGACCGCGGAGCCGGTGCCCGCGCGCTCGCGGACCTCACCGAGGGCGAGCGCCGTCGCATTGCCCGCGGTGAGGCCGAACGACGAGGTGAGGCAGAACATCAGCACCAGCAGCAGCCAGTGCACGCCGGGCGCGAGCGTGACCGCGAGAATCATCGCGATGCCGACCGTCACCAGCAAGGCGACGCCGACCGCGAGCAGCCGCTGCGGGCGCACGCGGCCGACGAGCTTGGTGTTGACGGTGCCCGCGATGCCGATGCCGACGGCGTTGATCGCGAACAGGATCGAGAACGCGCCGGGCGAGAAGCCCATGTACTCCTGAATCACGAACGGCGAGGCCGAGATGTAGGCGAACATGCCGCCGAAGCCGATCGCGAAGGCGAGCGTGTAGCCGAGGTAGCGGCGGTTGCCGAGCACGGCGCGCATGTTGTGCGCGATGGTCCCGGCCTGGAACGGATGCCGCCGTTCGGTCGGGAGGGTCTCGGGGACGAAGGCGAGCACCGAGAGCAGCATGACGACGGCGAGGCCGGTGAGCACGACGAAGATGCCGCGCCAGCCGATGGGGCCGATCAGCGCGCCGCCGAGCAGCGGTGCGACGACGGGTGCGGCGCTGGTGATGATCATCATGATCGAGAAGAGCTTCGCGGAGCGGTCGCCGCTGGTGCGGTCGGCGATCACCGCGCGCGCCACCACCACGCCGATGCCGCCGGTCAGACCCTGCACGAAACGGAAGACGATCAGCACCGCGATCGACGGCGCCACCGCGCAGCCGATGCCTGCGGCCACCAGAAGCACGGTCCCGAGGATCAGCGGGCGACGGCGTCCGAGGCTGTCGGACATCGGACCCATCAGCAACTGTCCGGCGGCGAGCCCGAGCATGAACGTGGTGAGCGTGAGCTGCACCGTTGCCTGGGACGCGTGGAGGTCGTCGCCGAGCACGGGCAGGCCCGGCAGGTACATGTCGATGGCGAGCGGCGCGATGGCTGCGAGCAGCGCGAGGGTCAGGAGCATCGGGACGGGGATCGCCCGTCGGGTCGATGTCGCTGCGGGAGAAGACATGAGGCGACGGTACCGCCGCGAGGCGACGATTCCGGAATCGCTCTCGCTCACCGGTAACCTCGCGAACGTGGACTTCTCCCTGCTGCGACGCGACCCCGACGTCGACGGCGCCGACCTCGCCGCGTCGGACGCCGCCGATCGGCTGATCCTCGACGAGGCCGCCTCACTCCTCGCCGAGAGCGCGCCGGGGACGGTGGCGGTGATCGACGACGCGTACGGCGCGCTCGCGACCGGCGCTGCCGCGTCGGGCGCCGTGGGCGTGCGCAGCCACCAGGACGTGATCACCGGGCAGCGGGCGCTGCAGCGGAACGCCGATCGGTTCGGCGTCTCCGTCGAGTCGCTCCCGTTCGACGCCGCCGCGGTCGCGGGCGCCCGCGTCGTCCTCCTTCGACTGCCGCGCAGCCTGGACCGGCTCGCCGAGGTGGCCGCACTGATCGCGGCGCACGCCGATCCCGAGGTCGTGGTGGTGGCCGGCGGTCGTATCAAGCACATGTCGGTGGCGATGAACGACGTCCTCGGCGAGGTCTTCGACCGCGTCGACGTCAGTCACGCCCGGCAGAAGTCACGCGTCCTGTTCGCGCGCCGACCGCGCGCCGATGTCGCGGCACAACAGCTCGCGGCGTGGCCGAAGACGCAGCGGCACGACGACGTCCAGCTCACGGTCTCCGCGAACGGCGGCGTCTTCGCAGGCACCCGGATCGATGTCGGCACCCGTTTCCTGTTGAGCGTGCTCGACGACGCGCTCCCCGACGCGACGACCGCCGTCGACCTCGCGTGCGGCAGTGGTGTCGTCGCCGCGCGGCTGGCGCTGTCACGCCCGGAGATCACGGTGCTCGCCACGGATCGGTCGGCCGCTGCCGCGACGTCGGCCCGCGCGACCGCCGATGAGAACGGTGTCGCCGACCGCGTGACGGTCGTGCAGGCCGACGGCCTGGAGGCGGTCGACGACGCCTCACAGGAACTGGTCGTGCTGAATCCGCCGTTCCACAGCGATGCCGCGCTCTCGACCGGGATCGCCCGCCACCTGTTCGCCGACGCCGCCCGCGCGCTGGCCCCAGGCGGCGAACTGTGGTGCGTGTGGAACTCGCACCTGCGCTACCGCCCGACGCTGGAGAAGGTCGTGGGACCGACCCGGCAGGTCGCGCGGAACGCGAAGTTCACGGTGACGGCATCCGTGCATCGATAACCGGCCGGCTCAACCGTGTAGTTCGATTCCGGCTAGAGCCTCCAGGTGGGTCGAGTTCGACGCTGCGAGCTTGCGAGCAACGATCGAGTATCGAGACCTCCGGGCTGGCGGGCTGGGTCATGCACCATCGAAAACAACTGCGTGCCAGCGAAACTCACGGTGGTCTCGATACTCGTCGAGCGCTCGCAGGCTCGCGTCGGCGAACTCGACCATCCTGAAAGCAGCGCCCTTACCGGGGCAGGATGCCGTCGAGGACGATCGACAGGTACTGGTCGGCGATCTGCTCGACGGTCATCGAGCCGCCGGGGCGGTACCAGCGGACGGCGACCCACACGGTATCGCGCATGAAGCGGTAGACGAGGTCGATGTCGAGGTCGGCACGGAAGTCGCCCTCGTCGACGCCGCGGCGGAGCTGCGACTCCCACAGGCGGCGGAACTCGACGTTGCGGTCGCCGATGTACTCGAACCGATCCTGACCGAGGAGATGGCGCGACTCGTTCTGGTAGATCGCGACCGCGGTGTGGCGGGAGTCGATGGCCTCGAACGACGCGACCACCAGCTGGCGGAGAGTATCGGTCGCAGGGAGTCCGGCATCGACGATCTCGCGGTAGCGAGCGAACAGCGAGTCCAGAAAGTCGCGCAGCAACTCGTCGACCATGGACTCCTTGGAGTCGAAGTGGTGATAGAGGCTGCCGGACAGGATTCCCGCGGCATCGGCGATGTCGCGTACCGTTGTCGATCGCAGCCCGCGATCGGCGAACAACTCCCCCGCGATGCCGAGGAGCTCGTCCCGCCGACTCGGACCGCTCGTCGTCTTCGACGCCACCATGCCTCCCTCGATTGTTCCGCTCCCTTCACCCTAGCAAACGCTTGGTTGGTGAAACTGTCGGCGTCTGCTACTCGACGCAAAGACGCCACCGCCGCGGACTCGTCTCCGAGTCCGCGGCGGTGGCGTTGATCAGGCGAGCGGTCAGCGCTTCTTCGCCGACTTCTTGACGGCACGACCGTTCATGAAGCGCCAGAACTTCATCTGCATGTCGGCCATCCGCCGATCACGCTTGGTGAACGGCGCGGTCATGATCTCCGCGAACGAGATCGGCAGCTTGGACACCGTCACCGCGCGGGCATGGCTGAAGGTGTTGAAGCCGAACTCGCCGTGGTAGTTGCCCAGGCCGGACCGGCCGACGCCGCCGAACGGCAGGCCCTGCGACAGCATGTGCAGGCCGAAGTCGTTGCCGGAGATGGACCCGCTGCGCGTGTTGTCCGCGACGGTCTTGAGGTTGTCGTTGTCGTCGCCAGCCCAGTAGAGGGTCAGCGGGTGGCCGCTGGAGTTGATCTTGTCGATCGCCTCCGACAACACGCGGTACGGGTACACGGTCAGGACCGGGCCGAAGACCTCGTCGTCCTCGATCTTCATGCCGGGGGTGACGCCGGTCAGCAGCGTCGGCGGGATCTTGCGCACAGCGTCGTTCGGGAGCTGCTCGCCGGCCGGCATCACCTGGCGCTTCTGTGCACCGAGTTCGACGGCGTCGTCGATCAGCCCGACGATCCGCTGGTAGTTCTTCTCGTTGATGGTCGACGTGTAGTCGTCGTTGTCGACGATGGTCGGGAAGTTCTTGGTCCAGCGGGCGATCACCTTCTCGGTGAACTCGCCGACCTTCTCCTCCGGAACGAAGACGTAGTCGGGACACAGGCACACCTGGCCGCCGTTGATCATCCGGGCGTCGGCCAAGAAGTGCGCGGCCTTGGTGATGTCGGTGGTCTTGTCGACGATCGCCGGGTTCTTGCCGCCGAGTTCCAACGTCACCGGGACCAGGTTCTTCGCGGCTTCCTGCGCCACCGAGGAACCGACCTCGGGCGAGCCGGTGAAGAACATGTGGTCGGCCTTCAGCTTGGCGAAGTCCGAGCCGCCGCCGTGCTTGCTGGTGATGACCGCGAGTTCCTCGATCGAGAAGTAGTCCGGGGCGACGCGCGCGATCACATCGGTGGTCTTCGCGGTGATCGACGACGGACGCATCAGCACCCGGTTACCCGCGGCGAAGGCCGACGCGGCGGGCACGATCGTCAGCTGCAGCGGGAAGTTCCACGGCCCCATGATCGCGACGACACCCAGCGGATCGCGGCGCAGACGCTGTTTGAAGCCGAGGGCGCCCGCGATGCGCGCGACGTTGGTCTCCTTCATCCACTTCTCGGCACTGCGCCGCTGGTGCGCGATGTCGATCATGCAGCCGGCGACGTCGGCCGCGATCGAGAGGTCGGCGGGCCGGGTGCCGAAGTCTGCAGTCAGCGCAGCGGTGATCTCGTCGGCGTGATCGAGCAGCATCTGCCCCAGACGATTGATGCGATCGATGCGGGTGTGCGCGTCGGGGATGCCATCACGCAGGAACGCCGCCTTCTGGATCTCGAGCAGCTCTTCCATCGTGTGCGACTCGGACGAGACCTTGTCTCCGGCACGCACCGCCACATCAGCAGGCTTGGTCATTCCACACTCCACTCACTTGTTTGAGACAAATTTGCCTTCTCATCCCAAGTGTAGCGGGAGCGTGGCGCCGATCACAGGGGGCACGGTCTCCTCAGTACAGAACTTGGTCGCCATCTCAATGGCGCCACCAACGGCGATACGGTCGGCGAGCCTTGCGAGATCCCCGCGATCGCGTTCTTGCCCGGTGACGACGCGAGGCCCGGGCCGACATGTCGTCGGCCCGGGCCCAGCGAAACCGCGGTGAGCGTCAGCCCAGTCGCTCGATGATCGTCACGTTCGCGGTGCCGCCGCCCTCGCACATGGTCTGCAGACCGTAACGCCCGCCGGTGCGCTCCAGTTCGTTGAGCATGGTCGCGAACAGCTTGGCGCCGGTAGCGCCGAGCGGGTGACCGAGAGCGATGCCGCCGCCGTTCGGGTTCACGCGGGCCGGGTCGGCGCCGGTCTCCTTCAGCCACGCCAGCACGACGGGGGCGAAGGCCTCGTTGATCTCGACGACGTCGATGTCGTCGATGCTCAGGCCGGTCTTCTCCAGCGCCCACTTGGTGGCCGGGATCGGCGCCGAGAGCATCATCACCGGGTCGTCGCCGCGCACGGTCATGTGGTGGATGCGGGCGCGCGGCGTCAGGCCGTACTCCTTCAGCGCCTTCTCGGAGACGACGAGGGTGGCGGATGCGCCGTCGCAGATCTGCGAAGCGACGCCCGCGGTCAGGTCGGATCCTTCAGCGAGGACCTTGAGGGAGGCCATCTTCTCCAGGGAGGTGTCACGCGGGCACTCGTCCACGACGCAGTCTCCGAGCGGCACGTACTCGTTGTCGAAGTGACCGGCGGCGATCGCGGCCTTGGCACGCTGGTGGCTCTGGAGGGAGAACTCCTCCATGTCCAGGCGGCTGATGTTCCACTTCTTGGCGATCATGTCGGCGCCGACGAACTGGCTGACCTCGGCGTCGCCGAACCGCTCCTGCCAGCCCTTGGACTCGGCGAACGGGGTGGTGAAGCCGAGCTCCTGGCCGGCGATCATGGCCTGGCTGATGGGAACGGCGCTCATGTTCTGGACGCCGCCGGCAAGCACGACGTCCTGGGTTCCGCTCATGACACCCTGCGCTGCGAAGTGGATGGCCTGCTGGCTGGAGCCGCACTGGCGGTCGACGGTGGTGCCGGGGACGCCGAGCGGCATGTCTGCGGCGAGCCACGCGGTGCGGGCGATGTTGCCCGCTTGCGGTCCGACGGTGTCGACGCAGCCGAAGACGACGTCGTCGACCACGGCGGGATCGATGCCGGTGCGTTCGACGATCGCCTTCATCACGTGGGCGGCGAGGTCGGCGGAGTGGACGCCGGCGAGCGAGCCGCCGCGCTTGCCGACGGGCGTGCGGACGGCGTCGACGATGTAGGCCTGGGGTGTGGTCATGGGAGGTTCTCCTTGGGAGGGGTGGGGCCTGGCTGCGAGCGTCAGGCTCGCTGGCTGGAGACGGCGACGACCTCGCCGGTCATGTAGGTGCTGTAGTCGCTGGCGAGCATGGCGATCACCGAGGCGATCTCCCACACCTCGGCCGCGCGGCCGTAGGCCTCGCGGGAGGCGAGCTCGTCGAGCAGCTCGTCGGTGGTGACCTTCGCCAGGAACGGATGCTTGGCGATGGACGGCGAGACGGCGTTGATGCGGACGCCGTAGTCGGCGGCCTCGACGGCCGAGCAGCGGGTCAGCGCCATGACGCCGGCCTTGGCGGCGGCGTAATGCGCCTGGCCGCGCTGGGCACGCCAGCCGAGGACCGACGCGTTGTTCACGATGGAACCGCCGTGGCCCGCGTCGCGGAAGTAGCGCAGGGCGGCGCGGGTGGCGCGGAAGGTGCTGTTCAGCGTGATGTCGAGGACGCGGTCCCACTGCTCGTCGGTCATGTCGGCGACGGGGGTCTCGCCGCCGAGGCCCGCGTTGTTGACCAGTACGTCGATGCGGCCGAGCTGCTCGGCGGCGTTCGTGATGAGGGCGTCGACCTGCTCGGTACTGGAGACGTCACAGACGAACGAGGTCACCTGGCGGTCGGGGAACTCCGCGGTCAGCTTCTCGACGGTCTCGCCGAGGCGGCGCTCATGGAAGTCGGAGACCAGCACGTCGCCGCCCTCCATGAGGACGCGACGGGCGGTCGAGAAGCCGATGCCGGTGCCTGCGGCGGCGGTGACGACGACCTTCTTGCCCGCGAGGAGGTCGTGACCGGGCGTCTCTTCGGGAGGAGTCGCGAGGGGGGAAACGGGTCGGGTCATGCTGGTCGTGCCTCTCGGGGAAGGCCGAGCACACGCTCGGCGATGATGTTGCGCTGCACTTCGTTCGAGCCGCCGTAAATGGTGTCGGCGCGGGTGAAGAGCAGAAGTCGTTGCCACTCGTCGAGTTCGACGTTCTCCGGATCGGAGAGGTCGTTGGCACGACCTTCCGTGGTGGCGGGCGGGCCGATGAGCGACGGCGCTCCGACGACGGCGACGGCGAGTTCGCCGAGGTCGCGGTGCCAATTGGCCCACAGCAGCTTGGTGACCGACGCGGCGCCGGCCTCGGAGACGATGTCGCCGGCGAGCGTCCGGCGGGCGTTGGCCTCCATGACCGTGAGTCCGACCTTGGCGCGGCGCAGGCGGGCGGCGATCTCCGGGTCGTCGACGGCGCCGTTGCTGTGGGCGATGGCGATGAGGTCGTCGAGCTCGCGGCGGAAGCCGACCTGCTGGCCGAGGGTGGAGACGCCGCGCTCGAACTGCAGCAGTCCCATCGCGACCTTCCAGCCGTCGCCCGGTGCGCCGACGATCAGGTCCGCGTCGGTGCGGGCGTCGTCGAAGAAGACCTCGTTGAACTCGGAGGTGCCGGTGATCTGCTGGATCGGGCGGATGGTGACGCCGGGCTGGTCGAGCGGGACCAGCAGGAAGCTCAGGCCCTTGTGCCGGGTGGAGCCCTTCTCGGTGCGGGTGATGACGAAGGCCCACTGCGACAGGTGCGCGAGGGACGTCCAGATCTTCTGGCCGTTGATGACCCACTGGCCGTCGTCGAGGACGCCGGAGGTCGAGACGCCGGCGAGGTCGCTGCCCGCGCCCGGCTCGGAGTAGCCCTGCGCCCAGAGCTCGGTGACGTTCACGATGTGCGGCAGGAAGCGTTTCTGCTGCTCAGGCGTGCCGTACTCGATGAGCGTGGGACCGAGGAGCTCCTCACCGAGGTGATTCACCCGCGCGGGCGCGTTGGCCCGCGCATACTCCTGGTGGAAGATGATCCGCTGCTCGATGGTCGCACCGCGACCGCCGTGCTCGGTCGGCCAACCGAGGCAGGTCCAGCCCGACGCCGCGAGGTGTCGGTCCCATTCCAGTCGCTCGGCGAAGAACTCGTGTTCGCTGCCGGGACCGCCGCGCCCGCGGAGCTCGGCGAAGTCGCCGACAAGGTTCTCCTCGAGCCAGGTGCGCACTGCTTCGGCGAAGACGGTCGCCGCGTTCGGCGTCGCCTCTGCCCATTCGCCCAGATCGACGGTGCGATCGGCGAGATTGATCGTCGTCATGACCGCTAGCTTAACCTACCAAGCATTTGCTAGGTTTTGGTTATGTTCCCGAACGTGCTGACCACCCCTGCTGCCCTGCATCGCGCCGAGAAAGAATGGCCCGACGGTGTCGCTGTCGTCGACGACCAGTGGGGACACCGCGTCAGTCTCACCTGGCCCGAACTCGCCGACCAGGTACGACGATTCGCCGCCGGCCTCATCTCGCTCGGCGTGCAGCACGGCGACCGCGTCGCCGTCTGGGCGCCCAACAGCTTCCACTGGCCGGTCGCCGCACTCGGCGTCCAGTACGCCGGTGCCGTTCTGATCCCGCTCAACACCCGCTACACGGTGAGCGAGGCGTCCGACATCGTCGACCGCGCCGGCGCTCGGGTGGTCGTGGTGTCGGGCGCGTTCGCCGGAATCAACCGTCTCGCCGAGGTTCTCGGATCGTCGATCCCGCAGGGGCGCACCGTCGTCTCCGTCCCGCTCGACGACGCCGCCGAGGCCGACGGCGTCCTCACCTGGGACGCACTGATGGCGACTGCCACCGACGAACTGATCGCTCAGGCGCGCGAGCGCGCCGACGCCGTCGCCGAGGACGACCTCTCCGACATCCTGTTCACCTCGGGCACCACCGGCGCACCGAAGGGTGTGATGGCCGAGCACCGGCAGACCATTCACGGTTCGCACGCGTGGGGCGCCAACGGACGGCTGTCTGGGACCGACCGCTACCTGATGGTGAACCCGTACTTCCACACCTTCGGCTACAAGGCCGGCATCCTGCCGTGCCTGCTGTTCGGCACCGCCATGGTTCCGCTCGCCGTCTACTCGCCGTCGGTGTCGATGGAGGTGGTGGCGAAGGAGCGGATCACCGTCTTCCCCGGCGCCCCGACCATCTTCCAGACCATCCTCGACGACCCGAAGCGCACCGAGCACGACCTCTCGAGCCTCCGCCTGATCGTCACCGGCGCGACCATCGTGCCGGTCGTGCTGATCGAGCGCCTGCAGTCCGACCTCGGCGTCGAGACCGTCGTCACCGCCTATGGACAGACCGAGACCAGCGGTTTCATCACCACGTGCCGGCCCGACGACGACGCCGTCACCGTCGCCACCACGTGCGGTCGTGCGTTCGACGGCATGGAGGTGAAACTGTCGGAGCAGGGCGAGGTCCTCACCCGCGGTCTGATGGTGATGCGCGGCTACCTCGACAATCCCCGCGCCACCGCCGAGACCATCGACGCCGACGGGTGGCTGCACACAGGCGACATCGGCACCCTCGATGAACGCGGCAACCTCACCATCACCGACCGTCTGAAGGACATGTACATCTGCGGCGGTTTCAACGTCTACCCCGCCGAGGTGGAGCAGTTGCTGTCGCGCTTCCCCGACGTCACCGAGGCCGCCGTCATCGGCATCCCCGACGATCGGCTCGGCGAGGTCGGCAAGGCCTTCGTCACCGTGAAGCCGGGCGCCGACGTCTCCCCCGACGCCGTCATCGCGTTCGCGAAGGAGCACCTCGCGAACTTCAAGGTCCCGCGCGTCGTCGAGATCATCGACGCCCTCCCCCGCAACGCCTCCGGAAAGATCCTGAAGCGCGAGATGCGCTGAGTCTCCGACCGATACAGAAAGATTTGGCGACATCTTGCCGCTGTGAGCGGCAAGATGTCGCCAGACTTCTCGCGCCCGTCTACGACCGCCGCAGAATGAACCGCTGAATCTTGCCGCTCGGCGTCTTCGGCAGCGAGTCGACGAAGTGCACGGTCCGCGGGTAGGCGTGCTTGGAGTACTGGTCGCGGACCAGGTTCTTCAGCTCGGTCTCCAGAGCGTCGGTGCCGTCGAATCCGTTGCGCAGCACAACGAACGCCTCGACCACCTCGCCGCGGATGCCCTCCGGGTCGGGGCGGCCGACCACGGCGACCTCGCTGACCGACGGATGCCCGGCGAGGACGCTCTCGACGTCGAACGGTCCGATGCGGTAGCCGGCGGCGAGGATCACGTCGTCGTCGCGGGAGGTGAAGGAGAAGTAGCCCTCGTCGTCCACCTTGCCGGTGTCGGCGGTCAGGTACCAGGCACCGTCGTCGGTGAAGCGTTCCGCGGTCTTCTCTGGCGCGGCATCGTACGCGGTGAACCACAGCAGCGGGCTGTCGGCGACGTTGATCGCGATCTGACCGTCGACGATGCTGCAGCGGTAGCCGGGCATGGCCTGCCCCATCGATCCGACCTTCAGCGGCTGCGCGAGTTCCGGATGCCAGTGGTTACCGATCACCATGCCGAGCTCGGTCTGCCCGTAGTGGTCGCGCACCTCGCAGCCGAGGTTCTCCACGCCCCACGCGACGATGTCCGGGGTCAGCGGCTCACCAGCCGACGACGCGCGGCGCAGGCTGATCGCACTGAGGTCGGCGCCGGCGCGCATCGCGCGGTAGATGGTGGGCGCGGCCGCGAAGTTGGTGACGCCGAACTTCTCGATGACCGCGACGGTGGACTCGGGTGTGAAGCCCTGATTGAGCAGCAGGCTGGTGCGTCCGGCGACCATCGGCGCCAGCAGCGCGTAGTAGAGGCCGTACGCCCAGCCCGGGTCGGCGGCGTTCCAGAAGACGTCGTCCTCGCTGACGTCGAGCGAGTAATGCAGGTACGTCTGGAACGAGGCCAGGCAGTACAGCGGCACCGGAACGCCCTTCGGCTTGCCGGTGGTACCCGACGTGTAGAGCTGCACCAGCGTGCCCTCGCCGCCGATCGCGACGGACTCGGCCAGCGGCTGCGCGTTCTCGGCTTCGGCGACCAGCTCGTCGACGTCGAGCACGGTGACGGCGGCGATGGGGTCCACCTTCTCGCGCTGCGAGGCATCGGTGACCACGTAGCGAGCACCCGATCCCTCGGTCCGGAGCTCCACGGCGCCGGTCGCGAAAGCGGTGAACAGCGGGACGTGGACGGCGCCGAGACGCCAGAGGGCCAGCAGCGTGACGACCAGCGCGCGACGCTTGCCGAGGAGGACCGGCACGCACTCCCCGCGGGCGATCCCCTTGTCGGCCAGCACGGTCGCCATCCGACGCGACTCCTCGGCGAGCTCACCCCAGGTCAGCGACACCGCGGAGAGGTCGGGCTCCACGAGGGTGAAGGCGACGGCGGTCGGATCGTGGCGGTCGCAGAGGAGGTGAGCCGCGCTCGCCTCGGGACTCCGATAGGCCTCCAGCCAGGCCTGGGTCTGCTCTTCCGCGTTCATCCGAACTCTCCTAGTCGTCTCGACGGCACGATCTGAGACAATGATCGTTGTGACCCGCGACACCGGCAACCCTCCGAAGAGGGGTGCGACCCACGACGACCTCGGTCGGCATCTGCGCCGCCCGTTGGAGCGGCTCCGCAGGCACACCGGCGCCAGCCTCGCCTTCGCCGGCCGCGTGGTGCCCGGCCGCGGGGCCGACGACCACGGGATCGAGCTGAGCTACTTCGACGGCGACGTCGTCGGTCCGCTCCGCGGCGCGCTGCTCGACGCCGGGCACGGACTCGGCGGCCGCGTCCTCACCAGCCGCCGGGCGACGGCGCTGCACAATTACGTCGAGTCGCCGCTGATCACCCACACCTACGACGCGATCATCCGCGCCGAGAAGCTCCGCTCGTTCGTCGCCGCACCGATCATCGTGGGCCGCAAGCAGATCGGCGTCCTCTATGCGGCCCGCCGCAGCAGGCACGACCAGCTCGACGCCTCCCTCGACGCGGTCGCGGACGAGGCGCGCGCCGTCGAACAGCAGCTCACCGTGTCCGAGGTCCTCGGCATGCGGACCGACGAGGAGGAGATGGAGCTGGCCGCCTGGCGCACCCGCGTCCAGGACTCGTATACCAAGCTGCGCGGGCTCGCCGACTCGGTCGATGACCCGTCCGTCCGCGCGCAGATGCTGGAGATCGCAGCCGAACTCGCGGGTCAGGCGCCCGACGACGACCTCGCCGTCCACCTCACCGCCCGCGAACAGGACGTCCTCGGCCTCCTCGGCGCCGGTCTCACCAATCCCGCGATCGCCGACCGGCTCGGCATCGGCCTGCACACGGTGAAGGGACACGTGAAGTCACTGCTGGTGAAGCTCGACGCGTCGTCGCGCTTCGAGGCGGTCGTGAACGCACGACGGGTGCGGCTGATCCCGTGACGCGGCACCCCGCTCGCTAGGACGAACCGAACGAGAACAGATCTGCCAGGCTGCCCGTGCTCGAGCCTCCAGAACCGCCAGTCGAATAGACGATCGTCACCGACGGCCGATCCCGCACCGTCGTGGGGTTCTCGAGGTACCGACCATTGAGCATCGAGGAACCGCCGCCACCGCCCCCATGTTCGGCACCGCCACCGCCTCCGTAGTACCCGCCGCCACCGCCGCCGCCGTTGCCGGTGGCGTCAGTGCCGACTCCGAGCCGACCACCGGATCGTGCATCCGTGTCTGCACCCCTGCCTCCCCCGATGTAGCCATACCCGGATTGGCCAGCGCTTCCACCGTTGTACACTTCTCCCCCTCCTCCACCGCCCCACTGTCTCCGCCGCCGTTCGCGCCTCCCCGAGCAACGGATCCGTCTTCTCTGCTCTCGCCAGACCCCGCCACGTGGATGAACACCGTGCGATCGGCGGGCACGGACACCGCACCCGAGACCTTTGCCCCGAGACCGCCGACTCCGTTGGGGACGACTCCGCCTCGGCCACCGATCGCCGTCACGGTCAGCCGCCACACTCCCTCGGGAACGACGAACTCGGCCGTCTCCGCCTCCCGCCACACACACGTCACCGTCGTGCCCGACTCCGTGCAGTGTTCGTCGAGCGCAGCATGCGCCGCGCCCGGCGCGGCCACCGCCGAGGCGCCGATCAACGTCATGCCCGCACACACCCTCGACCACCTGCGAAACACACTCATTGCCGCTCCTCACTTCGGAAATCACCGATGACGCCGACCGCCATCGCGACGACGAGACCACACCCAGCCACCGGCCCGCGTCACCTGCACTACCTGCTTTTCGGGCGGGTACTACCTAATGGCTGCGGTGCCCTTCTCACCACGACACGGGCGCGTGACCGCCGGTCAGCACATCCGCTGATGGGCGTCATTCATTCGGACGACCGTCGGGCAACGCTGGAAACGCTCCCCCGCGACAGTCCAAGTAAGCGGTCGACAACACCGACAGACGCAGGGCAGCGCGGTCGGACCGCTGCCGCTCCACCTGCGAGAGGAAGTGACCATCATGCGCACGCGCATCAGCACGACCACTCGAATCGCGGCGACCGCCCTCGCCGCCGTCGCCGTCGCGGCGGGAACGGGAGCCGTCGGCGCCGGAACGGCCGCGGCCGACGGCCTCCCCGGAGGGCCGTACTGCAGCGGCCCCGCCAAGATCCTCGCCGAGTCGGCGTGGTCCCGAGTCGCGATCTGCCCGGTGCAGGGACCGACCGGTTGGGCGTACGAAGGAGTCGCCAAGACGACCGGCGATCCCATCGCGATCTGGGGCGCCACCTGGGATTACAACGGCTTCCACGCGAGCAACAACGGATACACCTACCACGTGCACCGCGATCGCCTGATGATCACCGCCCCCAACGGGACGCTGATCTCCGACGAGCCGTGGATCACCTACGAGGAGCGCTGATCGAATGACGTCGAAGTACACGAAAGCAGCCCTGACCGTCGCGACCGCAGCGGTCGCCGTCGCAGCACCGCCGCGTGCGAGCAGCGGGTATCACGTCGCTCATCGCGGGTACCGCTTTCACGTGCGACCGGACGCTTTGGAGATCGAGGGGCCCGACGGCAACGTCGTCTCGTACGAGCCGTGGATCCTCTACGAATCGACCGAGTAGCCCGAGGAAGAATCTGTGGGATCTGAGCCCTCCACGGGCTCAGATCCCACAGAATTCTCAGTTCTGAACGGGCTTCACCAGCGGGAACAGCACCGTCTCGCGGATGCCGAGACCGGTGATGGCCATCAGCAGGCGGTCGATGCCCATACCGGTGCCCGCGGTCGGCGGCATGCCGTGCTCCATCGCGGCGAGGAACTCCTCGTCGAGGACCATGGCCTCGTCGTCGCCGGCGGCGGCCAGTCGCGCCTGGTCGACGAAGCGCTCGCGCTGGATCACCGGGTCGACGAGCTCGGAGTAGCCGGTCGCGAGCTCGAAGCCGCGGACGTAGAGGTCCCACTTCTCGACGACGCCCGGGATGGTGCGGTGCGAACGCACCAGCGGCGAGGTCTCGACAGGGAAGTCGCGGACGAAGACCGGCTCGTCGAGCTTGCTGCCGACCATGTGCTCCCACAGCTCTTCGACCAGCTTGCCGTGGCCGTAGCCCTTGCCCTTGGGGACCTCGAGGCCGACGCGGTCGGCGATCTTCAGCAGGTCCTCGACCGAGGTCTCGACGGGGACGATCTCCTCGCCGAGCGCCTCGGACAGCGACGGGTACATCGACAGGGAGGTCCACTCGCCGGAGAGGTCGTAGGTGCTGCCGTCGGGCATGGTCGGCGTCAGGGTGCCGACCGCGCCCAGCGACACGGCCTGGACGAGCTCGCGGATCATCACGGCGGCGTCGTCGTAGGTGCCGTAGGCCTGGTAGGTCTCGAGCATCGCGAACTCGGGCGAGTGCGTGGAGTCGGCGCCCTCGTTGCGGAAGTTGCGGTTCACCTCGAAGACTCGCTCGATGCCGCCGACCACGCAGCGCTTGAGGAACAGTTCCGGCGCGATGCGCAGGTACAGGTCCATGTCGAAGGCGTTGGAGTGGGTGACGAACGGTCGTGCCGCGGCGCCGCCGTGCAGCGTCTGCAGCATCGGCGTCTCGACCTCGAGGAAGTCGCGATCGGTCATGAACTTGCGGAGTTCGGCCATCGCGGCGACGCGGGTGCGGGCGACGGCGCGCGCCTCCGGGCGAACGATGAGGTCCACGTAGCGCTGGCGGACGCGGGACTCCTCGTTCATCTCCTTGTGCGCGACGGGAAGCGGACGGAGGGACTTCGACGCCATCTCCCAGGCGTCCGCCATCACCGACAGCTCACCGGTGCGGGAGCTGATGACCTCGCCGTGGATGAAGACGATGTCGCCGAGGTCGGTGTCGGCCTTCCAGCGGGCGAGAGCTTCCTCGCCGACGCCGTTGAAGCTGACCATCGCCTGCAGCTGAGTGCCGTCGCCCTCCTGGAGGGTGGCGAAGCAGAGCTTGCCCTTGTTGCGCAGGAAGATGATGCGGCCGGCGACGCCGACCTTCACACCGGTCTCGGTGTCGGCTTCCAGCTCCGGGAACTCGGCGCGGATCTGCGCGAGGCTGTGGGTGCGCTCCACGGCGACCGGGTACGCCTCGCGTCCCTCGTCGAGGATCCGCGTCCGCTTGTCCTGGCGGACCCGAACCTGCTCGGGAGTCTGGTCTGCATGCTGGGCGTTGGAAGGCTGGTCACTCACGTACCCAAGGTTATGCGGCACCGCCGCACCATGACCAATCGAGGCGGGGTCGTCGCGTCAGTGCGCGTCGAACATGTCGAGGAGGTCGTCCCCCACGGTGCCGTTGATGTGCGCCGACCGCAGTGCCGCGTGGCCGCCGACGACGAACCGCGCGCCCTGCACGCCGCGCGCCTGCAGGTGCCAGGCCAGCATCTCGGCGTCGTAGCCGTCGTCGGAGATCAGCACCCAGCGAGCGTCGACGGTGGCGCCGCGCAGTCGGTTCGACGAATCGGGGGCCAGGAGGTCGAGCGCTTCGGCAACGTCGAGCGCGATCGCACCCATCAGCGGTCCCTCGGCGATGCGAGTGCGGGCGTCGCGGAGGTCGACGGCGACGGCACCGTCAGCGAGCGCCGACCGGTACTGGCCGACCTGCAGTGACAGCGGAACAGCGGTGTACGACGTGGTGACAGGTGCAGAGAATGCGAGAGTCATGACGAGGGAGTCCTCAGGTGATGGAGCGAGTGGGGTTGGCGAATGGGGCCGACCGCGGAAGGCGGCGTCAGCCTCGACAACACTCCTGACAGCTCTTGATCACGACGACGATATTGCCACAGCGCCGCGGCCGTGACCAGGCTTTCCACTCAGTCTGGTTTTAAGTCACAGCCGACCCCCGCGTAGACAACAAATGAACGTCATCTGACACGCAGGTGTATCCGACAAATGTGCCGCGCATTACAGTTGCTGCCATGTCGAATCGCTTCTCACGTCGTCAGTTCCTGCGCGCGAGCGCCGCCACGGCGGGGGTCGTCGCCGCGGGCAGCGCATTTGCGGGCCACGTGCACGCGAATCCGGCCGCGACGGCGAACACGTCGGGTACCACCCTCGCGCAGACCGCGGCGGCCGGCCGGGCCCGGAAGGGCGGGTACCGCCCGCTGGTCGCAGGCAAGGGCTGGCCGCTCTACGTGCGTCAGGAGCTGGCGACGGCGAAGGCGAGCCGCGAGAGCAAGCGGTCGGCGCTGGCGTCGTACGTGCAGCTCACCGACATCCACATCACCGACGTGCAGAGCCCCGCGCGCTTCGAGTACGTGCACCCGATCCAGGGACCGGCGTTCCGACCGCAGGAGGCGCTGGGCACGCAGGGCGCCGTCGCACTGATCAACCGGATCAACGCGGTGGCCCGCGGCCCGTTCACCGGCCGCGCCTTCGACTGCGTGGTCTCGACCGGCGACAACACCGACAACCACGAGCTCATCGAGCTGCAGTGGTTCCAGCGACTGCTGTCGGGCGGCACCGTCACGCCGAACACCGGCGCCAAGAACCGTTTCGAGGGCCTGCAGGCGCTGGGGTCGTCGCTCTACTACCGTCCCGAGCTGGACTCCTGGGACATCTACAAGGACCGCGGCTTCATCCAGATCCCCGGCCTGCTGCACGCCGCGATCCGCTCGCACCAGAGCCCCGGGCTCAACGCGCCCTGGTACGCCGTGTTCGGCAACCACGACGACCAGCTGCTCGGCACCGTCCCGAACAACATCGTCGACTGGCTGTACAACTCGGGCATCAAGTACGACCTCCCCGACACCGATCCGACCGCCGTCGCCATCGGCCGCGCGCTCAGCACCAACCCCGCCGAGCTGGGAGCACTGCTCGCCAAACTCCGCGTCACCGGCCCGGCGATCCCGGTGACGGCCGACGCGCGGCGTCGTCCCGTGTCGCCGCGCGAGTTCGTCCGCAGGCATTTCGATCCGGCCATCAAGGGCGCCGGCCCGCTCGGCCACGGATTCACCGACCCCGACGGACCCACCTGGTACAAGTTCCAGATCGCCGACGGGGTGCTCGGCATCGCGCTGAACACCACCAACAGCATGGGCATCGCCGACGGCTCCATCAGCCAGCGGCAACTGGACTGGATGAACCGCACCATCTCCGCCCACCGCGACCAGCTGGTGATGGTGTTCAGCCACCACACCTCGTCGACGATGGGCTCCATGCTCCCCAACCCGGAGACGCCCGGCGAACGGCAGTACGACGGCGCACACCTGGTGAGCCAGCTGCACCGCCACTCGAACGTGATCGCGTGGGTCAACGGACACACTCACAAGAACGAGATGATCGCGCACAAGGGTGCGACGTCGAAGCAGAGCTTCTGGGAGATCAACACCGCCAGCCACATCGACTTCCCGCAGCTGGCGCGCATCATCGAGGTCGTCGACAACCGCGACGGCACCCTCAGCATCTTCACGCCGCTGATCGAGGCCGACAGCCCGTACACGGCCGACCCGTCGGACCTCTCCCAGCGCGGCCTCGCCAGCCTGTACCGCGAGCTGTCGTTCAACGACATCCACTACCAGGCCGACCTGCTCGGCAAGGCCCAGGACCGAAACTGCGAGCTGCTGCTGACGAACCCCCTGCACTGAGCGGGTTCGTCAGCAGCAGCCAGAGGACTGAGCGTCGAGACGTAGAACCCGACAAGAGCTTCTACTAGACTTATTGCATGACTACTATCGGCATCGCAGATCTGAGTCATCGAGGCTCTGAACTCGTCAAGAAGGCCGAAGCCGGGGAACGGTTCACGGTGACGCGGCAGGGCCGGGACACCGGCGTGGTCCTTGCTCGGGAATCAGGCCCGGCGTCACCGCCAACAGCAGCCGCATCGCTGCTGCGTGAAGTGCTGAGCCGCGGCCCGGCCCTCTCGGACGAACAGCGCCGCGAACGACTCCGCGAGA
Source organism: Gordonia phthalatica (assembly GCF_001305675.1). Taxonomy (NCBI): domain Bacteria; kingdom Bacillati; phylum Actinomycetota; class Actinomycetes; order Mycobacteriales; family Gordoniaceae; genus Gordonia; species Gordonia phthalatica. The sequence goes on from NZ_CP011853.1 coordinate 3,759,899, forward strand.
TCGAAGAGGGTCGCGACCAGGATGTATTGGAGTGACGACCTACCATCTCGACACCAACGTACTCATCCTTGGTGTCCCGGAAGGATTTCCAGACGCTGCAACCCAGATCAGTTCACTTGTTTATGCGGAGTTCTTGGACGGGTTGAACTCTGCGCGGACCGAGACCGTCATCAGAACGCAGCGCGATGCTGACGGCCTGGCGCGCCTCTACGGCGGCGGCGTGCCCTTCGACGGCGAGGCTGCCCGGATCTACCAAGTCCTCTCGGCAGTCTCCCTCCGTTCGGGGAAGAACAGTCGGCGACGGCGAGTCGACCTGATGATCGCCGCGACCGCCGTCTGCCACAACGCAGTCCTCGCGACCTACAACCCGTCGGACTTCGACGGGATCGAGGGCGCTCTCGAAGTTCTCGACCTCGGGTCCGTGTAGCTACAACGACCGCCCGATCAGCTCCTTCATGATCTCGCTGGTGCCGCCGTAGATGGTCTGCACGCGGGTGTCGGCGTACATGCGGGCGATCGGGTACTCCATCATGTAGCCGTAGCCGCCGAACACCTGCAGGCAGCGGTCGACGATCTCCTTCTGCTTCTCGGTGGCCCACAGCTTGGCCATCGACGCGGTCGCCGGATCCAGGCGTCCGGCGATCTGCTCGGCGACGCAGTGGTCGACGAGGGTCTTGCCCGCGAGGACGTCGGCCTTGCATTCCGCGAGGACGAACTTGGTGTTCTGGAACTTCAGGATCGGCGAACCGAATGCCTGTCGTTCCTTCGCGTAGGCGATGGCCTCCGCGACCGCCGCCTCGGCGACCGCGACGGCGCCCACCGCGAGGATCAGCCGCTCCCGCTGCAGCTGACTCATCAGCTGGTAGAAGCCCTGCCCTTCGACGCCGCCGAGCAGATTCTCGGCCGGCACCCGCATGTCCGTGAACGACAGCTCGCGGGTGTCCTGCCCGTGCTGGCCGATCTTGTGGAGCACCCGCCCGCGCTCGAAGCCGGGGAGATCCTTGGTCTCGGCGACGAACAGCGAGATCCCCTTGGAGCCCAGCTTCGGGTCGGTCTTGGCGACGATCACTAGCAGGTCGCAGTGGGTCGCGTTGGAGATGAAGGTCTTGGAGCCGTTGATGACGTAGTGATCGCCGTCGCGGACGGCGGTGGTGCGGACGGACTGCAGGTCGGACCCTGTCCCCGGCTCGGTCATCGCGACGGCGAGCACCTTCTCGCCGGCGGCCGCCGCGGGCAACCAGCGCTTCTTCTGCTCATCGGTCGCATAGTTGTTGAGGTAGTGCGCGACGATCGTCGAATGCACGGCGAAGCCGAACGACGAGTTCCCGACCGCGCCGAGTTCCGACACGATCACCGCCTCGTGCCCGAAGTCTCCGCCGGAACCACCGAACTCCTCGGGGACGTCCAGGCAGAGCAGTCCTGCCGCGCCGGCCTTGGTCCACAGCTCGCGGTCCACCATGTGCTGCTCGGCCCAGCGCTCCTCGTTCGGGACCACCTCCTTCGCGAAGAACGCTCGGGCGTGGTCGCGGAGCGCCGCCTGGTCGTCGGACTCCCACGGGGAGCGGTAATCGGGGAACAGCCTGCTCATGAGTTCTCACCTTCGTAGAGGTCCGCGTACTGCGCGCGGAGGACTTTCTTGTCGAGCTTGCCGACGCTGGTCCGGGCGATCGCGTCGACGTAGATCACGGTGTCGGGCAGCTGCCACTTGGCGAAGCCGCCCTCCAGGAGCGCATGGATCTCCTCGATCGGGAGTTCGGCGCCGTCGACCGTGTGGACCAGGACCACCGGCCGTTCCTGCCACTTGGGGTGCGGGACGCCGATGACGGCCGCTTCGAGGATCTTCGGGTGACCGACGATCGCGTTCTCCATGTCGATGGAGCTGATCCACTCGCCGCCGCTCTTGATGACGTCCTTGATGCGGTCGGTGAGCTTGAGGTAGCCGTGCTCGTCGATCACCCCGATGTCGCCGGTGCGCCAGTAGCCGTCGAGGAAGCGCTCGTCGTTGTCGGGGAGGTCGTAGTAGCTCTCGACGATCCACGGACCGCGGACCAGGACCTCGCCCTGCGCGACGCCGTCGTGCGGGAGGTCGTTGCCCGCGGGGTCGACGATCCGGATGTCGACACCCGAGACCGGCAGCCCCTGGCTGCGCTTCTGGTCCCAGCGGACCTCCTCACCGAGCCCGCGCATCGACGGCTTGATGCCGCGGTTCATCGACACGGCGGGCGTCGTCTCGGTGGCACCGTAGCCGTGCACGATGTCGGCGCCGGTGGTCTCGAAGAAGCCGCGCATCATCGACTTCGGCGGCTCGCTGGCACCGGACAGGAAGCGGGCGCCGGAGAAGTCGGGCTTCTCCGGGAGGGTCTGGATGTAGCGGAGCATCGGCTCGAAGATCACCGGCGCGCCGTTGGCGATGGTGACGTTCTCGGCGATCATCACGTCGACCAACTCCGAGGTGTCCTCGGCGGCGTACCGGCCGGGGAGGACGAAGCGCGTCGCGGCCAGGGTGCCCGACTGCGGCAGGCCCCAGCAGTTGGCGTGGAACATCGGGGTGATCAGCATGATGGTGTCGTCGGGCGTCATGCTCAGGCACTGCGCCTGCGCCATGCCGTGCAGGTAGATGCCGCGGTGGGAGTAGTAGATGCCCTTCGGCTTACCCGTGGTGCCGGTGGTGTAGCAGGCGCTGTAGGCGGAGGTCTCCTCGATCATCGGGAAGTCGATCTCGTCCGACGCCGCGTCGACGAGTTCCTCGAACGAGACGACGTTCGGGAGCGTCGTGGAGATCTCCGACAGCGGCTTGTCGGACATGACGACCCACCGCGTCACCCCGACGCCCTGCGCTAGCAGGCCTTCCGCGACGGGCAGCAGCGTCTCGTCGACGAAGATCGTCCGCGCGTGGCTGTGATCGGTGACGAACGCGAGGTCCTCGGTGCCCAGGCGCAGGTTCATCTGCAGCATCACGGCGCCGAGCGCGGGGATGGCCCAGTAGAGCTCGAAGTGCCGCTTGCTGTTCCAGTCCAGGACGCCTGCCACGTCGGCCGGGCCGATGCCGAGGTCGCGCAGCACGTTGCCGATCTTGCGGACCCGGCGGTAGCAGTCGGCGTAGGTGTAGCGGTCCCAACCGCCGTCGGCGGTGCGGTAGACGATCTCCTGCTCGGGGTACGTGCGGGCCGCCTGGCGGATCGCGGTGGTGGTGTTGAGCTGGTAGTGGTCGCCGTGCGTCGACGGCAGGCCTTTCACGATGTCGTACACGGTGATTCGCTCCCCAGTCCGGCAGTTCGATGACGGTCGCGTTCGCACTGTCCGCGGCGTGATTCACGGTAGGCACGCCCGATCCGTCGCCGCAGTCGTTCCCGGCCAACCCGCGTCCGGACGAGCGTTTTCGTGCTCGACTCACGTCCGTCCAATACATATGTACAGTAAACAGTTCATTTACATTGGTCAACGGTCGAAAATTCCCGCCGCTCGGGCCCTCCCCACCCGTAGCAGTACTGTTCGCTCAGACCCTTCCACGACAGGAGACGACCATGACTTCCGAGGCCTACGACGCCGGGCTGTCGATCCGCCGCGAGGTGATGGGCGACCCGTTCGTCGACCGCGCCCTCGAACGCACCGCGGGCACCCACGCCGAGGTGCTGCAGCAGCACATCACCGAGCACGCCTGGCACGGCGTGTGGTCGCGCGAGGGGCTCACGCGCCGCGAGCGCAGTCTGATCACCATCGCGTTCCTCACCTCGCTCCGCGCGCATGAGGAACTGGTCGGGCACGTCCGCGGCGGCATGACCAATGGCCTCACCCCCGAGGAGATCACCGAGGTGATGGTGCAGGCCGTCGCCTACTGCGGTGCGCCCGCCGCGCTGTCCGCGATGAAGGTGGCCCAGCAGGTGTTCGACGACGCCGCCGGCTGATCGCTCTTGTGCCGTACTTCCGTCCCACCATGTGGGTCGGAAGTACGGCATAAGGCTGCTGTACGGTCGCACCGGAAATCGGTCACACGTATCGGGTCGTTTGTATACTCACCTCGGGAAAGAGGTGACGAGATGAGCGATCCGCGAGCCGCGGCGGGCGATCTGACCGCGAAGGCGAAGATCCGCAACGCCGCACTCGACATGTACGCCGAGCACGGCGAGGACCGCGTCTCGATGCGGGCCGTGGCCGCGGAAGCCGGGGTCACGGTCGGGCTGGTACAGCACCACTTCAAGACCAAGGACGGGTTGCGGCACGCCGTCGAAGAACTCATCGTCGACTACCACCGCACTGCGATCGCGTCGGCACCAAGCGACGGCACGCCGGCCGAGGTGGCGGCCGCACGCGACGCCGCGGTGCGCGACATGCTGAACGCGAACCCCGCCGTCGTCGGCTACATGCGCCGCGTCCTGCTGGACGCGAGCGTCGAACAGTCTCTGCTTCGGCAACTGACCGAACTCGCTCGCGAAGAAGTCGACAAGATGCGCGACGCCGGGCTCGCGTCGACCAAACGCGGCATCGCCGAACAGACCGTCGGCATGATGGTCCGCAACGTCGGACAGCTGTTCCTGCAGCCCATGGTCGACTCGATGTGGGAGCAGCTGGCGACCGGTGCCGACTGCGACGGGAAGCCGCGGTTGTCGGTGGATGCGCGGAGCTGAGAGCGGTCGGCGGGCCGAGTTCCAGCGTGTGTCACGGGGTTTCGACACGGTCCTCGGCTAGCGCCTCGGATCGGCTCAACCAACGGAAGGGGCGCTCAACCAGCGGTGGTGGCGGCGGGCGGTGCCGCCCACATCAGCGATGACATCGCCGCGCGCAGCACCGGCCTCCCCTCGACCGTCATCTCGGAGTCGACGTCGACGAGGGTGCGGTTGCGGTCGTCGAAGTCCAGTCCGGTGATCGTGAGCGTGCCGGTCAGGACATCGCCCGGGCGAACGGGGCGCAGGAACGACGTGTCGCGCAGAGTCTTGCCCGCGATCACCGCCCAGTTGTCGTAGACGTCGATGACCGAGAGTCGCTGCATGATCGCGAGCGTCTGGATGCCGCTGGCGATGAGTCCGCCGTAGGCGCCGGACTCGGCGATCTTCTCGTCGATGTGGAAGCCCTGCGGATCCCATTTGTTCGCGAAATCGAGGAGGTCCTCGCGGGTCAGCGTGTACTCGCTGAGCCCGAACACCTGCCCGACCTCCAGGTCGCGCCCGTACACCAGTGCAACCTTCTCGATGTCAGTGCTCAATGCCGCCCCTTTCCGACGCGGCGGCTGCGCTCATAGACACGGCGGAGGCCGTCGAGCGCGAGGTACTTGTGGTGCGCGGTGACGGTTCGGCACTCACCGACCATCAGCGGTGCCAGGAAGCCGGTGGCGACCACGGTGACGTCGGGCCCGTCGAACCCGGGGATCTCGGCGCGGATGCGTTCGACGAGGCCGTCGACCTGCCCGGCGAAGCCGTAGATGATGCCCGACTGCAGCGCCTCGACGGTGTTCTTGCCGACGACGCTGCGCGGCGGCATCAGCTCCACTTTGCGGACGGTGACGGTGTGCTCGCTCAACGCTTCGACGGCCAGGTTCACGCCGGGTGCGATGACGCCGCCGAGGAACTCGCCCTTCGCGGAGATCGCGTCGATGACGGTCGCGGTGCCGAAGGCGACGACGATGCACGGCCCGTCCGGATAGTTCTCGTGGGCGGCCAGGCAGTGCGCGACGCGGTCGGTGCCGACCTCTTTCGGATTGTCGACGAGCAGCGGCACGCCGGTGCGGACACCGGGTTCCAGCAGTACGTGCGGTCCGGGACCGAAGTAGCGCGGCGCCATCTCGCGCATCTCCCGCAGCAGCGACGGCACCGTCGACAGACCGGAGACGGCGGTCACCTGATCGATGTCGGGTCCCAGCAGACCGCGGAGTTGCAGTGCGAACTCGTCGGCCGTCAGGTGCGGCTGCGTGTGGATCCGCCAGTCATGCACCAGGTGTGCGTGAGCGCCGGTCCCTGCGAAGACGCCGACCTGGATGTTCGTGTTGCCGACGGCGACGGTGAGAAGCACTGCGCGGAGACGATCAGACCGATGCGGTCGCGAGGACGCGAGGGTCCTTGAGACCGGAGCCCTCAGGAACGTCGGCAGGGTCGCTGCCGAGCGTGATCGGGCGGTTGTCTGCGTCGACGAAGACGACGTGCGGCGAGTACTCGGCGAGCTCAGCCTCGTTCATGACGCCGTACGCGATGATGATGACCAGGTCACCGGGGTGCACCAGATGCGCTGCGGCACCGTTGATGCCGATGACGCCGGTGCCGCGCTCGCCCGCGATGACGTAGGTCTCGAGGCGGTTGCCGTTGTTGATGTCGACGATGCAGACCTGCTCGCCCTCCATCAGATCGGCAGCGTCGAGGAGGTCGGCGTCGATGGTCACCGATCCCACGTAGTGCAGGTCGGCCTGAGTCACGGTGACGCGGTGGATCTTGGACTTCATCATGGTGCGAAACATTGGGATTACTCCTCTTCCTGTGCTGCGGCGTCGTCCGCAGCGATCGAGTTGAATGCGTTGTCTGTGAAGCCTGCGACGGCCTCGGGGTCACGGAGGTCGATGCCGATGAGGACGCCGACGTTGTCGATGAGTCGGGCCGGTCCGACGCGGGCGGCCACCAGAAGGCGACCATCACCGTGGTCGGGCGCCTCCTGCAGTCCTCGTCCGTAGAGCTCCAGGTAGTCCACCCGGACCCGCGGTTCGGTGTCGAGCACCGCGCGGGCCGCGGCCACGATCGCGTCGCGTCCGCCCGCTGCGGCGTGAGTACCTGCGACCAGAGCGGCCGACAGGATCGTCGCGAGTTCGCGCTCCTCGGCGGAGAGGTAGCGGTTGCGCGACGACAGCGCCAGTCCGTCGGCCTCGCGCACAGTCGGCACTCCGACGATCTCGACGTCCATGTCGAGGTCGCGGACCATCTGGTTGATGAGAACCAGCTGCTGGTAATCCTTCTCGCCGAAGTAGGCGGCGTGCGGCGCGACGATGTTCAGGAGCTTGTTGACGACGGTCAGCATCCCGGCGAAATGGGTGGGGCGCGACGCCCCTTCCAGGATCGCGCCGGTCTCGCCCGGGTGAATGGTGGTTCGCGGACCGGACGGGTACATCGCCGAAACGGTGGGCGCGAAGACCAGTTCCACGCCGAGCGGCTCCAGTAGGGCGCAATCCTCCTCGAAGGTGCGCGGGTATGCGTCAAGATCCTCCACCGCGCCGAACTGCAACGGGTTGACGAAGATCGAGACGATGACGACGTCACACCGCAGCTTAGCCATCTTCACCAGCTGCAGGTGACCTTCGTGCAGTGCGCCCATGGTCGGCACCAGGCCGACCCGCTTACCCGCGGCCCGCATCGCCTTGGTGACGCGGTGCAGCTCGTCGGGGTGCCGATGCACGGTCAGCGTGCCGGGAGCGTAGAGGGTCGATACGGTCATGAGCAGACCTCCAACAGTTCTCGTAGGTCGCGGCCTGCGCCGCTCTGCGCAACGGCACGAGCCGACAACGCGCGATAGCCCGTGACCAGGTCGTGGTCAGGCAGCGCGGACAGTGCCGCAAGGTGACGGCGGACGGTGGCCGCGTCGTCGCGGGCGACCGGTCCGGTGAGGGCCGACGGCCCCATCTCCAGGACGTTCTCCAACGAGGCGCGCACCAGCGGGCCGAGGATGCGGGCGGCGACGCCGGCGTCCGGACCGTCGACCGTGGCCGTGGCCCGCCCCAGCCCATCCGGTCCGGCGATCGCGGCGTCGAGCGCGGCGACGGCGTCGGTGATGAGCGCGATCAGATTGTTGGCTCCGTGCGCGAGGGCCGCGTGGTACAGGGTCCGGTCTGCCTCGGCGATCCGAACGGGCGTGCCGCCGGTCTCGAGGACCAACGAGGCGGCGATCGCGTCGCCGATCTCATCGGCGGACGTGATGCCGAAGCACGACGACGCCAACCGCGCAGTGTCGTCGGTCGTCCCGACGAAGGTCATGGCGGGGTGCAGCGCGAGCGTGATCAGACCGAGTTCTGCGAGCGGTTCGAGGATCTCGACGCCGTGCGCTCCCGCGGTGTGCGCGACGATGGTTCCGGGACGGGGATTCGCCGCGGCCACCTGGTCGATGACGCCCGGAAGCGCGGTGTCGGGGACCGCGAGCAGCAACAGCTGGGCTTCGGCGACGACGCCGGGAAGATCAAGGACGCGGGCCTGCGGCAGCCGAGTGGCCGCACGGTGGAGAGAGTGGGGGGAACGCGCCGTCAGCGCGACGATCTGATGCCCCGCTGAGGCCAGCGCCTCGCCGAGCGCGGTGCCGACGCGACCGGCCGACACGATGCCGACACGCAGACGTGCCGGAGCCATCGGTGAATTCACCGCCGTTCCTCCATTCCGTTCCAGTCCCGACTCTGTGCCCTGGAGGGACACGCGGGTACCAGACGTTCGTCACTACGATAGGCGCGACGGCGCCGTCGATGCCACCCGCTGTGACAACCTTCACGGGCGGAAACGATTCGACCCCGAACCTCGATGATCGAGGTCCGGGGTCGAGCCCGAGAGGTCGGTCAGGCCGCGTCAGTCGCGCCGACGGCGGCTGCGACCACCGCCGTTGCCTGCGGCCGCGCGGAGCTGGCTCAGCAGTTCGCTGGCGGGCAGGCCGGCCGAATGGGCGCCGTCATCGCTCGGCGCGGTGCCGCGCCGTGCTCGTTCGGCGGGCTCGGCCTCTTCCTGGACCGGGATCGGGCCGGTCTGCGGCGGGACGGGCGGCGGCTCGTAGGCCTGAGCGCCGTAAGCGGCGCGCTCGAAGGCGCCGGTGTCGGGGTCGCGGGGCGGCTCCACGTACTCGTGGGTCGGCTCGTCCTCGTGCTCAGCGACCGGCTCGACGTCGTCGGCCTCGGTGTCGGCGAGACCCTGAAGCGCCTGCGCCGCATAGTCTGCGGGGTCGTCGGTGACGACGGGGATGATCTCGGTGAGCTGCGTCGGATCCACTTCTTCGACATCCTGCGGTTCCTCCGGCACATGCCGCCCGGAGTCGACGGGCGGTGCGGTGGTGGCGAAGTCGCGGTCGGCGACCACGCGGTCGTCGTGCACAGCCTGCGCATAGTCGGCGCCGCGCAGCCCCGATCCCAGCTCGCGCGGACGGTCTAGACCGATGGCGGCGCGGACGTCGGGCAGCGGCTTGCCGAGCAGATGCTCCAGGCTGGCCCGCAGCGCGAGGACCTGCATCTTGAGCTCTTCCAGCTCCACGTTCGACTCGGCGGCCACTTCGTGGCGGATCGCCGACTCGACGTCGGACTCGTACTGGCGACGGGCGGCGATCTCACGTTCCAGCTGCAGCTCGTAGACGAGGCGGAGGTCCTTGCTCCGCGCGTCGGCGACGTCGGCCTGCTTGCGGTACTTGGTGACGAGGACGGCGCCGATGACGGCGGCCCACAGTGCTGCGATCACGGCGAGGGTCGCGGTGATCGAGAAATCGTTGCCGAAGATCATCAGCAGGCTCGCGATCAGAGCCAGAACCACCAGAGTCCCGAGCAGCCATTGCCCCGCCGAGGAGGGTCGTTGGGATGCGGCCTCGTCGGATCGGGTCCGGGCGGATCGGTTCCTACTGGTCATGCAGGCAAACTTACCGCCCATCCCGACGCGACCGGTGTCACACGGGTGCCGTGTCGGAGATTCGACGCTCAGGCGACCGTCGGCGACCCGTCCGGGGCTGGGTCGGCATTGTCGGACATCGGATCATCGGGCGTGCGGCAGCAGTGCTCCAACCAGAGCGCCGCGGCCGCGAGGAGGACACCGCCGACGATGCCGATGATCGCGCCCGGACGGTCGGCGCGCGCGGCGTCGAGGATCAGGTTCTGCAGCAGAAAGACCAGGATGCCGGCCCATCCGCCCGCCGCGACGGCACCGAGGATCGCCGACGCCTTTGCGAGGGCGACGAGGCGCGCGACATTGATCGGATGCAGTTGTCTGCTGCCAGAGCCGATCTCGCGGTCGGCGATCCGTTTGCGGACGACGAAACCGATGACCACTTCGAGTGCGGCGACGGCGTAGAGGGAGATCCCGGCGAGCCACGGCAGGCTCGGGAAGGCGCCGTAGTTGTAGCGGATGACGATCCACAGCGCGAGCGCCGCCACCACGGCGACGGCGAGGAGGTCGCGGACCCGGGTGGGGCCGAGCTTGTGCTCGTCGTCGGGACCGGGCTTCCCGGTCGGTACGGGCGCCGTCACGGCTGCTCCCCGGTGCTGTGCACGCCCGCCACCTCGGCGGGATCGAGCGCAGCGACCAGATCGGCGACCGGCCGCACGCCGTCGGGCGTCCACAACTGCGCGTCGGAATCTATTTGGAGCCACGGGACCAGCACGAAGGCGCGGTCGCGGGCCCGCGGGTGCGGCAGGGTCAGCGCCTCGTCGTCGGACACCACCGGCTCACCGTCAGCCTCGACGGACACGACGTCGACGTCGAGGGTCCGCGGCCCCCAGCGGATCTCGCGGACGCGGTCGGCGGCGCGCTCCAGTTCCCAGCAGAACTCCAGCCATTCGCGGGGTGTGCGATCGCCGTCGGCGATGAGGGTGATGTTCGCGAAGTCGTCCTGTTCCACGCCGCCCCACGGGGGCGTCACGTGCACGTCGGACACTGCGCGGAGGTCGTCGCCGAGGGCGTCGACGACGGTCCGCAGGTGCGCGCGGCTGTCGCCGATGTTCGAGCCCGCGGACAGCACCACCCGGGTCGTCATGGCGTCAGACCCTCTCGTGCCACCGCGATGGACGGGGTCTTCAGCGATCGCCGGGTGACGACGGCGACGTCGTCGAAGGCGAGGGGGATCGGCGCGGACGGCTTGTGGACGGTCACCTCGACGGCCGAGATCCGTTCGTCGACCATGATCGCGTCGGCGATCTCCGCGCCGACCGTCTCGATCAGATTGCGCGGCGTCCCGGCGACGATATCGTGCGCGGTCTGCGCGAGGGCGCCGTAGTCGACGGTGTCGGCAAGGTCGTCGCTCGCCGCGGCCTGCTGCAGGTCGAGCCACAGGGTGATGTCGATGAGGAAGTCCTGGCCGTCGCGGCGCTCGTGGTCGAACACCCCGTGGTTGCCGCGGACGCGCAGGCCGCGCAGCTCGATCCGGTCAGCCATGTTCTCTGCCTCTCCTGCCGCCGCCCCGCCAGGCGGTGGCCACCTCGATCGCGTCGCGACTGGATGCGACGTCGTGCACTCGAACGCCCCAGGCGCCGCCCGCCGCGGACAGCGCGGAGATCGCCGCGGTGGCGACCTCGCGACCGGCCGGCGGTCGATCGACGCCGTCGGCCGCCAGCAGCGTACCGAGGAAACGTTTGCGGGACGCGCCGATGAGCACGGGGAAGCCGAGGCCGACGAGGGTCGGCAGCGCGTGCAGCAGCGCCCAGTTGTGGTCGGCGGTCTTCGCGAACCCGAGACCGGGGTCCAGGACGATCTGGTCGGGGTCCACGCCGGCAGCGACGGCGGCGTCCACCTGGCCGAGCAGCTCGCCCGAGACCTCGGCCACCACGTCGCGGTAGCCGCCTGCGTCGTCGACGCGGTGGGTGAAGTGCCTGTCGCCGGTGGGACCGCTGCCCGCCGGACGCCAGTGCATCAGGATCCACGGCACGCCCGCGTCGGCGAGAACGCGACCCATGTCGGCGTCGGCACGACCGCCGGAGACGTCGTTGATGATCGCGGCGCCCGCGGCGAGCGCATCGGCGGCGACGGCCGCGCGCATGGTGTCGACGGAGATCCTGGCTCCCGCGGCGACGAGCTCGCGGATCACCGGAAGGACGCGCGCCGATTCGGTCGCCGGGTCCACCCGGACGGCGCCCGGCCGCGTGGACTCGCCACCGACGTCGATGATGTCGGCGCCCGCGGCGAGCAGTTCCAGGCCGTGCTCGACAGCCTTGTCGGTCCGCAGGAAGCGGCCGCCGTCGGAGAACGAGTCGGCCGTCACGTTGAGCACCCCCATGACGAGGGTGCGTTCGTGAGAGTCCTCGTGGACCGTCACCGGACGCTCGGAGGTCACCGGGTGATCAGGTCCAGCGCTTCGCCGCGGGAGACCGCACTGGTCTTGAACAGACCGCGCACCGCGGACGTGGTGGTGCGGGCGCCCGGCTTGCGGATGCCGCGCATCGCCATGCACAGGTGCTCGGCCTCGATGACGACGATGACACCGCGCGGGTTGAGCTTGCGGACCAGGGCGTCGGCGATCTGGCTGGTGAGACGTTCCTGCACCTGCGGGCGCTTCGCGTACAGGTCGACGACGCGCGCCAGCTTCGACAGGCCCGTCACCTGGCCGGTGGGGCCGGGGATGTAGCCGACGTGGGCGACGCCGTGGAATGAGACGAGGTGGTGCTCGCACGTGGAGTACATCGGGATGTCCTTGACCAGCACCAGCTCTTCGTGGTTCTCGTCGAAGACGGTGGCGAGCACCTCGTCGGGATCGCAGTACAGGCCGGCGAACATCTCCGCGTAGGCCTTCGCGACGCGATGCGGGGTGCGCTGCAGGCCGGGGCGGTCGGGGTCCTCGCCCACCGCCAACAGCAGCTCGCGCACGGCGGCCTCGGCACGCTCCTGGTCGAACACCTTGGTCTCAGCGGTGTCCGGAACTGCCAATGCGTCCACTGCGTGGTCCGTCGTCATGTCTTTCAGATCTCCTTCACTGACCGTCGCGCGGCGGGTCTGCGGGCGGCCACCCGGGGGCCGACCAGTCGCGCGGAGCACCGTAATCCGGTCGGGTGCCGTGAGTCTGCTGCCCGCCCGTCGGCGCGCCACCATTCTGCTCCCCCGGCGCTCCGTGCTGCGGAGCACCGTACTGCGGCTGACCGTACTGTCCGTATTGCGGATCCCCGTACTGCGGAGCGGCATGCTGAGGTTCGCCGTACTGGGGCTGCCCGTGCTGGGGCTGCTGACCGTAGGGCTGGCCGTACACCGGCTGCTGCCCGTATTGCGGCTGACCGTACTGCGCGGGGGCGCCGTTCGCGGGCTGGCCGTAGGCCTGCTGACCGGTGGTCGGAGCGGTCGGCGCGGGCACCGGGACCGGCTCCTCGACCGGAGGCCACGGTTCGCCGCGTTCCTTCGCGAGCTCGCCGGGCGTCTTGATCGGCGGCTTGCTGCTGGGCGTGCGCTCGCCGAAGACGTCGAACTTCGTGATGCGCGGACGCTTGGTGACCTCTTCGAGGATCACCTCCAGATCCTTGCGGATCAGCGTCTCCTTCTCCAGGAGCTGACCGGCGAGGACGTCGAGCACGTCGCGGTACTGGTTGAGGATGGCCCACGCCTCGGTGTGCGCGGCCTCGATCAGGTTGCGGACCTCTTCGTCGATCTCCGCGGCGACGCCGCTGGAGTACTCCGGAGTGGAGCCCATGCCGCGGCCCAGGAACGGGTCGCCCTGCTCCTGGCCGTAGCGGACGGCGCCGAGCTTGGCGCTCATGCCGTACTCGGTGACCATGGCGCGCGCGATCTTGGTGGCCTGATCGATGTCGGAGCTGGCGCCGGTGGTCGGCTCGTGGAACACGAGCTCCTCGGCGGCACGACCTCCCATCGCCATCACCAGGCGCGCGATCATCTCCGACCGCGTCATGACGTCCTTGTCCTGCTCGGGCACGGCGAGCGCATGGCCGCCGGTCCGGCCGCGGGCCAGGATCGTCACCTTGTAGATCGGGTCCAGGTCGGGCATCGCCCACGCGGCGAGCGTGTGACCGCTCTCGTGGTAGGCGACGACCTTCTTCTCGTGCTCGCTGATGACGCGGCTCTTGCGACGGGGCCCGCCGATCACGCGGTCGACGGCCTCTTCCAGGGCCTCGCCGTTGATCACGGTCTTGTTCTCACGCGCGGTGAGCAGGGCGGCCTCGTTGATGACGTTCGCGAGGTCCGCACCGGACATGCCGGGCGTGCGCTTGGCCAGGCCGTCGAGGTCGGCGTCGGGCGCGATCGGCTTGCCCTTGGCGTGCACGCCGAGGATCGCCTTGCGACCCGCGATGTCGGGATTCGAAACCGGGATCTGCCGGTCGAAGCGGCCCGGACGCAGCAGCGCCGGATCCAGGATGTCGGGGCGGTTGGTCGCGGCCATCACGATGACGCCGGAGCGGTCGCCGAAGCCGTCCATCTCCACCAGCAGCTGGTTCAGCGTCTGCTCGCGCTCGTCGTGACCGCCGCCCATGCCCGCGCCGCGCTGGCGGCCGACGGCGTCGATCTCGTCGACGAAGATGATGCAGGGGCTGTTCTGCTTGGCCTGCTCGAACAGGTCGCGGACGCGGGAGGCGCCCACACCGACGAACATCTCGACGAAGTCCGAGCCGGAGATGGTGAAGAACGGGACGCCGGCCTCGCCGGCGACGGCGCGTGCCAGCAGCGTCTTACCGGTTCCGGGCGGGCCGTACAGCAGCACGCCCTTCGGGATCTTGGCGCCGAGCGCCTGATAGCGCGCCGGGTTCTGCAGGAAGTCACGGATCTCGTCGAGCTCCTCGACGGCCTCATCCGCGCCGGCGACGTCCTGGAACGTCGTCTTGGGCATGTCCTTGGTGAGCTGCTTGGCCTTCGACTTGCCGAAGCCCATCACTCCGCCGCGACCGCCCTGCATGCGGCTCATCACGAACAGGAACAGGCCGAACAGGATGATCATCGGGAGGATGAAGACCAGGATCGACTGCCAGATCCCCGAGTCCTTGGTGACGTTGGTCTGGTACTCGGCGCCGGTCTTGGTGACCGCGTCGAAGATCCGACTGGACACCTGCGCCGGGTACTGGGTCTGAATCTTGCTGGCTTCGGAGTCACCCTGCTTGATCGGCGTCTTGAGCTCCACCCGCAGGCGCTGCTCGCGATCGTCGATCTGGACCGACTTCACGTTCTTCTTGTCCAACTGGGTCATCGCCACCGACGTGTCGACGTCCGTGTACTCGCGGTCGGAGTTCCGGAGCATCGAGAAACCCCAGATCGCGAACAGAATGACGGCCACGATGGCCAGATTCCGGAACAGTGTCTTGCGATTCATGCGTGCACGCGAGGGCACGGATCCCGGTGATGGTGAGTCATCACGTCGCCGCGCCCGTTGTCCTTCCCGTCGGCTCGGAATACGAGGCTACCTGTAGCGGGCCGCATAACCGTCGTCGCCGCTTGATCCGTCGACGACAGCCGCCGACTGACCCGTTAACGCCCGAAGCGACCGATTGGTTCCTCGGCGGGTGTCAGTCGGAGTAGACCGACGGGTGCAGGCGGCCCACGTACGGCAGATCGCGGTACCGCTCGGCGAAGTCGAGGCCGTAGCCGACGACGAACTCATTCGGGATGTCGAAGCCCACATCAGCCACCTCGAGGGTCGCGCGGACGGCGTCCGGCTTGCGCAGGAGGGTCACGACCTCCAGCGAGCGCGGCGAGCGCGTCGCGAGGTTCTTGATGAGCCACGAGAGGGTCAGCCCCGAGTCGATGATGTCCTCGACGATGAGGACGTCGCGATTGGTGATGTCGCGGTCGAGGTCCTTGAGGATCCGGACGACGCCCGACGACGACGTCGACGAGCCGTAGCTGGAGACCGCCATGAACTCGAGTTGCGACGGGATCGAGAGGGCGCGAGCGAAGTCGGTCATGAACATGACCGCGCCCTTGAGGACGCCGATGAGGACGACGTCCTCGGGTGCGTCCTTGTACCGCTCGCTCACCGCATGGGCCATCTCGACCGTCCGCGCCTGAATCTGTTCCTGAGTGATCAGGACTTCTTCGATGTCATCGCCATAGCAATCGTCGCGCTCCACCCTTCTAGCTTCGCATGTCGTTCGGCGGACTCGAGAGCGGGTTTGGCTATCCACCGACCGGCGGCGCCGCATCTCCGACATTCCCGTCGGGAACGCCGAGCGAACTCAGCAGCGCCACGCCACCGTCCGGGTCACGATCTCCGCCGCGAGTCAAGGCCGACATGTACCCCATTGGGGTGAATCTCGTTGTCATCCGAACGGTCCAAATTGTGCCTACAAGGGCCCCTCACGTCCCATTCTCCAAAAAACATCCCAATTCGGACTAGCGTGATCCGCCGTTGTCTGCCATCTTTGATAAAGATTCGGTGTCGGTTACGTCACCACGATCCTGTTTCTGAGAGGAACCACATGTCTTTCCGCCACCTGATCCGCGGTGTGTTCATCACGCTGCTCGCGGTGCTGACTGCGCTGCCCTTCCTGGCTGCACCGGTCAACGCGGCGCCCGCGAAGGCGACCGCCGACGTCCAGAAGGGCACTGACGGCGATGTCATTGTGCGGATCCACAACGGATCCATCGTCGTGACCGACAAGGGCCTGGAACTCCGCAACAACGCGGGCAAGACCCTCGAGACCGTCCCGTTGAGCTACACCGGCAAGGACGCGCGCACCTACCCGATCGACGCGAAGGTGAAGGGCAATGTCGCGACTCTCGTCGCGTCGAAGGACGTGAAGCGTTCGGTCGACACTCCGGAGAGCGTTCTGAAGGCGGGCGCGAAGCCCGCCGCGAAGGACAAGGTCATCTGCGGCCCGCAGACCAAGAAGCAGCGTGACCAGCAGGCCCTGCAGACCCTGCAGACCGAGCTTGCCACTGCAGCCACCATCGGCGCCGTCGCCGGTGCCGTCATCGGCCTCATCATCGGTCTCCTCGGCGGCCCCCTCCTTCCCGTAGCAGGCCTCGCCGGTGCCGCTATCGGAGCAGTCGGCGGCCTCGCCGGCGCTGCCATCAACGGTGCGTTCGCCCGCTACTTCGGAACCATCAACCAGAAGAAGTTCAAGCCGAAGACCTGCTACATCTAGGTCAGCGCGACTCGCGCCCCGCGCGAAGCTCCCGAGCCCGCCTCGTCACGACGAGGCGGGCTCGTTCGTCTCCGCCGACGGCGACGGAACCCTGTCCGTGCCAGTCGGTGACGAGGGCGTCGACCGCCGACACCGTGCGGTACGACGGCTCCGGCGCTCCGATCGAGAGCAGCCAGGCGCGCAGCACGCGGGTGCGCAGGGCTGCGGGGACGTCGTCGAGCGGCTCCAGATCCAGTACGCGGCCGTATGCGC
Organism: Gordonia phthalatica; assembly: GCF_001305675.1. NCBI lineage: Bacteria > Bacillati > Actinomycetota > Actinomycetes > Mycobacteriales > Gordoniaceae > Gordonia > Gordonia phthalatica. Next base: position 3,776,862 of record NZ_CP011853.1, read on the forward strand.
AGTCGGCGAGGAGATCGTCGGCAGGATCGTCGAGGGCGTCGAGATCGTCCTGCAGCTGCAGAGCGGTCCGCGCCAGAGCTTCTGTCACGCCGCCGCCGAGGACGTCGTCGAGCAGCGGCAGCACCTCGGAGCGGACCCGGACGCGGGTGAAGCGCGGGTCGTCGTTGTGCGGGTCGTCCCAGACCCGCAGTCCCCACCCCTCGCACGCCGCGCGGGTCTGCGCCCGTCGGATACCGAGCAGCGGTCGCCCCCACGGCCGCGACCACGCACGCATCCCGGCCAGCGACCGGGCACCGGAACCGCGACCGAGGCCCAGCAGGACAGTCTCGGCCTGGTCGTCGAGAGTGTGCCCGAGCAGGACCGGCCGCGAGCTGCGCGCATCGTCGAGCGCCCCGTACCGGACGCGGCGTGCTGCCGCCTCGGTGCCGCCGGGGCCGTCGACGGTCACCGCGCAGACCTCGGCGGTGGCACCGAGCCGTCGTGCGATGTCGGCGGCGCGCTGAGCCACCTCGCCCGACCCGTCCTGCAGACGGTGGTCCACCACCACCGCGTGCACGTCCAGGCCCGCGCGGAGGGCGCCAGCCGTCAACGCCAGGGAGTCGGCGCCGCCGGAGAGGCCGACGCAGACCCGGTCGGCCGGCGCGTACCGGGCGGCGAACGCCCGGACCGCGCCGATCACCGCGCGCTGGGCCGCCGCGGACTCGGGTGTCAGAGAACTCGCTCGATCCATGCGTCGGGCTGATCGATCTCCGCCATCAGCGGCATGGTCTCGGGGGAGGTCCAGATGGTGTTGAACTGCTCCATCCCCACCCTCTCGACCACGTGGTCGACGAAGGCCTTGCCGCGGACGTACTGCGCCATCTTGGCGTCCATGCCGATGAGGGCGCGGATCAGTCGCTGCAGCGGGTTCTTGGGCCCCTTGCGACGCTGGTCGAAGGCGGCACGAATCGATTCGACGCTCGGCACGTGGGCCGGGCCGACGGCGTCCATCACGTGATCGGCATGGCCTTCGAGGAGGGTGCCGAGCGCCAGGACCCGTTCGAAGGACTCGAACTGCTCGGGCGACTGCACCAACTGCATCAGGCCGATGACGCCCTTCTCACGCTGCTTGCCGCTGCGCAGACTCTCGGTGACGCGGCCGACCAGGTCGGCGACCGAATCGTCGTCGGTGCCGGTCAACGACGCCACGTTGGAGCGCATGTAGTCGGCCAACCACGGGTTGGCGGAGAACTGCACGCGGTGGGTCACCTCGTGCAGGCACACCCAGAGGCGGAAGTCCGACGGGTCCGCCCGCAGGGCGCGTTCCACGGCGATGATGTTGGGCGCCACCAGCATCAGGACGCCCTCCTGCCCGGTCTGCGGATCCACGCTGAACGGGTCGTACTGGCCGAGGATGGCGCTCGACATGAAGGCGAGCAGGCCGCCGGCCTGCACGCCGGCGATCTTGCCGCTGATGCCGTGGCCGGAGCGGTGGTCGTCGGACGCGTTCTCGGCCTCATCGGCGGACGGCACCGGCGCCAGCATCGCGGGCATGGAGCGGGAGGCGGCGTCGATCCAGCCCGAGCGGTCCAGGATCTGCGCGGTGGGAACGGCGAGGCCGTCGGCCAGTCCGGTCACCTCGCGGACGGGGCCCTCGGCGCGGACGGCGGCGTCGAGCAGTTCGGCGTTGGCTCGTTCCCACGTGTAACGGGTGACGCGCGGCCCGGGGCGCGCGACGCGCTTGCCGATGGTCGCGGCGAGCCCCCAGTCGATGTTCTCAGCAGGACCCGAGTTGTCGGCGGGTGCCTGCTCCGTGTCGGCGACGGTATCCACAGTCTTGTTCCTTCCGGTCGGTCAGCCGCGGCAGCCGCAGTCGCGCAGGGCGCCCACCACCGCGTCGACGGCGGGGCGTGCGTCTTCGGGGGAGGTTCCACCGGAGATCATGGCGAAGGCCAGGACGCGACCGTCGACGGTCTGCACTACTCCGGTCAACGAACTCACGCCCGTCAGTGTTCCGGTCTTGCCCCGCACCCACCCGGCACCGGCGGTGAGTTTGGGATCGAAGCGGTCGGCGAGGGTGCCGGTGCCTGCGGCGACGGGCAGGGAGTCGAGCAGCGACCGCAGCTTCGGGTGCCCCTCCCCTGCCGCTGCGGACATCAGCTGATCGAGCAGTGACGCGGGCACCCGGTCGGCGTACGAGATCCCCGACGAGTCCACCAGAGTCGCCTCGTCGGCGGCGAAACCGTTCTCACTCAACGTCGTCAGGACGGCCTTCGCACCGCCCTCGATGCTCGCCTCGCCTCCAGTGGCGCGAGCCAGTTCGATGGCGAGCGACTCGGCCAGGACGTTGTCGCTGAACCGCATCATGTCTCCGACGCGCACCGTGAGGGGCGCGGACTGGACCTGCGCGATGGTGGGGGCGTTCGACGGCGCGGTCGTCTCCTCCACCTCACTGTTGATGCCCAGTGCGCTCGCCAGCGCGCGGCCGGCGTCGAGGGCGGGTTCCTCGGTGCGGGGCGAGTACTCGTCGTTCGGCTTGAGTCGGCCGCCGTCGACCATCAACGACTCGATGGGGGCGATGTCGCCGCCCTTGATGTCACCGCGGTCCCAGGTCTTGGACATCGAGGGGCCGGTGAACAGCGAGGTGTCGACGGCGATCGAGGTGACGGTCTTCCCCGACTTCTTGATCTGCTCGGCGAGGTCCTCGATGTGTGCCGGGTCGGAGTAGAAGCTCGGATCGCCCTTCAGGGTGGAGGTGAGGGTCGGATCGCCGGCGCCGATGATGACGGCGCGGCCGGAGGGGTCCAGGACCACCTTGGTGGTGAGGCGCGCATCGTGCGGGAGGGCCAGCAGCACTGCGGACGCGGTGAGGATCTTGGCGTTGGACGCGGGGACCCGCGGCTCGTCGGCGCCCTTCGACCACAGCACGGTGCCGGTCAGCGGATCGGTGATCTGGCCGGTCAACTTGCCGAGCGCGTCGTTCTTGAGCGGCTTCGACAGTGCCTTCGCCACGCCGGCCCGGGTCGGGACCGGTGCGTTCTTGGAGACGGCGACGATGCTCGGGTCCACCGACGTCAGCGCGGGCTGCGCGGGCGTCCCGGCCGGGATCGGATCGGCCCGGTTCTGGTAGAGCCACCAGCCCCCGCCCGCACCGGCTGCCAGGAGCACCACCAGGGCGACGATCAAGAACCAGCGCAGGAATCTACGCGGCCGACGGGCGGCAGGACTTGTCGGCTGTGCCACATGTACTCCGGTCTGGGGACTGCGAGGGACGGTCTTAACAGTATCCTTGACACCCGTCGAAGCAATTTCCCGCCGCGAGTCCCAGATCAGCAGGCGCAGAAGCAACAGGAGGCAGCATGGAGTTCGAGGTCACCATCGAGATCCCCAAGGGTGGTCGTAACAAGTACGAGATCGATCACGAGACCGGGAAGATCTACCTGGACCGCTACCTCTACACCCCGATGGGTTACCCGGCCGACTACGGCTACATCGACCACACCCTCGGTGAGGACGGCGACCCGTTGGACGCGATGGTCCTCCTGCCCGAGTCCGTGTTCCCCGGCGTCATCGTCAAGGCTCGCATCGTCGGCATGTTCACCATGACCGACGAGGCCGGCGGCGACGACAAGCTGCTCGCAGTTCCCGCGGGCGACCCCCGCTGGGATCACATCCAGGACATCAACGACGTCAACGAGTTCGAGCTGAAGGCCATCGCGCACTTCTTCGAGCACTACAAGGATCTGGAGCCGGGCAAGGAAGTCACCGCCGGTGGCTGGGTCGGCAAGGACGAGGCGGCCAAGGTCGCCCAGGCCGCCGTCGACCGCTTCCAGGGCTGATCCCCTCAGCGTTCACTTCGATCCCCCGCTGCCACCACGGCCGCGGGGGATCGTTCGTTCGGTCGACCGTGGCGTCATTCGTTCGTGCGGTCGAGGGTGTCGGATCTGTACGGTCTAATAGAAGGCACTGGCGGATCGGGTCCACCGACGGCTCGACGACGACAACGGGGTGAGCACATGGGAATCATGGCCAAGATGCGCGGCGAGCTCGTCGACATCATCGAGTGGATCGACGACTCGCGGTCGACGCTCGCCTGGCGTTTCCCGCGCTACAACAACGAGATCAAGAACGGTGCCGAGCTGATCGTCCGCGAGGGCCAGCAGGCGGTCTTCGTCTACCGCGGACAGCTGGCCGACCAGTTCGGTCCGGGCCACTACCAGTTGACCACCGAAGCGCTGCCGATCATGAGCACGCTGCAGGGCTGGAAGCACGGCTTCAACAGTCCGTTCCGCAGCGAGGTGTACTTCGTCAACCGTCGCCCGGTCACCGACCTGCGCTGGGGCACCCCGAATCCCATCACACTGCGCGACCCGGACTTCGGCATGGTGCAGGTGCGTGCCAACGGTCTGTGCGTCATCCGCATCGCCGACCCGGAGATCTTCCTGCGCGAGGTCATCGGCACCGACAGCCAGGTGGACTCGAACGAGATCTCCGAGCTGCTGCGCCGCGTCATCGCCACGGCGTTCTCCGACATGATCCTGGAGACCGGCGTCGGTGCCATCGACCTGCAGGGCAAGCAGGGCGAACTGAGCGAGAAGCTCCGCGAATACGTCCAGACGCGCGTCGACGACGAGTTCGGCCTGTCGATCGAGTCGATCGAGATGACCATCTCGCTGCCCGACGAGATCACGGCGGCCATGACCCGGGGTGTGGCACGCGGCGTCGAGGAGCGCGGTTTCACGCAGAACGTCGGCGACATGCAGCGCTTCCAGCAGGGTCGCGCCGCCGACGCCATGCTCGCAGCCGCGCAGAATCCCGGAGGGTCGGCGATGGGCGACCTGATGGGGGCGGGCATGGGCATGGCGATGGCGAGCCAGATGGCCGGGCAGTTCGGTCAGGCCGGAAACGCACCGGCGCAGACACCGCCGCCGATCCCGGCGGCCCCCGTCTTCCACATCGAGCAGAACGGCGCGGCCGTGGGCCCCTACCCGGTCGAGCAACTGCGCGGCGTCATCACCGCGACCACCCTGGTGTGGGCGCCGACGCTGTCGGGGTGGACCCCGGCCGGTCAGGTTCCCGCTCTGGCCTCGCTCTTCGCGCCCGCGCCGCCGCCGCTGCCCCCGCAGGGCCCCGGCTCGCCGACGCCTCCCCCGCCGCCCGCCCAGTAGCGTGACGCTCCTTCTGCACCGCGGAGATCTTCGATGACCCAACCGCCCGGGGACCAGCAGCCCCCAGTGCCGCCGCCACTGCCCGACGCTCCGCGGGTGCCGCAGTCCGCGGTGCCGCCGCCGCTTCCGCACCGAGCTGTGCCCGAGGCTCCGACCGCATCGCCCCCGCCGCAGCCTCCGTCGCCGCCGCGACAGGCTCCCAGCGAGCCGCCTCGCGCACCGCGCGCGTCGGATCGGGCGATGCTGCACGTCACCGAGCAGACGCGCACCTACCCGTGCGGGTCGTGCGGTGCGGCACTCGCGTTCAACCCCGACCAGCAGAACCTGGCGTGCGGGTCGTGCGGCACCACGTATCCGATCGTCGTCGACCCGAAGGCCTCGGTCTCCAAGCACGACCTGCACGCGACGGCCGACAAGCTGCGGACGCTCGCAGCGCCCGTCGGCCAGACCGGCAACGAGCGCGAGGTCACGTGCCAGTCGTGCGGCGGTCGCACCATCTTCAACGGCACGCTGACGGCCACCCTCTGCCCGTACTGCGCCACCCCCATCCAGCGGACCGACATCCAGAATTCGCCGGAGCGCCTCGCCGTCGACGGGATCCTCCCGCTGCGCGTATCCGAGGATCGGGCCCGCGCAAGCATCACCGAGTGGATCAACAGCCGCTGGTTCGCGCCCAACGAGTTCAAGAAGTATCGGACGCTCGGCTCCTTCACCAGTGTCTACATGTCGTACTTCACCTACGACGCCGACGCGATCACCCAGTACCGCGGACGCCGCGGCGACAACTACACGGTGGTCGTCGGCTCGGGCGAGAACCGGCACACCGAGACCCGCATCCGCTGGCGGTCGGTCAGCGGCACCGTCCACAACCGCATCCGCGACCTCCCGGAGAACGCGAACACCGGCTTCGACGCCGGCCGCGTGCGGGAGTTGGAGCCGTGGCCGATCGCCGAGGTGACGCCGTACAAGCCGGAGTTCGTGGCCGGTCACCTGTCACGGACCTACGACAACGATCCGGTGCAGGTCTTCAACAGCGCCGCCCAACCGCGGATCGACAGCATCATCGACTCCACCATCCGCTCGGACATCGGCGGCGACCACCAGCAGATCAGCGGTAAGCAGACCAGCTTCTCCCTGCTGCAATTCATGTACGTCCTGCTGCCCCTGTGGCTGCTGACGGTGAATTTCGAGAGCAAGCCGTTCCAGGTCTTCGTCAACGGGCTGACCGGCGAGGTGCAGGGTGAGCGGCCGTGGAGCAAGATCAAGATCATCGCGACGAGCGTGGCGGTATTGATCGTCGTCGCGATCATCGCCTATTTCGTGTGGGGAAGAAGGTGACATGGGAACCGCCATCATCGTCGTCCTGGTCCTCGGGCTGCTGATCCTCGGCGCTCTCGCTGCCGGCGGCATCGCGCTGGCGCTGGGATCGGTCAAGGCGAGCCGGAAGAACGCCGCCATCGCCGGCGTCGACGTGACGGTCCCGCAGGAGTGGGCGCTGGGTCACGATCCGGAGGCACGACTGCACCGGCGCATCGCCGCAGCCGTCTCCGCGCTCGATGACACGATCGGTCAGGCAGGCGTCGCAGATCTGGAACTGCGGGCGCGGTTGATGAACGACGCCGCGGACCTCGACCGCACGCTGGTCTCCATCTGGTCGCTGCCCCGCGACGCGAAGCCCGCAGCCCTCGCCGACGTGGAACCCCGCGTCGCCGCCCTGGAGTCGGCAGCCACGCAGCAGGCGCTGAATCCCGACGTCGACCGACCCCGCCTCGGCGAGCTCCCGACCTTGCCGCCGCTCCCCGATCCGCCGGGCGCCGCACCGTCGCCGGCCGAACCCGAGGTCGCACAGCCCCGGCCCGCCCCTCGTCAGGAGCCGGAACAGCCCGCGTGACGTCGTCGACCCGGCCTTCCCGCGCCGGGTAACCGTTCCCACATGAGCCGTTGCTTCCCGCTCCACGTCTGACGTGTAGCGGGAAGCAACGCTTCATGTGGGAATCACGATGTCAGCGCCCGGACCGCGAACACCAGCCGGTCGACGTCGTCGACCGTCGTTCCGAGTCCGGTGCTGACGCGGATGACGCCGGACGGCTGGGCCCGGCACACACCGACGCCGTGCCGCACCGACAGGTGCTCGACGACCTCGACGGCGGAATGCCCGTCGACGATGAAGGCGTAGACGCCGGCGCGGTCGAGCGGGTCGTCGAAGTTCTGCATGCGACGCACACCGGGCACGGCCGCGAAGCCGCGGTCGAGCCGCTGGTGAAGCGCCTGCTCGCGGTAGCCGAGCTCCTCGAATCCCAGCGACACCAGCGCTTCCGCGGACGCGGCGACGGCTCCGACGGCGACCCCGCCCGGTTCGGATCGTGCGGCGACCGGGGCGAGCCAGTCGCCGCGCCCGACCAGGACGTGCACGTCGAAGAGAGCGTCGAGCTCTCGGCTGGAGAAGAGCACGTAGTCGATACCCCAGGAGGCGATAGAGACCGCGCGGTGCGCCACCAGGTGCTCGGCGTCGACCACGATGCGAGCGCCGTGACGATGGGCGGCCGACGCGAATCGGCCGGCCGGGAGCACTTCGCCGGTGACGTCCGACGACGCGGTGATCACCACGAGTGCCGCCGGGCGCGCGACCAACTCGGCTTCGAGTGCTGCGACGGTGCCGTCGATCGTGGCCGCCGGTTCGACGATCCGCGCTCCCGGGAGTCCGGGATGGCCGGCGAGGACCACGACGTCAGCCGGTGCCCCTGCTGCGAACAACCTCATCAGATCGGCGGAGGTGCGGGACAGGACGACGGCGTCGTCGCTGCGGCCGCCGACGAAGCGGCGCAACCGATCCGGTGCGGAACCGCGCTCCATGGCGGGCGCGGCGGGACGGACTGGGGCCCGGCTCGGGGCCCGTTCGAGGAGGAGGCTCATGCCGAGAAGACTCCTCCGCCGAGTCATTCACGGGAAGCATTTGACCCACCGCGACTTCAATGACAGACCGGAATCGGGTTAGCGTGGGACCAACGAGCAGCGAAGAAAGGCACTCAGTGGTTCATCCGTCCGATCCGCGTCAACCGAACGGCGGCGCAGAACAGTTCGGCGAGACACAGGTGGGTGTCCCGTACTTCAACACCGCGGGTGTCCCTCAGCAGCCGGCCCAGCCCGGATACCCTCAGCCGCAGTACTCTCAGCCGCAGTACGGTCAGCCGCAGTACTCGCAGACCCAGCAGCCGGCACCCCAGCAGCCGGCACCGCAGCCCCAGTACGGTCAGCCCCAGTACGGTCAGCAACCGTTCGGCGCACCGCAGCAACCCGGCGGTCCCCAGTTCCAGCAGCCGCCGTTCCACCAGGGTCCGTTCCCTCCCGGCCAGTACGGGCCGTTCCCGTACGGGCCGCCGCCGAAGAAGAGCCGCAAGCCGCTGATCTTCGGACTGATCTCGATTCTCGCGGTGGCGGCGATCGTGGCGACGGTGATGGTGATGGCACCGTGGAAGTCGACGCCGGAAGAGAAGACCCTGTCGTTCGCTCTGGGCGACGGCGTGTCCGTGCAGGTGCGTCTGCCCGCAGGGTGGGACGCACAGTCCGACACCGAGGACGGCAAGACGCTCATCCGCATCCACGAGGACGGCGACGACCGCATCCTCACCCAGCTGTCCGACAATCTGCGATCGCTGAGCAAGACCGGCTCCGGCACGGCGATGCACACCATCGTGATGTTCTCGGACAAGTGCACAACCAGTCCGTCCGGTCAGGACTGGTCCACCAAGAACCGCGACGACTCGTCGACCAAGCACACGGAGCGGTGGCTGTACGCGTCGTCGAAGGTCGACGACCGTCGCTGCATCAACCTCTCCGCGGTCGACAGCGCCGCCGACTCGGTGACCGCGGGAAGCACGGCCCGCAAGACGCTGCAGAAGCTGATCGACGAGGATCGCGTCACCGCCTCCAAGTCGGTGTGAGACAGGCCGGATCCCGGCCGAACACGGTGCCCGGTCGACGAGGAACGCGTCACACCGTCGCCGTCACGGCATCGGTTCGCGGGTAACCTGACCTGGTGTCTTCCGGTCTCTCGTTCGTGTTGTCGAACACCGAGTGCAATGCTCGCGGTTTCGGTGTCCGCGCCGCCTACGGGTCGGTGAGCGACGCCGCCGCGGCGCTGCGTTCGGGGTCTGCTGAGTTCGTCGGCGGCGCCATCGGCTTCGACTCCGCCGCGACCGCCTCACTGATCGCCCCCGAACGCCTCGTCTTCTCCCCCGTCCCTGAGGAGACGAGGTCCGACGACGTCGAATCTGTGGTCGAGAGCCTGTCGGTGACCCCGGATGCCGTCCACCGTGCGCGGGTGGAGGCCGCCGTCGACGCCATCTCGGCGGGCCGGGTGGAGAAGGTGGTGGTGGCACGCAGTCTGGAGGCGCGACTGTCGGAGCCCGTCTCTCCGGAGGAGATGGTGCAGCGGTTCGCCGCCACCGCAGGCGATTCGACGGTCTTCGCCGCCGACCTGCGCGCCGCACCCGGATACGACGGTCGCTGGCTCATCGGCGCCAGTCCGGAGCTCCTGCTCCGCAAGCGCGGCGCGACGGTCCACTGCGTCCCTTACGCGGGGTCGGCGGCGAAGTTCGACGCCGCCGGCGTCCCGGTCCCCGACGCCGCGGAGGGGTTGGCACGGTCGGACAAGGACCTGCGCGAGCACGCCTACGTGGTCGACTACCTGCGCGAACTCCTGTCACCGCTGTGCATCGAGATCGATGTCCCGGCACGACCGACCACCATCGCCACCGAGCACGTGTGGCATCTGGCGACCCCCATCGTCGGTCGGCTGGTCGATCCCACGATCACCGCGCTCGACCTCGCCGCGCTGCTCTCCCCCACCCCCGCCGTGTGCGGGACTCCCACCGCTGCGGCCGCCGAACTGATCGGCGAGATCGAGGGGCCGCGCGACTTCTACGCGGGCGCCGTCGGCTGGTGCGACGCCGCGGGCGACGGCGAGTGGGTGGTCTCGATCCGCTGCCTGGAGCTCGACACCGCGGCGTCCACCGTCACCGCGTGGGCGGGCGGCGGCATCGTCGCAGGCTCCGACCCCGACGCCGAGGTCGCCGAGACGACGGCCAAGTTCCAGACGGTGCTGTCGGCGCTGGGGCCGGTTCCGTCGCCTCTCGCCGGTTGAACGTCAGCCCAGTGCGGCGTCGAGGTCGCGCAGCAGGTCTTCCGGGTTCTCCAGACCGATGGACAGGCGGAGCATCGAGTCGGTGAGACCGATGGCGGCACGACCCTCCGGCCCCATCGCGCGGTGCGTGGTGGTGGCCGGGTGGGTGATCAGGCTCTTGGCGTCGCCGAGGTTGTTGGAGATGTCGATGAGTTGGAGACGGTTCAGCATCGCGAATGCGGCCTCCTTACCGGTCTTGCCCGCCTGCTCGGCGAGCTCGAACGTGATGACGGTTCCGCCGCCGGACATCTGCGACTTCGCGAGCTCGTACTGCGGGTGCGACGTCAGGAAGGGGTAGATCGCCTTCGCGACGCGGGGATCGGCGTCGAGGAACTCGGCGACGCGCAGCGCGGTGGCGACCGACTGATCCAGGCGGATCTTCATGGTCTCCAGGCCCTTGAGCATCACCCACGCGTTGAACGGGCTCAGCGCGGGACCGGTGTGGCGCATCATCGCCTTCACGGGACCGTCGATGAACTCCTCGGTGCCGAGCACGGCGCCGCCCATCACACGGCCCTGGCCGTCGATGTGCTTGGTGCCCGAGTAGACGATCACGTCGGCGCCCATCTCAGTGCCGCTCTGCAGCAGCGGGGTGGCGAAGACGTTGTCGAGCACCACCTTCGCGCCGGCGGCGTGCGCCAGTTCCGAGACCTTGCGGACGTCGACGAGGGTCTGCATCGGGTTGGACGGCGTCTCGAAGAACACGGCGTCGGCGGGCGTGGAGAGCGCGCGTTCCCACTGCTCCAGGTCCTCGCCGTCGACGAACTCGGTCTCCACCCCCCACGCGGGCAGGATCTCGTTGCAGATGACGAAGCACGAGCCGAACAGGCTGCGGGCGGCGACGACGCGATTGCCCTTCTTCAGCAGCGCGGCCAGCGCGACGAAGACGGCGGCCATGCCGCTGGCGGTCGCGAAGCAGGCCTCGGTGCCCTCGATCTGACGCAGACGTTCCTGGAACATCGCGACGGTCGGGTTGCCGTAGCGGGTGTAGACGAAGCGCTGGTCCTCGCCGGTGAAGGCGCGTTCGGCTGCTTCTGCGGACTCGTAGACGTAACCGCTGTTCATGAACAGCGCCTCGGAGGTCTCGAAGAAGCCCGAACGGAGGATTCCGCCGCGAACTGCGACGGTCTCGGGCGACACCCAATCAGGTAGTTCTCGGCTCACGGTTCGGTTCTCCTTATGACTGTTGCCACGGCAGCGACGCGGCTCGCCACCCTGCGCCGCCGCGGTGCCCGTCGGCGTCGATCGGGCCTTCGAACCCGTCCAGAATGTTGTACGCCTGCTCGTAACCGGCGGCGAGCGCAGCCTCGGCGGCGCCGAGCGAACGGTGACCGGAGCGGCACAGGAACAGGACCTCGTCGGTCTCCGTGACACCCGCGGCACGCAGTTGGTCGACGAACGCCGGGTTCAGCGCGCCGTCCGGGTATCCGAGCCACTCGACGAAGACGGTCCGCTTGCCGATCGAGCTGATGTCGGGGACGCCGACGAAGTTCCACTCGGCCTGGGTCCGGCAATCCACCAGCACGGCTCGCGGATTCTCCGACAGACGCTCCCACGCCTGCTCGCACGTCACGTTTCCGGTGATCGTCATCGTCCGCACACCTTCCATTCGCCCTTCTCGTTGACCAGCGTCAACTGCGTCTTCTGCTTGGCGTTCTCGTCGTTCTGCCGGTTCCAGTGCGCGGTGACCGCGGCGCGATCACCGGTCACCTCCACGTCCATGCTCGAGACGACGATCTTGCCCTTGGCGTCGTTGTCGGCGCGGTTGTCGTCGGCGAACTGCACCGAGGTCGGGAACTCCTTCGCGGCCACGTCGGCGGCGCAGAACGACGCGCGGTAGCGCTCATAGTTCAGGGTGCCCATCGCGCTGTACATCTGATTGACCGTCAGCTGAACCTTCGCCGAATCCGAGATCCGCTCCTCGGAGGGGCTCGCCAGTGCCGAGATGCCGATCCAGGCGAGGATCGCGAGGACCAGTCCGCCCGCGATCATCATGGGGAGCGCGGCCTTCCACGAACGCGGTTCTTCGGCTGTCTGTTCGTCGTCCGGGCCGTCCACGGCGGGCTCGTCTACGTTCATGAGATCCGAGTCTATCGGCCCCGCACCTGCGGCTTAGCGCGTGGAGCACCCTTCTGAGGTGATGGTCATCGAGCCTGATTCGTCAAGAGTTTTCTCCACCGCTCATTCAACTGAGGCATACCTCACACGGAAATTTTGGCGGTGGCGCGCCAAGACATAACGTAGGAGGCATCCCTGTCCAACCAGCTGAGGAAGCACCAGTTCATGAGTGACAACAGCCGCCCCTTGCGGGTCGCGATCGTCGGCGCCGGACCTGCCGGCATCTACTGCGCTGATGCGCTGATGAAGTCGGAGACGGCATCCCAGCGCGGCGTGAGCATCGACCTGTTCGAGCGCATGCCCGCCCCGTTCGGCCTGATCCGTTACGGCGTCGCCCCGGATCACCCGCGCATCAAGGGCATCATCAACGCACTGCACAAGGTGCTCGACAAGCCGCAGGTCCGCCTGCTCGGCAACATCGATTACGGCACCGACATCACGCTGACCGATCTGCGCAAGCTCTACGACGCGATCGTCTTCTCCACCGGAGCCACCGACGACCGCGCGCTGAAGATCCCGGGCGTCGACCTGGAGCGCAGCTACGGCGCAGGCGAGTTCGTCGCCTGGTACGACGGCCACCCGGACTTCTCGCGCGAATGGCCACTGGAGCAGGAGAAGGTCGCCGTCATCGGCGTCGGCAACGTCGCCCTCGACGTGGCCCGAGTGCTCGCCAAGACCGGCGACGAACTCCTTCCGACCGAGATCCCGGACAACGTGTACCAGGGACTCAAGGCCAACAAGGCCGTCGAGGTCCACGTCTTCGGTCGCCGGGGTCCCGCCCAGGCCAAGTTCACGCCGCTCGAACTCAAGGAGCTCGACCACTCGCCGAACATCGAGGTCATCGTCGACCCCGAAGACATCGATTACGACGAGGGTTCGGCCGTCGCGCGCCGGTCCAGCAAGATCACCGACCAGGTCGCGACGATCATCGAGAACTACGCGATCCGCGAGCCCAAGCAGGGTGCGATCCACAAGCTGTTCCTGCACTTCTTCGAGAACCCCGTCGAGATCCTCGGCGAGGACGGCAAGGTGGTCGGCCTGCGCACCGAGCGCAACCAGCTCGACGGCACCGGCAACGTGAAGGGCACCGGCAAGACCCGCGACTGGGATGTGACCGCCGTGTACCGCGCCGTCGGCTACCTATCGGACAACGTCCCGGACATCCCGTTCGACGATCAGGCCGGCGTCATCCCCAACGAGGCCGGACGCGTCTTCGACGAGGGCAAGCACCTGACCGGTCTATACACCACCGGCTGGATCAAGCGCGGCCCCGTCGGCCTCATCGGCCACACCAAGGGCGACGCCTCGGAGACCGTCGAGTGCATCATCGACGACATGAAGAACGACCACCTGAACCCCGCCGAGTCCCCCTCGGAGGAGGCGGTGATCGAGCTGCTCAACGAGCGCAAGATCCCGTTCACCACCTGGGACGGCTGGTACCGCCTCGACGAGCACGAGCGCAACCTCGGCGCCGCCCAGGGCCGCGAGCGCGTGAAGGTGGTCGAGCGTGAAGACATGCTCGCCGCCTCGGAGCCGAGCAAGGTTCAGAAGTAGTCACGGCACAGACAACGACGAGACCCGCCCCGAGAATTCGGGGCGGGTCTCGTCGTTCGTCTTGGGCGTGATCGCCGGAGACACTAGCTGGTGGGCTTCTCCTCGATCTTGCCGTTCTGGCCGTCCTTCGGCGGAGCCTGGCGGACGTTCTGCCAGAAGCCGACGTTGTTCATCGGGTTCTCGACCTGGTTGGCGATGGCGTAGCCGGAGATGGAGGCGGGCCAGCAGCCCTTCCACTTGGTGGAGAACAGGATCGAGGCCTGACCCGGCTTCAGCTGGCCGACCTTGGTGCCCTTCGCCTTGTTGGCCGGGACCCACTTGGTGGGACCGCCGAACTCGGTGACGGTGACGCCGGTCATCGTGGATCCGCCGACGTTGACGACACCCATCCAGCGGTGCATCTGCCACTGGGGACCGTCGGACCAGTTGGGGCCCCACGGGGAGAAGGTGCAGCTGACGCCACCGATGATCGCGAGATCACCCGGGCCTGCAGCCTGCGCCTGCGGCGCGGCGACGAGAGTGCCGGCGCCGATGGCGCCCGCAGCGACGGCGACCGTCGCAATCCGTGTCAGGGACTTCTTCATGTCGAAAGCCTTTCGTGTCATCGGTCGGTGGGTCAAGGTGTGTCCCCAACCCTTACCCTCCTATCGTCGGCGTCACAGTGCCTTGTTACCGAATCGTTCAGCAAACCTCACCCGCTCATGCGATTCATCCGTCCGACCGGCCGATCCCGACGAGAGAGCTCCCTCCATAGTTAGGTAAGGTAATCCTTTGTGAAGAAGGGGTTGGGAGTCGTCTTTCTGGTGATCGCGATCGCGATCGCCTTCATGGCATCCGTCGCGATCGGCTCACGCGTGGTGCCGTGGAGCGAGACCGTCGACGCGCTCCGGACCGCTCTCTCCGGTGCCGGACTGCCCGACCTCTACGACCGCAGGCTCACCCGCACCGTCCTCGGCCTGGTGGTGGGACTGGCGATCGGCGCGGCCGGCGCCCTCACCCAGGGGCACACCCGCAACCCGCTCGCCGACCCCGGCCTGCTCGGCATCAATGCGGGTGCCGCCTGCGCCGTGGTCATCGGCGCCTTCGTCTTCGGCACGTCCGGCACTCTGGTCAACACAGTCCTCGGGCTGGTCGGTGCGCTGATCGCGGCCGCCGCGGTCTTCGGCCTCGCCAACGTCACCGGATCGTCGCCGCTGACTCTGGTCCTCGCGGGCGCGGGACTCACCGCGTGCCTCACCGCCGTCTCCTCGGCGCTCGTCCTGATCGACGGCGCCAGCCTCGACACCTGGCGCTTCTGGAACGTCGGCGCCATCCGGCACGACCCCGACGTCCTCTGGACCACCCTGCCGTTCATCGTCGTCGGACTGGTCCTGGCCTTGATCGGGGGCTGGTCGCTGAATGTGTTGAGCCTGGGCGACGACATGGCCACCGCACTCGGCGGCCGCGTCGGCCTGATCCGCGCGGGCGGCGTCCTCGGCATCGCCCTGCTGGCCGGCGCCGCGACCGCCGCGTGCGGCCCCATCGTCTTCCTCGGCCTGGTGGTTCCGCATCTGGCCCGGGCGATCACCGGCCCCGACTACCGATGGATCGTCCCCTACTCGGCCCTGGCCGGCGCGCTTCTGATCCTGGTGTGCGACGTCCTCGGCCGCGTCGTCGCACGCCCCGGGGAGGCGCAGGTGAGTGTCGTCCTCGCGCTGATCGGCGGGCCGATGCTGATGCTCATGGTTCGTCGCAGGAGGCTTCCCACGGTATGACCACCCGCACTCGCGCTCTCGACATCGGTCCCACCTCCTGGGTGGTCCGACCGCGGCTGGCGATCTGCACCGGCATCGGCGTCGTGACCACCCTCCTGCTGATGGTCGTCGGGCTGTCCGTCGGTTTCACCACGCCCGTCGACACCGCACGCATCCTGCTGGGCGGCGGCCGCGTGGCGGAGAACATCGTCGTCTTCGACGACCTCCTCCCGCGCGTGCTCATCGCGGCCTTCGCCGGCTTCGGCCTGGCCCTGTCCGGCTGCCTGACGCAGGTCATCACCCGCAATCCGCTGGCTACCCCCGATCTGCTGGGCATCACCTCCGGCGCGAGCGTCGGCGTGGTCCTGGCGGTCACCTCGACCAGCACCGGCTTCGGCTCGGTCTTCGCGTCCATCGGCGTCCCCACCTCGGCGCTGCTCGGCGGCCTGGCGACCGCCTTCCTCATGTACCTGCTGGCCTGGAGCAGGGGTCAGGTCGTCACCAGCACGCTGCGGCTGATCCTGATCGGCGTCGGCATGACGTGGATGATGCAGGCGGTGGTCGGCTATCTGCTGTCGCGCGCCGACGTGCACGACTCGTCGACCGCGCAGCGCTGGATCGTCGGCTCCCTCGGCGGTACCGGCTGGAGCTCGGTTGCGCCGGTGATGATCGCCGCCGCCATCGGTCTCGCGTGGACGGCGATCATCGCCCGACCCCTCACAGTCAGCGGTCTGGGCCCCGACGTGGCGCGCGGTCTCGGCGTCCGCCTCGGCGTCGTCACCTACGGAACGCTGCTGGTCGCGGTGGTCGTGGCGTCCCTGGCCGTGTCGGCGGCCGGCCCCATCGCCTTCGTCGGTCTGGTGGCGCCGCAGATCGCGCTGCGCCTGGCGAAGACCGCGCAGCCGACACCCGTCTTCTCCGGCTTGATCGGTGCCGCCATGGTGTTGCTCGCGGACATCGTCTGCCGCGGTGCGCTTCCCGGCGGGCTCCCCGTCGGCGTGGTGACCGCCGCGGTCGGCGGCCCGTTCCTGATCTTCCTGATCGTGCAGACGGCCCGGAAGTCGTCGGTGTAGCGCAACCCGAAGTGGTACCGTGACCTTGTACCACTCACATTCTGAGGTGATGTCATGTCCATCAGCGCCAGTGAGGCCCGTAAGACCCTGTTTCCCCTGATCGAGCGGGTCAATGCCGACCACGAGGCCGTCGAGATCGTGTCCCGTCACGGCAATGCGGTTCTCATGCCCGCCGACGAGTACGCGGCATGGCAGGAGACGGCCTACCTGTTCCGCTCCCCCGCCAACGCTCGCCGTCTGCTCGATGCTTACGAGCGTGCCCGTGCAGGCACGACAGAGACCCACGACCTCGACCGAGACGTCTGAATGCGCCTGGTCTGGGACCCCTCGGCCTGGAACGATTACAAGCACTGGCAGACTGCGGACCGCCGGATTCTGAAACGAATCAACACCCTGATCGATGCGTGCCTCCGCGACCCCTTCGAGTGCATCGGCAAGCCCGAACAACTCAAGTACGGAGCCTCGGGAGCCTGGTCCAGGCGCATCACCGACGAGCACCGACTCGTCTACCTCGTCATCGACGACGACCTGATCATCCTCCAAGCGCGATACCACTACTGAGTGCCGCTGAGATCAGTCCAGTCATCGTGCGCCGACGGCAGTCTCGAGCTGTTGCAGTTTCGCCCCAGCGCGAGACACCAGCCTGGGGCGAGACTGGAACGGTCCCGTCTTCCGGCGGCTTGCTACGCTGCGAGGGCCAGTCGACTGTCCGTGAGAACGGCCGGTCAGGGAATCCGGTGAGAGTCCGGAACTGACGCGCAGCGGTGTGGGTGACGGGCGGAGCACGACGCGAGACAGGGTCTCGCGCAGCCACTGGGACCAAGAGTCCCGGGAAGGCGTTCCGTCCCGGACGATCCCGAGTCCGAAGACCTGCTGGCCCTTGCGGTGACACCGCGAGGTCAGTACTTGGGGTGACGCGCAGAGCCCCCGACCTCGAGGATGGAAGTGTCGACTCCGACGCGAACGCGTCCCGACCGATGCCCCGGCGTACTCCGCCCATGGGCCGCGGACGACGGCGCTCTGACCCGCATCCGGGTGCCCGGCGGACAGGTCTCCGTCTCCAGCCTGCTCACGCTGGCCGAGATCGCCGACCTGCACGGCGACGGCCTGATCCACGTCACCGGACGCGCCAACCTGCAGCTGCGCGCGCTGCCTGCGATCGACGGCTCCCTCATCGGCCCCGTGGTCGCCGCCATCGAGGCGACCGGGCTGCTGCCGTCGCGCAATCACGACTTGGCCCGCAACATCCTGGTCTCGCCGCAGACCGGGCTCGCGGGCGGTCGTGCGGATCTGCGTCCAGTCCTCGCCGACCTCGACCGCCGGCTGCTCGCCGAGCCTCGACTGGCGGAGCTGCCCGGCCGGTTCCTATTCGTCCTCGACGACGGCCGCAGTGATCTGCACGACCGCCACCGCGACCTCGGCCTCATCGCCCTCGACGGTGCGAACTGCCAACTCCGTGTCGGGAAGACCTTC
Source organism: Gordonia phthalatica (assembly GCF_001305675.1). NCBI lineage: Bacteria > Bacillati > Actinomycetota > Actinomycetes > Mycobacteriales > Gordoniaceae > Gordonia > Gordonia phthalatica. The sequence continues at coordinate 3,795,142 of NZ_CP011853.1, forward strand.
GGCCCGGTGCTCCCGCTCGACGACGCCGCCGCAACACTGGTCCGCCTGGCCCTTCGCTTCCTCGACCACCGAGGCTCCGGTCCGACCGCCGCCTGGCACGTCGCCGAGCTCCCCGCGCCGCTGTGCGCGGCGTGCACGCCCGCGCCGCAGTCGTGCGTCCGCACCGAACCACTCCCCTACGGCCGCGTTCCCGGCGGCCACCACGTCGACGCCCTCGAAGGCCTCACCCGCAGTGACATCGCGGGCTGGGGCGCCGACCGCGTCGTGCTGACCCCGTGGCACGGCGTCCTGATCCCGGAGAACTCATGAATCCCGCCCCGACCGACCGCACCGCCGTTGCCGACCTCACGGCCCCGCCGCGCGCCTACGACTACCTCACGTCCGGCGCAGGCATCTACGACCGTTCGTTCGCCACCATCCGTGCCGAGTCCGACCTGAGCCGGGTACCGGCCGACGCCGAGAAGCTGGCCGTCCGGATGATCCACGCGAGCGGGCAGACCGATCTGGTCGACGACCTGGTGATCCACGCGCGGCTGCTCGCGGACGGTCGTGCCGCGTTGAACGCCGGGCGGCCGATCCTCGCCGACACCCAGATGGTGGCCCGCGGCGTCACCGCCGGTCGACTGCCCGCCGCCAACGACGTCCACTGCCTCCTCGGCGACCCGCGCGTCGCCGACCTCGCCGCCGACTGGGGCACCACGCGGACCGCGGCCGCGGTCTCGCTGTGGGAGCCGATGCTCGACGGTGCCGTCGTCGCGATCGGCAACGCCCCGACCGCCCTGTTCCATCTCCTGGAGATGCTGATCGCCGGAGCTCCGCGGCCGGCCGCGATCATCGGCTGCCCCGTCGGTTTCATCGGCGCCGCCGAATCGAAGGAGGCCCTCGCGGCGTTCGCCGACGAACACGGCAT